>JBLIAG010000009.1:0-124797 GCA_047634375.1 Bacteriovoracaceae bacterium
ATTCCTGTTTTGGCTGAAATCTTTTTTCTAAAAAATAGGTCTAAACAAACCGATAAGTGGGCTGCTTGACCTAAGTCCGCGACATTACAAATCGAAAGCTACACTTAAGTAGTGCTTAAATAAATCTTTTGGCCAATGTCACAAATGATAGTGCCCTCTCGTAATATAAGGTGATGATGAATCCTTTGCTTAATGCTGATAGTTTAACTGATGAGCAATTAATGGTGAAATACCAACAAGGTGATTATATGGCCTTTGAAGCCCTGTATTACAGACATGAGAAGACGGTCTTTACCTACCTCTCCAAAAGGTTAAGAGATTCTCATGCCAGAGAAGAAGTATTCCAAAATATATTTTTGAAATTTCATAGATCCCGGGATCTTTATAGCAATAAATTCTTATTCATTAAATGGCTCTACACAGTCTCACGTTCAGAACTCTACGATTACTGCAAAAAGAAGAAAATTATAACAATACCACTTGAAGAAACTTTGGTTCAAACTGAGATTGAACAAGAAGGGCCCTTCCAAGAATTATTAGACTTGGATGAAATCGCCAAATTATCAAAGAATGAAAAAGAAGCCATCAAACTTCGTTACTACTCGGACAAAGATTTTGAAGAAATATCAAAAGCACTTTCAACCTCTCAGTCCAATGCCAGAAAATTAGTTTCAAGAGGAATCAAAAAAATAAAACTCTCTCTTAAAGGTGGTTTAAATGAAGGATCATAATTCGTATCAAAAAGACTACTCCTCATTCAAAAGTTCTAATGAACTAGCACCAACTCAAGATTCACGACAAGCAATTCTTAAGCATATAAAAGAAGATTTAAGTGTTGAGCACAAGAGTGTTTTTTTTAAAACATTATTGATACAAGCATTCATTGGAACTCTAACTCTCCTATTTTGCCCGCAGTTTAACATGAGTCTTACAAATAACTTTGAATTATTTCACTATTTCCATCACACTTTTGGAGATCAAATATGTATGACGATTTGCGGTGGTATTTTTATCGGAACTGGTTCTTTCTTTGCTTCAACTATTCTTAAAGCATCAGAGCTAAGACTTATTACCAATCACAAGTTTTTCTACCTTTTCTTTATATCTGGATTTCTTATAACAGGACTTCTTCTTTTCGGAGCTGAGATTTTCCTTGCAGGCTTAGTATTTTGGCTTGCAGGTGCATTAATAAGTGGTTCCTTTATTTTCGAATGTGCCCACTATATCAAAGGAAAGCGTCAGGCTTAACGAAGAGATATCCGACTGCTTGTCTCTAGTTTTAATTTTACAATTATTTTTATAGAATTAGGTAATTACTCTTTTTACCAAGGAATCTTCTGTGAAAAAATTGGCGTTAATAGGTCTACTTACAATTTCATTTAATACTTTTGCTACGGAATTTATCCTAGAGGTTAAAAGCTATGAAGGCTTTAATAATAAAAACATTCAAAAGAAATTTGAAATCTTAGGTAAGAAATATCTTGTGATTGAAACTGATTTTTTACCACAATCAGAAAATATAATCAGTTCCTCAATCAACCATGAAACATCAATATTTAATAATAATGGCTATACACCTAAGGTCGTGGATTTTCATAAGCAGTGGGGCTTGTTTAATGAGGGAAAAAACGAACCTATTACCCCTGATAGAATGTCTCCCGTAGGATCAGTGCCAGGAACTGATATTAATATTAGACCCGTTTGGGATGAGCTAATGGGAGATAAGAACATTATTATTGCTGTTGTTGATACAGGCCTAGATTTAAAACATAAAGAACTTATAAGTAATATTTGGATTAATCAAAGTGAACTAAATGGTAAACCAGGAGTCGATGATGATGGAAATGGTTTTATAGATGATATTAACGGCTATGACTTTACAGGTAAAGAAGACTCTGTTCCTCAAGACGAACATGGACATGGAACCCACTGTGCTGGGATTATCGGCGCTCCTCACACCTCAGGTAAAATCGCAGGAGTTATGAGTGAGGTTTCGATAATGGCCCTTAGAACTCTGGACAAAAAAGGTGCTGGTAAAGTTGATCAAGCTGTTAGGGCGTTTGGTTATGCAATAGAAAATGGTGCTCATATTATTTCAAATTCATGGGGCTCTCGTGGTCATAATGAAATTCTAGAAAGTTTAATTATTGAAGCAAATAAAAGAGGAATAGTTGTTATCGCAGCTGCCGGAAACTCAAGATATAATGATAATGATTTAAACCCAACCTACCCTGCAAACTATCCACATGTAATCTCTGTTTCATCTGTAAACGCAAGGGCCAGACATGCTTCTTACTCGAGTTTTGGGAAAACCACAGTACATATTGGAGCACCAGGTACTAATGTTCTATCAACCCACACTCTAAAAAAAGGTCTTAAATACAGAGTTATGAGTGGAACCTCAATGGCGGCTCCACATATTTCGGGAATTATAGGTCTGTACCTTGCGAAACATGGAGCAAATCAGGATCCACTACTAATTAAAAATAAACTTATAAGCACGGCGATCAAGCTTGAGCACCTAAAAGGAATGAATCAAGCAGACGGTATGGTTGATGCATTTAATTTTCTAAAATAAAACTAATATGATTCTGAGGAGAACCAGCAACCTGGTCTTGCACCTGCTGGGAACTCTTCAATTAAGCAGGCTCCGACTCTATAATCTTTATTATCAAAATCTACTCCAAACTCTCTCTCACAAAGACTTCCGGCTAAAAAAGTGTCCACGCGGCATTGTGGATTTGGGTGTTTATACTCAGTTATATCAACTTTATTTTTATCCTTAGCTTTTATACTCGGTTTTTTCCACTGTCTTTTTAAGCTAGCAAATAAATTACCAACACTAAGGGCCGCTGGTACAATCTTTTGACATAATTCTGTCTCACAACCATTAGGTACTGATCCAAATTCGAAACTTACTGACAAATGACTACTTAAGAATTTATTCATACACTTATTGGTAGCAAAGTAATCAGCTTGTCCCTCAGCAGAAGACCAACTTCTTCTTTCAGAATTACCTCTAAATGCCTTTGGAGCGCCACCATAATGGTGACCTAGCTCATGACAAAGAATAAGAAGCATTCCCTCTTTAGTCATTTGCTCATGCCTCGCCAAACCTCCGTTAAATACAATTACTGGGTTGTTATCATCATCTCTTGTTGCATGAGCGTTAACTCTGTTTTCACCCCATGCTTCCTTAATAATTAGTTTCTTATTATATTTTTTTTCAATAATACTCATCCATACATTTTCAAATTCGCGTAAAACGACTAAATATTCATTTTGAGTTAAGCCCGAAGCTTTATTAAAAAAAAGTTTACTATTATTCTTATTTATTGGAATTTCAATTCCAACATTCGGAAAACAACTTTCTATTTTGTTCGAAAAACAATTACTACTTAAAACTATTAAACACAAAACTAAGACTTTTTTCATTTCTCTTCTCCCTAAATATCGAGCAGGATTATATTCCTTAAAAAATCAACATTACATGAGTTAGATCACCTTTTGACCTAGTTTAAAATAGAATTTAGTTGGTTGTAGATCAGAAACAAATCATCTCAAAAGGAATATAAAATACTTGTAACACACAAGGGAATCAAAACAAGGAGAGAGACCTATGAAAGCATTAATCTTACTATTTGCATTATTCAGCTTAGTTTCATATGCAGGAACACCAGTTGAGACACTCGTACCTGTAGATGGCGTTTATTCACCAAATGGATTTGACTCAAATGATAATTCGGAAATTATTGTTGAAGGATGGTTACCAAACCTATGCCACAAAACACCAATGACAAAATCTGAAATTAAAAATGGAAAAATTCATATCACTGTAACAGCACTTAGATATGATGAATCAAGCCCATTTTGCCCCGAAATGATTGTTCCATTTATTCAGAGTGTAAATGTTGGTATTTTAGACAAAGGAATCTATGAGATCGTTGTTAATGGAAAAAGCCCTTATCAAAAGAATTCAAAAATAAAAATCTCTGAATCTTCAAGTAATGCACTCGATGATCATATTTATGCGAACGTCCACTATGTTGAAAAAAGTCATGGAACAAAAACTGTCACTTTAAATGGATACAATCCGAGTGATTGCTTAGTTTTGGATGAAGTTAAATTTGTAAGTAATGAAGTTAATACTTACTCAGTATTACCAATTATGAAAAGAGTTAGAGATTTCTGCCCAATGAAAATGACTCCATTTGCATATGACGTGGAAGTTCCACAGTCGCTAAATGTTAATAAGGTTCTTTTACATGTTAGAGGAATGGATGGTAACTCAGTAAATAGTATTCTCCACTTAGAACAATAAAGTTAAAGCAGATCGGCCTCCCACGAATGAGTTCGATCTGCTCTTTATCATAAAAATAAAAAAATCACTAAGGTCATAGTAATCCCAAGACTTTTATCCTTTCTCCTCTCTCCATTCACCTCTCACAACAGATACATTTTCACATAATTAAAAGACTTCTTAACTGGAATGTATTGTAAAAGATTCAGCAACTTAGAGTCTTATTTTTCGTAATTAAAATAACTTAGCATAGAGTAATAATTTCAATCAACTAGCTATAGATGGCAATGCGTTATACATATAGGCAAAATTTAAACATGATGGAATTAAATGAAACAAATCATTATTAAATTCATTGAAAAACATGCAAGAAACTTAGTTTGTTTTTTAACTTTGTTTATATTTCTATTTGCATTGGGCATTCCAAAAATTGAACTTGATAGTGATCAAAAATCTTGGTTTAGACCAGGAGATGCTCTTCTTGAGAACTATGAACAATTTAAAAAAGAATACGGATCCGATAGCACCCTAATAATCTTGTTGAAATTTAATGACGACACTTTTAAAGAAAGAAATCTTTTGAGCTTATATAAATTCACAGAAAACCTTTGGGAAATTCCCAATATTACCAAGGTTGACTCACTTTCAAACTACTCCCATATAAGTGGCTTCAAAGATGAGATTCTAATTGAGCCTTTTATAAAAGATCCCATAAATGATAAATGGGATGCGACTTATTTATCGTATAAAAGAAGAGAAATAAAAAAAATAAAGCCGGTACAAAACTATCTTATCTCCTCTGATTTAAAAACTGCTGCAGTCTATGTAACCTTAAGGAATATCCCTGGCTCAGAAGCCAAAGTCGCTAAAATGGTTATGAAAAACATTAAAGATGTTCTCTCCCCTAAATACAAAAATGCACAGATCATGTTTACAGGGATCGCAAGTCTAAGTACGGCATTTGAAAAAGAAACAAAATCCGATATGTTTCTTATCTTCCCTATAGCTTTTTCCATACTAGTGTTAGTTCTTTTTCTTTTTCTCCGCAATATATTCGCAACAATTATTTCCCTTGGTCTTATAGGTATAACACTCATATCACTTTTGGGAATTCAGGGTTGGCTTGGAATAAAAATGGGGTTAGTCACAGTGATGTGTCCCCTAATCATTTTGGCCATATGTATTGTGGATATTGTACATATCTTTTCAGGCTATTTAGATTCCCTTGAGAAGGAATCTACAACGCCATTACAAGATACAATGAAAAAAAATCTTCTTCCTACTTTTTTAACGAGCACAACAACAATGATTGGATTTATTAGTTTCATTCCTGCTGATATACTACCAATATCAAACATGGGGATTCTTGCCAGTATCGGAATTGGACTTGCATGGATTTATACTATTTTTCTAATTTGTCCGATTTTGTATATTGTTCCTCTTAATCCAAATTTATTAATTTCAAAAGTAAAAATTGATTTCAATTTTAATAAACATTTCAATTTCATAAAAAATAATCCTCTAAAAATAGTCTTATTTTTTTCCTTTTTATCTCTTTGCTCAATATTTATTTCCTCTAAAAATGTTATAAATAGCAATATGCAAAATTACTTCTCAAAAGGAACCGATTTCAGACAGGCCACCAATTTTTTTAAAGAAAACATTGGTGGAACTGATAATGTCGAAATAATTCTTGAAAGTGGAATCCCGGAAGGCGTGAAAAATCCGAAATTCCTAAAAACGGCGGATCTACTAATTCAGGAGATTAAAAAAATTGATGGTGTGACGAAAGTTAACTCTCTAACGGAGCAAATAAAAGAAGTTAATCAAGTTTTAAATGGTGGCGATCAAAGAGAATATATTATTCCCACTTCTGCTGCAAAAATCTCACAAGAAATATTCTTTTTAGAGATGAGTTTACCTCCAAATAAAAGTATTTCCACTCTAATGAGTAAAGACCAATCAGATCTTCGGCTCTCAATTCTATGGCATAGAAGTGATTCAATTCAAATTAATAATGGTGTAAAAGAAATAGAATCACTTCTTAATAAGTATAATATAAAAGGACATGTAACAGGTATGGCGCCCCTTATCTCCGGATTAGATGCTTACATTATAAGTTCATTTATAGAATCGATGCTAATTGCCACAGTTTTAATCGTTCTTTTTATGAGCTTTGTATTTAGATCATTTTTCTTTGGAGTCCTTTGCCTTATTCCGAATATTATTGTTCCCTCTTTTGGTGCAGCAGTACTCTATCTTACGGATAAGCCCTTTGATGCAGGAAGTGTCCTTATCTTTAGTATTTGCCTTGGAATCGCTATTGATGACACCATTTACTTCATCACAAATTTACAAGCAGCGACTAAGGACCACAATGATATTGAAAGTGCTTTAGAAAGTGTTATAGGCCATACAGGAAAGGTTCTAGGCCTAACAACTAGTATCCTCATAATTATTTTTGGTTTATTTTATTTAGGTTCTTTTATTCCGAATCAAAATTTTGCATTGGCAACAACTGTCATCCTAGGATTTGCTTTAATCATTGATTTAACTTTTCTTCCAGCACTCATTCTTACACTAAACAAGGTTGCCTTTTTGAGAAAGCGCTTAAGCCTCATCTTTGTGAATGAACCAGTATAAAAAACCTACAAAGAAAACACCACCGAATAAATTTCCAAGAGTCACTGGTATTAAATTCTGAGTTAAAAAATTACAAAATTCTAAGTTTGAGTACTCTAAGGGATTTAGACCTGTTAAGTTCCAGAAACTAGGACTCGCCCATTTTTTGACGGCCACACCCATCGGAACAAAATACATATTAGCGACACAATGTTCATAGCCTATGGCCACAAAACCAGAGATTGGGAAGACAATACCAAGAATTTTTCCCGGTATTGATTTAGCGATCATACTCACCCAAATCGCAAGGCAAACTAAGATATTACAAAGTATTGCCCTAGAGAAGGCAGTTGAAAATTCTAAATTTACTTTTATATTTGCAATATTTAAAACTCGTTGGCCTATCGCACCATCGTCTTGAAGATATTGTTTTGTAAGGATCATAAGCCCTACCATTAATAACGCGCCAAAAAAGTTTCCAAGGTAGACTATTCCCCAGTTTTTGAGTAGTTCTTGAAATTTAATTTTCTTATTAAGCAAAGAAACAATCATTAAATTGTTTCCTGTAAAAAGTTCAGCACCTGCTAAGACAACCAGAATGATACCAAGAGAGAAAGTCACACCTCCCAAAAGCCTTACAGCTCCCCCGTGACCACCGAATGCTGTTACCGTTGTAAAGAAAATAGCTCCGAAGGCAATATACATTCCGGCCATAATCCCTAAGATAAAAAGTTTTGAACTTTTTGCACTTACCTTATTTTCACCTGAAGTATTCAGGGCATTCATGAGTTCGTTTATAGTTTTCATATACTATTTATAACATCTTTTTAATTTTAAAAAAAGGATAACGCCTAGCGCGATACAAAAAACATACTTAATTCCTTTATGATTTTAATCTTTTTTGATAAATTTACAAAGTTAAAAATATTTCAAAACTATCAGGATACATTATGGGACGTAAGTCAGCCAAAATTGCCGGAAAAAAAGGCGCAGCAGATAAACTTAAAAGTCAGGTCTACACTAAGGCCCTTGCTGATGTAACAATCGCTGCAAAATCAGGTGGTTCAGACCCGGAAACCAATTTTTTATTAAGAATTGCAATCGAAAGAAGTAAAAAGTTTAATGTTCCTAAAGACAATATTGAAAGAGCTATTAAAAAAGGTTCTGGCGGTGATGGTGATGGTTACGAAGATATAAGCTATGAAGGTTATGGACCTCATGGAGTTGCGATTTTTGTTGAAGCCTCAACCAATAATATCACAAGAACTGTTGCGAATGTTAGAAACTACTTTAACAAAAATAATGGCTCGCTTGGAACAAGTGGTTCCCTTGAATTTATCTATGACAGAAAAGCTGTTTTTGCTATCCCAGAAGGTGACTTAGTTGAAGACGACTTTACCCTAGAGATGATTGATGCTGGAGCAGAAGATATTGAACTTGAAGATGGAGTCTTCGAGGTGTTAGGGCCAATGGAAGTTTTTGGCTCAATTCAAAATAAATTACAAGAATTAAATATAACACCTGATGAAGCACGCTTAGAAAGAATTCCGACAACCTATAAACAAGTAGATGATGCTGCCTATGCTGAAGTTGAGAAGTTAATTGATACCCTTGAAGCTGATGATGATGTGCTAAATGTTTACCATAATATGGAAGATGCAGATGAAGCTTAATACAGTTTAAAAACTACTTCTAGACATTGATCAATAAAATAAAGGAATCTTCGTGGAAAATTTTTCAATCACAAAAGACATAGAGTATTTAATAATTTTTTCTACAGTACTTATTTTTCCGAAGATGCTTTTAAAGTTTAAAGTTCCATCTGGAATTACTGCCCTGATCATAGGATGTATTTTTGGTTATTACGATAGCTCCATTCAGACTGATCAACTTTTCCGATTTTTAGCTCAAATTGGCATAACATCCCTATTTGTTTTTTCAGGCTTAGAAGTCAACATTGAAGAATTTAAAGAAGATAAAGAGTACTTAATTAAGTACAGCCTCAAATCCTTTACGGCCTTGGGTTTGATTGCTTTTGGCTTAATGAACGTTCTGGACCTATCTGTTCAAAACTCAATTATTTTAGGCTTAGGTATTTTTACTCCGTCAGCTGGTTTTATTATAAACTCACTTCATTCTTTTAAGATAGGCGAAGATCAAGAGTATTGGGTCAAGTCAAAGGCAATTAGTAAGGAGGTCATTTCTATAATCGTAATGTTCGTCGCCTTACAAAGCCATGACCTAAAAGTAATGTCCTTTTCAATTATATTCTTTGTTGGATTATTTTTAATTCTCCCTTATGTTTTCAAATTTTACTTTAAATTTATTTCACCATATGCACCTAACTCCGAAGTACCTTTCCTTGTAGTGATATCCCTAATTGCTGGTGTTATATCAAAAGAGCTAGGCGCTTACTATCTCATTGGTGCCTTTATAGTTGGTTTAGTCGGATCACAATTCAAACATAAAATATTTAATGACGATGAAGAAACCCTTTTTACGGCGCTTTCAAGCTTTTTCAATGTCTTCTTACCGTTCTACTTCTTTTATGCAGGTGTAAAGCTTACATTTGGTGGTTTTACTGCAGAAGCACTCCAACTTGGATCAATATTCTTGATTCTATTCATACCACTAAGACTTGCTTTAAATGCGACAAGTATAAAATGGATGCTTAAAGACTTCAAAAAACACCCATATGATATCTCTTTATCATTAATGCCAACCCTAATTTTTGGCTTAGTTATCGCAGGTATTCTTAAAGAAAGAAATGCAGTTAGCTCGACCATAATCTATGGACTAATCTTCTACACCCTAATAAGTAGTTTATTACCTACAATTCTTTTCTCTTTTCAAAAGCGGGAAAAGGATCAGATGAACTTATTCAAGGAAGATAATGAAGATTAACTTTCTATCTTTTTTTCTTCTACTCTCTATCTCAAATTCAGTGAGCGCAAACCTATTGGTTGAAGCCTGTAATAATGTCGGAGGGAAAGTTTACAAAGGTTATAAGTGCCCTAAAAGTAAAATACCACTTCCAATCAAAACCTGTGAATTTGAAAATAAGGATGGGATAAAACAATTTTTTAATGGCTGCTCTGGACCTAGTGGTGGCCATACTAAGTTATTCTACCCCGTATGTATTAAACATGATTTATGCTATCATCATGAGCCAATTAGTAATGGTCTTGGTCAAAGTAAATGTGATTATCAATTTTTAGTGGGAATGCTTAAGGCCTGTGAAGAAAGTGCTATGAATCTCCCCCGCTGTAGGAAGTGGGCAAAAATAATGCATAGAGGTGTTAGGATTATTGGAAAGCCAGCCTTTCACTGTGCAAATTATCCTGCTAGCTATTAGTTTAATCAATCTTTACTTCTAAGTGTTCAAGTAGTTTCAATACCTCTGGCATTGAAAACCTAGCTTTTTTTATATTTGTAAATTCGGGGTTAATTGAGTAATTGATAGCACTTCTTAGATCAGCCCCTGATAAGTCAGTTCCATTCATAATGGCACCAAATAGATCACTTCCACTAAAGTCACTCTTGCTAAAATTTGCCTGTGAAAAATCGGTCTCTCTTAAAGAACATTTTAAAAATTTTGAAGATTGCCCATGAGTAATATCTTGAAATGAGCTATAGTTAAGAATGGATTCTTTGAATTCAATATCACTAAAGCTTGATGCAGTAGAAAAATTAACACCAATCATTTTACACTGACTAAAAGTATTTTCTCTAAAATTAGTTCCAGTAATTATAATATTACTAAGATTACATTCTTTAAACACACATTCAAAAAAACGTGCATTTCGAAAGTTAGATTCTTGTAAATCAAGACCTATGAAATGACATTCGGTGAATTCATTACCAGCGATATTCGCAAGGTTTACCGGATTATTAAAATCATAGATTGTATCTTCAAAGTAGTTCATCTCATAGATTATACTTATGTTTATTAATCTTGGTCAACAACATCCATATGTACAGTATCCATCTCCATTCCGACACATTCAACACTCGTTTGAACTAATGGTCGGTCAGTGATTCTATTACCCATTCGATCTTCCCAAGTTTCAAGTATTTTTGTATCCGTTGTATTAAATGTATCGAGGGCGAGCTTTTTTTCTGCAAGTTTTTCCTCACATAACTCAATACCAATATCAATAACTTCATCAAAAAGCTGTTCATTTTTTAAATCGGCGAACTCTTGTGCAAGGACGTGTACTGATATTTCAGAAATAAACTTTGCCGTGTTTTCTTTTCTATCGGTTTCAAGATGGATTACGTCAGCTGCTGCAACGGAACATGTCATCAATAGAATTCCAGTTAAAATTAGATTTTTCATTTTTTACCTCTCCATATAATCTCTTCCTCCATTTTATTGTTTAATGACAATACAGGGGGAATTTTCTGATAAAGTATGAAAAGACTATATGTATAAAAAACTGACACCTAGCTAGAATTAAGAAACTGTCTAAAAGTTAGACATTTTAAATGATTCTTGTCGTGACGGTTATTCTAAGGGTACGTCGGGCCAAGATTTTCCGGCCATGATTTTTTTTACTTCTGTTGTTTTTGCGTATTTATTGAAAATAGTAAGATAATTTAAAGTGTACTCTTCTGCTGTAATTTTTTCATCAATAAAGCTTTCAAATAGAAGTTCAATCTCATTGCTATTAATTTTATTCTTTAATAATGATTTTAATGGAAAATAGTTTTTTTCACTCTTAACAAATGAGACATCGCAAAAATAAAGTGGTTCTGAAATATTTAAAGTGACACCAACTTCAGAGTCTGGCATTTTAAATGAATAGATCCAAGTTGTTTCCTTTTCATCAAAAACAATACTCTCTTTACTCTCACATTTGATATTTTCAATGCCGACTGACTTACTGATTGTTTTTACAATAAAATTGTTTATATCTGAATTTGGGTGACCTTTTGTACTCATGAAAAACTCCATATTGATTAATTTCGTTTCTTTATACAGGATCGTGGACTATATTTCCATAAAATTGTAAATATGGCTCACTCATTAAAATTATCATAAATTCAGATAGTTACTTACTTAGAAAGGGCCAAATTAATGGCCCTCCATTCATTTACTTTTTATCAAAATAATTAGCAATATGCCTTAGGAATTTAGCAAGTTCATCTTTACTACAGCAACAGCTATTTGACTTACAGCATACTTCTTCGTTTTTTGTATTTTCTTTACTCATAATAATAACTCCTTATCTAACAACAGTTAGAGTTTTCAATAAAGTCAGCAAGAGCGCGCAACTGCTTAACAATCTGCTTCCTTTCTAGTGAATAGAATACTTGTTTTCCTTTTTTATGTGCACTAAGCACACCAGCTGACTTCAGTTTCGATAGATGTCGACTCACCACCGAAAAATCAACATCACAACAAGTAGAGATTTCACTTACATTGGCGCCACTACTCTCCTCGTTCGAACTAGGAGAGCAATTACATAAATGATTTACAATATTCATGCGATTTTCATCTGATAATGCTTTAAAAAGGGAAGATAGTTTTTCTAAGTCTAGATTTTTCATACTTCTATATTTGCACAATCATACAAATGAATCAAGATAATACTTGCACAAACATGCAAATAACAATAATTTTTGATATTTAGCCAATTTTCGCTATGATAATAAAATGAATAAATCCCTTCCTTATGTAATTTCACAGGCACAAGTTGCGTCCAGATCAAATCCTGAATTAAAGATCCTATTGAAAAAAACACTCCGAGATTTAAATCAAATAAAAAATAATCAAGATCAAATAAAACATATTCATAAGCAAATAGATCTGGAGCTCAGAAATAATATTGAGGGCTCAACTTGTAAAAAGGGATGTCATTTTTGTTGTTATCACACAATAAATTTGTCAAAAGATGAAGGACAATTATTAAAAGAAACATCTTCTTTTATAGATCAGAATCGATTAAATATGCAAAAAAAAGGCCAGTGTTCGACTCTTGAGGATACTTCGTGCGTTCTACTTAAAAATGGTGAATGCTCCAACTATAAGAACCGCCCCATTATTTGTAGGTTAACTTTTGTAAGTAGCGAGCCTAGTCATTGTCATGTTCAAAATGAAGTAAAACCTATAAGTCACCTTCGAGTTGAAAAAGCTGCAATAATTGCAGGTGCATATTATATGTATAATAATAATTTAATTACTTTGCCTGAAAGTTTCTAACGATTATACTCTTTGATTATATTTTGAGTAACTCTAATTTGTTCTTTATAAACTATGTCTTTTGCCTTTGTCTGATCTACTCCCTTCAAAAGAACAGATGTATCTATACTATTAACCTCCTTAGCAATCGTTTTTAAAAATTGTTCAACAGGATAAGTTACATTATCCTTTACAGTGATATCAGATTTACAAACTGTTAAAACGGCTTCAAAAAAATCGTTATTTCTAAATGCTTCGATTCTCCTAAGTAGTTCAACAATATTCATAGCTTTCATATCCATAGCATCATGAACTTTTAAATGTTCCTTCGTTACGATCATTGCCAGCTTCTTAGTTATCCTTGGCATCAGAAAGCGCTCGCAAACTTTCTCAACAATAGGAAGACCATACACTTCATGTCCTATATGTGTTGGAAGAGAATCTTTAGGCGTAATCCCTTTGCCTAGATCATGTACTAAAGAAGCAAAGCGAATATTTACATCTAGGCTTAAAGAAGCTGCCTTCTCTAAACTAAGCATAGTGTGCACCCATGCATCAACATCAGGATAATACTTTGATTCCTGTCTTACTCCATACAATTTTTCAAGCTCAGGGAAAAATTGATCAAGGGCACCAACATTTTTTAAGAATTCAAAAAATACCACTGCATTCGAAGTACTTAAAACTTTGACGAGTTCTTTCCAAACTCTTTCACCTGTTAAATGAAGAAGTTCTCCACCATGAGAAATGCTTTGGCATAACTCAATTGTTGTTTCTTCAACTTCAAAGTCTTCTAATTGTGACAAAAATCTTCCAATCCTTAAAATTCGCAATGGATCTTGTGCGAAATGATTTGAAACATGTCGTAGAGTTTTCTTCTTTAAGTCTATCAATCCCCCATAGGGATCAATGATCTCGCCAGATTCTAAGTCCTTTGCCATGGCATTGATAGTAAGATCTCTTCTAAAAAGATCTTCCTCCAGGGTAACGCCTTCCCATACAAACTCAAAACCTTTATAACCAGGGGCCATTTTAATTTCTTTTCTAGCAAGAGCGTACTCCTCACCTGTAACTGGGTGAAGGAAAACTGGAAAATTATTTCCTACCTGCCTGAAACCATTACTTAGCATTTCCTCAATACTAGAACCAACAACGACATAATCAAGGTCGTGATAGACACGACCCAAAATTTCATCCCGAACAGCTCCACCAACTAGATAAGTTTTCATAGATGAATAATTTGATTATTTAATGAGTTTTTCAATAGTTTCAATAAATTTTTCTGAAACAAAGGGTTTTCTTAGAATTGTTACATTTTTTGATTTAGGTAATTGATCGGCCATACCTGAAAAGAAAATAATCGGAATATCCAAAGATCTTTTTTCAAACTCAAGTGGTAGACGTAAACCACTGCCAGTTGGCATATGAACATCAGAAATCACAAGGTCTATATTCCTCTCTTCTGAATCTAGATATTCCAAAAAACTATCAAGTGATTCAAAACTAACAGGCCTAATTGAGATATAACTATCAATCAATTCGGTAAGAGTATCTCTTATCTCCATTTGATCATCTATAATAATAATATTTTTTTGTCCCATATTTCATCCCGTTATTTTGTTTATCTTACTACAAAAATAAAAAATAACTTAGACAAAATAACTTGAGTAAAGCATTTTTTTAGTAATTATTACAAAATAATTAACTAAAAATTCTAGGAAATTGTATAGTATAGAAATGAAAATACTTATAACTTCACTATTTCTTTTACTTATTACTACAAGTGCTTTTGCGCAGAAACAACTAAAGCCGTGGATGGGCGTGCATATTGAAAAGGTTTCAAATGGTGTCTTGATCAAAAAAGCAGTTACAGATACCCCAGCATTTAGGGCCGGTTTTAAAGCCGGTGATATTGTTCAATCAATAGATGATGTGAAAGTTTCGACGCCAGCTGAATTAATTCAAATCATACAAAGCAAAGGTGTTGGCCATAAAGTTAAGATTAAATACCTAGACTCAATGAGAAAAGAGAAGGAAACAACTCTAGCACTTGAGGCCATGCCGGGAATTCTAGATATGGCGAAAAAGAATCTTCTTAATAAATTAGCTCCAGATTTTAATGCGAAAGTTTTTTCTAATCCAAATAAAAAAGAATTTAGTCTTTCAAAAGAAATCGGAAAAGTTAAAGTTATTGAGTTTTGGGCAACATGGTGTGGTGCCTGTATGCAAGCTCACCCTATCGTGAGTCAATTTGCATCTGAAAACAAAAAAAATATAACTGTTATATCTATATCTGACGAAGAACCAAGATTAATCAAAAAATTTCTACATCACGCAAAGAAAAACAAACATACTTCAAATGATGTTTTGTTTCTTCAAGCAGCTGGAACTAAAATAATGAATAACTACTTTGTTCCAGCACTTCCTATGTTTCTAGTTTTAGATAAGAAGAATAAAGTTAGATTTTTAACGATCGGCACAGGAAATAATTTAAATCAAGCCTTTGAAATGGCTAAATCTTTAGTAAAGTAATCCTTATTTAAAGTTTAAACATTGTTGAATTGCAAATTTAAAAGATTTATTTTTCGAAATTAATGTACCCTGATTATAATCTTCTTTCTCTCCACAAGTACCATGAGAGTGAACTCCTATAACTTCATTTGTTTTAGCCAAAATAACAGGAGAGCCTGAGCTTCCAAGAGTTGTATCAATATCATAACCAAATTTTGATTTCTTCGAGAAAAGCCCACCTATTTTTTTTATTGTTCCCATATGTGTTTGTTGAGCGAAATTACCTTCACTATCTTGTGCATCTTCTCCGAAGCCTGTGATTCGCACTTCCATTCCTAGCTTAATATCCTCTGAAATCGAAAATGGATAAAATCCCTGTGCATTACCTGGAAACAATCCTGTTAGGTTATTCCTTTTTAACTTAATAACCGCCCAATCATCACCTTTTCCATTATCACTATAGCGCATAAAATCTTTATTTCTTTCGTAAATATCTTTAGCATCCGCCATGGTTGGTTCGGTATTAACAGAAAGAGGGACATTAAATTGAATAACTTCAAAAGCATCTACGCAATGGCCCACACTAATTGCACAAGATTCACTAATCATAGTGACTGTACAACCTGCTTTAAACCTTTTCATAGAAGACCTACCGACTGGGTTTTCAAATGAAAGAATTCGGTTGTCTTCCCCTCCACAGATTTTTTTATCATCAGCTAACAGTACTGTTGAGAATAAAAGTGTACAAATGAGGAAGTGCTTCATATTTTGTCCTTAATTAATTTCTTTAATTTAACTTTAATAATTATAACTATTTGAATACAACTTGGTAAAATTCAGTAACAATCTTTGCTTCATCCAGATTTTCAATTCCAAGGTCGGTTAAGTATGGCGAAAAAAAATCTCTATGGGCCTTTCTCCAAAAATCAATTGAGAGATCTCCCTCACCTTCGGCTTTAGCAACCTCTTCTGGAACATCTTTAAAAGCATGAGTTACTACTTTGATAGTCTTAACAATACAGCGAGGTTTCTCTTTCGAATCTAAAATGATCCAATAATTTCCCAATTTGGGTAAGTCATCACCCGCCATTTCATAATCACGTACAAGACCACTGCCTGCAGTTTTCTTCCCTTGAAGGTATAAAAGAAGAAGCTCCTCGGAATTTGTTTCATTTCCGGCCACTGAAGCTTCAACGTAGGCCTGATCAGTATGGATACCAATTGACTTACAAAAATTTTCCCAATATTTTACTTGTTCTTCGTTCATTAGAAACTCTCGATAAAAGTGTAAATCATTGGTCTTGCAGAGTTTATAACTTTTTCAATTCCCCACCTTGGTGCCTTACTTCTTGCAAGTTCAATCCCATAGGCAATTGTTCCTTTTTTCCAGTAATAGTAATCTGCACTTGAAGCGGGTGCGACATAAATAATCCGCGAGATTTGCCCAACTTTATATTTGTTTTCTTGAGACATTTTCTTCCCTAACTTACTAAAAATATTTTTATCAGCTGAAGGAACCTCGTCTTTAGTAAAACCCCAGGGATACATAATTAGTTCACCAGACGCGTGTAAATCCATAGAAGCGACAAAATCTCTAGAATTAAAAAACTCAATTAGCTTTTGAATACATTGGACAGATTTTTTGTTTGGTTTATCAGGGTACGGGTACTCTCTATTAGGGTCAGTTCCATCTGAAGTATATCTTCTTTGTCTTTGAAATCCATCGGGATTAACAATTGGAATAAAAAATAATTCATGATCCTGAATCATTTTCATAATTCTTTCATCAGTATCTTTCTTAGTCATCATCTCACTTATTATTCGAATAAGAGTTTCGGTAGTAATAAGTTCATCTCCATGGGTAGCTGCCGTTACCATGATCTCTGGTTCTTGTTCGTTTACTTGAACATTGTCCGAAATTTTCAAATAAAATAGATCACTGCCCTTAACTGATTTCCCATATGTTTTAAGCGCTACAAAATCAGGAAATTTAAATGCCAAATCTTTCATTATTTGAATTACTTCATCGTAGCTCTTATATCCCTTTGGAATTGCTGCTTGCCCCTTGTGAGTTAACAAACTATTACTATAGATACTACTCATAATAAGTTTTCCATTTGGAGCTAATTTTTCAAATTCTTCTCCACGAAAGCGAGGCACATACATTTGAAGCTTTGAGCCATCAACTTCATGGACTTCGAAACGTTCTACAATACTTTTAATATTTTTATGATTTTTTGATATTTCATATTGAGATATGTCTTGCTTATCTACATAAGCAATCCCATTTGAAGCTGCTATGATACTGGTACTAAAAAGGAGAGATATAATTATTTTTTTCATATGATAATCTTACTCATTCGATTACAAGCCAACAAGTAAAGTGATTAAATATTATAAAATTAAATAAGAATACCGGAATCATTTAATCAACTATAAAAGTCAGGACAATTTTCACAAATTATCTTATTCTACTAGGAACAAAGAGAGATAGAAAATGGCATTATTTTTAACCGGTGGTGGAGATCAAAGTTGCTTCGCAAAACTTGATAAACTATTTATTGAATCACTTCCTCAAAATGCAAAGATTTTACTTATACCTTTTGCAAGTGAAGACTACGATGAAGTTTATGAAAGAATAGAGCACCATTTTTCACATAAGAAAATCGCTTCCATCAATATGATCCAAAAACAAGAAGATATTACGGCTGAAGTTTTTGATGAACATGATGCGATCATGATAGAGGGTGGAAATACTTTTGATCTTATTACAAGTACTCGCTCTAATTCTTTTTTTAGTTTAATCAAAAATTTTCATAAAGAAGGAAAACATATTTATGCTGATAGTGCTGGTGCTATAATCCTTGGAAATGATATTCAAACGGCCTTCTTAGGTGAAGATGCTGACGAAGATCAACAAAAGCTTCAAGATCTTAGGGGGCTTGATCTCATTCATCCCTGGACCATTCACGCTCATGCTACTCCTGATGAATTTGAAGATCTAAATGACCTACTCTACGATAAAGGAAACCCAATTCTCGCTCTATCCGAAGAAACAGGAATATTTATTAATGGGGACGAGTTGGTAGTTTTTGGACAAGAACCATTAGAAGTTATTACTTTCGCAGGCCGTAAATCTTTGGTTCCAGGTGAAGTGACTAATCATCATTTATTACAAGAGTAGTCATTCGAGAGATTGGCAATCATCCTCAACATATATTTTAGTATTTTCGATCCGGATAAGCTGTTCTATCTCAACCATGCAAATCTCCTTAACCTCTTCAAGAACTGCGAATATATTATTCCCTTCGACTGATATATTATTGTCTATATGCCGACAAATCACCTGATCTTTGAAATCGCTAGAATACTCGAATATATCAATTCCTTCCAAAAAAGCTTTATTTCCATCACCTTCATCAATAGATGATAAATCTTCGAAGATGCTACATTCATACTGATTAGGGTTTTGACATATATCATTTAAACTATTTTTCTTATTTGATTCATCTCCTCTAATATTTCCGTAGGTATTGTTATCATCATCGAAACAAACATAATCAGTAGAAATATTGTCATTTTTATTATCATCACTAGAGTCTATATCCGGTCGATCACTTCCTTCGCAGCTTAGTAATGTAGAGAGAATTGTAACTTTAATCCAAAAATTCATATCTAATATTGTAAGTTAATAGATCATAAAAACCAAACAACGCTTTAAAAATGGTCTAACAAGCTGTTTTTTCGTTTAGTGATTAAAGTACTATGCCAATTAAACAGGCTTTTTGAAATGGAAAATATAGCCTTAAAGTATATTAAAATAACATTTATTTCACACCTCTTTCGATTTTTTTTTTGTGCTCTTGTTCATGACTTTTAGTAAATCCTCGAGCAAAGTGACTAAAAAAACTTAGGAGAAAATATGAATTCAAAATCTTATATCAAAGATGCAATCAAGACAGAGTCGACAAATTTTTCAGGTATGAACGATAGATTAAATGATGATGGATTAAAAAGGCTACTCCACGCTGGAATTGGTCTATCTACCGAATCAGGTGAATTCTTAGATGCTCTAAAAAAACACATTTTCTATGGCAAAGAACTAGATAAAGTTAATCTTGCAGAAGAGATGGGTGACATGTTTTGGTATATGGCAATTGTTGCAGACGAGCTAGGTTTTGAGTTCGAAGAAGTCATGGAGCGAAACATCACAAAGCTCAAAGCTCGTTATGGTGATAAATTTTCTGAAGAAAAAGCTGAAAAAAGAGATTTAGAAACGGAAAGAAAGATTCTAGATGGACAAAAATTTAATCAATAATAATTTCATTGATAAAGTTATAAAAACTATATTTTTTTCAAGTTGCTAGTATTATTAAATATTTAGTCATATAAAGCGTATCTAATAATGACACTATATTGACTCAAGGCCAGCATGATTAATAAATCAAAAATTCAAAAAGTTAAGCTCACAAGAGATTTAGCGAGAAAAATAAACCAAGGTAACCCTTGGGTATTTGATGATGCTATAACCGATATCCCAGATGTCGCTCCTGGAACAATGGCAAAGCTTGTAGATAAAAAGAATAAATTTGTAGCTTTTGGCTATATATATCCAGAAAGCCAATTATGTTTTAGAGTTTTGGCCTTAAGAGACAAAGTTCCAAATGACGACTTAATAAAAGAGCGAATTGAAGCTGCCTACTCTATAAGAAAGAGTGTCATTTCTGAACAGACAAATTCTTTTCGATTAATTAATGGTGAGGGGGATCTCCTTCCTGGATTAGTAGTTGATGTATTTGCCAAAGTAGCAGTCCTTCAACTAGATGGCCCTGGACCAATGGGGTTTTATGATAGAAAAAGTATTGGAAATTTTTTATTTGGACTCCTAGACTTGGAATGTGTTTACTTTAAAGCAAGACATAACTCGGGACAAGAGAACGAACTCTTAGCTGGTGAATTGAAATCTGAGCAAGTTGAATTTTTAGAATATGGTGCAAAGTTCTCTTGCGACGTGGCCAACGGTCAGAAAACAGGGTTCTTCCTAGATCAAAGGGAGAACAGACACTTAATACGAAAATTTGCTAAAGACTTAACTGTTTTAAATATGTTTAGCTACACAGGTGGTTTCTCAGTAAATGCTGGTGTTGGAGGCGCTTCCAAGGTTACAAGTGTAGACATCTCAAAACCTGCAAGTAAAAATGCGGAGCTTAATTGGGAGCTAAATGATTTACCTCCAGTTCATGATTCAGTTTGTGAAAACTGTTTTGATTTCATTGAAACATCAATGAATGAGGATAGAAAATGGGACATGGTTATTGTCGATCCTCCCTCATTTGCTCCATCAAAAAAATCTCTTGATAAGGCCATAAATAGCTACACTAAAATTTTCACAGAAAGCCTTCGTCTTTGTAAGAAAGAGGGATACTTCGCAGCTTCATCTTGTTCGAGTCATATAACTCAAGAAATGTTCCTAGAGATTTGTCAGGCATCAATCTCCAAGGCGAGAAAAAAAGCAAGAATAATGTTCATTGGTGGCCAAGGATGTGATCATCCTTATCCCCTAGCACTTACTGAAATGAGGTACCTTAAGTTTGTTCTTTTTAGGGTCTACTAGACTATTTCGAACACTTTTACATTAGTTTTACAGTTAACGTATTTACAACACCTCGTGTTACAATTAGAATAAAGCTACGTATTAACCTTTAAGATAATTAAGGATCCTATGCAAAGTAAATTTCTTCTCCTTACACGAACTACATTTATTTGGATCTACACAACAACAGTTTTTGGACTTGGATTCCTTCTTTCTTTATTAAGGCCTTTAAATCCAAATAATATCTATGTAATTACCCGTATGCTTACTTACAAAGGTTTTGACATCCTTGGTATAGATTTCGAAAAAAGAGGTTTAGAAACACCAAATTTAGACTCTCCCGTTGTCTACATGAGCAATCACCAAAACAATATTGATCTACTCGCTGGTAGTGCTAATTTTTCGCCCCGTACTATTCTATTAGGAAAGAAATCATTATTATTTATCCCACTTTTTGGACAGTTCTTTGCTTTATCTGGAAACTTCCTAATCGATAGAGCAAACCCCACAGCGGCCAAAAATTCGATGATCAAATTAACTAAAAAAATCTTAAGTGAAAAATTATCAGTTTGGATAATGCCAGAAGGAACGAGAAGCAAAGGAAGAGGTTTATTACCTTTCAAAAAAGGTGGTTTTATCACAGCAATTAATTGCCAGATTCCAATTGTTCCGGTTGTTTTTAGCTCTTATACAAAGACCATGAATTTTTCACAAAAATGCAGTGGGAAAATAATTTCAAAAGTTCTCCAACCAATACAAACGAAAGGTCTAACCCTTGAAAATCTGGATGAGTTAATGGAGAAAACTCAAAAACTATTTAAGGTCACAATTGAAGAGTTAGATGGAGAGATATCAGGTACAAATAGTACGCTGCATAGCTAAAAAACGTCAATTTTTTGTCATAAGTTAAGAAATGAAAAAAAAAATTAAAAAAATTACACTCTTAATAAAAATTTCGTTGACTGACAGCGATATTGGTCATAAAAGATATGCAAATATAAAAAAACATTTTGAAGATTAAATGTTTATACTAAGGAAGAAATTATGAGTACAGGTACAGTAAAGTTTTTTAATGAAACAAAAGGTTTTGGATTTATCACACCAGACGACGGTGGGAAAGATCTTTTCGTTCACATTTCAGCAGTTGAGCAAGGTCAGTTAAATGACAATGACAAAGTTGAATACGAAGTTGGTGAAGGTCAAAAAGGTCCTTGTGCTGTTCAAGTAAGAAAAATGTAATTATAGATTATATATATTTTTTTACAGAAAGAAGAAGGAGCTTATTAAGCTCCTTTTTTTATGCCATTTTTTTAAATATCAATCTAAAATCTAGTACAAGATTGAGTCTCAGTTGGAAAATCCTGTCCACCCATGCTGATATTAGCTACATTTATTAAGTCATCATTTGAATCAAGGTAGACCTGAGCATTGATTGACACCTTTCCAATTCCATCAGCATTTCCATACATTTCATATACAAGTGAAGACCCAGAACAAAGTGCTCTCTCTTTACCCTGAAAACCATCTTCGTTACTAGCTCTCCAAATACCATCTGCACGACTAATTTCAGTTCCTTGATAGTCTACAACAGTATAAATTGTCTTATTACCGTTACCAGTTTGAGTTATCTCTAAAGTGTAATTGCCAAACTCTTGATCAATACAAGCATAACTTCCTGTTAAATTAGGACAGGCCATAACAGTTGAAGCCAAAAGTGCTGTTGCAATAAAAATTAGTTTTTTCATTTTAAATCTCCTCTACCCTTTGTAGTAAGTTCCGAGTTCTCTTATTTCTACAGAGAGAGCATACTCAGGTTTATTAATTAAATTTTGTGTTCTGATATAGATATTTTTAGCAATTAAGTCTTTTAATTCTTTTGAGCGTCCAGTGAGTAATAAAATGGTAATATGTAAAAATCTGTTATCCATTTCAATATCACCAATTATCAAATTATCAACTGCGACTGTCCTTGTTTTGATTGCTTGTAGGTTGATAGTTTCATGTTCCGATAAGTAGTTATGTAAGTTACTAGAAAGCTCTTTTAAGGGTAGTTCTGAGCCTTCATTTGCTTGATGCTCTATTATAATATGTGGCATATTTAATGACCTTTTTCTGATTGATTTTTAATCTTTTTAGCATCACCATTTTTTTTCATTCTTCTAAGCTCTTTGCTGATGTCTTCTGCAAGAAATGCAAACTTCTTTCCCAAAAAAACATGGGCACTATCTTTCCTTAAAGTTTGGGATTTATGAATTTTTCTTGAAATATCCTTATCAATAACCTTCAACCTTTCATCTATAAAAGCCTCTATGCCTACAAAAGCATGGATTCGTCCGAGAGTAAGGAGTTTTAATGCAACCTCAACATCAGAGAATTCAATTAATTGATTAGGGTTTGAAACAAGAAGTAGTTCATTATTAGCAATCTTTAACCCTTTTCGAAATCCGTACTTGAGATGTGCCTGTTCATAAGTTTTAGCTAATTTCTTAAGTTTTTGGGTTGAATATACAACAACTGAGAAATGAAAATGTGGTTCCATTACCTTTGTTAAAAACTTTCTTGTTTTACCGTATTCGGACATCCTAATGAGTTCTCCGTCAATTTTCCCTGCTTTAGTCTGTTGACCTAGCCTTAGTGCTGGAAAAACGATAATTTTAAGCTCATAGCCAAGGTTTTTCATTAATTGGGTAAAAAGAGATTTAGAATATTGTCCCTGCTTACTATGAAGTGTCTCTTTGGTAATCCCAAAACTAATTGATTCCAGTTCACTTTTTAAATCTGAAGGATAGGCATTATGAAGAGAAAGTCCTCCTGAAACAAGAAAAAGAAATAGAAATAGATAAATACGCATTTTCATATTTCTATTAAATACGATACCTCTCCATCCGACAAATACTTAGGCCAAAAAAAGACCTTATAAATCTTACATTTTAGACCAATAACCAATCAGGTTTATAGAAAGCAAGGTAGAAAGAGTACAATACTATTTCACTTTGCTCATCAGCGAAACAGGAAAACATTATGAAAGCTAAAAAGCCAAAAATCATATGCCTAATGATTCTTTTCGTTACTGTTCTATCTTCTCCCTTAGGACATGCAAAGTATCCTACAAGTGAAGACTTAAGAACAAAGTATCCAAATATCGAAGAAGATGCCCAAAGGCCTGAAAAAAAAGAAATTTTATGTCCATTCTGGAGATTAATTGAAAGATCTGGAACTTTGGATGCCATAAATACTAGTAAAAATTCAGATGTCGTAATTTCAATTAGAAAGCTTGTAGCAAAGGCTACAGAGTTTGGGTGTAAGTGGATTGAATGTGGAGCTGTTGCTACTCTTGTATCAGGTGGTCAAATGACACACCCTGGAACAACTAGGCTATTCAGTGTCAATATCTCTCAACTCCATAAGGCCAAGGGTGTTGCACATGAATGCGGTTTTACTTTTGAAAAAGGTGGAAAAAAAGTAAGTAATGCAAAAAGAACTCAAACCCTATCGCGCTTGAAGAAAATCGCAGACAAAAACTCAGCTTCCGGAACTTTATCAAAAGAAGATCTAATGAGCGTCAAGCTTCAAATCTGTAAAGAACAAGGTGTAATAATAACTAAAGCAGGCTCAGTTGAAGTGGGACTGATATATAGTTTCCTTGGTGGAAAAGACCGTGGGTTTATTGAGTATGATGATGTTGTAAGATTCTTCCATGCACAGATGCCACTTACTAAATCAATAGACAAAATATAATAAAGCTTTAAATATAAGCCCGTGATCAATTTCATAATTTCTTACGGCATTTTCTATCATTTTTATACTATCTTATAAAAAATATTACCTTAAGTTGTAATTTAGGTTATACAGAACAAAGAGAATACTTCTCTAAAAGTAGCTTTAAAATAAAATGAAAAATATCAAATTCTCATTAGTTGGAAGATTCCTAAAAGACGATAACACTGAGACAAGAACCTATTTTGCTCTTACCATTTTTACCGGGATCCTTGCTGGGGTCATAACGGTTATTTTTGAATACCTTATCCATCATATTTCAGCTTATATTGGCACAAATAAATCCTTTACTCCTGAGGCGTTTCTCTGGGGTGGGATTTTAATTTTCATCTCAGGATATTTAACAACCAGATACTTCCCTAGCACTGCAGGCTCTGGTGTTCCCGGTGTAAAAATAGCACTTGCAGTAAACCATGGAAGAATTCCACTTAAAGATACAATTGCAAAATTTGTAACCACTGTCTTAAGCTTAAGCTCTGGAATTTCTCTTGGGAAAGAGGGACCAGTAGTGGCCATATCGTCTGGACTTGGTTCATTTCTAGGACAATTTTTTCACCTCTCTAAAAAGCGAGTTAAAGCACTTGTTGCAGTAGGTTCCGCAGGAGGAATTGCTGCTGCATTTAACACTCCTATCTCGGCGGTAGTCTTTACAATGGAAGAAGTTGTGGGTGACTTAAATGCTAAATTTCTTGGTTCTATTATTATAAGTGCTGTCGCTGCCGCAGTTACTGGACAAATTTTATTGGGTGAACGGGTAATGTTCGCTCAACTTTTTTATAAAACTGAAAACTCAATAGAACTTCTTTTCTTTCTATTTATTGGAATTACGGCGGCCATTACTGGACCCCTTTGGATGAAAGTAACTTTAAAGCTTAGAAAATTTAGTAGAAAAGTTTTAAAAGGAAATCGATTAAGTTTAATCATGGTTGCTTTTTTTGTTGTCGGTGGATTATCACTTATTCATCCAGCTGTTTTAGGCAGCGGACACGATTATTTAGAAAAAACACTCCTTTCTCAAATACTAGATTGGCGAACCCTTGGATTACTATTCGTTATAAAATTTTTTGCGACATCTCTATGCTATGCCTCAGGTCCTTCAGGTGGTCTCTTCATGCCAACCCTTTTAGTAGGTGGTACCTTAGGAAGTTTTATTGGCGCGATTGTCCATAGTATCTTCCCAGAAGTTGCATCAAACAGTATGGGTGCCTATGCAATAGTTGGTATGGGCGCCTATTTTGTCACTGTTATTAGGGCGCCATTTACCTCAATCCTAATGGTTTTTGAACTCACAAGAGATTATAATATTATTCTTCCACTGATGATTGCAAATGTTGCGGCCTACATGCTTTCAGAATATTTAACAGATGGATCAATTTATGAACAAATCTCTGAACAAGATGGAATTCATTTACCAACACGAGATGATGAGGAAGTCTTAGAATCATTAACTGTTGAAGATGCATTAAGTACAGATGTTCAATCGTTTAATTACGAGAGAACTGTTAAGGATGCCTATATTAAGTTAAAGGGAAGTGAAATTTCTGGATTCCCCATTCTTAAAGCAGGAAAACTATATGGCATAGTTGCGAAAAGTGACATTATGGCAGAGATGGCCAGAAAAAATCATAAAACAAAACTCTCAGAGGTTTGTGAAAGAAAAATAATAAAAATTTATCCAGATCAGTCACTCATGGTTGCCTTCCATCGTCTAAATAGATTCCATATATCAAGAATACCGGTTGTGAGTAGACTCGATGACAAAAAAATGATCGGCATAATTACCGCACAAGATATCGTTAAACATTTTGGCCATCAGCTCCAAGTGGAAAAAAATAAAATGAGCCTGGACGATGAAGAGTACGAGAAAGAAATCATGGCCGATGTGGATGGCCAAGAGAGTTAAACCAATCAATACATAGATAAAAAGTACGATTCATAAGGTTTACCAGGAAAAACTTCCAACACTCCGAAATTTTATTGTTAGTGCAGGCTTAAAATGAGCTCCCGAAATATGACCAACAGCGTAGATCATAATAAAAGCGGGTTGCAAGACCTTCTTAACAAAAATATAACAATAATTTTCTTTTAAAGTTGGAAAATATAAATAAGATGGACTCAAATTTAAATAAGGTATCCTAATGCAAAATATAACAGAAATATTCAAACTTTTCTTTCACTTAGGTATTGTAGCATTCGGAGGACCAGCAGCACATATAGCCATGATTCATAAGGAAGTCGTTGATAAACGAAAATGGATGGATGAGGAACACTTCCTAGACCTTGTTGGTGCCACTGCTCTTATACCAGGTCCAAACTCTACGGAGATGGTAATTCACTGTGGATTTCACCGTGGTGGCCTCCCAGGTCTTATTGTTGCGGGTGTTTCATTTATATTCCCAGCATGTTTATTAACTGGAGTGTTAGCGTTTCTTTATACCCAAGCTTTTCATATTCCAAATTTTGAAGCTTATATGATTGGGATTAAACCAGTCGTTCTAATTTTAATTTTCCAAGCATTACAAAAACTATGGAAGAAGGCTATATCAAACTTTGAGTTAGGTGCTATTGCAGCACTTGTTTTGGCCTTAGGACTCTATGGTACAAGCGAGGTTTTATCGTTACTCATTGGTGCAGGAATAGGTTTTTTAATAATTAAAACCAAGAATAATTTCACCAACAATAGTATCGCCCTTCCATCGATTTTTTGGGTCTTTACTAAGATCGGTTCAGTGTTATTTGGAAGTGGTTATGTCCTAATTGCTTATTTACAAGATGAGATTGTACATCAAAGAGGATGGCTTACCTCTGCTCAAATTGCTGATGCGGTAGCAATAGGACAATTTACACCTGGTCCAGTCCTTTCAACTTCTACTTTCGTTGGTTATTTACTTGGAGGTGGATGGGGGGCAGTGCTTGCTTCTATTGGAATTTTTCTTCCATCATTTTTGTTTGTATTCTTCTTAAACCCTATTATTCCAAAGTTAAGAAGCTCGAAAAACTTTTCAATACTACTAGATTGCGTAAATGCTGGTTCTATCGGTCTAATGGCATATGCACTATATCCCCTCGGAAAGGTAGCATTTATAAATCCAATAGGAATCATGATTTTTATAGTAACAATTGGGCTACTATGGAAGTTCCCCAAAATAAGTTCATTTAAGTTGGTCTCTTTAGGAATTTTTCTTGGAGTTTTATTGGTTAATATAAAGATACTTATTACTTAGTAAATTCAAGTCTTTCAAATACAAGCATTCTATTATTAGCAGGCATTTCATGATCTTTTAGGATTTTGAATCCTGCCTTTTTCATATTCTGGAGAACATCTTCAAAGTTTCGTACACCAGACTTCTCATCGTTCTCTTTTAACCAATGATCAAATTTCTCATTACTTTCAGATGAGAACTTTCCGTCATAATTAAAAGGGCCATAAAAGAAAACCAAAGCACCTTCTCTTAATCTCTTTCCTAAAAGCTTAAAGAAACTCTTATCCTCTTTCCAAGACATTATATGAAGCGTATTTGCACTAAAAACGTAATTAAAGCCACCCTTTGGAAAATCATCTTTACCAATCCGAAGAAGCTCTGGTCCATGTACATTCGCGAGTTTTGCATCTTTTAAGTTATCTTTGATAAATGAATGATTTTCTTTTCTATCAGAAGTTATCCAATGAAGTTGTTTAAAGTAGTTTCCAAGATAAACTCCGTGTTCTCCTGTTCCACTACCTACTTCTAGTAGCCTTCCCCCATCTCGAATATACTCTTTCAATACATTTAAAATGGGCTCTTTATTACGCTGAACGGATGGAGAACTTACTTTTGCCATGATTATTTAGTCCAATTATGCCTTAAGCGCTATTTTGATTCTCTTTAAATTACCATCACCAACAGATGTAGTACCAACCTCTTTATCATCTTGGAAGAATTTATGAATTATTCTTCTTTCCCTAGCATTAAGGGGTTTTAGCGTTACATCGTCTTGAGTCTCAAGAACTTGTTTTCTTTTAGATGAAGCGAGCTTATTTAATCTTGCCTCAAAGTTTTTATCATCTCTACTATTACTATTTCTTTCGATTTTACTATTTCCACCTTTAACAACGATTTTAAGGTTTCTATCAAGTGGGATTCGAGATTGTAAGTATACAATTACAAGTTGTTCAAAAGATCTAAGTAATTCATTATTATTTTCAGAAAGTAAGTTAGAGTCAGCACCACTAAAATTAATATGGAGAACTGATGAGTGAAGTGAAACTTTAACAAATAATTTCAGTTGAGCTTTTTTAACAATAGAAATTAAGAATGGTAGTAACAGTCTTTTATAAATAGGCTTAACGAAAAACTTATAAGTATTCTCTCTTGGCCCAAAAATAATAAATTTCTTTTTCCCTTGAGTTATAACTTCGTGATCAATAAGTCCTTCATCACTAATTCTAAAATGATCAAGCAGTTTAGGCATGTGTGCTTTAATATCATAACATTTAAGTTCTAAGAATCTCTTATCTATACGTTTACCAGTAAATTCTTTTTTCTCGTATGGTTTTCTTTCGTAACGTGGTTTATCAGTTTGGGTGTTGTTAGTCGTCGTCGTGTTCACAGTCTTTTCTCTTTTGTCAGGTTTAGCTTTATAAGCTGGTTTATCGTTTTTATTATTTTTCTTATGTGGAGATTCCATCACTTTTAGGGTCTTTCTATCAATCCAAGGTTTTTTACAGATATCAGTTGCAAAACTGTCATCTTCTAAATCAAGCTGTTCAATATTTGTTTCAATTAATTCTTTAATTCCATCAAGATACTCACAGTCTTCATAAGCACAAAAACTAATTGCGAGCCCTTCTGCTCCTGCTCTTCCTGTTCTACCAATTCGATGTACATAGTTTGCAGCTTCTTGTGGAAGATCATAGTTAATGACTAGATTAACTTCTTTTATATCAAGCCCTCTTGCTGCAACATCTGTACAGACAAGAATAGTAACTTGCTTTGATCTAAAATCTGCAAGTAACTTTGTTCTTCTATTTTGCGCAAGCCTACCAGAAATAGGTGCTGCTTTAAGACCCATTTTAATTAACCACTCAGCAACTGTATGTGTCTGAACTTGAGTGTTACAAAAAACGATCGCGTATGTATCTTCTTTTTCTCTTAATAGATTTACAAGTAGTGGGAATTTCTCTTCACCACTAATCATCGCCAGCTTATGTTGAACATGGTCAACTAATAAACTGTCTTCATTAAGCTTTAATTCTTCTGGATTTGAATTGAATTTATAAGCAACTTGTAAAACTTCTTGATTACTAGTTGCAGAGAGCATAATTAACTGACGTTCTTTTGATGATTTACTCAAAATGAATTCAATATTTTTTTGAAATCCCATATCAAATAATCTATCTGCTTCATCAAAAACAACAACTTTACAGTTAGATAGATTTACTACTTTTCTTTTTATTAAATCGCAGAGACGACCTGGAGTTGCTACAAGAACTGAAACACCCTTCTCTATTTCTGCAATCTGTCGTTCAATACTTTCACCACCAATAATACAAACTGAAGTAATACCAGCTTTTGCACCTAGTTCAAGAAAAACACGTTGAGTCTGTTGCGCCAACTCTCTTGTTGGGCTTAAAACGACATAACACATATTAGTTTCTTCAGGTACTTCGGCGCTCTTGGCCCTAATAATTTTTTCAATAATAGGAATCGCGAAAGCACCAGTTTTCCCACTACCTGTCTCGGCCAAAGCTAAGACATCCTTATTATCTAAAATAGGACGTATAGTTAGCTCTTGAATAGGAGAAGTTTTAATGAAGCCAGCGTCATTAAGTGAGGCTACAAGTTCATTAGATAGGTTAAGTTGACTGAATTCAATTGTGGTTTCGATTATGTTTCCTTGGTTATTTTTCCATAACTTACACGTTTTTACAGAACATTGCCAGTTTCGAAACCGTAAATTTTACTATTTCAGTAGGTTTTTATGGGTGTAAGGGAACAGAACATCGTACTATCAACCACTTAGCAAAGAAGGACTGAGTTCAGAATCAGAGAAATGATCTTTAGTGCCAGTACGATAAATTAGTCATTTTAACAATTTTATGAAAACTCTTTTACTTTAAACATTCTATGGGCAGCTTTTATTTTGAATCTTTGGAATGGGTTTCTATTGCCAAAAGGTAACCATGTTTTTTTCATTTTATTTAGGTAAAAATCTACTTGATAACTCCTTGGAGCGTAAAAAACATCCCCTCTCTTCAAAGCAATTTTAACCACAGTTGTTGCAAGTGCTGCCGATGCAGCATAACAACCAGCGTGAATTGAAGGAAGGGTACCTCCAAACAAATCAACTTTATCAGGAGCTGCAATATACCGACTGTGTAGAAAACTAGGTGCCATTCCAACAAGAAATCTAATTATCATCGCTTCAACTGTTAAGTTTTTATTTCCATCATTTAAATCAAAGTACTTACCAAAGCTCATTCCCTTCGGATCAAAGGCAATTACTGATGTGCCAAAACCGAACGGGCCTGCAGAAACAACATGTATCCCTTTCTTATGTGCAAGATCATAAAGTGGAGTACGAAGTTCTGAACAATATAAATCTAAACCATCACAGATGATATCGACCCCTTCTAAGAAGCTCTCCATGTTGTCTAAGTTAATTCCATCCTCAAAAGAAACAATATTTGCATCAGGATTTATATCTAATATTTGTGATTTTATAACATCCGTTTTCTTTTTACCTATAGTTGAATTCATTGCTCCAAATTGACGATTAAAGTTTTGAACTTCAAAAATATCGAGATCTGAAATTTTAAAATTAGAAAAACCAATTCTCGTCAAGCAGTGAGCATGATGCCCTCCGACTCCACCCAGACCAATAATTGCAATATTTACATTTTTGATTTTTTCTTGCTCTTTTGTAGTTACCCAGCCTAAATTCCTGACAAATGCTTCCTTGTAGTCGAACATTCTTAACTCCTTCCCAAAATAAACGTCATTTTAAAGTAGCATGTCCATGGAAACGGAAAAAGAGAAGGTTATGAAACACTGTTTTATGAAAAAAACTATTTCAGTTTTAGGTATTATTTAAATAAAGATGACAAAACATATGAGTATAAAAATTCTTTCTTTTTATTAAAATCCTTTTTAATAATGGTATAAACGTCATTATTAAATTTAGAATTAAGTATATTTAATTCTTCTCTGGCTTCTGCAGAAACGACAACATTTCGAAAACTAAATTTACCGACCCCCTCAACTTGAAGACCCGACATTATATTTTGATATGTTTTATTAAACAACTTTAAGCTTAATTCTCTTTGGGTTTGAGGTAAGTGATTAATAAATTCTGAAAAGTCTAAATTATCATCTTCCTTCTTATACATAATATCATTTTCTTCTAAGTAGGATATCATTTTTATAATTTGACTCTCTTCGACACCCATTTTCGTAGATATTTTTTTGACCTTTTGCTTAAAACCGACTTCTTTTTTTATATCTTCGAGATAGATTACAGAACAAAAGTCAATAGCGTTTTCCCTTTGTAAAAAGTCATAGAAACTATTTTCTTTATCAGATATAAGTCCAAGATCATTAAAAATAACTTTAGCCTTATTTGTAAAAAATTCAAAAGTTACTAAAAAATCAATTAACTTCACATCACTGACTTTGCTAGTAAGCCTCCACCACTTACTCTTTGAAATACCAGTCTCTTTAAAAAAGCGGTTTTCATCTATTTGATAGGTATTATTTAGCTTAATTAATAGACTTGAATCAAGACTAATTTCATCCTTAATGACTAGATTAGAAGTTATTATTTCTATTAAAGAAATCTTCTTAAACTTACAAATTCTATCCATATCGGAAAGATAAATATCTTTATATCCAGCTTCCCATTTATGGTAAGAGGATTCTTTCAGTCCAAGTTTTAAGGAAATTTCTTTTTGATTATAATGGCCTCTTAAATGCCTTAATAATCTAAAAATTCCAATTTGAAATTCTTCACGCAACTTTATCTCCAATATAAAAATGTAGGAACTAAAACTTCTCCCTTCTCATTTTTTTTAATTTTGATTTTATATTTTTTCCATCAAGTCTTTTTTTAACAGATGATTTAGTTGGTTTCGTTGTTCTCCTTAACTTAGGAGGTAATCTAACTTCATTTAGATATCTTTCTAGTTTTTCAAGGCAATCATCAATATTTTGGGATTGTTTTCGAAATCTTTGAGAAGTAATAACAACACCACCATCAACTAAAAATCTCTTATATTTTTCACGAAATCGCTTTTTAACAGCTTCATTGCACAGGTTAGAGTTTCCCATATCCCAAAACATCGTAACTTTAGTATTTAACTTGTTAACATTTTGGCCCCCCGCACCAGAGGAACGGGAAAAGGTGAACTTACAATCCTCAGCACTTACTTTAATCAAGGAATCTCCTCTAATTTTTTTTATTATACACAAAAAATTTAATTTGCCATTAATTGAGTATATTGTTTGTACCATAAATAGATTTTTAAACTTTTGGATGCTATATCTCTCTTTTATAATCCCTTATAGCGGTATGAATGAGGAAATAATTTGAAAAGAAATTTAGATAAACTAACTCCCAATATTGAATGGACTGGCGAGTACAATTCAAAAATAAAGGGTGAAGAGTACTACAATGCAGACAAACTTACATTACAGCACTCTACTGACCAATTTATTTATGCCAAATCTCGTGGAAAAGAAACCTATTCAACGACAGTTGAATGGTCACTATCTATCACTGACCAACTTGAATTAATCTCCTCATGCTCATGCTTAGCATACAAAAATTTTAAAGAGCCTTGTAAGCATATATGGGCCCTTTTAAGATCTATTGAAGACCCAAAAAATATGGAAGGTGAATTCTTAGATGTAATGAAGGATCATAATTTAGAAGAAGATATTTACCTATCAACTCATATGGAAAGTGATGAGTTTGGTCATCTATCCCTTAGAAGTTATCAAAACAAAATCCTAAATGAGGCTAAAGAACTACACTTAACAAAGATTGATAAGTCCCCTTGGCAAAGTGAATTAGCCAACCTAGAAAAATATATTCTAGATGCGAATGAAGAAGAAAATGATTTTCAAGAAACTCTAAAACCCCAACAAGCAAATATTTGGTATGAACTTGAGCCCTATAGTGGAATTCAAATTTATTCTAATTATAAATTTTTAAATATTAGTTTTCACGAGGCCAGTATACTTAGAGGTGGAAACCTTGGAAAATTAAAAAAGAAAACCTTTAATAATCAAAATATATCCCACCCTCGCTATAATAAAGACGCTCGTTTTCTAAATCTATTGAAGGGTCACTTACTATTTGATTATAGTAAATATGCAAGTGAAGCTGCTGTCCCAAGCTCACTAGGCAAGCTTGTAATAAAAGAACTTATCTCCTCTAGAAGACTTTTTGTTCATTCTTCAAATAATGAAACAGGAGATGATATAATCCCATTAACAATGGGATTAGAGACTCTATCTTTTTCTGCGGACATAAAAAAAGATAAATCGAACTGGATTCTAGGGGGTGTATTCAAAGGTAATTCTTTTGAAATAGATGCTCAAGATGCCACACTCTCAACAGATTTAAATTTTATTGTATCTAACAATATGATTTATCAAACAGACCTGGGAAAACTAAAAACACATTGCGAGTACCTTGTTGGCTATGGAAATATAATCATTCCTCTTGATAAAAAAGAAGATTTAAAACGAGTGATAAAGAACACCATTGGTCTTGAACAAACCTTACTGGACAATGATTTCGGTGTTGAAAAGAAAATTTTAAAAGGAATTCCTAAAGTTGAGATTGTGATAGATGAGAAAAAGAAAACCCAGGTTCTGGGTCATCTTAAATTTCTTTACGATTCTGAGTTACATACCCCACTTAGCAAGAAAGAAATCTTCAACGATTCAAGCTTAAATGACTTATTTTATTTAAAAGATCAACTTCATGAAAAAAAGATACTCTCATTCTTTGAAGGAACGGAAGAAGTATTCTCCATTGATCACCTTGATACCTACACCTTCCAAATCGATCTTAACTTACTTAATCAATTTGTTTCAAATGCAAGTTTACTTAATATTGAAGTGAGAACTCAAGGCTATATCGTCAAACATCACCATACAAATGAAAGTAGAATAAAAAGTAATAATGACTGGTTTGAATTGGACGGAAAGATTCACTTTGACAAAGATGCAGCAATCACAATTCCTGAAATTATAAAGAAGAAATCTTTGGATAAAAATTTCATAGTCCTTGATGATGGAACTATTGGAATAAAACCTACAGTTTGGTTAAATAAAATGAATCACCTATCTGAGCTAGGCATAAAGGAAGAAAATAGAATTAAGTTTAATAGAGCTCAATCCCTAATCCTAGACCTTTTACTCGAAGACACAGAAGTACAGCGAGATAATAAATTCATGGAAACAGTAAGAGGACTAAGATCCTTTTCAGGAGTAGAAAAAGTTCGTATTTCAAAACGTTTTAAAGGGGAACTTCGAGAGTACCAAAATTCAGGGATAAACTGGCTAAACTTCCTTCATCAATTTAGAATTGGTGGCTGTCTCGCAGATGATATGGGCCTTGGAAAGACGATTCAAGTTCTAGCTCATTTACAGAAGATAAAATATTCAAAAGATACATTTTGTAAGGGGCAACATCTCATAGTAGTTCCCAAATCCCTTGTTTATAACTGGCAAGCTGAAGCAAACAAGTTCACCCCCGATCTAAAAGTATTAATCTACGAAGGAAATAATCGCCAAACTCTTCAAACTAATTTTTCAAAATACGATTTAATAATAATGACCTATGCTGTAATGAGAAAAGACATTCAAGAGCTCAAAGACTATGAATTCTCATATTCAGTTCTAGATGAAGCGCAGTATATAAAAAATAGCTCAACACTTGTTGCTAAAGCGGCATACCTAATAAATTCAAAATACAAACTCGCCTTAACGGGGACTCCGGTTGAAAATCATATTGGAGAACTATTTTCTATTTTTAGATATCTCATCCCCAGCATCCTTCCTAAGGGTTACTCTAGAGGAAAAGTTAAATCCAATAAAGCCTCAATGGACGTGATTCTAAAGGGGCTAATGCCTTTCATTCTCCGTAGAACTAAATCTGAAGTCTTAACAGACCTCCCAGAAAAGATTGAATCCGTTTTATTCTGTGAATTTGATAAAAAACAAGAAAGCATCTACAACGAAATGAAATCATTTTATCAAAAAAGTCTCACTCAGAAAGTTAATGATGAAACAATAAATAAATCAAAAATTCAAATACTGGAGGCATTACTGAGAATGAGGCAGGCCTCCTGCCACCCAGGTTTAGTTAACAAGGATTATTTAAATCTCAGTTCATCAAAGGTGAATACCCTGATGGAAAATCTTGAATCGCTTATTGAGAGAGGTGAAAAGGTTTTAGTATTCTCTCAATTTACTAGTTTTTTAAGTATAATTAAAACCCAACTTAATGAGAAAAATATTGATTTTGCTTATTTGGATGGGAAAACAAGAAATAGAGAACGCGAAGTAAATCAATTTAAAACTGATCCAAAAAAATCAGTTTTTCTTATCTCTCTTAAAGCTGGTGGAGTTGGTCTTAATTTAACCGAAGCTAGTTATTGCTTCTTAATAGACCCTTGGTGGAATCCAGCTGTGGAATCCCAGGCCATTGATCGAATACATAGAATTGGCCAAGAAAAGAAAGTTTTTGCATATCGTCTTATTACAAAGGGCAGCATCGAAGAAAAAATTATAAAACTTCAACAAAATAAACGTGATATTTCTAAAAATATCCTTGCAACCGATGAAAGCCTACTAAAACAGATGAATTCCGAAGACCTAAAGTTTCTATTTAGTTAAAAATTTCGCTACGCTTCCATACTTTATTGAAAATTTTCTTAATTTAGCTAAAAAATTTCATTATTAATGGTAATTGCCATGCTACTATTTCATGCAAAGTTAATTAACTACAAAAGGAATAAAAAATGGCAGAGGCAAAAGGTCTAAAGAAACCTGTAAAATTAAAATCAGAATTATCATCAATGTTAGGTGAAACTGAACTTCCAAGAACTGAAATTACTAAAAAACTTTGGGACTATATTAAGTCAAACCAACTTCAAACTAAAACTGAAAATGGTAAAGCTGAAAATGCTGGTAAGTACATTGTTGCTGATGCAACTCTTCTTTCAATTTTTAAAAATACAAAATCAACTAGTAAATCAGGTAAACTAACTGACCTTACTAATATGAAAGAAGGCGAAACTATCAACATGATGCAAATGGCAGCTGTTGTTGGTGCAAACATCGAATAATTTATTTTTTTTAATAATGGGAACCAAAATGATTAATTTCTTTTTGGTTCCTTTTTTTTGGCTAAATTTTGAATTTATCCCTTACGGCGACTTTGTTTTTTCTTTTTCTTACTTTTAACTTTAGCCGAATCTTTATATGTGAAAGATATTTCTTTATGGAATGGCTGATTTGAATCAATTTCAATTTTTTGTTTAATCTGTTTCCCTATACTTTTTATGAGTTCAGCTTCTGATTCAACACAAAAAGAAATGGCCACACCATGACTTCCAGCACGCCCTGTTCTTCCAATCCTATGTATATAATTTTTAGGGTCCTCTGGTAAATTATAATTAATAACATGGCTGACATTTTTAATATCAATTCCACGGGCAGCGATATCAGTAGCAACTAAAACCCTAATTTCACCATCCCGAAAAGCTTTCAATGCCTTTTCACGCTCACCTTGTGCTTTATTACTATGAATCGTTGCACAAGTTACTGGGATTTGTTCTAACTGTTCAACAATTCTTTCTGCACCAAACTTCGTTTTACAAAAAAGAAGTACTGAGGTGAGTTTTTCGTCATCAAGCATATGTTGAAGCAAATAGCCTTTATTACTTTTTTCAAGAGTATAAATTTTCTGATCAATAGTTTCTACAACAGTTGACTCAGTATCCACTTCAACTTTTACTGGTGATTTTAAAAGATTATTTGCAAGATTTTCAATTGCTCCTGGCATTGTAGCCGAGAATAATAGGGTTTGTTTTTCTTTTGGAAGGTAGGAGATCACTTTCTTCACATCTCCTAAGAATCCCATATCCAACATCATATCTGCTTCGTCTAGAACAAAGATTTCTAACTTTTCAAATTTTATATGCCCACGGTCAATTAAATCTAATAATCTTCCCGGGGTTGCAACAAGAACATCAAGACCCCCTTCGAGGGCTTCTATCTGTGGTTGCTTTCCAACTCCCCCAAAAACAACTTTTGATTTAAGCTCCAGCCCTTTAGAATATGTTTGAATATTACTTTCTATTTGAGTCGCAAGTTCCCTTGTTGGGGAGAGAATTAATGAGCGAATAAAATGACTCCCAATATCTTTTTTATCTCTTCCAAACTTATCAAGTATTGGTAAAGAAAAAGCTGCTGTCTTACCAGAGCCTGTCTTCGCAATTCCCAAAAGGTCCTTTCCGCTAATTACCGAAGGAATCGCCTGGGCCTGAATTGGTGTAGGAATGAGATATCCCCTAGATTCAATTTGCTCAAGAATAGAAGTGAGAAGATTCAAATCTTTAAAATTTTGTATTTTTATATTTTCCATGTTGCTAACAATTAACACAGATGAGATTTTATTTCATCTAATTTAGGAATTTTTTAATGCTTTTAGCTATTATCTTCAAAGAAATCAAAGTCTATGCTAATAGCGGCAGCTAAAAGGACAACTTTTTGGGTTGTTTCAACTGATCCAAAAGAAACACCGAACTGATCTGAATCAGTGAAAGCCTCAGAAAGAATCCCTCCCCATTTTTTGGAAATTTCAGCCATCTCATTTTCAGATAGATCATAAATTTTAAAAGTCCATAATCTCCAAATTGCGGATTTAATACGGCCAAATATCTGCCCATTCATATCAACAAGGTCATACTTCTTATAAATAAACCCAAATCTTCTATGAACTTGGCCTAAGCTGTTCCCATTATTATCTCGAATTTGAAGATTTGAAAAAAGCCAAAAGAACTTTCGATGCAAGCTTAACAGAATATTTCCTTCAGGATCCAAGAGCTGAACTATAAATGGCCTATGGGAGCGTAAAATAGTTCTTTTAATCCACTGAAAAATGCCATCACCCTTCTCGTAAAATAAACCGATATTATTTCCTTGTTTATCTTTAAGTGAATACCGATTCTTGTTTTCCAAATTCAGAAGAATTTCAGACCACTCTTTTGTCTGCTTTATAAAAATATGAGATTTTGATTCTAAGAAACTATGAGCATCCATGTCTTTCACCTTTAGAATGGTTGATTTATGTTTTTAACGGTCTTACTAGGTATTCCAAACCGTTTAATTTGATTTCATAAAGAAGACCGAGTAACTTACCTAGCTCGCCCTCAGGTAAGCCTTTAGAATAATACCAAACAACATAGTGCTCAGGTAAATCAATAAGTAATGTTCCTTTATGCTTACCATATGGCATTGAGGATCTTGCTAATTTAAGTAGGTCAGTGTGAGCTTCATTCATGATTAATTATGAAGCTTCTGACAAAAATCGTCCAGAAGATTCAAAAGTTTTTCTAAACTACGCTAAGATATGATTACGCTCAGCACAATTAACATTATCCCCTTGGACCCTACCTCTAGATTAAATTGCTCAGCTGTATAAACTTCTATTTTAATATAAAATTAAATTACTATTTTTTATTTAAGGAGTGGATATATGTCCGAACTAAATTGTGTAAATCCCTTTAGCGGGGAATCGATAGGTACTTTCAAAATTGAAAGCTTTGAGGAACAAAAAAAGAAAGTAACTCTTTTAAAAGAAACTCAAAAACGATGGAAGAATTTAGATCTTAAAGAAAGACTTGTTCTCATAAAAACAGGTTTGTCTTACTTTGATAAAAATCGTACTGAGATTGCAAAAGATATTTCAGAGCAAATGGGACGCCCTCTTCATTACTGTGAAGGTGAAGTTAATGGCTTTTTTGAAAGAGCAAACTACCTTTGCGAAATTGCCACAGAAACACTTTCTCCAGACATTCTGAACGACAAAGAAGGTTTTGATAGGTCAATTGAACATGCTCCTCTTGGAACTATCTTTGTCATTGCTGCATGGAACTTTCCTCTTCTCATTACTGTAAACTCTATAATCCCTGCTCTACTGGCCGGAAATACAGTTCTTTTAAAACACTCTGGTCAAACTCCAAAAATTGGAAAGCATTTCGAAAATGCATTTAATAAGCTTGGTTCATTTTCCAACTTAATCTTTAATTCTATTTTGGATCACAAAACAACTGGCCAGGTCATAGAAGAACTTGCAATTGATCACGTTATTTTTACAGGATCGGTCAATGGCGGAAAGCAAATTCTTAATCATACAAGCAAAAGATTTATGACCCCAGGATTAGAGTTAGGTGGAAAAGACGCTGCTTATGTACATCACGATGCAGATATTGATTATGCTGTTGAAACCATTGTTGATGGTTGCATGTTTAACTCTGGACAATCTTGTTGTGGTATTGAAAGGGTCTATGCTCATGAAAGCATCCGAGAAGAATTTTTAGAAAAAGCTGAAAAACTCATTCGTAAGTATAAAGTTGGAGATCCAAATGAAAGCAGTACAACTCTAGGGCCACTTGCCCAGGCCAAGGCAGCTGATTTTATGGAAACTCAAGTTAAAGATGCTAAGAATAAGGGTGCTAAAGTCTTAGTTGGCGGCGATATACAAAAGATTTCCAAAGGTACATTTTTTCAGGCCACACTTATAAGCGATGCAACTCATGAGATGGAAGTGATGAAGGAAGAAAATTTTGGACCGATTCTGCCTGTCATGCAAGTCGTGAATATACAAGAGGCCATTGATTTAATTAACGATTCGGAATATGGCCTTACCTGTGCGGTATTTACAAAAGATACAAGTGTAGCAAGTGAAATTGCTAATCAGGTTGATACTGGGACAGTTTTCATGAATAGATGTGATTACCTAGATCCTGCCCTTCCATGGACCGGTGTAAAAAATAGTGGCTGTGGTTCTAGCTTATCAAAATATGGCTTCTACGGAGTAACGAGAAGAAAAGCAATCCACTTTAAGACAAAAATATAAGGAGACCACCATATGGATTCTAAGGAAGAAGACGTGAATACAATTTCTGACAAAATGAAACAATACCAAAGTAAGGGTGTGACAAGAGTTAAACTTGGCATTACCGATATTGATGGTGTCATTAGAGGAAAGTATGTATCTCTTAAAAAATTTGAATCTGTCCTTAAATCAACTGGAGCTTTTTGTGATTGTGTTTTTGGTTGGGATGTAAACGACGTCCTCTATGAAAATGATGTTAAGTTCACTGGTTGGCATACTGCCTTTCCAGATGCAAAATTTAAAATAGATATAAAATCTGAGAGATGGTTAGAAGAGGAAGGTCTACCTTTTTTCTTGGGAGACTTCGTCGATATTGATGGGAAATCAGAACATCCTATTTGCCCAAGAAATGTTTTAAAAAGAGTTCTAAAAAGAGCTAGAGGCTTAGGATTAGACTTCAACCTAGCTTTCGAATATGAATTTTTCTTATTTGATGAAACTCCACACTCAGTTAGAGAGAAAAATTATAAAAATCTTAAACCATTAACTCCTGGTATGTATGGTTACTCTGTTTTAAGAACCTCAACCTACTCTGATTTATTTAATGAGTTTATGGATTATTGTGCCTCTTTAGATATCCCAATTGAAGGACTTCACTGCGAAACAGGTCCTGGTGTTTGGGAAGCGGCCATTGAGTATGACGACGCTCTTGATGCTGCTGATAAGGCAACGTTATTTAAAACTTTCTCAAAAGTTTTTTTCCAAAAAAGAGAAATTATGGCAACTTTCATGGCCCGTTGGTCGCTAGATTTACCAGGCCAAAGTGGCCATATTCATATATCCCCCAAGTGTATTAAAACAGGAAAGAACTTATTTTTTGATGATAATGAAGGACATCAGATGAGTGAATTAATGCAACACTTTGTAGCTGGAATGAGTAAGTACATGAAGCAATTCCTTCCCCTGACAACACCTACTATTAACTCATATACAAGGTTAGTAAAAGGTTTCTGGGCACCCACTGCTGCGACTTGGGGTGTAGAAAATAGAACCTGTGCCCTTAGGGCAATCAATGGTTCTGAAAATGCACAGCGAGTGGAATACCGTGTTGGTGCAGCTGACTCCAATCCTTACTTATCAGCGGCCGCAGTAATAGCAGCAGGTCTATGTGGTATCGAAGAAAAATTAAAACTCAGTAAACCCATTGTTGGTAATGCCTATGATGTTCAGGATGATCTCCCCAAAGAAATGCAACTTCCAAGCTCCCTTAAAGAATCGGTTGCAAACCTAAAAGAATCAAAAATTGCGGGAAAGTTTTTTGGCGAACAGTTCGTTGAGCACTTCATTAAAACAAGAGAGTGGGAAGTCAGCGAATATGAAAAGGCCATAACTGACTGGCAACTACAAAGATATTTCGAAATAATTTAACAAAGGATCAAATATGCAACAATTTAATTACCCAACAACACTACTCTACGGACAAGGTTCTCTAACCGAAGCCTGTAACAGAATGAAGTCTCTAGGTTTTAACAAACCACTCCTAGTAACTGATAAAACTCTCATCGAATTAAAAGTTGTAGATATAGTTTTAAAGGAACTTAGTAAAGTAGGAATCACAGCGGCGGTTTTCTCGGAAACACATCCTAATCCAATTGAAGATGATTGTATAAACGGTGCTAAGTCATATAATGATAATCAGTGTGATTCGGTTATTGCTGTTGGTGGTGGTAGTCCCATGGATGCTGCCAAGGGAATAATGCTAATGGCGACACATGATGGACCAATGAGTAAGTATGATGACGCAAAAGGTGGAGATCAATTCATAATAAATAAACTTCCCCCTCTTATTGCAATCCCTACTACCGCCGGTACTGGATCTGAAGTTGGTCGCGCAGGTGTTATAATCCTAAAAGAGACAAATAATAAAACAATAATTTTTCATCCAACAATGCTTCCTGTAATGGCCGTACTTGAACCAACACTTACAACTGGACTTCCTAAACATATAACGGCTGCAACAGGAATTGATGCATTCACACATGCACTGGAAGCTTATCTGGCACCAGGATTCCATCCTATGGCCGACGGTATTGCAATTGAGGCAATGAAACTTGTTTTAGATAATCTAGAAACAGCGTGTTCAGATGGAATGAACATTGAAGCACGAGAGAAGATGTTACTTGCAGCAAGTATGGGGGCTACAGCATTCCAAAAAGGTTTAGGAATGATCCATTCAATTGCTCATCCCCTATCCAGCGAGTGTGGACTTCATCATGGCCTAGCGAATGCTTTGGTTCTTCCTAATTGTATAAAGTTTCTTGAAGGCTCCGATCTAAATAGTGATCAAACTAAAAGGATAGCTGCAGTTCAAACTATTTTCAAAGAAAGAGATATGGCCAAGGATTCATTATCGGCATCGTGTACATCATATTTTTCGAAACTCGGAATAAATTTCGGACTAAAAAATCATAATGTTCTAGATAATCAAATTGACCTGATTTCTAAAAAAGCCTTTGCAGACGGTTGTCATCAAACAAATATGATTCCAGTGACTATAGAGATATTTAAAACTGTAATTACAGAGGCAATGTAAATGAGTAAAGTGATTGGAATACTAAATGCTTATCATTTTGATAAGACACCAGGTTCGTACCAAGAGAAGTATGAACCAATGATTTTAGATTACTTTACCAATATTATGCCGGAGAATAAGTTTATAGTTTATCAAGTTGCACAAAATCATTTTCCAACTACAACGGACGAATGTGATGCTTGGGTTATCACTGGTAGTCCCGCCAGTGCATATGACAATGAAAAATGGATTACAAATCTCATTCAATTCACAAAAGATCTTCACTCAAAAAAGTCAAGAATTCTTGGAATATGCTTTGGCCACCAACTTATTGCAAAAGCTCTCGGAGGCAAGATAGAAAACTCCAATAAAGGCTGGGGAATTGGAGTAAGATCATTTGATATCATCCAAAAGACATCATGGATGCATGGGGAAGATCAAAATTGTTCTGTTTTATTTTCTCATCAAGACCAAGTAACAGAACTCCCTCCTGGCGCTACACATTTAGGAAGCGAGCCATTTTGTCCAATCCAAATGTATAGCATAGAAGATCATGTATTTTCCCTACAAGGACATCCCGAGTTCACCAAGGATTATGCGAAAGAAAGATATTCAACTAGAAAAGAGGCCATAGGTCTTGGTGTATACTTGGAGGCCATGGAATCCATGGATGACAAAATTAGCGATAAGACTTTAGCAAATTGGATCAAAGAGTTTTTAATTCACTAAAAAATAAATTTTGTAATAGAGAAATACTCCTACAAAAAGTCTCTCTCTCCTCACCTGAAGTACTCAGAGATAATCGTCGTCCCAGCAACGGATATTTCAAAAAACTGGGCTTTAACTTTCAAATATTTCTGATCGGAAAAGAATTGTCCCATTGTTTCTTTATTCTTAAAATGAATAGTAAAGACTCTATTTATCTTGCGTCCTTCCTCATTTTTTAATACTTCATCCACCTTAAAATCATAGCGAAAGCCGCCACCAAATGTTTCTAGTATTGGTGTCATAGCTTCTCGATACCTCTGATAATCGCTATCATTTATTATATCTAAACCTACAACCATTTCGTATGACATTATAACTCCCATTATTAGTTTACTCTCGCCAAAGGATCCTAAAGTCCATAACATTTGTTTTGGTAGGCCCTGAAATTATAAGTGAATTTATTTCTTTAAAGTAATTATAAGAATTAAATTCATTTAAATATTCATCACTTCGTTTTTGTTTAAATAGTTCATAATTAATATAAGCTCCGGCCGCATCAGTAGGCCCATCTCCACCATCAGTCCCCAAACTTAAAATATGAATATCTCGATTAGCTATATCCTTATAAAGCTCTTGAGCAAAAGCGAGTACAAAATGAGTATTTCTTCCCCCCTTTCCAGAATGAGATGGTACTTCAATTGTGGCCTCTCCTCCACTTACAAGCATTTCTTTGTCTTTAGGAAGTCTCTTAATCAAATCACTGATCATCTTACCAAGTAAAGTATCATACACTTTACCTTTGATCCGATTTTCCCCAACACTACAGAATTCACTTAACAATTTAGAGGCACTTTGAGTTTTAAAAGTGCTATTTAGAACTTCGGTTTTGCCATCTACAAGCAAGGGTCCAGAACTTACATCAGAAAGTTTTTCATTCGGAATGTCACAAGTGATAAATTGAATAATATTTTTAGTTTTGATAAAGTTGAGGAGTCCACCATCTTTAACTAATGATAGAGATTTTCTTATACGATTCATCTCATTTATATTTAATCCAGAGGCGAGTAACTCTTCATGTTTTCTTTTTAGTCCTTCAAAAGTAAGACCATCAATAGGTTTTTCTAATAAAGCACTTGCACCACCGGAAAGTAAGAAAACTAAATAATCTTCTGGTGCGACTTTCTGTAATAGATCAATAAACTTCTCAGTATTCTGAATATTCTTCTGCCCTATTACCGGATGACTCCCTTCGAACTGAGTGATAGAAAAATCATCGACAGTATGATCATCTTTTGTAAGTGCCACACAACTATCTAATTGGTTTTTCATGGGAGAATCTAGAATCAATTTTTTAAAGGCTTCCACTTCAAAGCTAGCAGCTTTACCAGCTCCAAAAATATGGATACGCTTCCCCCCAACATCAAACTTCTTATGATCGATAGAGATAAATTTGTTATCCACTTCTATCATCATTTTTAAATTACTAAATGGATCTAGAAGTTTAATGACTTCATTTACAATTTTGGTGACTTTTATTGGTATTGCCATATTAGACTTTCATACTTTTTTTTAAGATTGTTAATGCATTCTTCTTAAAGATTGTAAGTTAATATTCTTAAGCTATCAAACCCGTCTCATGAATAAATTTTCTATCCGTCAAAAATTGGCCCAGCGGTTTATCTCATTGAAAAGCCATTAATTATGGAAAAATTGCCATAAATAAAGGGTAAATAAAATTAAACTAATCCATTGATAATTAGTTAAGTACCTGAAAAAACATTGATCTTATTTTATCCTATATAAATAGAGTTATAATACCGAAATGTACTCCATGAGAAAGATAATCACTTCAATTTTATTTTTATTATCATTTACAGCATGTCTAGAGCAAGCTGTAGTTGAGGAGCAACTTCCAAGTGATGAAAATAAAACTGGTGAGAACACAAATCTAAATGGAGCACTACTCTATTCAAATAATTGCTTTAAATGTCATGGTGATTTATTAACTTCTGATAAGACTGATGCCACCCCATCCGAAATTTCTTATGCAATTAGTGATATCGTAAGAATGAACCACTTAGAATTCTTATCAAAGAATGAAATTGTCGCGATTGCCAATGCCCTAGATAGTGATGATCCAAGTAGAATTCACCCACAGATAACAAGTGGTTCTCCCACAGGAGCTTTTATTGGAGCGACAGGATCGCTAACCTTACAAGTAACCACTGACTTAGGCACAGACTGTAGATATGACGCTGTGGATGTAGGCTACGATGAAATGAATTACCAACTCTCTCCAAATAGTTCAAAGAAAACTCACTCAAAGGTAATGACATTAAGTCCTGGTGCTATCTATCAGTTTTATGTTCACTGTAAGGAGCCTGTTTATGGAAATAAAACCAAGGTTTCACAGTTTATAAGATTTTCCACAGATTTAGATGCAGTTGATACAACACCGCCAGTACTTTCAATCACACCGCGGTCCGAGCCTCTTTTAGGTGGAACAGAAACAGCTCAAATATATTTAAATACTAATGAATTTGCAAACTGTAGATTTAGTACAGATTCCACGAAGAGCTATGCGCAGATGATCGACATGGCCTCAACAGGTGCACTAGGACATGTTCAAACCTTAACAGGTTTAGTTAGCGGTAACTCTTATACATACTACACATATTGTTCTGACCCGACTGGAAATATCTCATCAAGGGGTACTCTTTCATTCTCAATTGACGCTACAATTAGTGGGGCAATCTTGTACGCTCATAGCTGTATGGGTTGTCACGGAAGTTTAAATAGCTCAAGTAAAAACAATGCAACTTCCCTAGAGATAAAAGATGCAATAAGGGATATAGGAAGAATGCAAATTCAATACCTAGAGTTTCTCAGTGATGATCAAATAGATGCTATTTCGGACGTTTTATAATTCTGGGTCAATTCTCCCATAGAAGACCCAAATTGCACCCCATAATGACACCTTCATCCCCCTTACCCTCTGATTTCACAGTATCGTTATTGGCACATAGCTTGCTCTTATATGTATAACAGTATTTCAGGAGGAAATAATGAAAATCGTAATAACTCTCATCATGACATTAGTGACAACTTCAGTTTTTGCAATAACTGGAATAGGTAACCTAAATGTTGCTTCTCAGTCTGTTTCAAATCTAAGTACTCCCGATCCAATAAAAAAAGAACTTAAAAAACAAAGGAAAAATAGTAGAGATTTGGCAAATAATAAAATTAAAAGGCCTACCAATGCTCTTAGCTACCTAGATGAACTAAGAAGAAAATTCAAAGAATAAACTAAACTTTCTTTCCCTAAGTTTCTATTTTGAAGGCATTTCCATTAATTGAGAAACTCGAATAGTTCCCCCTATTTCGAGAAATGGATCTGTCTTTGAAATTTCAAGTGCAGCATCCATTGATTCAGCTTTAATTACCGCAAAACCTTTCATTGCATTAGAATTTGTATCTTCCTCAATACCATTTAAGGTAACAAGTTTCGAAGCCATTAATGGGGTTCCAGGATTCACAATTGAGTCTCCCAGCCCTTCAACCCAAGACTGCCATTTAAGCATATGGGCCCTTCCTTCTTCTTCTGAATTAGGACGACTTCCACCAAAATAACCGAGCATAAAACTATTCATATTTTTTCCTTTTTTATCTTCTGTCTTTATTATACATGAAACTTATTCTAGATAAGTTAATTTCAACTTAATACAACTACCGTTTTTATTTGAGAATAAACTTCTTTCCCTTCAATAAGACCTAGATGTTCCACCGATTTATTAGTCACCCTAGAAAGTAAATGACTACTCCCAACTTCGAGACGAATTAATGATTGAGTTATGTTTAGAGGAGTTATGGAAAGAACCCGAGATTTAATAATATTAAGAATACTTGTATCATCTTGCTTTGATAAAGTAAGGCTCACGTCACTGGCCTTAACTTTTAACCGCAAAGTATCACCTATTCTAAAATTATTTACTGCCGCGACAATTTCCCCACCATCAAACTCAATAGTCATGAGATTAAAACTTTTGTCAATTTGTTTTACTCTCCCTTCAATAATACAAAGAGAGTCTTGCTCGTGAGATAAATTTAAGTCTGCTCTAGAGAAAATATCCAAAACACTTCCATAAGCTGCAACTTCACCTTTTTCCAGAATGAGTACATGATCTGCCAAACGTGCAACTTCTTCTTTAGAGTGACTAACATAAATAATAGGAATGCCAATTTTTTGGTTTAACTTCTCCAAGTACGGAAGTATCTCATTTTTTCTTTCGTCATCCAGCGCAGCAAGTGGTTCATCGAGTAAGAGTAATTTTGGACTACGAGCTAATGCTCTTGCAATTGCCACCCTCTGCTGTTCTCCACCAGAGAGCTTACGAGTACTTCTTTTAAGTAACTCACTAAGCCCGAGAAGTTCTATTATTTCATTTAGATTTTGGGTATCTTTTTGACTAGAACGTTTTAAACCATACTCAAGGTTTTCCTGTACACTTAGGTGAGTAAACAGACTCGCCTCTTGAAAAACAAAGCCTAATTCACGCTTATGAGCTTCGAGAAAAACCTGTTCATCTTGCCAAATATTACCAACCACTTCGAGAAAGTTATTTTTTAAAGGTTCAAGGCCCGCAATCGCCCTCAAAAGTGTGGTTTTACCACAACCTGAGGCTCCAAATATAGCTGTTACACCATCAGCACTTATGGATTGATCTACATCTAAGCAAAAATCACCTTTTTGAATTTTAAACTTAAAATGAATGCTCATGATTTACCTACAGAGTATTTTTTATTTGTCGCATAAATAATCATAAGTAAGAAAAAAGAAAGAATTAAGAGTCCGCCAGATAGAAAGTGTGCCTGAGAATATTCAAGGGCTTCGACATGGTCATAAATAGCGATTGATAGAACCTGTGTCTCCCCAGGGATATTCCCCCCAATCATAAGTACAACACCAAATTCCCCGAGAGTGTGTGCAAAACCAAGTACAGATGCCGTAATAAATCCGGGTCTTGCAAGGGGAAGCGCAATTGTAAAGAAACGATCAATTGGAGATGCTCCTAAACTTGCTGCCACTTCCATTGGCCTATCACCAATTGCTCTAAAAGCATCTTGCAAAGGTTGTATAACAAAAGGCATTGAATAAAAAAGTGAACCTATTACAAGTCCATTAAAGCTAAATGCCAAAGGTGCGAATCCTAATGAATCAAAAAAGCCCCCTATAGGTCCATTCGGTCCTAAAGCAACGAGTAAATAAAAACCAAGAACAGTTGGTGGTAAAACGAGGGGCATTGCAATCAAAGCCTCCAATATAAATTTATATTTAATTTTAGTACGAGATAGCCACCATGCAATTGGTGTCCCAACAAGTAATAAGATAGCAGTAGTTGTAAAAGCCAACTTAAGAGTAATCAGTAGTGCGCTCATATCATTTTCACTTAGCATCCATGACTCCATAACCATCCATTGATATAACCTTTTTAACTCTAGTCGTCTTAAAGTAATTTAGAAAAGCTAATGCTGCTTTCTTATTTGATAGTAATACAACTTGCTGCTCTATCGAAGAATAGAAACTTTCCGGGACTCGCCAAAAAGATCCCTCGTTTCTTTTCTTGAACTGAGATAAAGCAATAAATCCCACTCTTGCATTACCACTTCGAACAAAATTATAAGTTTGACCAATATTTTCTCCAAAAACAACTCTTCCTTTTAACTTTTTCCAAAGGTCTTGTGACTCCAAGAACTCTTTAGAAGCATACCCATATGGAGCGAGCTTTGGGTTAGCAATAGCGACAAAGCGCAGTTTATCATCCAATAATACTTTATCAATATTCTTAAGATTAGGTTTAGCACTCCAGAGGATAAGTTTTCCTTGAGCGTATGTAAAACGCCCTTTTCCAATCACACGGCCTCTTTTCTCGAGAAGTTTAGGTCTTTTTAAATCCGCAGCAAAAAAAAGATCGAAAGGTGCTCCATTTATAATCTGTGCAAAATGTTTTCCCGTGGAACCAGAAGAAACATTAATTGTATGACCTGTCTTTTGTTCAAATTCTTTGGCAATTTTTTTAAAGGTAAAAACAAAATTACTTGCAACTGCGACCCTGATGACATCAGCACTGACAGGCAGACTCTGACTTAAAATTAAAAAAAAGAAGAGAAGTCTAAAACGAAACATATTTTCTACTTTCCACTAAAGTTAGCTGCTATAAAATGCCCAGAGAGTTCAAGAAAAAGATATAATCTCTTTCCCCTCATACCTTTCTCATTTGTAAAAGTAACAACCCACTCCGTCTTTCCAGAAAAGACTTTTTTTTCAGATTTCTCATAAGTTGCATCTTTCCAGTTTTGGTGGATTTTTTTCTTTTTAATCAGCTTTCCAATTTCTTCAATGCCAATTTCCTTTGTCTTGTTTAAAGTAATATTAGCATTATCATGTGAATGACCATGCTTGTGTGAATGACCGTGCCCAGTGCCAGCAAATGTTAAATTCACGATCAAAAAATTTGTTAGTAAAATAAGTATTTTCATATATTTCCTTTTCAAATTACCAGAGTAGATTGCTTCTATTTTCAAAATTAATAATTCTCTCATTTATTTATTAAAAAAAATAATCTTTCTTCCACAATACAGAACATTTCGCAATGGTTCCAGAACAAAGAAATCCTATATGAACTTCCTCCTAAAAGACGCTATATCCACGACATAGAAGGAAGGGGAAAAACATTCCTCTCTGTTTTTTTAGGTAACCAATAAGATGAATCACACCGAAAATGTATACAAGAGCTTCGTCGGGATAAACGAAGCTTGCAACTTTTTAATATTAACAATTTAGAGCAAGGTTGCTCCCTTTCCTATAGTGAAAGGATTAAATGGAGGTTTACATACTAGGAGAATAAAATGGGATTTAGAATAGCAACTAACGTAGCATCATTGACAGCACAGAGATCACTTTCAAGAGTTTCGCAAAAAGAGCAAACTACTACCGCACAATTAGCGAGTGGTAATCGGATTACGAAATCTTCAGATGACTCAGCTGGATTGGCTATAAGTGAAAAGCTAAGAGCGAATATTAGATCAAGTCAGCAAGCTAACAGAAATGCGAATGACGGTATCAGCATGATTCAAGTTGCCGAAGGTGGTTTAGACGAGTCAGCAAACATCTTAATTAGATTAAGAGAACTTGCTATCCAGTCTGCATCAGACACAATCGGAGAAACCGAAAGAGGCTATACCAACATGGAATTTCAACAGTTGAAAGACGAGGTCCAGAGAATTGCTCAAACTACTGAGTTTAACGATGTTAAACTACTAGATGGTACGAGTGAAAAGTTAGACTTCCAAATTGGGGCAAATAATAATGAATTCGAAGATAGAATTGCTTATGACCCTGCGAAGATTAACTCTGGTTTAGACGCCTTAGGGATCTCAGATGAAGCAGTAAATAGTAAAGAAGCAGCTCAAAACTCATTGGAAAACATAGATACGGCGATTAATACTGTATCTGGACAAAGAGCTGAGTTAGGTGCTCTTCAAAATAGACTAATTACAACTTCATCTAACTTAGAAACCTCGGTAGAGAATATGTCTGCCGCAAACAGCCGAATTAGAGATGTAGACTATGCTGAAGTCACTGCAAAGAATGTACAGAACAATATCATGAAACAAGCTGGTATATCTGTATTAACTCAAGCAAACCAAACACCGCAGCAAGCACTACGACTAATTGGGTAATTATTATCCCGACTAAAAAAATTGGGGGTCTATTTATAGGCCCCTTTTTTTATTTAATACCAAGTAATAAATAACTAACATAATGCTTATTTATTTCACTGACGTAGATTACGGGTTCAGGATAGCCCAATTTCAACATGGCAAGTTCAACATTTCGAAACCAGATATTTGGATTAAGCCCCAGCTCTTTTGCCTTATTGATCGCTTGTAGGACCCTTCTAGGTCCAGCATTATACGCTGCCATCATCATACGTAACTTAGACTGCTCAGTCATTTTTTCATTTGGATCGAAATATCTATTTTTTATCCAAGAAAGATATTTAACACCTGCATGTATATTATTTTTATTGTTTTTAATTCCGCTAATTTCTTTAATATTGATATATGGCTCGTTGGCAGTCATTTGTTTTATTTGAAACAATCCAATGGCCCCCCATTTATTTTCAATACCCGCCTCAAATCGAGACTCTTGATAGCAAAGACTCGCTAAAAGCCTCCAATCAAAACTGTATTTTATTGCATATTCTTTAAAAGTGTTATCATACTCAGATATCTTAGAGGTCTTTAGATCAAAGTCCTTAGATTGTATATTTCCAACATCATAGAAGTACTTATAACTAAAAAGATTACCAAGAAGACTTCCCTTCTTAACCTTAGGTAAAAAAGAATTAAGTTCATTTAGTAGTTTTGGATTTTCTTTACGAACCGCCCAACTAATATCTATATTTTTTCTAAGACTCTTATCATTCAAAAATATTAAGTTCTTATATCGTTTGCCAACAGTTTGTGCCCAAAAAGAATTAACCAGAGTATAATCATACTTTCTTAAGGAGATAAATTCCATAATATTTCCAGCATGAAAGTTAGGATCAACTGTTTTAATTTTTACTAAGTTATTTTTATCAGATATAGAATTATAAAAACTAGAATCTTTTTGTATATGAAATGTCTTTCCCACCCATGGTTCTAGACTATACTCTTTTCTTGTAACGATAACCTCATCAACCAAGCGATAAGGAACAGTAAAGGCTATTTGCTTTTCTCTACTTTTAGTTTTCGTAAGCCCTACAGCTATAAGATCACCCTTTCCTGACTTCAACATTGGAATGAGTTGATCAAAGTCTACAGGAATCATTTCAAAGACAATTCTAAGTCCGCCTTTTTTAACATATTTATTATTTAAATATTTTGTAAACTCCTTGACCATTTCATACTGAATTCCCTTTGTTCTTCCTTGATATATATAATAATCAAAAGGATTTCTCGTGGTTAGAACCCTTAAATATCGTTTTTCAATTATTCGCTCTAAATCCCCTAGTTCTTCTTTTTGGATATGAGCTGTCAGTTTATTTCCTGCCTCGGCATAACTTGTTGGTAAAAGGAGGAAGATGACTAAAACGGCATAGGTATATTTACTCATAGAATTTAGCTCACTTTTTTTGGAAGTGTTTACCTGGCCCTTGGTAAATGAATATTAAATTTGACCGAGACATATCTTACAACGATACAAGTTAAACCTCCAACAGTGATTGAGACCGAAAAGTTTTCCCCAATTGATGTAAGAAGAATAAAGAATATCGAGCCAATAGCGGCGGAAGTAACGTAAACCTCTTTTTTAAATAATATCGACTCTTCTTTACTAAATAAGGAGCGTAGAATCCCCCCAAGTACCCCAGAGGTGACTCCCATAAGAATCGCCGTACCAAAGTTCATATTAAGTAAAAGTGCCTTATGGGTTCCCAAACAGGTAAATAAGGCTAAACCGAGTGTATCAAAGAAGAAAATAAATTTTTTCATTTTTTCAAAGTAATGATTAAAGAAAAAGCACATTATAGTTGCTATAAGAATGACTAAAAGAGTTGGATAAGAATCTAACCAAAATACATCTACACCTAAGATAATATCTCTTACTGTTCCTCCGCCCACTCCTGTGATAAACCCCAAAAAAAGCATACCCACAAAATCTAGATCGATTTTCGCAGCGACATAAGCACCAGTAAAAACAAAAACAAATAAACCAATATATTCCAAAGCAATAAGAATTTCCATAAATGATATTTTATAGGAAATTTATAATTATGAAACAATATTTTTTTCTAAATCATTTTAGTAAAATATAAAAGAACTAACCCCAAACTCACTGTGGCCAACATACTTTTAGTTTTATAACAGATCACTGTTGCAATCAAAAGAACAATTAGCCTTTCCTTTCCATGCAATACCTCAACCGAACCTTCATGATAGAAAACCATTGGAGCAATAATCGCAGGGATAACTGCAGCTGGTATAAATGAAAAAACTTCTTTTAATCGATCTGATATAGTAATTTTTCCAGAGACTGCAATTATTGAAAACCTAATCGCCATGGTTCCTAGTGCGAGTAATATAATTGTTTTCCAAAAGTAATCCACCTGTATCATTTGAGCACCTTATCACGTGTAAGAAAAGCTCCGAGTGCAATCCCTAGTAGCGCTGTAAAAATCAGTCCTAGATTGTAAGGAAGGCCATTTAGGACAATGGAAAATAGCGATGAAAAAACGGCCACATAAATGAATTTTTTACCTTTAAGAGATGGGATAACAAGAGCTACAAAACTTAGAGGTACAGCATACTCAAGTGACCATGAAATGGGTGCAAAATTTCCAAACGTATACCCAGCTATAACACTCATATGCCATGCAACAATCATACAAACTGAGGCTCCAAAGTAAAACCTTATGATGTCCCTGTTATTAGAGAGAACGCCTTGATGAGCCGACATAACAGCATAGTTTTGATCAGTAAGACAATATGCACTCGCTAGTTTTGTGAGAAAACTAGAGTTTCTTACGACTGGTGACAAAGCTGCACTATAAAGCATAAAACGTAAGTTGATTATGAGGCCTGTTGCAACGACGACAATAGTTTCGGTTTGGCCCCCCATTAAATCAACCGAAGCTAATTGTGAAGCTCCAGCAAATATAAATAAGTTCATACCTATAGACTGTAATAATGTTAATTGAGCTTCAGAACAGACAGTCCCCATCACTAAACCAAATGGAATAATACCGGTGGTAATTGGGAGCATGCCTTTAAGGCCTTCAATAAAGTACTTCATTATGGATTTTTCTTAAGCTACGATATCAAGAACGTTCTCGATTAGTTCTTTTGAGGAGGCAGGCTTTAAGTGAACCTTAAGCTTATTACCGGTTATTTTTCTCATTTTAGTTAATACATTTTTTGTAACAAATGCTGAAACAAGAACAACATATGGAAGTTCCATTTCGCGGTCATGATATATCTTATCTACTAATGTTAATCCATCACCTTTGGCCATTTTATAATCTGTGACTAACACGTCAAATTTTTGATTTGAAAACTTTCGAAAGGCTTCAGTTCCGGAAGTCGCGTATACAACATTAAATATTTCTGAATCAAGCTCACCAAATATGTCCTTATATAGATCCATTAACTCAAGATCATCTTCCACTACAATAATGTTCTTTTTTCCAGCTGTATCCAAAATATAAACTCCAACAATTAAATTAAAATCTCATAACAATTATACTCAATTTTATTCTGTAGGTAATAAAGAAAATTTATCCTCCTTTTGTTGAAAAGGAGGACTTATTAAGCTTGAGTTGTTACTTATACTTTACCATACGGTAGTTGTCTGTATTATTAAAATCATAATCTAAATGGGATTCTGGATTTGACGCATAGTTAAGAGTTTTCTCTTTTAAGATATCGCATATCTGCTCGTTTGAGTGGCCTTGAACTTTTGCAATGCCAATACTCGCTCCAACCTCTTGAGATTTTTGATCCATAAACTTGGAATCATCTAAAACTTTGTCAAAACTATTAAGTTTAAGGGCTTTTACGTCAATTTTGGGATTTACTACCGCTCCAAAAACCCTAGTAACTAACCTAAGAGCTGTAATATTGTAAGAACCATATCTCTCAACTAATTTACAAGCACCAAATTTAATTTCTGAAATTTCTTTTGTTAGTAATATATTTATAACTCGATCCTTCCCAGAAATCTCCCCAACATAAGATGCATTCGCGAAAACACACTCAGGAGTAATACTTCCTCCACATTCCCTTTCCGATGAAGAGTTCGCAATAAATGTCTCTACTTTTAAATGAGTTTTGCATCGTACTAATCCGAAAGTAAAAACTTCTTTGCACTGAGACATCATTGCCTTTTTTGCTATTGATCTAGAGGTTAAAAGAGCATAAGTATGACCTAAAATATCTCCCATAGCATGACCAAAACCAGTAAATACAGTATCTCGTACAACTGGGCTCTTATCTGTGAGTTCATAGCCTGCGAAAGAGTTTGAAGCGTTAAATAAAAGTGTAATTCCTAAAATAAGTATTTTCATAATAATCCCCTATACTGTTGTTGTTTCAATAAACGCAATATAGGTTCACTTTAAATTTTATTCATTAATTTTGAGAACAATGTGGTTCCAACTTGAGACCACTGTGTACCAATTATAGGTGCTTATGATTACTAGAACGGATTGATTGATTAACTTGAAACATTTTCTTCGGCTAATTTGGTCTGTAGACCTATTAGAAAGTTACGTAAAATTTGATCTTTACAGTCTCGGTAGTTCTTGTGGGTAGGCTTTCTAAAAAAGGCACTAAGTTCACTTTTTCCAACTCTTAAATCTGCTTTACCTAGAATTTCTAATACCTCTTCCGATTTAAGATTGAAGGCAATTACAAGTTTTCTAAAAACTATATTATTTGTTAGTTTCTTTTCAGAAACAGGTACTTCTCCATCTCTTTTACCACGCTTTTCAATAATTAAGCCTGTTAAGAACTTCGCTAAGTCAGCATCTCTAATTAAGGTATACTCAGGATCTTCATCCTGCTTTAACCAATTGCTAACTTGTTGCCTAGAAACATCTGAATCCGCTTGTTTAAAGGTACTTATCATCTTGCTATCATTAAGGTCTAAAATATACCGGATTCTTCTTAAAACATCGCTATTTGTCATTATTTACCCTTAAACTAAATACAGAATTCACGTAAATATAAACTATCTCCAGAACTTTGGATATTGAATAATCATCATCTATAATATCTTCTTTATATACCCAAAAATAATCAGTTCCTATTTAAGCTCTTTTCCAGTAGAAGATAGCTACTAAAACTTAAAAACAAACAATAGGCTAAAATGAAAAAGACGTTTACACTTAAAGATCCGGTAAAGAAAGTTGAAAGAGTAGCAGATGCCATTAAGCACGAAGTTAAAAAGTACCTCAAACGAGAAAGGAATAAGACAGTTCCTGATAAAGTTGATTTTTGGGACTTTGATTGTCGAATTGGTGATAATGTAGGAAAAAATACAAAAATTGAAGTTTCTGAAATTAGTTCAAATATTGATAAATTTGTTGCAGAAGAAAAAGAGACATTTTATTTAGAAATAATAGCGAAGCCTGGATTTAAGATATCTAAGCCCAAGAAAGACTCTTAGTTACTAAGAGTCTTTAAATAGAGGCGGTTCTACGACTCTATTAATTGAACACCAGTAGCAATAAGACCTTTGGGTCCTTCACTAACTTCAAAACTTACGCGATCTCCATCACCAACAATACCGTTCCCTAATGATGAAGTGTGAAAGAATAGGTCATCCATTTTAGCATCAGCTTTAATGAATCCAAAGCCTTTTTCTTCTTCATAAAATTTAACAGTACCATTATATGTTTCAATAACTTCACCTGGAGCAGAGTCACCTTCCCCCCATACAAGCTCAAGAATTTTTTCTACTTTCTCACCTTTATGAATTTTTTCTAATTTTGCCATAACTGCTCTTTCACTTTTTGCTGTTACCATAAAGTTAGCACGTTTTCTTTTTTTGGTTTTATCCATATCGTACTTAACTAACTCAACTTTCACATTTTCTTTTAATTTTGCCATATATAACTTCCTTTTATTTTTTAATCATCTTCTGAACTATTCTTGTAGCCACTGGACAACCTTCTTCTTTGGTACCTTGGACAAGCGTGTTAAAAACTCAGAACTTAGCACTTCTTTATGGCTTATTTTTTTTACTTTGTCACAGATACTTCCAAAAACTTTGTAAGTAACTTCAGCATCCTCAAAAGCCCTGTGAGATGCTTTATTTACATATCCTAAATAATTACAAAGTGCTCCCAACTTATGGGACTCTAATTCTTGAAATACTCGTCTGGATAATAACAAAGAACAAAGAAATTTATTGGTTGGTTCAAAACCGGCCCTTTCCATTTCGGCATAAAAAAAGCGTGAATCAAAAGATGCATTATGTGCGACGATGACTTCATCCCCTACAAAGTTTTTCAATTTACTCATTACGGCCGGAGCGCTTTCGGCGTCCCTGACCATTTCATTAGTGATACCTGTTAGGTTTGTTATAGTGCTAGAGATACGCACTCCGGGGTTGATAAATGCCTGAAAAGTATCAGTAATTTTATTATTTTTCACCTTAACAACACCGACTTCAATAACTCTATCGAAGTCAGCCGAAAAACCAGTTGTTTCAAAATCTAAAATATTGTATTGCTCGATCACTCAACTTCCTATTTTCGTTTATTAAACCTTCCACCGTTTTTCTTTTTTTGCCCCGCATGCTTTCTTGGGCCAGTTTTACCGGGTCCAGGCCCGCGGGTACTTCTAGATGTTGCTAGAACAGAAGTTCCTTTCTTATCGGCAGTATCTTCAATGTCAGCGAGATTATTATATCTTCTCATATCCTTATTGAATTTCCATACAAAGAACATTTTCATTAGTTCTTCTTTATCAACATCCGCGAATTCTTTAACAAATAAGTCATACGAAGCTTCGGTTCTAAAATTCTCGCCCTTCTCTTGAATTGCATTGAGAATATATTTTGTACCTTCAATTTCCGATTTAACCATTTTGCTTTTTAGGTCTTCAACAGATGGAAGCTTTGAGAGTTCAATTTTCTTATTTATATGTTTTTCGATTTCTTTAATCGAATGAGCATGTCCGGGACCAACTATTGTGTAAGCCTTACCTTTCATTCCAGCACGACCAGTTCTTCCAATACGATGAACATAGCTCTCAATATCTCTAGTAAGACCGTAGTTAAAAACATGAGTCAAATTATTTACATCAATGCCTCTTGCTGCAACATCAGTACATACAAGAATTTTTACCTTGCCGTCCTTAAACCTCTTCATAGAGTGATCTCTCTCGGTTTGACCCATATCACCATTAAGAACTTCTACCAGATGACCACGCCTTTTCAGATCATCACCAACATCTTTTGTTTCCAACTTTGTGCGGCAAAAAATAATCGCATAAATTTCTGGCTCGATATCCACAAGTCTTGCTAGGGCCTCTTTAAAATGCTTATCCCTTACGACAAAATACTTTTGTTCGATATCTTCATTACTTAAAGTTTTCTTCTCTATAGTAACTACAACTGGTTCATTAAATGATTTTTTTATAATATTTAAAATTTGATTTGGCATGGTAGCAGAAAACATTATTAATTGTTTTTCAAGTTCAAAATGATTTAAAATTAATTGTACATCATCAAAGAAACCCATATTAAGCATTTCATCTGCTTCATCTAAAATGCAGAATTTTGCGGAATCTAGCTTTAATATTTTCTTTTTAATCATATCAATAACTCGCCCAGGAGTACCGACTACGATTTGAGGTTTATTACTTCTTAGCTCGTGTATTTGTTTTTCATAGGCAGTTCCACCATATACACAAGTTGATTTAACACCAATGTATTTACCTAATTTTTGAATTTCGTTTTCAACTTGATGAGCAAGCTCCCTTGTAGGTGCTAATATAAGTGCTTGAACTTTTGAACTCGTTAAATCAATCTTATGGAGAAGTGGAACAACAAACGCCGCTGTTTTCCCGGTTCCCGTTTGCGCCTGACCAACAAAGTCCTGTGAAGTCTCCAGGATAACAGGTATTGCTTTTTCTTGAATTTCCGTTGGATTTACAAAACCCATTTCCTCAATGACTTTAAGGACTTCTGGTTTAAGATTTAAATCTTTGAACGTTAACTTACTCAAGGCGCCTCCACGGACATAATTTCATGAGCTTGCACCCTACCAGTAGTAAGTTCAAAAGTATGAAAAATTGAATTAATTACATGAAATTCTTGGTAATTAAGCTATATTAACCTTATGAAAACACTACATCCAAAAAATCCACATAATCAGAGATATGACTTTAAGGTACTCTGTATAACTTTCCCTAAACTTCTTGAGTTTGTTTCTTTAAACCAATACGGTGATGAGTCCATTAATTTCTCAGATCCAAAAGCAGTTATGGCCCTTAACCAAGCTCTATTATCCCACTTTTACAAAGTTGATAATTGGTCAATTCCTGAAGGGCATCTTTGCCCTCCAATTCCAGGTAGAGCAGATTATATCCATTATATAGCGGAACTTCTGGATTTGAGCTCACCTAAAATCGGCCTTGATATTGGTACTGGTACCGGGTGTATCTATCCTATAATCGGTACCAATAGTTATAATATGAAATTTGTTGCGACTGAGATTTCAACTCAATCAATTGATTCTTGTAAAACAATTATTCAATCAAATGAAAATCTAAGAAATTCAGTGGAGCTTCGCCTCCAAACATCCCCTGATAATATTTTTAAAAATATTATCAAACCTGATGAAGTCTTTGATTTCACAATTTGCAATCCTCCTTTTCATAAGTCTCTCGAAGATGCTTCAAGAGGATCCCAGAGAAAAATAAGAAATCTTAATAGAAATAAAAAGAAAAAGGGGCATGAGCCTGAATCTTCTAAAAAGAACTTAAACTTTGGTGGAAAAGGTGCTGAACTTTGGTGTCCCGGTGGGGAGTTACGATTTATTCAAACAATGATAAAAGAAAGTTCTGATTTCAAAAATAACTGTAATCTATTCACTACTCTTGTCTCAAATAAAGAACACCTTGAACCACTTAATCATTTACTAGAAAAAGCGAAGGCCAGTAAAATAAAGGTCATTCAAATGCATCATGGCCAAAAAGTAAGTCATATCCTGACATGGAGCTTCAACTAGTTCCTTTGATAAAACGTGTTTGATATTTTATAATGAGATAAACCAACAAGGATATTTTATATGTCAGCAAGTAATTACATTCTCACCTACAGAAAACTGGTTAAACCAGATAACCTAAACCACGCCAATACTATTTTCGGGGGAAACCTATTATCATGGGCCGATGAAGCCGCTGCCATGTATGCAATGTGCCAAGTTGGTAGTAAGTCAGTTGTTACTCTTAAAATGACAGAAGTTCTTTTCAAAAACCCTGCTTACAGTGGAGACATCCTTGAATTTTGGACTAAAAGGACTACTGTTGGAAGGACTTCCCTCGGTGTTGACTGTATTATCGTAAGAAAAAAAATTGACGGCCCACAAGACAATCCCGTGGCCCCGGTAATTCAATCAGATGGTAGTTTTGAAAAAAAAGAAGATATAATTCTTAGCTGTGAATTTAGTTTTGTTCACCTTGGTGAAGATGGAAAGCCTAAACCACATTTACTTAAGAGTTAAGAACGAACTCTTTTAATGCTCTGGAGGCCCATTTCTTTTATAGAAGAGAAAATGGCCAGATAAACACTTGCTCTAGGATTAGGCTTCTTACCAGCTCCCATCCGGTGAATCTGCATAGTATACCAAATGATCTCAAGTGGAAATATTGAATCTATTAACTTACTTCCACTTGTGAGTCTCTTGAGCTCACTAACAACTTTTTTTCCCGCAAGTACCTCATTAGAAAAGTTTGGATTTAAACATAAAGCACGCCCTAGTCCCACAACATCTAATTGTTCACTTTCACTTAACACTTCTTTCATAAACTCTCCGGTTCTGAAACCTCCAGTAACCATTAGTGGACATGAAATCACTTTCTTTATATCTGCTGCATACTCAAGAAAGTAAGCTTCTCTCTTTTGAGTACTACCCTTAATCTTCGCACCAGTCATTACAGGTGCCTCATAAGACCCACCTGAAATTTCTATTAAATCAATCCCAAGTTCAGAGAGTTTTCTAGCAACCTCAACTGCTTCTTTATGGGAAAAACCACCACGTCCGAAATCTGCTGAATTAATTTTTATCCCAATTGGGAACTCTTTGCCTACATTCTCTCGAATCTTTTTATATACCTCAACGACGAATTTCATTCGTCCATTTATATCTCCACCCCATTGATCACTACGCTGATTATGTTTGCTCGATAGAAATTGACTAACAAGATAACCGTGGGCACCGTGAATTTGAACTCCATCAAAGCCACAGTCTTTTACAGTTTTAGCTGCATGACCAAAACGGTCTATAATTTCAAAAATTTCTTTTTCACCAAGGGCCCTGGGTGCATTAAACATATTATTCAATGGTGCTGGCAGTGCTAATGCTGAAGGTGCAACAGGTTCTTTCGTTAAAAACTTTGGCGATTGTTTTCCAGGATGATTAAGCTGAACCCAAATATGAGAGTCGGAGCCTGAACTAGCATTTGCCCAATTTTTCAATTCAGAAAGGTTATCAATTCCCTCTTCAATAACAACGTTATTAGCCTCGCCAAGGTACCTAGAATCAATCATCACGTTACCGGTAATACAAAGACCAGTTCCTCCATCAATCCAAGTTTTGTATGCCTTATTAAACTTCTCATTTGGGAAGAATAACGGTGCGGCCATATTCTCACTCATCGCAGATTTTCCAATCCTATTTGGTAGAACAGTTCCACAGGGTAAACTTAGTTTTTCTTGAATTTTCATTGAATTCCTACTTATTTAATAATTGCTTTTTTATTAGATTTAATAGGAATGTTTCACGCTCAATAGACATCCCCTTCTTTTCACTATTTAAAATAGTATGTTCATTATGAGCAATGGCCTCATGTATATTAATCCATACTGGCTCCATCCCATTATGTACTTCATGATCCTCAAACTGAGTTTCACCAAGATCATTATGAACTTCGCATGTATAGCAATAGGAAATCATATGTTGAACATCAAACTCAGGTTTATACCAAGGCCTATATTCCTCATAAATTCCAAACTCTTTAATATTAGTAACACCTTTTGCACCTGTTTCTTCTTTTAACTCACGAACCATTCCAGAAATGATCTCTTCGCCGTCATCTAATCCACCACCAGGTAAACTATAATCATGGTATCTTTCAGTAAATAGGAGAAGTATTTCTTCTCCTTTAAGAACAATTGCCCTCGTTGATTTACGAGTGAACCGAGTTTTTCCTTCCAATGTGGAGATATCAGGATGTGTTGATGTTTTAAGATGTTTCATATACATAATGATAACAGAGTCATCTTAAGTCATCCAGCAATACTAATCTTTGTAGGGTTAATGAAGTATGTTATATTAGATAATAGCTAGTAATAAAGGATTTACCATAAAAGCACCCACTCCATTTCAAAGCCCACAGAGTCTCGTATTACGATTCATGAGAGAAAAAAGAAAATTAACTATTTTGGGTGTTGGAAAAACGGTTGGTATAAAACCTAAAAATGTTGATCATATTGAACACGGAAGAAGAATAGCAACTGAAGAAGAGGTTTTAAAGTTTTTAGAATGTTATGGTTTTTCTTTTGAAATATACTCGGAAATGTTATTGATTAATCCACTAAATAAACAAACAGCAAATCATTTTTTTCTAAACAAAAAGATTTTTAAATAACTGATTACTCTAAATACTCATAAAGATCATAATGCTCTTTGGTCATACCAAGAGCTTTATATACTTTTTGAGCAGCAAGGTTAGTCTTATCGACATATAGTCTTAAACCTTTTATTGCCGTATCATCCTTAACCATTTCTTTTAAGAATTTGTACATTTGAGAGTAAATTTTCTGGCCTCTAAATTCTGGAGTAACATAAACTGAATGAATCCAATAGACGGTTCCATTTCTCCAGTCACTCCATTCAGGCATGATAAGAAGAGAAGCGATTGTTTCGTGCCCCTTAGTTGCAATAAGGTACTTTCCCTTACTTGGATCATCAAATACGGCCTTAACACCTTTTCTTACTGTATCAGGGTCTAGTTTATAATTTTCAGTTTCCAGTGCCATCTTTACTTGAAATTGTGTAATACATTCTAAATTCTCTATTTGTGAAAATGAAATAACCATATTTTACCTCGAAGAAATTATTATTTTTTAGCCACTAACAACAGAAAATTGTTTAGACCTTTTTATTCTCTGTAGAACTCCAGTTAGCTGTTCCACCAATGACTAATCCAGCACTAATTAGCACTAGATTTTTAATGATATATTGTCCCTCTAATGTAAGTCCAAAGGGAAACTGATTAAAACACACCTCAGGTAAAATTAATAGTGGCAGAGCTGTTCCAGGCATCTGGAGAAACAAAAGGAATATCGCCACTTTAATTGTGGGCCTATATAGCATAAAAACACCAATCAATACTTCCCACCAACCAAGAAATGGAAAAAAGAAATCAAATGGTGGCCAAAATACGGTCTTTCGAACTAATTCTTCTGCCGGACTCATGCCTAATGGTTTCAAAGCACCAAACCAAATAAAAATGATTCCTAACGAAATCCGTAAATAGAATGTTCCATACTTATACATAAAGTTTGAGATTTTGGTGTCGAGTGTTTTAAAATCAATCATAATTAATTTTACTAAAAAAATATAAACGAGTCACTTTTTATAAATTGGTAATAAGAAGTACTCTCGATAATCCCAACCTTTAATATCACATTGGATTTGAGCTTCCCAAAACTTTGCCGGAGAACTACTTAATTCGTTATTAAACTCAACACTATTAGGAAGGTTGAACTTAGCTTCTACTTCTCGTGTAGTTGTTATATTTTTTCCCGAAAGTGTAATGCTATCAGCATATAGTTCATTAAGAACAACCCTTGTTTCATTCTTTGAGTTTTTTTGAAAAATTTCTTCATAAAACCTGATCGTCACATTAATCTCTTCTACTTGTTCCCTATGAGGTATATTTTCAAAACTTATATGCAGTTCCTCACCAAGGAAAAAAGGATATTTCAAAAATCGTAAGAATGGTTTTCCATATCGTACTCTTTTACTAATCATTGTATAAAACCAAAATAAAATAATTAAACTAAAAACACACATTCCATAAAAAGGTAGTTTAAACCCATCTTTTAATATAAAGCCTATCCAATATGTAATCCCTAAAAAGCAAGAAAATATAGAAAGCCCTACAAAGTGATTTAAAAGGTTATTTTTAGATCGACTTAAAATCCCTTTAACACTCCAATCGTAATCCCACCGCCATGGAGAATACTTATGGGATCGTTGATACTTATCTTTATTCCTTATTCGCCCCAGACCTGCAAATCCTTTGGAGAAGACAGAAAGCCCTCCAAGAAAAAAAACAAGTCCACAAAGTAGTAATATTTCCAATGGTGCATTGATTCTTCCTCTGAAATTTATAATACCTAAGGAGATTAAAATTATATAACCACCAATACCCAGAAAAACACCAGAGAATAAAAGCATCTGCCGAGGCCTCATATTTCCATTAGAGACTGGCATTCGACTAATGACAGAATTTTTATTTTTCATAGTTTTTTACTTATTAGTTTTTTTAATTGATTAAAGGTCTACGTCATACTCTTGAACGTAGTCCTTTTTAACTTGTTCTCTAAGTGCACGAAGAGTATTCATTGGCCAGGATTTTTGTACAAGGTTTATGAGCCAAACCGGCAATAAGCCTTTTGGATCGGAGAGAATTTCAACAACAACTTCCGATTGATTTTTAGATAAGGGTTTTATAATATAACTAGAATTAATAAGCTTTGCCCTTACACCAACAGTTTTTGGTGCCTTTGGATGTTCTACAGAATTCAATTGAAACTTATAAGCACGAGTTTTTTGATCCCTTGTAAGAATTGTTCTATAAACCATATCCCTATTACTAGTAAAGAATGGCGTTCTAAAACTTTGATAAATAATTCTCTCAAGTTTTGACTTAACCTCAAGGTCTTCATTTATTTCAAGTCTATCAACCCACTCTTTTCGATGCTCCCTATCCGCAATAACCCATAGAATTTTTTTAGCGGATGCATTAATTATAACTTTCCCCTTAAAGGCTACGATGGATGTATTTGGAATCTTAGCTCGATAAACAGTAATGCCATCGTCACTATTTATTTTTTCCCAAACAGGACTTGCTTGAGCGAGGGAGTTAAAGAAAAGTAAAAGAAATATATTAAAAAGAGCCTTCATTCAAAATATCCTGTTTTTAGTTTTATTGTATTTCTCCTATACTACCAATAAAACATAAGGAATTTAAGTGTTGGCTATTTTTTCAACATACCTAAGAGCTTTTTCATCTCCTTTTCCATTTCTGGAGAATTAAGCAAAGTCGAATTAAGCTTAGCGATATACTCAAGTCCTTCAGATACGCTATGATCCCGACTAAAATTGATAGTTTTTTTTGTTCCTTGTACTGAATGCTCAGGTAAGTGAGTTAATTCTTGAGCTAATTGAAAAGCCTTTTTGTACAACCTTTTTCGGGTAAAAAAGTATTCATTAACTAACCTAATTTTTTTTGCTTTAATCCCAGAGAAAATTCGCGAAGTAAGAGCAAATTCTTTTAGGGCACCATCTCCGATGATAAGTGGTAACCTTTGCAACGTTCCCATATCAGCAACAATTCCCAATTTAGTTTCCATAATACTGAAATAACTATTATATGTAGAATATCTAATGTCACAAGCTGCTATCAAATCGACACCTGCTCCAATACACAGACCATGAATTGCAGCAATAACAGGTTTTTGACAATCAGAAATAGCACTAAATGCTTCCTGCATCCCTTTAATTGTATCATGTAAAAACTCAGTTTGTGCAGGAGGCTCCACAAGCTTGGTCTCTTCCATTATATTTTTGAGATAATTTAAATCAATACCAGAAGTGAAGTGCTTCCCATTACTTTTTATAATACAAACTCGAACATCTTTATTGGAATTTAAGCTTAAGAATATACTTCTTATCTCATCCCACATTTGAATATTAAGTGAGTTAGCTTTTTTGGGATTATTCAAAGTCACAGTTGCTATATATTTATCCAAAGTTAAATCAATAAACTTATATTCAGTCATTCCCTTCCTTGTTTACTTAAATTTTAACCTTGTTAAGTATTCTTGAAAAGGAAGAACTCTTTATACTCAAAAATTTTTGATTGTAATGTTAAAACGACCAGTCCTATACTTATCCTCACCTGTATTTACTTGAGTAGTCTTCTTTTTAAAATCAATTATAACGCTATTCCTTTCATTTTCACTGAGTGCCATTAGAATTCTATCGTTTACATTATAAGGATCATCCTTAAAGTAAACCTGCGTAGTTAACTCTTCATAACCTCTCCGATGAACCTTCAAATGGATATGAGCTGGCCTCATCCAAGTCTCGGTTGCTTGGTAATGCCCAGGCCTGATAGTTTTAAAACTATACTCTCCATTGGAGTTTGTAAGTGCACGCCCCCAATATTGAAAATTGGGATCAAGTGCAGCAGGGTTAGGATCCCCTGGATGATTGTACTTTCCGGTAGCACAGGCCTGCCATATCTCAACAAGTGCTCCTTTAACTGGTACGCATTTTTCATCTGTCACTACTCCAACCATTACGATCGTTTCACCCAACGCCTTCTTATCACTCCCCTTAACTACTGTAAGGTCACGATCTTTATCAAGTTGATCTTCTATAGGATAAAATGGTCCTTCAGTTTGATCTGGGGTTAAAAGACATGAGCTTGCCTTTGCGACATTACTTGCTAACAAAATGGAGCCAGCAGACACAATGGATTTTTTTAAATAGTTTCTTCGTGATAATTCTTTCATAAATCTCCTTAAACAGTAAATATAAGTCATTAAGAACTGTATTGTTCTATTTATAGGAGATTTGAATAGATAGTGATAATGAACATTTTTAATTTATGTCATAAGAATTTTTTATGGAAAAGTTGTTTAGAGTTGAAAGTTTTTAATTTTATAGCTATTAATTTCATCTTTTAAAAGATTAAAATTGATCGGTTTAAAAATATACTTATCAGCGCCCAGTTTTATAAATTCATCAATATTTTCTTGTACTGTGTTGGCTGAAACAATAAAAACAACTGTTTGAACTAGTTTTTGTTTCCGTTCATACTCTCTAATTAGCTTTAAAGATTCTTGTCCATCTAAAATAGGCATATGCATATCAAGTAAAATAAGATCATATGTATTTTTCTGAAACATATCAAAAGCCTCTTTTCCATTGTACCCATAATCGATTTTAACAAATTCATATTTTCTAAAATACATTTTTATAAGCTTAAGATTCATTTCTTGATCATCAACGGCTAAAATCTTGAAAATGCCTTCATTGTTCTTTTTTAATAAATTCTTTTCATTATCTTCAAAAAGACTACCAAGATTATCTAGATTAAGGGCTTCAATTTGTTTCATTTTTAAATCTAGGGTGAAAATCGAGCCCCCCTCTGGATTATCTGTATGAACTAGATCACCTTCCAAAAGTTGTGCTAATTTTCTGGAAATACTTAGACCAAGGCCAGTCCCTCCAAAGCGACGTGTTGTTGATTCATCGGCCTGTTTAAAAGGTTCAAAAATATGCTTCATTTGCTTTTTTGTAATACCTAGACCATTGTCTAGAACACTAATTTGAATCGACTTATAGTCCCCTTCCATGTCTTCTACTCTATATTCAAAATGCACTTTACCACTTGGTGAAAATTTCAAAGCATTAGATAACAAGTTAGTTAAGATTTGAGTAATCCTTGTTTTATCGCCTAGAAAAATTCTTCCTTGCGGTGATGCTCCCAAAGTAAAGGATATTTGTTTCTCTTTTGCTTGGTTAGAAAATAAAATATAAAGTTCTTTCATAATAAGTGATAAATCAAAATAATCCTTTTCTAATACAATTTCTCCTGCTTCGATTTTAGAGAAGTCAATAATACTATTAACTACATTCATTAAATTACCGGAAGCTATCTTTATTGCAGATTTAGCATATTTTAGATCTTCAGAAGTGTGCTCTTGCTCTTCATTTAGAATATTCGAAAAACCAATTATTGAATTTAGAGGAGACCTTATCTCGTGACTCATATTAGCAAGAAAGGCACTCTTTCTTTTATTGGCCACCTCTGCTAATTCTTTGGCCATAATCATTTCTTCAATGAGCTCAATTCTCTCGGTAACATTTTCGAATTTAAGAACATAATTTAAGAATTCCCCCTCAATATTTTTTAGTTCTAGAATATTAGTTGAAAAGGTTTGGTCGATTAGTGTGGGAATCCGCAGATTAGTATCAAGTTTTAAAGCTTTATTCTCTTTAATATATTCCCTATTTTCAAATGAACTAACCTGAAAGAAATCTAAGCCATCTTCTCCGATCAGACTCTCCCTATCAAGTTGAAGTATATTCTTAGCGGTGTTATTTAGTTCGATTATTTTAAAATCTTTGTCCATGTAGATTATCCCCTCATTGAGTATATCTATAGTCTTGGACGTCAGGGCGATTCTTTGCATAGGTTTGAGTAGGGATAATTTAATTCCATAATAGGTTAACAACAAAAAAATACTAATTAGGATAAATATTTGAATGATATTAATTCGGACAAGATCACTAAGCTCATTTTTAAATGGCTCAGGATTAAGAATTAATTCAATACTTCCAATTGTCATCCCATTATTTTTGATTGGATAAGATAGAGGTAACCTAGTATTAGATTGCTCAAAGTCTTCCAACGATTGATAAGAAAGAATCTTATTGTTTTTATCCTTATATTTTCCCATATAAAAATGTCCAAATCGGCCAAGAATTAAAATGGCATCTATATTCGAACTTTCTAACTCTGAATCAAGAACTGAAGATGAATACTCCTTTGAGAATTTTCGTTCTACGGATTTTTTATATAATTCCCAAATTGAAGGAGCGATAATTGAGGCCATTCTTTTGGCCCTCTGATTGGCATCTAAAGATATTTTTGTTTCGTACCTTTCAAAATCAATATACATTCGAACAAAAACAACCAAAGAAACCGATAAAACGGCGGTTGCCACAAGAATAAAGGCTAATCTCTTACTAAATGGATTATTCAAGTACTACTCTACTCATCGTACGGACCAAAATATTTGTAATAACGATTGTATTGTTTCTTAAAACTTTCTTTAGCATTCAATAAATCGCTTGAGAATTTATCTTTTGATTTATAGCGTTTATTGATTTTATTTGAATTATTTTTCCAAATGGCATAGTCACTCTTAGGCCACTGGCTAATTACAACACCACTTCTTTTAAGTTTATCAATACTTTCAATATCAAGCTTTTTTGCCTTAGTAGTTGTCGTAAGAGTAAAGGCCTTAATGGCGACTTCTAAAATTCTTCGATGTTGCTTAGATAGTAAATTATAAGCCTTATCATTCATGAGAAAGTCAGAAAGAACAGAAGGTTGCCAAACTGCTGGTACAATTGCATGTTTTGCAATATCTGTTAGACCTAATTCAAGTACACCATTGGCCGTAGTCCACTCAACTGCATCCAATTGATCACTATTAAGCGCTTCTCTAATTTCGCTTGGGATGAGAGGGATTGAATAACTTCCTGTTGCTTCTGCTAAAAACTCACTTGGCATTCCTGGGCCAATTCGAACTTTTTTTCCTTTTAGATCTTTAATTGAATAGATTGGTTTTTTAGAAATAAGACCAAATTCCATTCCGGCCCACCATGCAGGTCTCCAAACCACACCTTTTTTACTAGCTAGAATATTGGCCATTTCAGTCCCCTTTCCTGCTAGAAAAAACATCATAGATGCATCTATATTCATAAAGTCATATGGTCCAGCATTCATAACCGCCCATGTTGGATGGTGAGAAGACCACCAGTTTGGCCAACCATTTCCCATTTCGATTTGTCCATTTTTCACGGCATCAAAAATTTTAGCACCGCCGACGATTTCATTACTTGAAAAGATATTAATAATAAATGTATTCTCACTCATTACTCTCACATTTTCTGCAAATTGAATTAGCTCCTTAAAGTCAACACTGTTTTTTGTAGCATGTGATTGCAAGGACCAGGTTGTTACTTTTTTTTCATTACATGAAAAAAAGAAAAAAAGGAGCATTCCTAAAATAAAAGAAAGTGGTTTCATTAAAATCCTCTAATTGTACTTTGCCTCTATTATATTCAATATTTAAGGCTAATGTTCGAAAGGATTTATTGCCTACCTAAAGAAAACTTGAAGAAATATCAGTTTGCTCAGGTAGTATTTCACATAATAATTAGAACCAAGCTGGAGCGCTTCTCCCCTTCAACCACTGTGCTATTTCACTTTTTTCATTTTTATAATATTCCCTATAGCTTAATACAGCGTTTCCAATCTTGTACTTTTCATCAAAGCACATGGCAAATCTTGTTCTATTACTTGAGTTAAACGCAAGAACATTTATGTTTTGTTGACACCACAAAATGACTTCTCGCGATTTATGCTCTTTCTTATAACGAAAATTAAATTCATCGCATAATGCTAACCCATGCTGAATTAACCATAAAAAGTTATGCCTTGATTCACGACACCAGACTGAACAGGGATGATTATAATGAGTTCTTTTATACGGTGGAGTACCAACTTCAAATGCAGTACATAACATTTGAGCAGTTTCAAGGGGCATCTTCACTACATGCTTATCACACATGTAGTGAGCTGCTTTTCTGGGATTGTAATCAAGCACAAATATATTCACTTATAGATTAGTGAATGGTCTTTACAAGTTTTGATGTATCAAAATTAAGTTCTTTTGCCCTTTCAACTAATTCGTCATACCTATCTTGGTTCAATATAGGTCTTCGACTAAGTATCCATAAATACTGTCTAGTTGGATCCCCAATAAGAACGCTTTCGTAATTCTTATCAAGATCTAAAATCCAATAGTTTCCTGAAAAAAATGGAATTCTAAAACGCTTAAGAAAAAACTGAACCTTGAGTTTGGCATTTGTATTTTTGTTCGTAATCCATGCTCTACCAATTGATTTTTTTAACTTACCGTCAGGAGTAATTAGTCGACAACTATTTGAAACTTTAATATCACCATCACGTCTAAGCGAATACGTCGCTTCTGTTGCAGTACAACCTTTTTGAAACTTTTGTGGGAAACTAGAGATTTCATACCACGTTCCTAAGTATCTTTCCAAATCTACATTATCAACTGTTGGTAAAGGAGCTTTTCCAGCAAAGACCAAACTACTTACTAATAAACTTAAAAATAAACAAAATTTCACGCTATTCTCCTTGTTGTTGTTAGTTAGATATAAACTCATATTTCATAAAAAGATAAATAGACATAACCTAGACAATCCACACAACCAGAAAAAGAGCTTATAATTTCAACCATTTAAGTGGTACATAATCATTATCTAACCTTGGACATATGTTTTAATTATGCCATACTACAAAAATGAAAAACTATAATATAGGAATTACTTCCAAACTCACAGGTCTATCAGATCACACTTTACGCGCTTGGGAAAAACGTTATAAAATTATCACTCCAAAAAGAAACGATTCTGGCCATAGGGTTTATAACCAAGGTGAAGTCGATTTATTGAAGGTGCTTAATATATTATGTAATCAAGGACATAATATTTCCTTTTTAAAAAACAAAAAGCTATTTGAACTAAAAGAACTATTAGAGCAATTAGGTATTTCTGATGTACTGGAAAATACTCCGCAGATCGATAATAATCCCGTTATTGCTGACAAATCTTTAAGTAATTTACTCCTTGGACTAGAGTCCTATCGACTCGATATTGTCTCCCATGAGTTTTATAATATGAAGATGAAGCTTTCAAATAGAGATCTAGCACTCAATATAATTAGTCCGCTCATGAAAGTTGTTGGTAGAAAGGTTTTAGAGGGTACTTTTTCAGTCGCGCAAGAGCACGCAATCTCTAGTATAATAAAGTTCCATCTCGGACAATTTATGTACAGTGGCCAATTAGAACGTAAAAGAAATGGAAACCTCTTTATTCTTTCAACACCAGAGGGAGATTACCACGAATTCGGTATCTTACTTGCCGGCTTACTCTGTGCCCACCATAATCAACATTTCTTTTATTTAGGTCCAAATATGCCAGCTGAGAGTTTAATTCAAGCGGCTCTCGCCCTTGATGCTGATCAATTGATCCTTGGAACAGTAAATACAAATAATGCCTCTAACAGTACAGTTCTGGATAAGTATTTAGGTGATGTTTTAAAGGGTATTGGAAAATCGCGTAAACTAATATTGGGTGGTACAGGATTTTTTGACTTTTCTAAAGTGAGAAGAAAAGAAAACTTCGATTACCTTCAAAGTTTAGATCATTTTGATAAGTATTTAGAAAATTGCGCTAAAAATTGTAGATAAAGAAGTATCACCACTTTTGAGGAACTTTTATTATATCTTTTGTCGAGTATCCCATACTTTCAATTCGAGAGACGATCATATCAAAATCATCAGGATTCATATTCCAATCTTTCGCCATAATCCAAACCCACTTTTGGGATGGAACTCCTATTACAGTCCAAGAATAATCTTCCGCTAAATCAATAATAAGATAATTAAACTTTAAAGGCCAAAAAGGACTTATTTTCCAATGTGCATTGGTTTTAGAATTTTGAATCCAACCTTTTTGAGGAATTGATTTCAATTTTCCATCGAAAGAATCAACTCTCATTGTAAAGTCAATATCGACTCGATTTTCTTTCTCGTTCCATGAGTACGATTCTATTGCATTGTGGGCACCATCTTCAAAAGTAGTCAGCCTTCCACCGATGACATACCATCTATCCATAAATCGATTCATGTCGACAGAGTCTACAGTTTTATAAAAATCTTTACTAGAAGAACAGCCAAATATACTCATTATTACCACCATTAAAAAAAGATACTTTAACATTCAAACCTCACGATTGCCTAATTTAAGCATAGCACTAGAATGGTCTTTTCATGGTGATTTTTTTAGTCAAGAGATTATATCTAGGTTTTGTCTAACCAGAACAAAGACCTTAATTATGTTATAATTAATGAATGAAATTGATACCTTTTTTAATATTCCTACTTACTACATCTTTAAGCATAAAAGCTAATGAACTAAAACTCATAGGGACAGGGCTCGCTGAATTTTCTATTTTTAAGATTGATATATATCAAGTTTCTTATTTTAAAGGATCTAATGGAGTCGAAGAATTACATCTCGATTATAAAAGAGATATTTCCAAAAAGTACTCAATACTGGGTTGGGAAAAAGGCTTGGAGCCCATTAAGTCTAGAGTTCCTAATTTTAAGGAGAAGTATCAATGGATTATAGACCAAGTAGTCGATCTTAAAAAAGGTGATATATATAAAATCAGAAAAGAGTACAATCAAGTAAGTATGTACAAGAACTCCAAGTTAATTGGCAAAATAACAGATCCAATAATTGCATCAATAGTTTTTGAACCCTGGATTGGAAAAGTACCAGTTGACAAAGATTTGAAGAAAAAACTATTAATTAAAAATTGAGAAAAAAAATGATTATACTAAAGTTAATTATTCTACAAATCTTGTGGTACCTCTCTGTAACATTCGGACCCTCTTATCAATTCCCAATATTATTTTTGGCAACATTAATAGTGGTAATAAATTATATTATTTATAAGCCTAAAATAACTAAAGGCCATTACTTATTTTCTATAATCTTTTTTATTGGTTATGGATTTATTCAAGAAAGCCTTTTCGATTATTTAAATTTAGTTGAATATAATCAAAAAAGCTTTCCTTTATGGTTAACAGCACTTTATTTGGTTTTCATTTGTTACTATGGAGACGTCTTTAATTACTTAAAAGATAAGTCTCTTTTATTTCTTTCAGGTCTGGGGGCAATTGGTGGATTAATTACATATATCGGTGGTATAGCGATAACTCCCATTGAATCTTTGACTCCGTTCTACTATTTTGCAGTCGCTATTGGTTGGGCAATATTTTTCCCACTTAGTATCAGAGTTTTTTATGAAGGTTATTTCTGGAATAAAATATTAGATGCTTCCCTCTACTATAGTTTTGATCTTTCAGGTTATCTTCGACATAAGAAATTTTTCAATGAAAAAATATATTTTAACAAGGGATTAAAAGGAATTATTACTGGTGGGACATCAGGTTTGGGTCTTGCGGCTTCACTCAAAATGGCGGACCAAGGTGTAGAGGTAATAATTACTGGACGAAGTGAACTAAGAGGAAGTAGTGCTGAGAAAAAAAATGATCTACTAAAGTTTTTCCCCCTAGATATGTCAGACTGGAATAAAATAACAACGTTTGTGGATTTAATTGATCCACAAGATTTCATAGTTCTAAATGCTGGCGGGATGCCAAATAAATTCACAAAAAATACAAATGGTGTAGAGTTACAATTCGCCTCACAATTATGTGGACATTATTACCTTATAAGAGAAATGAACCTTAAGGGAAAACTAAAAGATGGAGCTAAAATAGTCTGGGTAACATCAGGTGGAATGTACCTATCAAACTTAAACTTAAATATTATTTTTGATAATCCTAAGTATGATAAAGTCGCTACCTATGCCAATGTAAAAAGGGCCCAAGTAACACTTCTTACTTATTTCAAGGAATCTTTTCCTAATCAAATCGTAACCGCCATGCATCCAGGCTGGGCAGCTACACCGGGAGTAAGTTCCTCAATTCCAGAATTTAATAAAAAAATGGAAGGTAAACTCCGAAGTCCTTTACAAGCTGCAGATACCATCCTTTGGTTACTGAGTACAAAAAATAAAATTGTATCTGGAGAACTCTACTTTGATAGGAAGAGGGTTAGAAAGAATTTCTTTTGGTTTACGAAGCCGAATAAGAAAAAAATTGAAGAGTTAAAAAGAATCCTAAATAGCTGGTAGCTGATTTAAAGTGTTACAAAGAAGTATCACAGTTTCCCCCTTAACTTGCCTCAGAAAATGATAACTAATCAACTTTCAAAATTGTTTCTATTTTATGAGAAATTTTATTATAAATATTAGAACGACCTAAGAAGAGCCTTACTATTTTTGTATCTACAAACCTTATGATTGGTAAACCAAAGACAGAGAAACAAAGGGATCCTATGATTATCGCTAACACATATTGTGTTCCCATATGATTATCCTTAAAAAATAAATTTTCTGTATTCATTCCAAAGAAACCAACAATCAAATTAAGAGGTAAAAAAACAGCTGACATAAGAGTAAGCATAAAAATATTTTTGTTAAGCTTATCGTTTTTAATTGAGCCATAATAATTGTATAGAGCATCTAATCTGATGATTTGGTTCTTAAGATCTTGTTGATCAAGTTGTATATTCGTTAGAATATCTCTAAATTGGATCTCTTGAAATTCTGGTCCACCACTCTCAGCAGAGCAAAATTGCTTTAAAATACCAAAGTTTCTTGCAACATGCCTTTCTACTCGGGCCAAATCTTTTTTGACATCAAACCAAACATCCATAAAGATCCGAGAAGTTTTTCTCTCAAATAAAGAATCTTCCAATTCATCAATTTCAAAAATATAGCTATTTAAAATATTTCTATTTTGAGAATATATGGGAGAAATAAGTTCATAGAGTTTTGAAAGACCTCCGGTATAAGCTTCTAAATTCTCTTCTTCATGATTGTAAAAGAAAACATGCTTATCCTTATCTATAACAATTCCTTTAGACACATACTGAAGGCCATCCTTTGAGACATCTAGTCCTCTAATGATTAAAATAGTATACTGGCCCTCATTTATAAAGATAGAGTGGTGATCCGGTTTTTGAAGGTCTTCAATATAGTGAGGGTTAATTTCTTTTAATAGCTCTGTGATATTCATAAAATCCCTCCTCTATATGTTCAACCCATCGAAAAAAACTAAAGAGCCGTATTATCGACATGTGCAGCATCGAAGTCTGCCTTCTTAAGTGCTTTCATTTTTGGCAGTCTTATTTTACGTGTTTTCTTTGGAATTAGATCTTTCATTAACTCTATTTTTCCAAAACACAATAAACGATCATCTGCTTCTAAAACTCTGCTTTCCTTAGGATTGGGTATAACTTTACCGGCCCTATGTAGTGTTAGAACATTAATATCTTTTTCATTCATACCCGACTCTAAAATAGTTTGACCAACATATTCAGATTCCTTAGGGATATACAGTTCATTGACTCCATAACCTTTACTTACCGATAGTCTATGTCTTAAGTCGATCTCAGGAAAATCAACTTGTGCAGCGATATGATCGATAAATGCCCCAGCAACATCAAGTTGAGTGATCCCCTCAATCCCCTCTAAACCAGGTGAAGAATTAATCTCCATAATTTGCGGTCCATCTGTACCTTCCAACATATCTACACCAGCTATACCAAGTCCCATTAATTTACAGGCCCTAATTGCTGTTTCTTTATATTCATCAGATAACTCAACCATTTCAGTCTTACCACCTCTGTGTACGTTACTTCTAAACTCTTGTCCCTGAGCAACTCTTCTCATTGCTGCAACAACTCTGTCTCCAACGACAATTGCTCTAATATCTTTCCCCTTAGATTCAGCAACAAATTTCTGAATAAGCACATTTTGTTTTTGGCTTTGCAAAAGTTCAATTATAGATGTCGCCATCTCTTGCGTATGTGCAAGTAAAACCCCGATTCCTTGAGTTCCTTCCAACAATTTAATAACAACTGGGGCTCCGCCAACTCTTTCTATTGCCGGAACAACATCCCTTTTATCTCTAACAAAAGTCGTAGCGGGGATACCAATTTTATGTCGGCTTAAAATTTGAAAGCTTCTAAGTTTATCTCTTGAGTTTAAGATTCCATCGGCTGAATTAACCGAAAAAATATCCATTTGCTGAAACTGTCTTACAACTGCAGTTCCAAAGTAAGTTATCGACGTTCCAATTCTTGGTAAGACAGCGTCGTATTCACCAAGTTGTTTTCTTTTATAAAAAAGATCTGGGTTTTCTTCTTCGAGATCAATTGCAAATTTTGTTGTATCAAGTACATCTACTTCATGCCCTCTTTTCTTACAAGCATCAACTAGCCTTTTGGTACTATAGTTATTTGGCTCTTTTGATAATATTGCTAATTTCATGATCTCTCCCTAATAAATTAGATTTATTTTTTAGTTTTTGTGTCTTTTGCAATCAAAGCTTTGCAGTAATAAGATTTACCAGTATCTACCAAGAACTTTCCCTTAATACTAGCTCTACCAAGAAGCATGCGAAAGCCCATAGCGTCTCTATTTGTCAAAGTAATCTCTATAGGCCATTTCTCACCTAGAAGCTCTACATTGGTTACTATTACTGGTCTAAGTTCACTTTGCCCATTAGAACTTCTTACTTTTCTATATTCTAGAATTTTAGCCCTGCAAGTAACTGTGTTTTTGGTACTATCTTGATCCGGATGAACTTTAAATTTAACGAACTCTTTTCCGTTTCTCGTGTAGGATTCAACATCAAAAGCATGCAGGGAAGAGGTTCTTGCTCCCGTATCAACTTTGGCCTTAATTTGAGGAATATCCAACTCATCTAGAGTTAACCACTCTCTCCAACCTATAATTTGCATTTCTTTTTTTATTTTTTTCATTAAATTTACCTTTAAAAAGGGTTATTTCATATGCTCACTTTTATAATTGATAATTACAATTAAATATTACTTTTATCTTAGAAACTTGGAAACAAAAAATGCAATACTCTTGATCCAAAAAGGGGTAAGCAAAATACTCAAAAAGATTATAAAAATCGTCATTTGGTAACTATAGTCATTAATAACACCTTGCTGTAAGCCAAGAGCTGCAAGTATAAAGCTAAACTCACCGATTTGGGCCAGATAGCTTGATGCTTCGAGACTATCGCTCAACTTTCGCCCGGAAATTCTTAAAATAAGACAATTAATTGCAGTATTAGTGAATAGTGCCATAAATGTAAGAATTAATATCGCTGGATAGTTTAACTTAAAAAAAGACATATCAAGTAGTAGTCCAATTGATGAAAAGAAAATCGCCGTCATCACAACTTGGAAAGGTAGAACTGAGTGATGAAAAATATCACTTAATTTTAGTTGATAAATAATTCCACCAGCAATAAATGCACCTAAGGCCGTAGAAAGTTCGGCGAGTCCACTAAGGAGTGCCAAACCAAAGGCAAATGAAAGGCAAAACAATAGTGTTAGCTCATTGTCTTGCTTAATAAATTCAATGAATTTAAAACGAGATATTTTCACCCTATTCACAATATAAAGAAGAAGAAAGATACCTATAGAACCAATAAGCTGCTTAGAGACCTGAGTCGAATCAACCTTACTATCTCCAAGAAAACCAATAATAATTAGCATAGGCACTACAAGTATATCTTGTGCCACAAGGATTCCAAGGGTATCTCGACCCAGGGCCGTTCCCGATAATGAGTTATCTTTTAGGAGTTTAATAACCATAGCACTACTACTTAAGCTAATAACAAAGCCTAATAAAATAGATCTTGCAATCGGCCAATCAAAGTAATTCCCAAGAATAAAAACACACCCTACACTTAAGGCTATTTGCAGAACGGTTCCTATTATTGTCACTTTCCATTCTTTTAAAACATCTTTTAAAGAGATTTCCATCCCTACAGAGAATAGTAGAAGAACAACACCAGCGGAACCAATTTGGGTTATAGCTGAGTTACCTTTTACAACTGCAAGAAAACTTGGCCCTAAACAAACTCCAGCAATTAAAAATCCAATAGCGCTAGGTAATTTTAATTGTCTTGAAATCATTCCAAAGATTAAGAGAACAAAGAGTACGAGGGAAATTTCCTGAAAGTGGGGATCTAAATGCATAGGCTGTAATTCCGTTTTTAAATTTTAGTTTATTTTTTTACAATACTTTCGATAATCTTTTCAACTTCGGGGTGAACATATTGAGAAACTTTTTCATTCAAAAGCGCCACTTCACGCACAATCGACGAACTGATCGTTGCATAATGGGGCTTAGTAAACATACAAATAGTCTCAAGGTCTTTAGCAATACCTCTGTTGGCTACAGAGAGTTCATATTCCATATCAAAGTCAGAACTACTTCTTAAGCCTCTTATAAGAAATTTGGCTTTCTTTTCTTTAGCATATTTTGCAATACTTCCATCGACAAAATCTAAAGTGATATTATCTAATTTATAATGAGAAACATAAGCCTTCATCATTTGAATTTTTTGCTCATCACTAAACATATATTTTTTCTTAGGATTCTTTCCAATAACCCAATAAACCTGGGTGAATTTTTTAGAAGCTCGCATCATAATATCTGCATGCCCCCATGTTGGTGGGTCCCCACTAATAGCATAAACTGCGATACTATTATTAAGGACAACATAAGCTTTTTCGAGATTTTTAATTTCTGAATTCTTCCCTTTGAAGAATTTACTTTTCCAACTACTAAAATCCATTTACTTGGCCTCTTTTTGAGTGTTTTGCTCAATTGGATTATTTTCAAGTCTCCAACTAAGGTAAAATCTATTAAGTTTTTGTTCAATATCTGCCACTTCGGTATTCAGAACTGGCATTTTCACTAAAATAGAAAAGTCTTTTCCTTCTTCTACAATAAGCTTTGTTCTTGGTTCAAGAGACGGAACTATAATCCCTTCTTTTTCACAAAATTTACTTATATGGTCTCTAGCATCATCAAGATAACGAGCTGTAAAATTAATTGCTAACTCCATAAGTCCATTTTCAAGCTTGGAAATATCCTTTAAGTCAGACGCTTTAAAAACAAATGACTTAATCGAGTAACCTTTAAAGTATGATTCATTTTTAAGACTTTTTGAGAGCATCAAACTATTAGGAATAGTAATAATGTCACCTGTGGTTTGTTGAGAGTTTTTTTCAGGTCCAACCTCAAGGACTTTAGTTGTAAGCATGTTTTTTTCTATTACAAAGCCTCTTACAGTATCAATATCAATTCGGTGTCCTACTTTAAATAAATTTGCAGCTTTGACCAGAATACCACCAGTAATACACATAATTAACTCTTTGAATGCGATCACAATTGCGGCTGCAACAGCTAGAACAGAGACAAAGAATACCTGTAATTGGGAAAACCAGAGAATAAAAATACAGGCCATAAAGAAATAAGCTAAATAATGACTAGCTTTTCTTTTCATTAATATTTTTTCTTGATGTGGATCATCCCTTTTATCAATCGAGTTACTAATAATCGCTTTTACAAAGAGATAAACGAGAATCAGACCAAGAGATAGTATAATCGTCTTAACATAAGGATATTTTGTAATGTATAAGTTAAATTTTAAAAAATAAACTTCCATAATGATTTAATTTTACTCCAATATTATTGTTAATATTTATTTTATTTTCATCTTTTCAGTTTCAGAAAGTTTCCTAAAAACTTCAAGCATTTTTAATTGTTCTACCGGTATCTTATTTCCAGATAAAACACTATAGCTAGACTGAGTACCTTTTTCTAATGATACAAAGGCCTTCTTAGCCAGGTCGGAATGTGGATACCTACGGATGACTTCCTTAAGATAAAAGTTCTCACTCCAATACTCGTAATCAGTCCATGATCTAAAACGAATATTACCAAGCATAAATAATGCTCTTCCAATATTTTTAGAATCATCAAAATTATAAACATAAGGTGTTAGGTAACTGGCAGCAATATAAAAATCAGCATTTCCCGTATCATCTCCAGGAGAACTAATTTTTTCCATTCCTGATTGAAAATATTTATCTCCAAGTTCAAATAAAGTTTCTTTGTCTCTAATGTTTTTAGAAAATTTATTTTGTTTTTTCCAATCTTTAATAACTGAAATCCACTCCTGAATACTATCCTTCTCAACTTCACTAAACTTAATGACTTTAAGAATATTACTTAAGTACTTAATTGCCTCATCAGGGTTTTGACGATTCTTTAAATGGGCCCTCATAATTAAATCAATCGACCAAAACATTTTCTTCTTAATGGCGGTATCTTTACTTGTTTTATTATCCAAAATAAATTTTTGAAAATTATTAATTGCTACTACATAGTTCTTTTTCATAAACTCACGCTGAGCTTTACGGTATACAGAAAAATCCGAATCCAAATTAGAATCTTTTTCGTCTGCAAATGACTGACTTAAAAAAGTCACTAAAATAATTAATAAGCTCTTACTTACAACCCCTAACATCTAGACTCCGACTATATTGCCGGGCTTAATCACAGGATAAGCTTAACCGACTATTTCATTACGACTTTATGCTTAGAGTATATAATGCAAATAAACTAATGACTAAACATTTCGCCTTAACTTTTACTGTTGTTTTGAATAAATAGTTTACTCCCCGCATTCCTATTGATATTTTATAAGTACATGAAAAATATATGCTTTATTACTAAATCAAATAGCTTTGACCAAGTCATAGTATCCTTAAGAAAAAAAGGTATCGATACTTATAAAAAAAATATCGACTCTGATTTAAGTAAATATGAAGTCCTTATAATAGATCTAGGTCACCCACAAGATATGGCCTATCCTCTACTGGAAGAGATACAAAGAGACGTTCACTTTAGTGAAAAGATTGTCATTGTAGCAATTTCCCATAAATCTCAAATTGCAAAGCTTCGATCCTTCGCACTCGGCTGTGACGGCTATATAAGCTCTTCCATAAAATTCGAAAATCTATACAAAAAAATTCAAGAGCTAGAAAATCCAGAAAAATATCTCGTAAAAAAAAACTATACCGACAAGAATGTTCAAATTTCAATTGAGGGCTCTGTCACTCATATTTCTGAGAATGGATGTGTTATCAATAGCAAAGTTTCACTTAGTAATGAACTTAGTAAAATAGACCTTAAATTTAGACTCTTAGAAGATTTAAAGATAAATAAGAACATCCAATTTTCAATTGCAAAATCAAACCCCATTGCCAAGAGAAGCTTTACAACTCAAATTAATTTCTTAAACTTACAAGAAAATGACAGGCAATTGATAAGGGAAATGATCCACGGTTGGAGTGTCAAATGAATATCCATATACTTTCAAAAAGTTATGAACTCGTAGAGCCAATCTCCAAGTTATTTTCCAAACAAGATGTTAAGATATTTAATGAACAAACTTTTGAAGATTTTTTCAAAAACTGTATCCATTCACCATCAAATGTTTTCTTCATTCAAGCAGATATTGATTCTGAGTCTCGCGTTCTAAACTCTATAAAAGACTTAAGACAGTATTTTGGTGCTTTTCCAATAATAATTGTGATTGGGAAAAAATCCGTCTTAGGTAATACAACAAATTATCTAAATGTAGGTGCTGACAATACCTTTTCTTTTCCTTACGATTCCGCATTAATGGAAGACTTTTTCCAACATAACTTACAAAGAGATTTTCTTCTGCCAATACAATATCGAAACCTTCCAAGCGGTGGGAGTCCAATTGAAATGCGCAGACCAATATCTCTAAGCCAAATATCGTCAGAAGGAATAGACTTTCACTCAGTAGATTTTATTACGAGGGGAACTGTATTTACGTTTGATATTTCTGAGTTTTTTCAACTCTCCAAGAACACGGTTAAATGCAGGGTTCTAACTTCAGATAGTAATGATGAAGATGATAGTTATAACTACCATGCAGAGTTCTACCAAATTTCTGATGAATTAAAGAAGGAAATTCGCTTTCAATTAAAGAAAAGCTAGACTCTAAGATTTTATTTCTTAAAGTCTATTGAAGTAACCTGAGAGTGACTATGCACTCTCTAGGATATCTGAAATGAATTCTTTACTTTTAATAGGTCCCATTTCATATAAAGCAGATGCTTCTAACTCAAGAACTTTAACTAGCTTTTGAAATTTTTCTTTTTCAAATGTAATCAAGTCGTCAATTGAGCTAATTTCATGAATAAGGTTTACAACTTGACCTAGGTCACAACTACTTAAGCAAGAAGCGAAATATTGTTGTCTTTCTTTCTTATTTTGGAATTTTTTAGATTCAGCTTTTGCTTTTAGCTTTTCTAGGTTTTCCATAAAATAATCTTTAGTTGATAGAAAACGCATTTTTCTGTTTTCATTGATTGGAAAATAGTTTTTTGTTTTGGTATTAGCAAACTCAACAACATAAAAGTCATCACCATTGGCGTCTAGCTTTTCTATTCCTTGGATTGTTCCAACACCAAAGGCGATTGATAATATTTGCTTTCCGATAGGGTTTAATTCTTCAGTCATTTAACTTTCCTTAGTCAAAATTAATGTCATCTACATCTTGTACGATTTAAAGTCGCTCTCAACCTCATTTGCAGCGCTGTACAAAGAGAAAAAAGAAGCGTCAATACTTAACTCTACAGTATCAAACATCTAATAGCAATTTAGGCGATATATCAGTTAACTAAAGTTTTTTCCCATGAAAAAACATCTAGTTATTATTACTTTTACGCATAATGCCTATTGGTGATGTTCCTCAAAGTCCTCATGACCTGGGATGTTTTCTGTATCTGGATCAATAATGTTGACGCCTAAGTGTAGTATTCTTGTTCCGGCATCACAATTTGGTCGCACATTCTTTCCAATGACTACTCCAGAACGATCAGCTTTAATTTCTTCTTTCACATGACCAAACACATCATAAATCTTTGCAATCACCTCACCGGCTTTTACTTTGTCTGCTAGATTTGGAAAAACATCTGCAATTCCACCTTTATTCGAATAAATCCAATAAGAGTTATCACACACGGTAGCATCAGTTACTAGATCTTCAACTTCACCCTCGATCATCTCATAGTATTTCATTGTATTGAGAATCCCCTCCAAGGTTTCATCAATTAAACTATGTTGAAAAGCGTTAGAGTTTCCAATCTCAATTGTAATTGCTGGAATCCCATTATCATTGGCCCAGCCTCTAAGAGTACCACTAACATCAAATTTTCTAACAATTATCTGAGGATTTTGAAGATACGCTAAAGTACGTGTTTCTTCCGAGTCAATATCGGCCCTTAGGTAAAGACTATTTACTCTTCCGTGACTAGCTGTATGCAAATCAAGAAGGTAGGTAAACTTACTAACAATTTTACTTATAAATTGATGAGCATAAAGATCACTTGTTGATCCTTCTGGTTTTCCAGGCATGATACGGTTCAAATCCACATTGTCGGAAAAATGTCTTTGGTTCATCAAGTAACCTGGAACATTACTGATTGGAACAAGAACAAGTGTCCCCTTCAATTTTTTGGGATCAATTTCTTTAATCAATTTAAAAATTGTTGAAATACCATTGAGTTCATCACCATGCAAAGCTGCAGTAACTCCCAAGATTGGACCTTTTTCAGCACCTCTTATGATAATTAAAGGTACTTTCCAAGGAACGCCTAATGCGTTGTCTGATAAATGTATATTAACCCTATGAACTTCACCTCTTTCCAAAGATGATAACCTTAGTTCTTCTTCACTTTTTACAACTACTATTCCTGCCATTTTAAATCCTATTTGATATAAATTTCTTTTATCAGTTGTTCGTCATTATCTAACGACTTAAATAATTTACTTCTAAACTGTCCACTTTTACTAATCAAAGTCTGTGACATTTTATCTATGGCCACAATAGTGAGTATTGTTTGAATATATGCCTCGATTAAATCATCTATTCCTATTCCAAGGGAATTAAAATCCTTTCTGTCCATTAACATGAGACGACTGGTATCTGAACTCCATTCATTTTCACTTTTTTTAACAGATAAATTTGTACCAAGAACTTCCCAACTACTCGTGGTAATCTCAGCTGTCATTGGAGCTCTTGCACGCCTTGCATAGATTGCGCATGGGCGGAAACCTTCTGGCGACGAATAAACCATAACCCTTAAGTCTGCAATATAAGTATTCCCCTTCTTATTGGGTATCGTTCCAATATGAAAAAACTTACCAGTCGTACTGGTTGAACTCCAGTTATAATGTCCAATTAGACTCTGAACAATAAATTGATCATATGAGTATTCTCCAGCTAAGAACTCCTCAAGTTCACTTTCATTGGTAATAGTATAAACACCTTGTCCAGCATTAGAGTATGGATCTTTAATAACAGCTTTACCACCAAATTTTTTAACCCATAAAGGAATTTCTAATTTAGAAACATCCTTAATTGTTTCAGGCATTAATATATTTAATCCACTATTTGCAAGCTCAGTATTATATATTTCGTAAGCCTTATTTGCTACTAACTTATTTCGTCCACCAGCGAGACATACTAGTGTCGAGTTAAAAATAAAGGTTTTTGTCGTTATGGGAATTCTATTCCATGGTTTTTGGGTTACATATCTAAAAGCGGCTCTAATAGGAACTTCTTCACCAGACTCTAAAGTTAGAATCATCACCCCTTCTACAAAACGAATACATTGTTTTTCATTATTAAAATGGGGAATAAGATAAACATTTTCTCCAGTTATATCAGCAAGAGTTGAAGCATAACCTGAAACTTCCATATAGTTTTTATCATAAATAACAGCTAAAGCTCCCTTAGGTAGCCTTTTCTTTTTTAATTGAGGAAGAAAAGAATTTTCTATCAAATAGCGATAGCCTCTAAATTCATCAGAGTCACTTCTTGGCGGCATAGATTTTTGACCCGAGGGACATGAGTTTGTTTCAAGGACAACCATTTTTCTATTTCCTTGCTCAGTCGCAACATAGAATAAATCTGCCCCTCCCCAAAAGAAGTGCTTCGATTGATATTTAAGAATATTTGTTAAGGCTTCTGTATCAACCTGTGGGTTTAAATGACTATACCTTTTAACAATTCTGTCATGATCCAGGTGAAAAAAGTGACTTACCATAGCATGAAGCTGTGAATTTAAAGCTTTTGGATAGAAGTGATCCTCTTGTTCAAATTCATCAGGTTTTAAAACTTCAATCTTCCTCATTACAATTTTCCTTTCAATAGCTTATATCCAAGCCCTTTATCATTCTTTTTTAGAACGGCCCAAACAGAAGTCTGAAGCTCCTCTAATTCCCCTAAAATTATCACATCTTTATTTAAGCACAATCTATTCTTGGCCACTTCCGGGACAATTGTAAAAGCCAAACCTTTTTCTGTCACGATCTGAAAAAGGTCAATATCCTCAGCGTGCCCCAAAATTTTTGGCGTTATATTGTTTTGTGCAAAAAACAATTCGATTTCATACTTCAGTTTTGTCTCACCTGTATAGTTAAAAAATGATATTTCATTTAAGCAATCCGGAAAGTTTTCCTTTAGCTTTTTGAATTTCTTGTGGGCAACAACAAATGTTTTATTTTGGCCAATTCTATAGGTATCAACACCACTAGAGAGGCTTTCCTTATCATCAGTAAAAATCATATCAATATTTCCCTCCTCAAGCTCAGCGAGTAAAAGATGCTTTTGATCCTGCTTAATATTTACTGTAAAAGCTTCTTGTTCAAAAAGTGGCATTATAATGTCATATAGAAAATACTGCGACATAAAGGGTGTCATCCCAATATCAAAGCTTGTTTTTGGCAGTTTAATACTATGTCTTAAGCGTCGTGTAAGCTCCGTAGACATGGCAAAGATCTTCTCAGCATAATCAAGGGCAAGTTCCCCCTCTTTAGTAAGGCTTAATTGTCTATGTTCCCTTACAAATAGCTTGCACTCAAAGTGCTCCTCAAGTAATTTAAGTTGATCACTTATAGTCGGCTGAGAAACAAAAAGCTTCTCAGCTGCTTGCTTAATTGACCCTTCCATTGCCACTATGTAGAAGTAATAGAAGTGACTAAAGTTCAATCTATTCATAATTCCTCTCAATTAGGTTAATACTATCTATTTATCGAAATAAAACGATTTTACCTAAGTTAGAATATCTACGATAATTCATCAAGTTTAATAATCGTTTAATTGATAAAAAACCGCAGTTCAAATCAATTAAGCTATCAAGCTTTAGGCTTGAAAAGGTATGGATATGAATTTAAAAACTAAACTTTTCTTTACTGTTTTCAGTACATTTTTTCTTTTATTCATCTCAAATGTAAGTATGGCAAATACAAATAATTCAGCTTCATCAGAAGAAGTTTCTGCAAGCATTATTGAAGACAGCTCAGAAGAAGCTACTCCAACGATGCAAGATTCTTCAGAAGATGAAGGTGATTCTGGTGACGATGAGGTAACAATTGACTCCTCTGACAGCTCAGACTAAATAAGAAGATCTTCCTCCCAAACCTAATGAGGTAAATTATTTAAACTCATTAGATTAGCTTTGGTGAGGATTTGATCTTTCTTATCAAATTTTTTACTTATTTGTTCCGATTGGAGAGCTTCCTTCCTTGGTCTCTCCAGTTTGAATAATATTTAACGTTCATCCTTCAAAATCTTCAAATCTACCAATATTTTCCTATAAACTTCATAAAAATACGTTATTCTTACGTGAACCAAACTATTAATAAAAAGAGGAATTATGTACTATTTTATTTTGAGTCTACTACTTTTTTCTAGTGCTCATGCGAATACAAAATTAAAAGCAAATCACCCCTTAAAACCCCTTCCAGATAACTATGTGGCTGCAAATACTAGCTACCATGGTGGCGTTTATTCTAAATCAATAGATCTCTATAAAGACTTCCTTGATAGTTGTAAAAAGACTGTATGTGATACTGCAAAAAGGTTATTTGCGATAGATATGCTTGGAACCATTTACATTCGACATATGAATGATCCTGTTTCATTGATAAATTATTACGAAGGCTATAAGAAAGGCATTAAATTGAATGATGCCGTTGCTGATGAGATTGATGACTGGATTGGTGCTTCCCAAGATTATAAATCTATTAAATCATTAGCAAACAAAGTAAGTGGCCCTGAGAAGCTAATCGAACTTGGAAATAAGTACTTTAAAATTGGCCAGGAAAAGAAAAAATACCCTATGGATAGACGTGGAAATCCCTATCTAAGTATTGCTTCAAGCTATTACTTACAATACATATACAAATTTGACTCTCAAAAAAGAATTGATCAGGCCCTATTACGAATGGGGATAATCAGATCTACTCTTTGGCAGGATAAAAATCTCTGGACCCAAAACCATTACCTCAAGGAAACCATCAGAAGGTTCCCAGGTACAACAATAGCAAAGGAAGCCTATCAAACACTTGAGTTAGAACTAAAAGCTTCTTATACAGGTAGTGGAGGCGATTTTACTCCCCCATCACAAGTTATACTCCTTAAATACTTTAAAGAGATTGCGCATGGTAAATTTGAAAAACAGACAATTAAAGCGAAGAAACTACACTAAGAATATCGACCCCTCTTCAAAGAGGGGTTTTTTTATGCATTATCCTGAACAGGTCTTTTGATTTTATGGCTTAATAGGATTTTACTTCCCCTAGTAATAACATCGGTCATAAGAGCTTTTTCAAATTTAACATCTAAAACATATGCTTTTACGCTGGCCCTAATAACAAAAGTATTTGAAACCGTCACCTCTTCAAAAGTAATTGCCACTGGCTTTTCAAGAAATACAAATCTACTAGTAATCACAACCTCATATAGAAGCTTTTTTACAACATCTAAATCTTGATAAATTGATAGATAAAACGGGACAACTACCATCATATCTAGAGCACCACTATTACCACTAGACACGACATCAGTAAGAAACTTAGAGTTTGGTATTGTTACAAGGTTATCATCAAGCGTAACTAACCTTACAGACCTTAGGCCTATATTCTTAATCTCACCATAAACATCACCAAATGCGACTCTATCCCCCACCTGAAAAGGTCGATCAAAGAGTAAGATAAACCCAGCGATCATAGAGCCGACAAGATCTTTCAAAGCAAAACCAAAGGCAACTGCTGCTGAACCACCTACCGCAACAAGGAGTTCTTTTGATGGCTGAAAAACATAATAAAACACAGCTAAAAACCCAAAGAGATAAGCTATGAAAGAAAAGACCGTTGTAACCTGTAAAATCGTTAATCGTTGCCCAGTAAATTTGGCTTGAATTTTACTAGACCAAAGTGAAATAACCTTTACGGTAATATAAATACAGCAGAGTAAAAATACAAAAAGGATAACCTTATCTATTTTAAAAAAGTCAAAAACGAGTAGCGATAAATCAGTTTTAGTTTCCATATATAAAATTCTTTAGTTTAAGGTAACGAACAATACTGTGTTGAGTTGAAATTTCAACCATATATCGTTCTCTATCATCTTTATAAAAAAAGTGTCTTTCTAGACCTTGTTTAATCGAGTTTCTCACAATCCCCCTGGGTAAATCAGTTGTAGCTTCGATCTCGGCAAAAGAAAGGTTTTCGTGTTTAAGTACGTTGGCCACAACAAACATTAAATCATCCGATAACTTATCAATCCCACCTAAATCAACCTCTTTTGGAATGTTGACGTTAAAAACATTACTTCTCTTTCTAGATAATGCTGAAATCCAAAGATACAAAGCAGCTCTCGGGTTACCATTAGAAAGCTCCCACAATAACTTAAAAAACTTTGACTCTACGGAAGCATATTTATCAATTTCATCTTGTGAACGGGTAGCACTAATGAGTAAATCATATGATAACTGAAACCCCGTTTTTTTATGTCTTTTCATTATAAGCTCTTTAATTTTTAAATCACTCCACCCCTTAATCTCTAAAACATTTCTAAAGTATTGGGTCCTACCAAATGCTCGGTCTAAATAGAGCCAGCTATACTTATTAAATGACATAACCCAAAAGATGTTCTCAGTATTGAGATTAATAATATTAACAAGTGTATAATAAGCTTCAAATCCACCAATATTTGATAAAAAGATATTTTGAGTTTCATCAATAATGAGAACGGTCTTCTTAGTTAATTGTTGGTCATATCGAAGAATGTCAAAGTGTTCAGGGTTACCATTTTCTTCAAATATATCAGTTAGAAATTTAATTACAGATTTTTCATCAACTGTTTTAGAAGGAAGCTTAACGTACTTAACGTCAACACCATCTTCTTCTTTCAACTTTAGACCTGTCATTTTAAGTAAGGTGGTTTTTCCAACTCCCTTATCTCCATATACAACAAGGGAGTGTTCTTCAGATTTTTCAGCTGTCCATTCTTTGATTTCAGAGAGGATCTTCTCTTCAGTCTGACTAGCTGTTTCAACATAATCTTCATGTTCATCCTCAGTCATGGATTTCAAAGAAAATTCATTTTTATAACCTGATGGTATTTTTCCATCTGATCCTTCTTCAGCCTCAACTCTCTCTATCTGCTTTTTAAATAAGTTAGCAGAAATCTTTTTAGATAATTCGAAATTTTCTGTATAGCTAATAAAAACATTAAAAATCATAAACAAGAGGATAAAGACTAGAATCAGAAGAGATCTTAACTGAGGAGGTGCAATCTTTAGAGCATTAAAATACTTTTCAACAACAGCTCCAGAAAAACTTTTCTCTGCATATCGTCTAAACTCTTCTTCCCACTTTGAAGACTCTTTAATCACGTTATAGATAGAATAAAAGAGAATTATGTAGTTAAGTAATGTATAAAGATACACTTGCCCTACAGTCACCTCAATTACAATCATGGTTAAACAATAGAACAAGAATATATTTTTAAATGTATTAGATGTCTCATTTGCCTTTAGCTTAAATTTTGAAAAATTACCAAGATCAAGTCTAGAAACTGATCCAAGGAAATGCGTAATCATCGATTTTAAAATTTTAGCAAAAATGATAACTTCTGCTATATCCAATAGAATCAGAACGTCATCAAGCTCTAAAAACTTTCTAGCACTATAAACAACAAGTAGCCACAATAGATCCACAGAACTATTTTTAAGTTTATTCCAAATAGAAATAAGTCTTTTAAAGAAGGCAGAGCCCTTTGATCGGTATAAATACTTACTTAGAAATTTATCTGTAACTGAATTAAACTTTGAAAAGACATATTTCAGAGAGAAAAAAGATCCCAGAAATAAAAGAAATTGAAGAAGTTTAACAAATAAATCTACATATCCAGCTTTTCCATTTGATATTTTTTCTTCTACATAAAGGTATTTGGAGTGAAAATAGCTTATAAATCTATGGGGAGAAGAAATTAATTCATTTTTAATTAGACTATAAGCTTCCGCTGAAAATATTCTTTGGAAGAAATATGACTGACCTGCTTTATTAAAAAAGCTTGATCGAAGTGAGTTACTACTTGAAATAATTTGATTAAGAAGTTTTATCTCATAGTTTCTTTTTTCTGATAGTTGTTTTCGAATCTCATCCCGGAGAACAATTAACTCCATTCTTTGTGAATTCAAAGGATCAATTTGTTTTTGTTCTCCACTTATTAATTCAAGAGCGTTAGGAATAACAGGTAAAGAGTAATTAAAGTCTTTTTTGAAATAGTCTGAGTAATTCTCTTTAGATAAACCCAACCAAAGGATTTCTAATTTTTCAAAACTACCAACAATATCTTCACCATCCTTAGAATCAATTTTAGTAGATAAAGCTTCAAGCTCAGAAGAAGACTTCTCAAAGCGCTTAATTTTCTTCTCCAAGGCCTCATTACTTCTAATCTTAGTATTAAGCAGTTCAATCCTAACTTTTGTGAGTTCTCCCTCATAATTAAGTAAGACCTTTTTCGTATTATCAATTTCTTTATTTACTGCTATCTCTTTTTTTAAAAGATCGTCTTCAAGCATTAAACGAGTATTTAGCGTTTCTTTATTCTCTCTATCGATTTTATCTTTAATAGAAGGCAATTCATTTTGTGTTAACTTACCTGTTCTAACACTATCCTTTAAATCTTTATTCTTTTTTAAAAGAATAATTTGGTACTTATAAAACTGGGTCGAGTTTCCAATTAACTTGTTTAATTCATCTTCCAATCCTAACTGGACTAGGCACACTTCAAGAGATTGGTGCTCTGGAGCCAAGCCTTTTTTTGTTGCGATAATATTTTCGATATTTTGTATTTTCTCATCAGTTTTTGATAGATCAAAATCATGTCCAAATAAGGTTGAGGGGGAGAAATTTTTCTCCGTACCATCTTCTAAATAACTTTTCAGTTGAGATAATTGTAAAAGAAGATTGTTATTTGATGTTTCAAGCCTCACCAGAGTGCTTGCTCTTTGACATTCAATTTTAGAATAAGCAAATTGAGATCCAAAAAGTAAAATAGCTAGTAACATTGTTATTGATAGTTTAGTTATATTAATTCCCCTGAAAACGAATATTGTCCAATAGCAAACTCTATCATTATTAAAACTAGGGTCAAAACTTATTTAATAAATTATTAGTTTCAGGTACGGGTTAACGCTAGGAACAAAAAACAATATTTTCAGAGGATTTTCTTAATTTGATCTTTTTGTGGCCGGGCAGTTAAGACTCTTATAAGTTCCCCTTTTTGAACAGGTTTGCTTATATAATCTACCATACCAGCATTGAAACAAGCCTGTTTGTCCTCAGAAAAGGCATTCGCAGTCATAGCAATTATTCGGGTAAAGTCCTTCCCATAAGTTCTTACAATATGCTCTGTTGCTTCCAATCCACCCATAATAGGCATTTGCATATCCATAAACACAATAGAGTAATTAAAATCTACTTCCTTAATTTTATTAATTGCCTCGAGTCCATTTTCAACTATATCTATGCTATATCCTAAATTTCTCAAAAGCATTAAAACGATTTTCTGATTTACCTTATTATCCTCAACAACTAGAATCTTATGAGGGTAATCATTTGCGATATTGACTGGATTCAGACTTTGTACCGGAGAATTATTCTCAAAGTTCTTCATCTCATTAGCTTGTGATCCATTTTGTAATTTCAACCTTACACCAAATGTTGAACCAGCCCCTAGAGTACTTTCAACAAAGACTTCTCCATCCATAATTTCCATGAGTTTGGAACAAATAGAAAGTCCAAGCCCTGTCCCACCATACTTTCTAGTAGTGGAAGTATCGGTCTGGGAAAAGCTTTTGAATAATTTCTCAAGGCCTTCAGAACTAATTCCGATGCCTGTATCAATAACTTTAACAACAATATTTGAATAATCTTCGGTTGAATCACTAACTTCTACATCAACAGTAATTGAGCCTTTCTCTGTAAATTTAACTGCATTGGATAAGTAATTGGTAATTACTTGTTGCATCCTCGTTACATCACCGATAAAAAACATATTGCTACCGGAGTAAGTATACTTTATATCAATATTTTTTAATTTAGCAGAAAATTCTGAAAGGCAAATCGCTTCATTTACACATTTGTTAAAATCAAAATTCTTCATTTCAATGTCGAGCTTCCCGGATTCAATTTTAGATAAATCTAAAATATCATTTAGCACTTTAAGTAAAATATCTCCGCTTGACCTTATTGTTGAGAGCATATCCAATTGATTTTCATCTAAGTCAGTATCACTAAGAAGTTGAACCATTCCGAGAACCCCATTCATAGGTGTTCTTATTTCATGAGACATATTTGCTAAAAATTCTGATTTCATTCTAGTTGTTTTTTCTAAGTCCTTCTTCGCCATAAACTCCACTTCTTTAGCGAGCTTCAGAGCAGTAATATCCTCTATAATCCCAAGATATCCAATGAGATGACCTAAATTATTTTCAATTCCTGAAATTATTAATCTACCGGAAAACTCAGATCCATCCTTTCTGACATACTGCCATTCCTGTTCATCAAATTCTTTTTCATTGTCCACGACGTAAGTAAATGTTTGAAAACCTGGAGTCAGATTTATATTGTATTTTTTATTATATTCATTTGTTTTCGTCACGACTTCATCTAATTTATGAAATAAGGATGGGGTAACTTTTCCAATAACTTCAGCAGCTGAATAGCCAAGCACTTCTTCCGCCATTTTATTAAAAGTCAAAATTGTTCCATTAATATCAGTGGAAATAATTAAATGGGAGGAACTATTGATTAAGAGATCTTTAAAGTATACAGAATTATCTAACTCTTTCCTCACTTTTAATAGCTCCTCATGAGGTGCGACGAAGTATTGTTTCCCCTTTCTATAAAATATTGAAAAGAAAAAGAAGGTAAAAATTGTTAGAACAAAAAAGATACTTAGAAGACTTTTAATCTTTTCTCTAATATATACATATGGATCATGAATATTGGTAAGTTTCATTCCATAATCTATAATTACATGATCTTTCTCCGGAAAATCAGTATGCATTGGCATAGAAATAATAGAAACTTCATCCAAGCCCTGGCTCAAGGTAAGGTTTGAAGTTATCTCAGAAGCATTAATTAAATTACCAGAAGGTATAATTGTATTAAATATAAGTACACCTTCAACATTACCCGAAAATTTTATTGGTACAATAAATTGAAATTCATTTAAATTAGGATCAATAATATTTATGAGACCATTACTTTCACCCGAGAGTATTGATTTAATATCTTCATTATCGTACTTGTTTTTTCCAACAAGGTACTTTTGATCAAAGGTTAGAACTGAAAATGTTCCCTTATAGCCAACTATGGACAAATTTGATAAATAATCTATTAATGATAGATTATTAACTTCATACTGCATTAGAGGGTTAATGATAGTCGATTGATTCGAATGATCTTCTAACACCTTAATTATCGAGTTCATTTTATCAGAAATTTTTTCGGCAATAGAATTCAGTTGCGAATGAACATATTTTTCCGTTTGCTCTTCAAACGAAGCGTTTAGCATAAAAGAAACAATAATCATTGAACTAATCAAAATAGACCCAAAACTGATAGCTATAAATAAAAAGAATTTCTTTTGAAAGCTTTCGTTTTTCGCCATTACATTAAATCCCCGGAATCGCTATACTTTTTCATAGTATAATCATTTTTATCTAGGGCCTCATGAGCATTTTTATTTTCTTTTGAGTATTTACTAAATGGCTTTAAATATTTTTTGATAAGTCCTTGCGTTGGATTTTTTAAGTTTTCTAAATTATCTTTTAGTAACTGGCGAATATGAGTAATTTCCCCCGAACTATCTAAGCCTTGAAAAGACTTTAAAAAAAGAAGAGTTAAGTCATAACTATGAACCCATCCACTTACCGGTCGTATTTCTTGATCTAATGTATAATTATACTTCTTTTTAATATTTTCTTTCACCCGTTTATGAAACATAGATTGTTTTTTATTTGAAAATGAAAAGTTGGTTTGGATGATAGAAACATCAAGTTTATTATCGTTTATTACTTTAGCAATACTTTTATTATCACCACCAGTAATTCCCCAATGAGAATATATTGGTATTTGAAGTTTATTTACACCAAAAGAGTTAAAGAACCTCTTAGCATCAGATGCATTTCCAACAAAAAAGATACAATCGGCCTTAGATACGATTATGCTCTCCGTTACCTGTGAACTAGCTGACTTTGAAATTCCCCAGCCGAATAATTTCTTATCACTTGGCTTAACTCCAAACTTCTTTAATCCTCTATTCATGTTCACCAAGTTTGATTTCCCCCACGGGGTATTCTCAAGTAGTAAATAAGGACTTTTACAACCTTTTTCTTTTACAGCATATTTAGATATATATTCTCCGGCCTGAGAGTCATCTATCGAAAGTCTATAAATCCAATTTTCTTTCGTCTTTGACCTGGTTATTGGTGCGCCAGCGGCCCAAGAAACAAATGTAAGTATCTTATTATCATTTATAAATTTATTATTTGTTATTAGCGGTGGGGAGTGCATGCCACCAAAAATTCCAAGAGCGTTCTTATCTTCTAACATTTTTTTAAAATTGAGTAGACTTCTTCTCGTGTTCCCACGATGATCCAAAGTAATAAGGTTAATTTTATCTTTATTATTTTTCGCATTAAATTCATCCAAAGCAACCTGAATTCCACGTTGAATCGAAACTCCAGAAGCTTTAAATGTCGTTAAGTCAGCGTCCAGATACAAATTAAAATCCCTAGCGTAAGACGCAGTTGCTCCCAAAAAAAATAAAAAAAGTAAAACCTTTCTCAATTTAACTCCCCAAATTAATGATATAGAGCTTTTCGACCAATTTTAAATAATAATGAGTTAATTAAACTAAAGACATCTCTTTAAAATAGAACCGTAATTTCAGATACATGGCCAACTTCATAGAGAAACTACAAATCTAGGGTCAGAATAAAAGAAAACATAAGAAAACTTTTACCAGGTAATGTTACTCAGGAATATGATGGAGGTATAAATAAAAGCTGTGATGGTATATCTGGAGGAGAATTAATCGGAGTTTTTGACCAAGTCACCTCTATCCCAGTTACTACCTAGCCTTCCTGTATTGCTACCTGTTTCAAACCTAATTACAAACAAGTTATTTTGTTGTATTCCAACAATTGTTACTTTCGCGTTACGGCCAGTTAAAACTGCTGAATCACCAACACATAAATTAGAATTACAACCAGTCATTACGGCAAAATCTTTTCTTCCCCAATTACTTCCTTTCAACCCTTTAGACCTACCTTCGAGAAATTCTATAACATAATTACCATTCGCCTCAATTCCAACTATTCTCGATTTTGTAGCATTTTTTGATACATTTAGCACCGAAACTCCAGTACATAAGTCGTAAGAACAACCTGAGGTTGCTGCTAATTCTTTCTTGGACCAATGACTGCCTATTTTTCCTTTTAAAGTACCTTCAAGGTACTCAATAACATAGTCACCATTTGTCTGAAGACCAACTATTTTTGATGCTACAGACTCTTTAGATGTATTTAAAGTTATGTTCCCTACACAAAGAGTATTGTGACATCCGGACATAAGAGCGAGGTCACTTCTTCCCCAGTTATTTCCCTCTTTTCCGGCCAAGGTTCCCTCTAGAAACAATATCTTAAAAACTCCGTTACTTGCTACTTCTAACACTCTTACTTTAACATTTTTGGCAACATTAAATACAGTATCTCCTACTCGTAATGGGGCATTTATATTTGTATTTCGGTTATTCAAAGTTGAAGTATTAGCTTCAAAATCTAATTCGTAATCAGATGAGGGTTCACTCTCTAATATGCTTTCACTATTATTTACTTCAACAGTATTTTCTTCAACAGGATTTCCGCTTGAGATGACAACGGGTGTATTTTCAATTGGTGCTTCATCAGTACTAAGAAGTTCGGGAATATGCCCATCCCACTTTGTAAGGGCATTTCGATAAGTAATTCTAAGATCTTTTTGCTTATATCCCCAAGTACGGTATCCCTTCCTTTCTAATGATTTTAATTGCCATGGCTGCCAATAATATTGGCTTGAATACATAAGGTAACAATCTTCAGCATATTGATTTTTTGAATACTCTGAATACTTTGTAATTACGGGGCAATTTGCTTTTGTCGTAATAAAAAGGTTTTTCCAATTTTGTACATTATAAGGAATAAGAGTAAACCCACGGTCTAAAATATATTTTTGCCCATCAGCAGCGACTTCTGTATATGGAGCTATATGAAACCACCACTTATACTTGTTCTCTCTGATGTATTTCTTAGTAAAGAAAATCCAAATTTTACCAAGGGATACCTTATTTTTAACAAGGGATTCATAACTCCACATATGCGCTCTATTATAGCACTGAGAATCTTCATCTGTTTCACCATTAAATTGGTCCATTAGCGATTGAGCATCATTATATGTGGCAACTTTTGTTACTCCAGCATGTTCTAAAGCATTTTGGCTTGAAAATCTAATTTCATTAAATCTTTGATGACTATACATTTCTTTCTGAGTATTCAACACTACCGGTAATTGCTTATCAGCTGGATTATAGATATCGGTAATAAGATCGGCTTGAGAAGAGCTATTAGATACTTTAGTTATCTCAATTTGACGCTCATTTTCAAAGGCGGATCTGGCCTTGGATAGAAGCTCGGAACTATTTTTAGAAAAATGGACTATTTCACCATTATCTAAGAAAAGACTTACATGGCCATCAAGATACTCACCATTTTCAAATAGTTGCTCTATTTTATATTCAGCGAATGCCGTAAAAGATATCACGTACACAAATAATGCTAAGACTATTGTTTTCAATGCTTGTTCCCCCAAGTATTTTTAATAATATTTCTTATTAACACTTGGACAAGGGGCTGGATACGAAGGCTATATTGTTTACACGCTTTAAATTACTTTTTATAGAAAAATAGAATTATAGGGATTACTCTGATCTAAATACACAAAGATTTCCACCATCGAGGTAGGCTGCATCCGGCCATGAGTTCTTTTTTGCTATTTCCATAAGCCATCCACGTGCATTTCCCTTTGTCACAATACTTATTTTTCTTGTTTTACTAATAGAAAGAATCTGGTTTAAGACATGATGATAAGTTTCTTTGGTAAAGGGATCATACAAATAATAGACATCGGCCTGCGGGATTTTAAAGTCCTCAAGAGAAAGGTCTTGAACTTTAAAGCTTAAACTCTTTTCCAATCCTAGAAATGTTGAGGCCTTATTTCCAATTTCGACTCTATGAGGAACAAACTCGTAGCCGACAAAATCAATATCTGGCCTAAGAAGAGAGCAAACAAGCCCTACTCTTCCATAACCAGATCCCAGATCAATAACTTTAGCTGCCTTCTTAAGATTGACTTCACTAAGGGCCAGGAGAATTGTTGAATAACCTGATTGGACACCAACTCCTGATCCAGCATACAATCTCTCTTTGGCACTATGACCAATTACCATATCTCTATCGAGTTGGTAATCAAGATTTAAAACAACATCTAACTTATCAAAAGTTCGGTATAATTGTGGTCCTTGATGTCCCTCATGGGGTTCAGCTCTATTTTGTTTTTTTTCTTCAAGCAAAAAATGTATATTCATCTCTACTAAAGAGTGTATAACAAACGTTTTTCTTTCTGAGTTTGATCTATTTGTAATAAGTGTGAGTATTTTTGATTCAATATTTTGACTATCTAGACCTATTTTCCTTATATTCTTTTCACCACTCAAAGTTAAAAAATCTTTTAAAAACAAGACTGGTAATAATTCATCCAAAAAAAATGGAGAAATAAATTCATGATAACTTGTTTTACTCTCCAGAATATTATCTTCTTTATTCTTCAACCAGACTTGCTCTTTTAAAAAGGCCATCATGGTAACAAGTAGGGCCGATGATATATATAAGTGGGACATTTGGATCGCGTTCAAATAACCTAGGTCATTTTTTTTCAGAGAATAAAACTTCTGATTTGTTGATTTTTGTTCGACATCTATAAGAAGGTCAAGAAAAGTTTGTTCAGATAAGTTCATGCTGCCTCTTAAAAGGTTTCAAGCATGGTTGTTATGCATGAACAATAATTTGATAAGACAGTAACTTGGTGACCTTCTGAAGTAAAGATCCAAAGTCGCCATGTCATAAGTGTCAATATTTCCTAAATTTACTCCAATGATAATTGGCGATAACGCGGGAACAAATTTGAAGGATTTGTAGAATCTATCACCTTTGGAATTAATTCCAAAACCATATTATTAAGATCCATTCCTGCTGACGTAGCACTTCCGTACCTTTCACCAACTTTTACAAGGGATTCCGAGTAGTACATTTCTCCACTTTTATAAAAATAAATAGAATTATTGGGGTGGCACTCTAAGAGCTTTTCAAGTGGGGATAGCAATTCTAATAAATTTATTTTTTCAGCTTCACACAGTTCAATATTAAACAAATTAATATGATGGCCTATCTTACAAAAAGATTGATTTAATGACTCCATTTTATTCCTTTTTACTATCTTCATTAAATAAATATTCATGTTAATAATGGTATTTCAAAAAAAAATGTCAATACTACTTTTTTTTTATTTGAAGCCTTGACTTCGCCAATCTTAATACCAGATTGAGAATAGAGCTTAACCACAACCAAGGAGGTAGTATGTTACACAAGGGAGATTTAGCAGTCTCAAATGAAAAATTTGTAAGGAAATTTGGTATTCAAATGGGCTCAGAGAAATACAATGAAATAAAAAAGCGATTAGAGCTTCTGATCGAAAGATCTCCATCACAGTCTATTGTCAATCTACACTTTGATAAAGGATCTTCATTCCTCAAAGGAACTTTATCAATACGTTCTTTCTCTGAAAGTTTCGACACTAAAAGTGTAGGAAAGTGTCCTATGGAAGTTTATTCTCACCTAGAGGAGGCTATAGATTATCAACTTCGAGAGTGGAAACGTAGACGATTTTTTACAAATAAAGGACCAACTTCAGTAAGACCAAAGCAGGGAACACAATTTATTTAAATTAATTACATTGGAGGTAACTTATGAAAAGAACTAAAATTCATAAAGCTAAAGAGGTATTTAAAATTAAAAATAATATCTACAAAATTGCTCCCTATATTAAAGATGTAGATGTAAAGCTAGCAAAAACCTACCACGGAAAGTACGAATCATTAATTAGAGTTCATATTCCCCATAAAAAAAAATTATTTGCTGCAAAAAAAGATGAGTGTCCAAAACTAAGCTTAGAAAAATCCCGGCAAGCTATAATCAAGCAGATCAAGAAACTGAAAAAAAAGAAATTGGCACGTAGGGCATTATCTTCTAGCTTTGAAGAGATTGCTTAATCCCAGGGAGGACTCTCCTCCCTTTTATATTCTAATTCATTCATTTACAATAGTTCTCCTTACCATTTTGAAAAGAAGGTATTATTCTATTGTTTACATATATGACAATAGATATAAAAAAACATATTCAAAAAACTCAATGGAAAGAACTTGCTAATTCAAACAATCCCCTTATTGGTGAAAAATTTTTCAGATTATTAGAAGACTCTGGATCAATAGGACAAGAATCTGGGTGGGAACCACTTTATTTTGAAGAAAAGAATAACTCAATCCTATATACTTTTAAAAAGTCTCACAGTTATGGCGAATATATTTTTGACTGGGATTGGGCAAATGGCTTCCATCAACAAAATATCCCCTATTACCCAAAGCTGACTTCTATGGTTCCATTCACACCTGCAACCTCATCCCACTTCATTGGTGCTCACTCAGAAAATTTAATGTCCACTTACGAGGAATTCTATAAAGAGAATCCATTTTCATCCTCACATTTCCTATTCCTTTCAAAAGAAGAGTTAGAGTTCTTTAAATCTCAAAAATATACCCTAAGAGATAGTTTTCAATATCATTTCGAAAATCAAAATTATAAATGCTTTGATGATTTTTTATCTAATTTAAAAAACAAAAAAGCTAAACAAATTAGAAAAGAAAGAAAGTTCGATTCAGAGATACAAATTTCTTCCTTCAGTGGTGATCAACTAACTAAAAAACATGCTGTACAAATGTTTGAATTTTACCAAAATACCCTTTTAACCAAACAAGCAATCAGCTATTTAAATTTAGATTTTTTTGTTTCCGCCTTTTCTGAATTAAAAAGTAATATTTGTTATGTACAGGCCACACGAAATAATACTCCGATTGCAGGCTCCCTATTCTTTTACGGAGAAGACACTCTCTATGGAAGATATTGGGGTTCTAAAGAGGATGTTCCCAACTTACACTTTGAGCTATGCTATTATAGGGGAATTGATTTTTGCATCGAAAATAAGATCAAAACATTTGAGGCCGGTGCCCAAGGCGAACATAAGATTTCCAGAGGATTCGTCCCTGTAAAAACTTTTAGTGCCCATAAGATAAAGCACCCAGGTTTTCAACATGGTATTAATCAATATATAGAAAATGAAAGGATTCAAATTGATCGAGCTCTTGTTTATCTAAACGAACGAAGTCCATTTAAAAAGAAATAAGAAAGCTTAGCGAACTTTATAGAAATTAACGAAACGGTCTTGTTGTTTGCGACTTTTTATCGATTCTAGCTGCTCTAAAGACTCAAGACCATTTAGGGCATTTAACATAAGATCATCCCAACCAGATATAAAAATTATATAGAATTTAGCTCCATCTGAAATCATTTTTTCAAAATAGGAAAGAAGTAATTGAACATCATCTGTACCGACGGGATCGTATAAGTAATAAGCATCGAAGCCTAAAAAATCGTCAGGGGTTTCCAGAAAGTTACTTGTTTTAAAATACACATTACTTAAAGCGAAATTTTGCACAATTCTATTTGTAAACTCCACCCTATCACTAACTAATTCAAGTCCAGCATACTCCAGCTCATTTTGGGCCTTTAGCGCCATATAAAAGATCGCTCGCCCAGAACCTGAACCTAAGTCACATAATGAACTAATATCATTGCGTGAGTTTATGAAATCAACCACAAGATCTAAATCGAAATAACAGGCAGTATAGACATGGTAATGTTCGCCATGAATGATATTCTCATCAGTCTCCTTATCAACAGGATAGAGATGAGCAATCTCACTCACCCATAAAAGCCGATCAAATATAAGCTCCTTAAAACTAAAGTCAATTCCATCAGCATCAACTACATCTTGAACAAGTTTGAAAATTCTTCTCACCAACTCAAAAGGAAGCTTCTCAAAAAAGGCAGCACGAATAATAAGATTATCTTTACGATCAATTTTACAGACTTTATTTAAAAAAGCGATTTGCTTTTTCAAGGGCTTATCTAAAATTTTTTCCCATTGGGTTCGCGGACTTTGAAACATGAGGATTTTTAACACCAAAACAATGTAAAGACACCCAAATTATTTAGGAATCTTAATTATTGCCGTCCTCATTGAATCTCAATTGAATTCCATATAGAATGAATCATACAGATGTTACTATATTAGGGAATTATATGACTACTTCACCTCTGAATACAATTGTTTTTATTGAGGACGATATTCTTGATTACGAGGTTTTCTACGATATACTGAGAAATCTACTCCCTTCAGTTGATATCCAGCGCTTTGAAGAATTACCAGAAAATTTTTATTCGGAGTATGACCCAACCACGACTTTGGTAATTTTGGATTTAAATCTTCGGGGAATAGATGGCATAAACCTTTATAATCAAAAGCTAAAGGGTAAGAATTATACAACCTATGTCCATACAAGCAGCGATAACCCTAGTGATATTACACACTGCAAGGATCTAGGAATTTACGCGTATTTCCAAAAAAAAGTAGGACGGGAAGAAATTAAGGCTCAATTTCAAACCATGATTCAGTTCTACTGTAGTAACCTAATAAAGGATTATTCAATCTACACAGAAAATGAAAAATATATTAACCAAATAAATGATAACGAGTATGAAATAGGTAAACTGAATCAAGAAGTTTCAGACCTAAAAGGAAATACCCTGCCTTCATTAAGTAAAACAAAAAGACAGTTTTAAATTAATTTGAAACTATTTGAATTTCAAAATGAGCCCCTTCCTGGGAAGGTAAGCACTTAATCTCACCATGAATCTTCTCAAGAGATCTAGAAACAATTGTCATTCCAAGTCCAAGACCTTGAGATTCTTGTGATTTAATAAATGGATTAAAAATACTTTTAGCCAATTCAGAACTAATTCCGACTCCAAAATCTTTATAATCAATCGTTACTTTATTAAACTCCATGGACACATGAATTTTGACTCTGGTCTCTGCACTCTGCGAGTGAGAGATACTATTCTCAATAAGATTTAGAAAAATGGATTCCAAAAGTCCCTCATCACAATTAATATCAATCATCTCCATTATTGATAGGTCAAATTGAACTAGACCTTTATAGGAAATCGAAAGTTTATTAAAAAAACTATTAATATTAGTTGATTCGAATTGGGGTACAATTTGATTGATTGATGCAATTTTCAACATCCCCGAAATCATCCCCTGAATCTTAATAGAATTCGCTTTTATGATACTAGTGTACTTTTCAATTTTCTCTTGGTTCTGGTCTTCACTTCCTAATTGTTCGAATAACAACTCTATAAAGTTGGTTATATGGCGGATTGGTGCTCTTAAGTCATGAGAAACTAGGAAGACATATTCTTCCAGTTGTTTATTACTGGCCTCTAGGTCTTTAAGAGTATTATTTATTTCCGTAATATCGTGTGCGAGTACGACTACTCCCTCAACAATATTCGACTCTTTAGATCTATATGGCTTATAAGAAACATCTAGCTCCCTAAGTCCTTCTTTTGGAAAGTTGACTCGGATCTTAAAGTTTAATTCTTCACCAGAAAGTGCTTGATTCATTTTCTGTTCAATTGCTGCCAGAGTTCCTTCAGGTAAAAATTCTTTATAATTACAATTAAGGACCTTTTCACTCTTTACATCCCACTTCCTAGTATAAGCTTCGTTTACAAACTGATAAGTCCCATCTTTATCTATATATGATAACAATGAAGGCATGCCGTAAGTGGCGACATTAATAAGCTTTAAAGTTTCAGCTACTTTTCTTTTGCTCTCTTCTTCAGTTGTAATATCTTTAATAGTTACGAGAGTTAAATGGCTGGATTGTAGAGATATTGGTCGTAATCCTATTTCTAAAAATTTTAGATCTCCACTTTTTGTCTTCCCCTGTAGAACTCTTCCTCCACCCATACTTTTTTCGGTAGGTTTTTCAAAATATTCTTCTTTTTGTTGAATATGTTTTTTTCTGTTTATTTGATCAATTAAAATTTCGACTTCTTTATTGTTTAGTTCTTCTCTAGAATACTCAAACAAATTATTAATATACTCATTATGATAATTAATACGACCCCTTCTGTCTGATAATATCAATCCAACAGGTAGCTTTTCCATAACATGGTGAACATCATCAAATAAACGATGCTCTAAATTACTCAACGAAGGCAGTTCCAAAATCTTTTTTATACTCTTAAGAATAATATAAGTTGAGCCCACAGAAATTATCGCAGTCATGGATTTTAAAATTCCAGTCAAGTAATAAAATGGATACCAAACATTTACGATTTCCATGACGTGAGTCAATGAGCAAAAGAAAATAAACACTGCAAAGACTCTTATAGTGGACTTGAAGGGAAGATCCTTCCTTCTCCAAAGGATAACAGTAATTAAAAGAGGGATCGCAAGATAGCATAATGAAATAATAATATCTGATATAACATTCATTAAAAGTATATCAGTCTGCCACAAGTAACAATGCCCATGTGGCATAAAATTATCGATATTGAATAGACTCATTTTTCACCTTACAATTAGTTCTTATAGAATATAAAAACAATAACAAAGAGATTATTAAATGAATATACTTTTAATCGAAGACGATCCATCAGATATTGAATATATAAAACATGTTTTATCAGAGGATTCAATTGAAGCGGTACAAACACACCCAAACGACATAACAAAAGAATATGACTTAATAATTGTAGACTTTTTCTTCAAAGGTAAAACCTCTCTTCCATTCCTAGAAGAAATCTCAAGAAAGCCTGACTTCAAGACTCCCGTAATAATTATTTCCGGCAAGGTGAATGAAGTAAACTTAAGTGAACTTCCTGAGTCGCTAAATGCATTGGTTCTTTCTAAGAATGATAAGTTTAACGAGTTACTAAAATATTATAAGAATTTAATATGTAAGACAGAAGTTCACCTGGACAACCTTGAATACAAAACTTTATTTTTAAATTTAGTTCATGATCTACGAAATGATTTATCACCTACCGTCCTACTTGATCAACTGGATAGCAATGATCCATCCCTAGATGAGATTAAAAATATTGCTCTAGACTCCGCTTCTTTCGCTTACTCCCGACTAGAGGAAATGTCGACATTTCTAAATGATACTGAAGAGAAGCATTTGAGTATTGAAGATATATTTAAAATAATTATAAAAGCTCCCTTAATAAAAAAATTTAAAGATTCAATTTCAATTGATGGAGATATTAAGAAACCCATAACAACCATGCCAAGCTACTTTCTTTCTGTTATCATTAAAAACTTAGTAGAGAACTCTTGTAAATATTCTGACCCCGATAGAAAATTAAAAATTAATCTTACTTACTTAGAGACAACTGATTACACCCATATAACTCTTGAAGATAATGCTCAAGGAATTCAACAGGAAATAGTTGATAAACTCTTTATAGATAATCAAAAGAGTAAGTCAGGCCTGGGAATCGGACTTATAATACTGAATAGAATTATCAATTCTTATAATGGAACAGTTCAAGTTCATTCGGAAGAGAAAAAAGGGACAACAATTAAGATTAAATTCCCAAAAACAATATCTAATTAAAAAAAGGAGGTTCAATGACCTCCCTTATTTCTTATTTATCAGTTTTCTTTTTAATTTTCTTTTTTATACTCTTTTTCATTTTTTTAAGTTTTTTCTTATCGACAGTACATATTCTTTCCTTTTTCTTTTTAGAAAGTTCCCCTTTCCAGCAGAATGATTTCCTTACTGCTCCCTCAACATTTGCACAAGATTGTTTCTTTGCACCTGATTTACATTGGGCGCCAGTTCCTGCATGTGATGCTGTTGCCATAAAAAATAAAAAGCTTAATAAAAGTGTTAGTTTCATTCAATCTCCCAGTTTAGTTCATTTATTAATGAGCCTAAATTATCGGTCGATTCTAACTTAAGGAAAAATCGTTTTATTTAAGATTTTAATTAGGTAAATCCTAATTATAAAAACAGATAACTTTAATCTAAACGACTTATTCCTGCTTAGATTAAAGTTAATATTTATTGTACCAAAAATGAATTATGATCTAGTTTTTTTCTAATCGGTTTTTTCTGACCAAATTTCTTATTTAACTGTTTTTCCACTTTTTCAACAACTTCGTTGATTACCTTAAATTGACTTGTTGATGATGCCCTGGCCTTAATAACAGGACCTTGAAAACCAGAGATCTTCACCTCCGAGAAGTAATACCCATTCTCAAAGAAGTAATTCCATGTTAATTTTGAATTGTCTGATATGTATTTCTTAAACCTTTCTGATTTCTTATCAATCATTTTCTTTATCAAACTTTTTTCATTCATTTCTTCAATTTTTAAAAGTAAATTCATAAATTCTCCTTGTTGATATGTATCTACATACTCACAAAGAATGGCTTTAAGTTCAAGTCAGTTTACTGTAAGGAAGTAGACTCAAAACTTTACATAAAGTTGACAATAAAGAAGAAAATGTAGAATTAGTTAGTTAAAAAATTTTTAAGATATCCTTCCACGATATCAGTGTATATGCTCACTTTCTTAACAAGTTCAAACTGCCCAGGTGCTTCAAGAGTGTAAGAAAAATTGGCACTATGTGTTTGCGCCAGATAAGTTTTTACTGTCCCCATGTTTGATGACGAAACCTCACCAGGTGCAAAAAGTTTGTAAGATATATTTTTAGGTATTTGTTCAATCTGAGGGCCACCAGGAATTGCTGCTCTATACATTTTCCCAGGATAAATTGAATCTTTTGCTGTTACTAAAAACTCTTCCGGAATTTCGGCGAGAACTTTCCTAGTTAATTGTTGATCATTTTCCTGCATTTTTATGACAAAAAACTTATCCCTAAATGGAGCTTCATGAAGGTCGAGGGCCAGATCAAATGTTTCTCCTTTAAGGGAGCTTTTAATAATATTAGTCGCCCCTTGGCTCTTACTCTTTCCACCAGGGAAGGTTCTATTTAAGTCCACATTATTTTTAAGTCGCCGGGTGTTCTGACTTAACCCTCCTGGATTCATGAATGGAATGATTACAAAATCATAATTGTTCCTCATTGCTGGGTTATAAATAATTTTTTCTAAAATATTAATGGCAGTTGCTACACCTGCTGATTCATTTCCATGAACTCCAGCAGTTATTATAACCTGCTTTCTGTCGCCGTTGCCCCAACCAGGAATATTAATTCGTTGTAAATCAATCCCATCATAAGTTCCCATTTTCACAACACTTAATTCATTAGGATATTTATTTGGTAGTTGTTTGACATAATATTCTACTCTTTCAAAATTTATTGCGTAATTAACATGGTTAATGACTCCAGGCTTTTTTAAAAAAAAGTGATCAACTAAATGTTTCTCTCTTGGAAAGACTTCTTTATTATAAGGTAGATAGTACTTATCACACTGTGAAAAGCTAGCTGGTATTCGATTTTGTAAGGTTGATTGAGTAGAACAACCAATAAAAGCAAAAATTAAAAATAGTAAGAACACTTTAAACTTTCCCATAGTACATTCTCGGATTATTGATTTTGAATGTGTAGCTTTTTAAACCTGAGTTTTTGAGACAGATTAAAATCCAATAAAACCCTCCTTAAATGAATCTCTACCAGAAAAGTGAATAATTAAACAAATAATATAGGAAAGATAACGAAAGTAGGCCTTTCAAGGAAAATTTATTAGAATTATTTTGCTGAATACTTTTAATAAATAACCAAGGAAGGCCCAAAATGAAATTACCACGTTTTATCAAAAATGTAATCCCCGGATACGAAGTCACTGATTTTAAAGAATGGCTCCAAAAAGACCTTATAGAAATTTATATTCAGAAAAAAGATAAGCTAGCTCCATGTAAATGTTCTCGTTGTGGGCATGAATTGACCGTAAAACGCGGAAAGCATCGTATGAATATCAAGCACATGCCCTTTGGAAAAATGGAGTGCAGTTTAATCTTTTGGCGGGAAAAACGCCATTGTCCAAATTGTAAAAAAGCGAGAACAGAGGCTTTGGATTTTCTAGCTCCAGAAACTCCACATTTATCAAAAGATTATTCCTGGTGGCTTGGAAGGCTTGTAGAAATTGGCACAGTTTCAAGAACCGCAAAGTTAACTGAGAATAGTGCAAATACTTTATGGCGAATTGATTTTGATAGGCTTCTTCGGATGGTGCAAAACTATAAGATTCCTGATGTTGAAAGAATAAGTGTTGATGAAGTTTATACTCGTAGAAAAAAGTACTTTAAAACTGAAAGTAGAAACGAACAATATTTTACAATAATAACAGATTTAAAAACGAGAAGAGTTATCTGGGTATCTACAAGTCGCAATAAAGCAGCTCTTGACGAGTTTTTCAAAATAATAGGAGAAGAACGTTGCAAAAAGATCAAAGTTGTAGCAATGGATTTACATGATGCTTATAAGGCTTCAGTTAAAGAGTATTGTGAAAATGCAACAGTGGTTTGGGATAAGTTTCATGTTGTTAGAATCTTTGAAAATAAACTAAATGATGAAAGATTAAAAATTTATCAAGATAAAGAAACAGCTGGAAATTTAAAAAGTAAAATTAATGGAAAGTTTAAATATCTCTTTTTAAAGCGTGCATCCAAAAGGAAAAAATCAGAACAAAAACAATTAAAAGATGTGATGAAAGAGAATAAAGACTTTTATAAATTGGAACTAATAAAGGAAAAGTTTTTAACCTTTTTTTATCAAAAGACAGCAGATGATGCTCAAGACTTAATAGTTGAAATCAAGAATTGGATTTACGAGGAAGGTTTTGATTTTTTAAAATCCTGGGTAGATAATTTTATTTTAAGTTGGGAAACAATGAAGAATTATTTTGAATATAGAGTCACCTCAGCGCTCTCAGAGGGTACAAATAATGTGATTAAGTCTCTAAAAAGAAGGAGCTTTGGGTTTAGAAATATGGATTACTTTAAATTAAAAATCATGCAAGTGTGTGGATATTTAAACTCAGATTTCATATCAATAGAGGAATATTGAAGGTTTTAAGTGATTTCATAGAGATGCACTAATTTGGTAGAGAGCCTCCTTAAATTGTAAATTTTACTTTACCATTTACAAATTACGACTCTATTTGTATCTCAGAAGCCTATTTCAATACAAGGACTCATTTCATGAAACGATTAATAATTACTATTGCTTTCCTTTCTTTCAATGTCCAAGCAAAACCATTCTTGAGCCTTGAACAAGCAGATAAAGCATCTGAATATCTTAATTATATCTGTATGGATACTTTTTGCGGTGGTGATTATAATTGGACATCTGCCCAAGTTTCTTGTGATGAAGAGTCATGTACACTTCAAATGAATGCTATGAGCTGGTATGACGATGAGTTAGAAATAGGCCCTGAGACGTTTGAAGCTCTTCCAGAAGATCTCAAGGTTGACGGTAATATAAGGCTTACTGGAGCTCAGATAGTTGATTCAGGGCTATATACGGACAAATTTGAGGGTACTCAGTTTACAACTGAGTGTAAATTCTCAATAAAGTCTAATAACCAAACTTTATCCTACGCCCAAAAAGAAGAAATAGTTTATGCAGAGACCCTAGATTGTGTGAGCGATCTAACACATCTACTTGATGGCCTAGACATTCGTATTTAAAAAAAACTCCCTACTGACTATTCTGGCCAGTAAATTGCATTTATATATCTGCATTAAGAATATTGTAATTAGATTAGAAGTTTATGATTATTAAATCGTCTAATCTTTTGACAGTTTTTTTATCTTTATTCAATTCAAATAAAAATATTGAATTAGGTCTAAGAGGATATTATGAAAAAATTTACTTTAACTGTATTGTTTCTATCACTATTTTCTGGAGTAAATCATGCTGCACAGACGATTAAAGTCGATGCCTTCAATATAGAAGATTCTCGGTTTGTTCCGGTTTTTGTAGGAGGATGGGGCTCTTGTGATTCATTACGATCAGTTAAAGAAAAGAGACAGTTTGGTTTTACCACACCACACGGAATGTTCCTTTATAACCAAGCTGTACGCTACGTTCAAACCATAAATAAACATGCCGAAGTAGGAATAAAAAAATTCGTTCTCGTATGTGCTACTAAAGGATCTCAAAATGGCCTTCTCGCGCAAGGAAGTATCCGAACTTTAACTTATGAAGTTAAAAATCAAGAAATCTTAGTTCCCAAATATAAAGCGGCATTAGTAAACCTAGATTCACACCAGGATAATACTTACCGTGAAGTCATTAGACTACTTCCCATTTTAGATCGGCGAGAACATTTAACTACACGTCTTTTACGAGTTGCTAATGGAAGCCCTCTAGTTTTATTTGGCCACTCTTATGGAGGTTGGATTGCTAAACGTATTGTGGAAATCCTTGCGGCCCCGGAAGTTTATAAAAGTAGTAAGCATTCTAGAGATAGACGTCTTTACAATGACACAATTAAAGAGTTCGAAAAATTTGAATCTTTTCCTATACGAGCCATTTTCTCACTTGAAGGGATAAGTGCTGTAACCTGTAGAATTACCAAATCAATCAAAGCTGGAATTCAGAACTCCTTAGGTAAAGAGACTCATCCTGGTTGTAGAGAAGAACTTAAAAGTTTTCATAAAGAATCCAATCTAGGCGAAAATCAATTTCTTCTCTCCTTACCACTATCACAAACAGCAGCGAAAGTTGATGCCTGGTATAATATCATGTTAGATAATTCAGATTTACCAACAAGAGCTGGCCTATCGACTACTCCTGGTATTGAAAATACTCTTCTGCATATCAATCCATATGGTACAAAAGATCAATACAAAAAATCTCAAGCTCATCCATTTAAAAATGCACATCATATGCTTGGTTTTGAAACTAAAACTTGGAAAAAGATTTGTGAATTAACATTCCAAGGAGATGAGTCAATTTGTAATCCAATTAGTAAGATCAATAATAAAGGAAGATAAGAAATAGGGAATGTCCAAACTAGGGTGTTCCCCACTTGTTTTTTAGATACGTTTCCATCGTAGCCTTTTCATCGGCCGTAAACTCTCTATCAAAAATAAGAATCTCACCAATATAACCATTGAGACGATCACCACCGGTCTGATCATCTCCTAAAACGTAAGAGCCACTCCCAGTAAAAGATGTATTTCCCCAATTTCCAAAATTAGAATAAATGAGATTTCCATTTTCCCAAAAGTCAGTGTTTGATCCAGTATCATATGCTGACCAAACATTAAATTCAGTATTATTCAGATTGTAATTTGTTGAAGCATTATTAAAACCATACGTAAAAAAGAAACCTCTTGGTGAACCAGGACTTGTTCCTCCTCCAGTTTTATAAAATTCAAAGAACGCTCTTCTTGAAGCCCCAGAAAACTTACCAACTATAAACATTGTAAGGCCACCATTATTACTTCTGGTAAATGATCCTTCTAATCCTCTATCAATTGTCCCATCAAATTTAACAGCTGGAAGTCCATTTTGAACATTGGCCTCATATGTAGGCTGCTTACTCTCAGTTGCCTCAGTAGCATCTGTAGCTGAGCCAGTAAGGTCTTTCCATACAGCGACTTTTTCACCATTTACTGGTTCTGGCCCACCATTTGTTATATTGGTTGCACTCAACCATGCAATAGGATTTAGAGCTAGAATATCAAATATTTTAGCATTTGATATAGCTGAATAAGGGCCAAGGAGTCCATTATTTGCAGCAACTCTAAACTCATAAGTTGTCCCAGCACTTAGTCCTGAAACTGTCATTGATGTAGAGCTAGGCGGAGTTAAGTTAATCCAAGAGGTATTCCCTTGTTCTCTATATTGAACAGCATAATTAATAATACTTGTTCCATTATCATTCGGTGCAGACCATGCTATTGATAGTGCTGTATTAGAAGTAGTTGGTGCAGTTGTTACACCTGTAACTTGATCTGGTTGATTAATAATTGAGGATGTATCAATCAAGACCCCATTCATAGAATCAACAAACGAGCTAAAGTTTAACCCTGATGGATCATTGTCTGAAGAAGATAAAATAGTTCCACCATTCTCATCAATTAAGTTATTCCCAAATGCAATACCATCTCCATCATTATCACCGTCCAGAATGACATATTTAAATTCAAGACCTGTTGTACCGGAACCACTAATAAAGTTTGCATATCTGGTGGCCCCACCAATATCAAGAGTAAGTCTTGGTGTTCCAGATACAATGACACTCTCAGAGAAGTTAACTTGAAATAATAACTCTCCACCACCATCTGCATAAGTTCCATTAACTGGTTCAACCATTGATGTAATAGTGGGTGTACTAGTATCAACCAAGACACTTAAAAAATTGAGATTTGCCAATACTGTTGATGCTGGATTTCCACTAAGATCATTAATACTTCCGCCAGAATAAGAAATATCACCTCCTAACTGGACTCCATCAGTGTCTCCATCACCTGGGACAATAGTATAATTAAAAATTAATTGATTACTTCCACTTCCAGATTCATAATTTAAAAGGGTTGTTGCACTTGCTTGATTATCCATAACTAGTTCTATGCTTGGGGTTCCAGTAACAAAAACTGCTTCATCATAAAAAATTGTAACTGAAACGATATCGGAAGACTTGTAGGTGCTATTAACAAAAGTATTATTTGTGATTAATGGGGCTACGATGTCTTTAGTAGTAGATTGAAGATTAGTATTATTACCTTCAGTGAACGAAATACTTAGGTCATTATTATCTGCAACTGAAGAGACATCCAACGTCGCATCAAATACAAAATCATTACAAAAAATTGACTCTAAAAGTTCCCCATTATTAAAAGATACTTGAAGAGCAGACTCTTTCTCCTCACAAGTACCAGTGATATTATAATTTGCTTTATTTAAATTATTTATTGGAGCAAGCGAATCTATATTTAAAGATTTAACGCTAACATTGATTGAGTCACCACCCGCTACAAGACTACTGCTCTCTTCCTTAGAGCAAGAAATTAGTATAAATGTAAGTAGTAAAACCTTAAAGCTCAAAGTATCTCCAGTGGTTTCATTTTAAAGGCTAATCGGTTGTTTTTTAAATAAATATTAATCCATTCTTAACAAGAGTCGTATTTTCAGTAGGATAGAGAATTAAAATAGGTAAATGTAGACGGGAATATAACTTTAAATAAATTAGATTTTCTTAATATGCCAAAAAAAAGACCCAAACCAATAAATAATCAGGGCCAAATAGATCTATAATTCGCAATAATCATCGCATGCTTTTTTTCTTGGTAAATAAGGCCGTGCTAAGACAAACCCCTGATACCCAACTTCCATAATTTTTTTACCGAATGAGAATGTATACATTTTTTGCAGCATTTTAAATTTGTTTAGCCTTATCCAGATATAATTAAATGCTTCAACCCCCTTAAGGAGGTTGCCGTTTTCATCTTTTAAATGAAAGTACTTATGAACATCAGATTTGGTCAATTTATATTCATTAGGATCAAAATTTGGATCCATTATATCAATGTATTCAAAAATTTTCTGAATATCATTTTTTTTATAATACTCAATTTCAGCATTACATAAACGGCAAAGTGAATCGTATAAAATAACAGGTTTAGTCATAGAACTTTCTCCCCTTTGAGCTTTTTTAATAAAAGTACCTCTTCTAATAATTCATTAAGATTAAACTTGGACTTTAATTTTTGAAGTACAAAAAAGACACCTCCTAACTTTTTGTCTAGAAAAATGGTATCTGAAGGCGGATTACCAATTGATATAGATTTGATAAGTTTTGGAATATACTCAAATACTTTATCGGCAAGATCTGTCTTCCCCCAATCAAATTCTTTATTTATAAAGGCAGTACCAATCACTTGAGCATACTCCCAGAATAGTTCAAGATCAGAGTCTTTCTTTTTAGACAAATACCCCATTTCATAAATAATACTGACAAAGGCATCTTTATCATTATCTTTAAGCGCAATAATAAGTTTTTGATAATTTTCAAGAAATTTTGTGGGTGGTACTTTCGTTGCACCAAAATCGATTAGTCCCCACTTAGGTTCAGGCTCCATAATAATCAAATAATTACCAAAGTGGGCATCCGTTTGAACCTGTCCATACACAAAAATCTCGAGAAAAAATAATTTCATAAACTCTCTTCCCAAAGAATTTCGTTGTTCTTGAGTTAAGTTTAGTTCCTCAACATTGTGTAAGCTTTCCCCCTTGATGAACTCTGTTGTAATAATTTTCTCATTAGAGTATTCCTCAAGGACTTCTGGAACATAGAAAGCCTTTTCCCCTTGAAGGAGTTTTTTAAATTGAATTGTACTTCTGGCCTCTTCAGAGTAATTTGTTTCAAGAATTAGCATATTTTTTATTTCTAGAAACATTGGTTTTAGATCAATCTCGGCAGGAACAAAACGAAAGAAATTAACTAAAAACTTAAGGGCCCTAATATCATTATTAATGGCATTTTTAACACCACGATATTGTATTTTCATACAAAAGACCCTACCCCCAACTTCAACAAAGTGGACCTGTCCCAAACTAGCGGACGCAAGGGGCTCATGTTCTATATCTAACTCTTCCAACCAGGCCCTGGGTACCTGTTTTTTAATTTCTTCCCATTCAAGATATGAACTTTGATTTTCTAGTTTTTTAAGAATCTGCTTTAGCTCCTCTGGTAAAAAAGATCCACCAAATAATGAAAGCATTTGCCCAGCCTTCATAAGGGAGCCTTTCATAATATCTAACTCAGAAACAATTTCATCTATATTCCCTTGAAATGTTCCTTTAAGAGTTTCTTTTAATGAACCTTCTTTACGGTATTTGTAAAAATCCCTAGCAGTTTTAATCGATAGCTTTGCAGTTGCTAACTGACGAAGGACAAATGAATCTTTAATTTTTTTTAGCTTTTTCATTTTTAAAAAGTAAATCGAGAGATTTTTTTTATAAAACCAATCCATTCATCCATTGTTTTAATATTTTTTTTACATAAAGACTCTGCTATTTTTTTGTGATGTCCTGTAAGGATTTTTAAATTCTTTAATGATTCTTTTTTGATACCTAAATTTGAACATTCCTGTATATTTAATTGATTAAGATCTTTTAGACTTTCTTCGATCTTATTAAAAAGAACTAGTTCACGGTTTTTCACAATATCCCGAACGACTTCAGCTGGGGATGAAGTTGCTTCATAAGTGATTCCACCAAACTTAACCTGCCCTACCCTTTCAATCAGTTGGTGATTAAGTAACTCATTAATAGCTCCCGATATTAATGCTTTAGAAACTCCAAGTCGCTGGACAATTTCGGGAGTAGAGAGTGAGTTTTCTGATAAATACAGTAAGGCCCAAATCCTTCCATGTATTTTTCTAAAGCCCCAGTATTCTATAAAACCGCCAATATCATTTACTAAATTATCAATCTTTTTATTTTCCATGTTAATTAATATACCACAGATCGTTCATAAAGTCATAAACGATATTGACTTGAATCAAAAAATATTAGAACATATAAAAATGAAAGACTTTGATAAACAAGAAATTAACAGCTTAGAAGATAGAGATAGAATTAATTTAATTAATAGCCTGATTGGTGTGAAATCGGTAAACCTAATTGGAACCACTGATAAGATTAAAACATCTAACTTAGCGATTATAAGTTCCTTGTTCCATTTAGGTGCTTCTCCAGCTCTTTTTGGATTTGTAATAAGACCTGATACGGTAACAAGAGATACTTTAAACAACCTAAGAGAGCATCCATACCTTACAGTCAACCAAGTCCACCAAGGTATTATTGAAAAAGCTCACCAAACAAGTGCACGTTATGATTCAGATAAAAGTGAATTTAAAGAATGCTTACTTACTGAAGAATTCTACGGCGATCACCCTGTTCCCTTTGTTAAAGAGTCTCTCATTAAATTTGGAGCAAAGTTCATCCGAGAAATAAAAGTAGAAGAAAATGGTACCCACATCATAGTCTGTGAAATAACTTCAATTCATCTACCTAACGACGTACTTAAAGATAATTTTTATATCGATATCACAAAATCCAATTCAGTGGGAGTTTCAGGGCTTGATACATACCTAGAACTAAAGAATATAGGAAAGCTAAGCTATGCAAAACCTGGTAAGGAATTAGAGTGGATAGACAAGAGTACTAACTAGAGCTTTTTAGTATTTCTAAAAGATCGCTAGGAAGTTCCATTCTTGCAGTTACACTAACATTGCTTCCTCCTGTATTACCCACAGGAATAATGCCAACAGCAGACCCAAGTATCCCCAGGGGAATCCTTAATATTTGTCCAAAAATTTCTTTAAAATCGGAGTTTTTAATACCAATCTTTAACATCCAAAGATGAGAAATGGTATGAGGTATTATATATGATTGCCCAAGAATATGAGCTCTTTCAAAATGTAGAAATGCTTCTTTGAAATCTCCAGCGAGATAGAACTTCTCGCCAGAGTTTATTTCTTTTTGATAATAACTTTTTAGAATTTTGTTCATAACTTATCTTTAAATATCTATTTCTAAGCCTTTTAGCATTTCTTTCATATCACCAATATTTCCACCCATGATAACTTTATTCCCCTTGCCACTTAATTTAGTAAGAGATTTTATATACTTTTGTCCCAGTTCTAAATTAACTGCAGCTTTTCCACCTGGCCCACTGATAGCAATGGCCACTTTTTTAATAGACTCGGCTGTTGCTTCACCCAATGCAAGTATTTCTGAAGCACGACCACTTGCTTCGTTAATTCGTTTTTGCATTTCCCCTTCTGAGTTATTAATAAGTTCACGCATATGTCCCTCAGAAGTATTTATCAAAGATTGTTTCTCTCCGACACTTTTTTCAAGAATTGCTCTTCTATTCCTTTCAGCGGTTACTTGTTTCTCCATAGACTGACGAACTGATTCAGGTGGAATAAGGTTTTTAATTTCAAACCTTAAAATCCTGACACCCCACTTCATGGCAGCGTTATCTAGAACAGATACGACCTTTCCACTAATCGCCTCTCTTTCTTCAAAAGTACGATCAAGATCAAGGGTTCCAATAATCGCCCTTGTTGTTGTTTGCGCCAATTGAATAGCAGCATATTGATAGTTGGTGATACCATAGCTTGCTTTTTGAGAGTCGAAGACTTGCAAATAAATAACACCATCTACTTCAACTTGAATCTCATCTTTAGTAAAACAAGTTTGAGAGGGAACATCCATCGTATGCTCTTTTAGATCTTTAGTGAAAGACACTCTATCAACAAATGGGATTAGGAAATGAAACCCTGCCTGTAATGTCTTATGATACCGTCCAAACCTTTCAACTATAAACTCAGTTCGAGCAGGTACTAACCGTAGTGACCTGATCAAAGCTTGAATTACATATATAAAAAGAAAACCTACTATTGCTAAAAATATTAAATTATCCAACGACATGTCCACTTCCTTTTAAGTTTGAGTTACTACCCTTAAGCTCATCTACAATTCCTTTTAAAGAAGCAAGATTGGATGGAAAAAGTGATACATCACCTCCATCAAGTACTTCATCAAGCTGATCTATATATTGATCAACAAGGCGCATTTTTAGAGCTTCATTACCACCTTCGAGGCTAATAGACTCACCAACCATGGCCAAACTCTTTGCTGTAGATTCAGCTATCAGTTTAATTCCTTCAGCTTTTCCCTTTGCTTCATTTATCCTTTTTTGTTTTTCACCTTCCGAAATATTAATGGCCTGCTGTCTTCTTCCTTCAGATACATTAATCAATTTTTCTTTTTCCGCGGTAGCTCTTGTAATTTCGGCTCTTTTTTCTCTTTCAGCTTCCATTTGTTTTTCAAGAGTTTCTACAACATGTCTAGAAGGAGAAATATCTTTTATTTCATATCTTAAAACTTTAACTCCCCAAGGATCTGATGCTTTGTCGATTTCACTAATTATTTTGGCATTAACTTCTTCTCTTTCCGAAAAGATTGCTCCCAAAGTAATCTTACCAACCTCTGATCTCATTGTTGTTTGTGCTAAGTTATTAGTTGCGGCAAGATAATTGCCGATACCATAACTAGCTTTCTTAGGATCCATCACCTTCAGATAAAGAAGACCATCAACTTCAACCTGAATATTATCTTTGGTGATTACTCCTTGTGAGGGTATATCAACAACTTGTTCTCTCATTTCTTGTTTGTAAGCCACTGAATCGAAAAATGGTATTAAAAAGTAAATACCTGGTTGTAATGTTCTTTGATACTTACCTAGACGCTCAATAATAACATTTTCTCTTTCTGTTACGATGAGGATTGTTTTAAATATTAAAAATAAAACAAATATTATTACTGCTGAATAAAAACTTAACACTTTAACTCCTTAATTAGGATTTTTTACGATCCAAGTTATATTATCTCTTCCTATTATAATTGCTTTTTCACCTTTTAAAATTGGGATATCACTTTCAGATTTTGCTTGCCATGAACTTTCACTATATTGAATACGTCCTAGTTTGCCAGGTTCTATATCTTCAATAACCTCTACTTCATTACCAATAGCAGCACGGTCTTCATCGATGTCCTCTACTTTAGAACTTGTTGGAACAAACTTAAGAACTAACAAACGAAGTGGAATTAAGTAAACTACAGAGCTGACAAAGAATGTTGAGAATTGTGAAAATAAATTATCGATATAACCAAGCTGCATTCCCAAGACGACAGTAAGTGAACCAAGACCCACAAAAACCATCACTAATCCTGGTAAGAGAAACTCACTAACAATACAAATAATACCAAAACATAACCAAATTTTAAAAAGTAGTTCATTCATAAGAAAATTTTAAATGAAGGAAGACCTATTGAACAGGTAAATCAAACTCGAGTGTTAGGCTCTACTATATAAAAGAAATCATCCTTTAATTAAGCATTCAAAAAGACACCAAACTTGAGGTAACACCACCTCTACCGTCACGATAGACAATGAGAATCACACCAGCTGTGCCACTAGGAGTAAAAGTGTTCTTTTCTCCTATATCCGTCCTATTAAATAAGAACTCTCCAGTAGTAGAATACCAGCTCACAAACATATTTTCTTTTAATGATTGAATACCAATATCGCTGTCAAAGTCGTATGTTTCACTTTCTGAAAGATTAGCAACGCTAATATCTCCCTTAGAGCTTGGATAGGAAGAAATATTAGAACCATTGAATTGGATACTACCGTTTGTTGGATTTACGTTTAACTCACCACTCGTTTTTGAACTTAGTTTTATTGATCTAAATGCCTTTGTACTGGCACCGCTCACAGAGTCTGTATACTTTATTATAAATAAATACCCTAGACCGTTAAACTGGGTTTTAGAGTCTAATGAATTTAAATAAGTAAAAGCATCAGCTGGTATCCCCACAGATAAACTCGTCGCATCTCCTGTATTACTTGTAGCAGAAAGAGCTGCAAGACCAAAGGTACCACTTCCAGATAGTTTTAAAGATGCCTGTGAGCTATCGCATGATATGTCAGCACCATAATCAATTCCAGGATCAGGACATGCTTCCCATAAATAATTTAAGCTTCCACTACCTCCACCTACAAAGCTAATGAGTGGGGTTATTGTTACTGTGGATGCACTATTTATCTCTGGAGTATCAGCTTTTAATGCCAGGACTCTTAAACCAGAAAGTTTCGATTTTTTTTCAAAATCATCTCCACAAGAAACAAGGAAGCAACAAAGAATAGATAATAAAATAAGTTTCATCTAAAACTCTCCTCTTAAACCGATAATAGGGAAAATAGGTATTCCTGAAGCTGCCTCGCTTTTAGAATAATCAAAATTATAAGAAATCCCTTGCCCATTTTTATTATTAGTTATGTTTTGAATATCTAAATAAGCAGAAAGAAGCCAAAGCTTATAAACAAACTTACGATCAATCCGAAAGTCTAGTTGAACAAAGTCTTCATATCTCTTTGAAAAAAAATCACCTCTAATAGGAACGTATATATCTTGATCTGAGTTATATATACTTTCAGAAATAGGAGTATACGGACCACCAGATACAAACCTTAGTCTAGTAGAGAAAGACCATCGAGACTTTTCTAAAACACCGATAAGGTTAATATTATGTGTTTGATCGAATTCTGATGGGTACTCATCACCTGAGTCATCTTTTCTGAGTGACTTTAAATAGGTATAGGATGCTAAAAAAGTATATTCATTTTTTTTGTAAGAACCTTGTAATTGCATTCCATAAACTGTCCCCGTTCCTCCATTAGTATTTCGAATTGGAGTGCCACCACTTTTTTTATCGCTTGTCTGAATAATGAGATCATCAAGGTTTTTATAGAATAAGCCAACATCAAGAAGACTTCCTTGATTTGATCCTTCTCTAAAATCTTTAATTACAGACAAATAAAAATGATCACTTTTTTCAGATTTTATTTCTGGATTTCCAAATTCTTTTGAAGCCTCGCCATTTTGTGGTGCCTGATAATATCGTCCATATGCAAAGTTTAATTCTGTAGAGCTGCTTAATGTATAAGTTGAATTAAGTCTTGGCATTAAATAGGCTTTCTCTACACTAGAAAAATATTCAAGCCGTAGATTTGGAGAAAATGATAATTTATCAGAGTACTTATATGTATTTCTGATATATCCAGCAGTCTCCCAGTAATCACCTTCAATATCAGCAATCGAATCTTGTCCACTACTAGTGTTAATTCCACCTTGACTATTAAAACTAGGTAATCTGATCTGTAGTCTATAATTACGAAGTTGAGAATCAATTCCAAAGTATTGTGTCAAATTTTTATTATATTTATGCTCCCATTCAAACCTCTGGGAGGCCGTTGTTGTTTCAAGATCAAAATACCTATCGCCAATATTAAAATTAATGTTATCTTCGCCATATCCTAGTGAAAGTTTATACTTATTTCGATCATCTATCTTTTTTGAATAGCTCGGAATAAAACGATAGAAAGTCGTCTCATTTGATATATTACCTTCAATGTTTGGATCATCTCCCTCTTTAATTATAAACGCTAAAGTATCTTTGCTTCTAATCAAATCTAGTGATAGTTCTTCAGAGTCAGATATTTGATGATGGTACTTTAGGTATAAATCATTAAACTCGGGAGCAGAAGTAACGGCGAAATCATCCATTTCCTCTGCAGCTTTTTCTAAAATTTTACCGAAGTAACTTATTCGTCCAGCAAGAAGTAATGATGAATGGTCATTGATCGGTCCTTCACTTAAAACACCTGTTTTTGTGATATCTAAAAAGCCCTCACCATGCCAACGATCTGTCTTAGGTTTTCTAGTATTCAAGTTAATAATTCCACCCAAGGCCCTTCCATATTCAGGTCCATAGCCTGCTGATAAGTAATCAACGGATTCTACAGCTGTTGGTACAACTACTGATGTTAGACCACCAAAATGAAATACCAATGGGATTTCATGCCCTTCTAATGTGTATCGTGTATCATCAGCAGCACTTCCCTGAATAACAATTTGTGAACTAAATGATTGACTGGCCACACCTGGTAAGTTCTGGACAGCTTTTATAGGATCTTCTTGTGCTCCAGGAGCTTTTAGAAAATCCTTTTGTGATAAAGATTTTTTCGTAACATCTTTTTTTATTCCTACACCAGTAACTACTGTTTCAAAAACATCATAAAATTCTTTTTCTAAGTAGAGTTCAAGTGATTCATCTGTTCTTTTGAATTTTTCTTGAAGTTTTATATAGCCTGATGAATTAACAATAATTTCAAATGCTTGATCCTTAACATCTGGAAATAAAAACTTACCTTCTGCATCCGTAACTGCTTTTAATTTAGCTGGTAATAAGAAGACATTGACTTGCCCTAATGGTTTGCGTGTCCCTTTTTCTAATAAAGTACCTTTTACTGATACTTGTGAAAAGGAGCTCAGTGGTGTGAGTATAAACAAAAATAATAAAATTCTAATCTTCAAGGACATATCTAATAGCATACTTAATTCTCACAGCAGTAGTTTCTTTTTCAATATAAGCGGGTTTAAATTTAAATTTTAAAATTGCCTCTAAGGCTAACTTATCTAATTCTGGGTGTAACCCTTTTACTAATTTTGCATCTCTCACATCACCTCTACCATCGATAAGAATTTCAAAAATAACACTTCCGCTTATTTTTTTTTCTTTGGCCCAACGGGGATACTCTGGTCTTATTTCGTTAATCGCCCTAGGCATTGATGTAATTAAAAATTCTTCAGTCGCTTGGGGTAAACTGTCAGGGTCATCTTTATTAAGAATTTTATCATCTTCTTCTTTATTAAGGTTATTGCCCTTCTTAACAACGACAGTACTTTCACTATCGGTTTGTGCTTTTCGACTTACTCCAAATACTTCTCGTACAGGTTTAACAACTTTTTTTGTTTTAATAGTGGGTTTTGTGGCGTTGACAATAATTTTGGGTTTCTTTTTTATTTCAATGGCCTGTTTTTCAATAATAGAAAATTCATATATTTCGAGTTTGGCCCTTTCCTTTATATTTATAATAGAAAATAAAAAAACAAATATTAAAAGATGAATTAATACTGAATATTGAAATGAGGTTTTATTCATTTACAATTTTCTCAACTTGAAATGCAAAATTTTTGATTCCAGCCAGCTTTATTTGATCAAGAACTTTGATTACATCACCGTGCACACTTTCTCTATCGGCATTAATCACGACTTGAACTTCAGGAAATTTCTTTTTTACGGTCACGGCTTTATCATATAATAATGTTAAATCGATTAGTTCACCATTTAATAAAATTTGACCTGTTTTAGATATCCCTACAGAAATAGTTTTATTTTGGGATTGATCCGTACTCTTGGCCTTTGGAAGCTGGATGTTCATTGACTCTTTAACCATAATTGGTGCCGTAACCATAAAGATAACAAGTAGAACTAATACAACATCAACAAAGGGTGTAATATTAATGTCAGTAATATTATCTTCCCCACTTGGATCAAAATTACTGGCCATTAAATATTTCCTTCGGAAATATATTCGTCTAATCGGCTCTGTTGATCATTCCGGCAATGTTTTATTTTTTTATTAAAATAGTTAAAAGCGACAACAGCTGGAATTGCGACAAAAAGCCCAACTGCAGTGAGAATAAGAGCTTCCGCAAGTGCAAACATAATTGCATTGGTATCAGAGCTTCCTTTTGAAAGCTCTCCAAAGGCTACGATAATCCCCATAATTGTCCCGAGTAGTCCAATGAAAGGTGTTGTGGATCCCAAAGTACCTAGTACTGCTAAGCC
>JBLIAG010000010.1:0-113613 GCA_047634375.1 Bacteriovoracaceae bacterium
AATTACTATAATCATAGACGACCACAGTTAGGACTAAAAAAAATGCCCCCGAGTGAATATCGGAGGCTATTTGATTCTTAACTTTTAGGCCTTTTATTAACCTGTCCCATTTTCGGGGTACAGATCAGTTTCTAGGGGGCTTTTTTTATATAAAAAGGAATCCTATGAATATTGAAAGGCGATCAATAAAAAAGCACTTATTCATTTGTTGTAATCTTAAAGTTGGAAAAGAATCTTGTGGGGCTAAGGATGCTGAAAGTTTAGTTGCATTAATCAAAACCAAATTAAGAGATCAAGATCTATGGGATGATTTTAAAGTGACAAAATCTGGCTGTCTAGGTCCATGCTCTAGTGGAATTTCAGCGACACTTTATCCAGATAATTTACTGATTACGAGTCTACAGGTTTCTGACGCGGAAGAACTTTTTGAACTTTTAATAAATGAGAACAAGTCATAGTTCAACTTTCCATAATGCTCCATAGTTAATGTATTTTCTATCAACTTAACAGAACAATTATTTCCAACAGTAATTTGCTCACCATCTATAACTTGCTCTGAAAAAAACTTATATTAATGTGTTGAATTTATTACGGTCAATAGTTTATCGCATATAAAAGATACATTTTTTTATCGGAAAGTGAGCTTTAGTAGAAAAATTGTGGGGGTGCTGAAATAAAATTAATCCTACCTGAAGTTGAAAAAATCTAGGTAGGACTTAGCTATTGATAGATAAAAATTAAATTATCCTAATTTTTGACGGGCTTCTTTAATCATATTTTTTGCGATAATAAGAATCATTACTTCATTAGTACCTGCACCAATTTCATTAAGCTTATTATCTCTCATCATACGCTCAAGGGGAAATTCTCTAGAGTATCCATATCCACCGTGGATTTGAATAGCATCAAGAGCAATTTTAGTTGCCATTTTTGGAAGTTGCAATTTAACCATTGCAGCTCCTGTATTAGAAACACGACCGGCATCCCATTCTTTACAAATATTGTATAAGAAATGTCTCATCATTTCAGTTTCTGCTGCCATTTCTGCCAGCATTTTTTGAATCATTTGGAAATTACCGAGAGGCTTTCCAAATTGTTCTCTTTCATTTGCATACTTGAAGCACTGATCAACACAGGCTTGGGCAATACCTAGTGAGATTCCTGAAATAGTCAATCTCTCAATTTCAAGATTTCTCATCATATGTGAAACAGAATCTCCTTCTTTTCCAACTCTATTGGCAAGAGGAACTTTTGCATTCTCAAATGAAAGTTCACCTGTTGGAGAAGATCGCATTCCCATTTTGTGAATTTCTTTTGATACTGAAAATCCTTCTGTTTCTTTCTCAACAATGAATGTTGTTAGGTCTTTTTTATTTTTACCAGTTCTTGTATAAAGGTAAACTGTGTCTGCATATTGTGCATTTGTGATCCACATTTTATTACCGTTGATGATGTATGAATCTCCATCTTTGGTGGCCTTACATTGCATACCAACAGCATCAGAACCAAACCCGGGTTCGCTCATTGCCATACAACCAATATGCTCACCTGAAATAAGCTTTGGTAAGTATTTTGCTTTTTGTTCTTCTGATGCATTAGTACTGATATTGTTCACACATAACATTGAATGAGCAAGGTAAGACAGAGTGGAACCAGCACAAGCCTTTCCAAACTCTTCCATAACGATAGTCGAAGCAGTTGCTCCAAGGCCGGCACCACCAAACTCAGGGTCTGCAGTTATGCCTAAAATTCCAAGTTCTCCCATCTTTTTGAAAGCATTTATATTAAATGTCTCATCATGGTCGTGCTTTTCAGCAAAGGGAGCTAGTTCATTTTTAGCAAAGTCTCTACAAACTTCGCGAAGCGCATTTTCTTCATCAGTGAAATACCACATAGTTATGACCTTTTTCGTATCGTTTTAGTCGGGAATATAACCTATAAATTTAGATTTTTCAAATAATGAAGATCACTAAAAGTCATAAATGTCTGGAAACACTGTAATTAATTTTTTAGAATCTATGTAATGCAGATTACGGAGGATCTTTGGAGCAATTAACAACACCAGAATTAAGAGAGAATGATGCTGTGTTTCCTGGTGAAAATTGGTTTTTTTATTGGAAGACCTCACCATCACTTTGGGAAGTAAAGCTAAGAGAATATCAAGGGCCGAATCCTATATTCGTACCAATTTATTGGGCACTTCACTCAGAATACAATGACCATTTTGATTTTGGACAACATAAACCGGAAACTGATTTAGGTCGGTTGGAAAATTGTGCGAAAGCTCAGGGGAAAGAACTGATTTTCTTAGTTCCACTCTCACCAAGTCCATTTTTAAGTAACGGTGGGATTCCGTCTTATCTTGCTCGTAGCCTTTCTATGAATAAAGAAGGACTGGCAATAGCAGCATTAGATAACGCTCAAAATATAAATAGAATTTACAGTTTTTACGATCCAAAAACATTTCAAGCTTTTAGAAAATTTGTTTGGAATTTAGGACAATATTTTTCTCAGTCTGGAAGTACATCTTCTGTTTATGGATTGGATAATATGAGGATCGAAGACGGGCATATTGTTTCTTATTTTAAAGATCATTCACAGGTTTTTGATAACGGCTTCAATCGATTTATTAAACAATTACAAGACTCAGAACCTGAAAAGGTACAGAGGTTAATAGATGAACCTCAATATGAGAATAATTTGAAGTTAGAATACTCAACATTAATCCAATCTTTATATAAAGATGCTGCTGAAGAGTTCTTGGCCGGTAGTTGGGGAGGAATTGTTAAGTCCTGTCTACTTGGTGGAGCAGCGATTGACATTTTTAGAAGGGGAAGTGATCTCTGGGAGAGTGAGCAAAATTATTTTGCACCGCTTATGAAATGTGTTGTCAATGAAGTCTATCCTACAACAGTTCTTCTGGGTAATAGTCTTAGAAGAGGACCACTTGGAAAAGCGTTTAAAGATATAATTGATACGAACTTAATTAGAACTCAGCTTGACGATGATTATTACTCTGATGAGTCATCTTTGAGCTTTCAACCTCTTGTCTTTTTCGAGCTAAATGATGGTGGGGAAGGTCATTTTAGCTTTGAAAAAGCAATGAATGAATCTGGATTAAAATATTACTTTGAAAAAGAATTTGCATGGTCATATAAAATTAAACATGAATTTAGTTCTAACGTAGAAGATTTAGATGAACGTTCTGTTTACTTTTACTTTGGCCACCGTCTAGATCAAGCCAACTTTAATAAAGTCTTAAAAATTTTTATGAATGGGTATAAAGTCTTTTTGGATATTGCCAATCTTGATCCCGCTTTGATGCAAAAATTAGAATTGTTTTTTACAGAAAATGAACTTAAGACAGAAAGCATTAACTATATCTCTCCTGTTGTTAAGGCGTCTCTTGGTGAGGGATTGATTATCACTTATGATAGTCGAAAACTTAAGGAAACATCATTAATTAAACGTGCAGGTTTCTGGGATACTATGGTCAAATTTTTAGATGTAAAACATTTAAAAGTTGAGGCCGATGAAGGGGTTCACTTTTTTTGGAGAACCAGATCATCAAATACTTATGAGTTAAACTATGAAGAAATAAGAAGGGTTAGTTTTTATAATCCAACAAGTTATAAGAAGAAAGCTCATATTGTTTCTTCTAAGAACTTTTCGTTTATTAAAACAATTGACCAGGTTAAGGTTGAAGTTAAATCGACTCCAATTGGTATTGATCTTTTAATGCTACCTGGCTCTCATGTAACACTTGATTTTGGTTACTTTGAATAGGAGTTCAAATGAGAAATAAAGAAGAAGTATTCTTGCTTTTTAGGTTCTCTCATAACCCACCAGGGGAGAACGATGAGAGTCATGGACGTTACCAGATAATCTTCTTTTTCGACTATAACGGTGAAATCGACTTTAAAGAGTTTAAAGCTGAGAATTCATCCTTTGGACAAGGTCATGAGGGAGCAATTTTTGGAACTAAGGAAGAATTAACGGAGTTTGCCCAAGATTTTGTCGTATCCAATAGTTATAAGTCTCTATATTTACTTTCAGCAAATGATTTTAATATCGGTATAGAATCTTGCCATGACCTTCAAGCATTTAGAGAAATCTTTAAAAGGTACGGTCATCAAATTGAAAATAAATCAGAAACAACTCGCTCTTTATTTGGACGAATTTTCTAACTAGGCTAAATTAGATTGATAATTGGTATTTATGTAAAAATTACAGTCAATATTGAGGTTTTGCGCTTTGCGTTATATACTTCCACAATAAACATTATTAGGTACTCATAAATAGAGGCCTAGAAAGGAGTTATTGTGAAAACTAAGTATCTATCCATGCAATTTAAGCAGTTTGCGCTTTCTTCAGTTTTCATCGCAGTAGCAGCAATAGGTCTTTCAGTATCGAATAGCTTCGACCAAGAGTATATGGCCAAAGTTGTTGAGCAAGAAAGAGCACTTGAAAAGGTTGCAGCATCTGAAAAAGAACTAGAAGAAAGAGAAGATGAAAAAACTGGCGTAGCAATGAAGTAATAATATATTCACGGAATGGTCAAAGTTATTGTCAATCAGACCATTCCAATATATTCCACTATTATGAAAAATAGCTTTTTTAACTACACATTTTTAGATCTTCAAACTCAATTGATTGATTGTGGCTTTTCGAAGTTCCACGCGAAGGTATTATTTGACTGGGTTTATAAGAAAAAAAACCTAGATCAGTCCACTTGGACAAACGTCTCAAAAAAACTCAAAGAATATTTATTCAATAATTTCACTTTTGACTTACCCGAAGTTGTTTGGGAAGGTCTATCAAATGATGGAACCCGTAAGTTCTTACTTAAAATGGAAGATGGACAAACAATTGAAACTGTTTTAATTCCTGCAAGAGGGAGATTAACTCAATGTGTTTCCTCCCAAGTAGGTTGTGCAATTGGTTGTAATTTTTGCCATACAGGAACTCAAGGGTTAAAAAGACATTTAACGACTGGTGAAATAGTTGGGCAATTTTTAAAGCTCAGTATTTGGCTTCATGAAAATGTACATGTTGAAGAAAAAATAACCAATATAGTTTATATGGGGCAGGGTGAACCACTTCATAATTACGAAAATGTAAAAAATGCGACAATTAACTTTCTTGATGACAATGCTTTTGGCCTTGGTCAAAGAAGAATTACATTATCAACGTCAGGATTAGTACCTAAAATAAAAATGCTTCATGACTTTCCACCAGTAAATATTGCGATCTCACTTCACTCTGCAAAAAATGATATAAGAACTGAATTGATGCCAATAAATAAGGCTTACGATATACAGAGACTTTTTGAGGCCATTAGAACAATACCTCTTAAGGCCCACAGAAGAATAACATATGAATATTTATTGATAGACCAATTAAATGATCAAGAAAGTGATATCGATGCACTATGTGAGTTGCTCAATAGAAAGGAATCAAAAATTAATTTAATTCCATTTAATGAGTACCCTGGAAGTGAATATAAAAAGCCTAAGAAAGATACTGTTATCTGGTTTATGAATGAATTAAATCGCAGAGGCTATACGTGTACCGTTCGACAAACGAAAGGTGATGATATCTTAGCAGCATGTGGTCAGTTAAAAACAGAGTATGATAAAGTTAATTTATGGTCAGAAGAACAAGCTAAAGATGACGCTGATAGATTAAGGCTTTTTAGAAACTAACTTGTTTTTTTATGATTTTCTACTTGTTCCAATTCTTTTACTAGTTCAATCACAGTATCCTTATCTAGGTTCTTAAGCTCTACACCCGCTGGAGTTGTCATTTGAAACTTGGGATTTGTTCCCTCTTTCATGATCTGATCTGGTAGTTGTGTGGAGTTCTTAATAATAGGCTTAGTTATTTCATTAGGCAGAATTGGTGGTCCAGTCATGAGCATCTTCAGGACAGAAGACTCAGACCTCTCCATGGTTTCATAATCTTTTCCCTCTTCAAGCTTCTCTTGGTTTAGCTCATCAATACTATTAAAAACTGGCTCATACTCTGAACTTAATTGATCAATGGTATCATTTACTGCTTGGTCGAATGAACGATTATCTTCTTCAATAGGAAATACATCATCTAGAACAGCATTTATGATTCTGACTATTCCTTGGCCAGGATCTCCTGATCTATGGGTTAGCCTTATTTGATGCTGTCCTTTAATTACTTTGACCATATCTCTGGCAAGACCATAACTAACACCATCCACCGTTTTTATAATTTTTCTGGAAATAAAAATATAAGCGAGAACATTGAACAAAGCTGAAATTGTATAGATATTAAAAAGAACACCTTCTTGCGAATCAAGATATGTAGAAACGATCTGATTTGAAGCGAGTAGGTCTAACCCTCCTGAAACGATTTCCTGATAAAGTTCGTGAGTAAATGAAAATAAAAGCATACTAGTACCAAGACAAATTATTCCAACAATAATACAATATTGAAAAAGAAAAACTTTATCTAGTGGTGGAGATTTTAGATTTTCAATTTGTTGAGGTAATTTTAGTTTAGGTGTTTTTTCACTCTTTACAAAAATTTGAATATACTTAAAGAAAATTCGAGAGACTTGATAAATAAGTTTGTTTTTATTAAGACCACTAATTATAAGTTGGCTATCAATGTCTTCAATGAGATCAAAAGTATGTTCTTCAATATGATCAAATGCTCTTAAGGCGAGGTAGCTTGTGAAAAGACCAAGCATAAAAACTATAATAAGCATTACCGAAAAATACCCAGCATACTCACTAAGATTCATAAGAATAATATCGTAAAATACAGCGTTATCTTGAGTAAACCCATTGGCCACAAAGAAATTAAAATTCATTTCCATAATGGTCCAAAGTGAATAGAAAGCCAAAACAGAAGAGAAGATCGGAACAATTGTAAATTTAAGTGCCGTCAGTAAAAAATAACGAGAATCCTGAGAAGAGAATATCTCCTTTGATCCTTTCACCAAACTTTCAATAAAATTCCCCATCAAATACCTTTAGCTAATTAATACTTCCAGTATTGAATTTTTGAATCTTGAGTGTCCTGATCTGAAGCAACTTCACGATCTTGATCAGTTTGTTCCTCATCAAGGTTCTTATCACTCGCAACATTTCTTTCTCTAACCTCTTGTTCTTCAGAGTGCTTAAAGTTTAAGTCATCATCTAAAGCCTGATCACTAGGTTGTGCCACTTGAGCAAAAGAAACCTGAGCGAAAGAAACAAGTAAGCTCATTAATGCTAATTTTTTCATAATTACCCCCTACAGTTTAATGTAGTGTTTTTTATCTCTATTAGCTTTACGGTATTTAAAGTGAACTCTTTAGAAAGATGGATCCACTTGGAAAGAAAGTCCTCGATTAAAGAACTGTCCGAGCTTTCTAGTCGGGTATAAAAGAGTTTTCTTCTAATTTTAGAAGTATTGTTTATAATAGGTGATAGCATTTAAGTTATTGTTAATTAGGAGAAAATTGTGTCGAATGAGCGTTCTAAAGGAATTGTAGGAATATTTGTATTAATCACTGTGTTATTTGTGATTTTTCTGATTTTTGCTTTCTATACTGTATCAAGTTTAAAAAATAGTGATCAAATCTCAGATAATATTTCGGGTAAGAAGGGTCCTATCGCGGTTGTTGAAATTGAAGGAGTTATTATGGACTCTAGAAAAAGTATCAAGAAGCTGCTGATGGCCGAAAAAGATAAAAATACAAAAGCTATTATAGTAAGAGTTAATTCTCCAGGTGGAGCGGTTGGCCCTACACAAGAAATTTATGAAGAAATAAGAAGAATTGATAAAAAAATTCCTGTGTATGCTAGTTTTGGTACAGTTGCAGCGTCGGGCGGTTATTATATAGGTGCCGCATGTAGAAAAATTTATAGCAATGCAGGGGCCATGACCGGTTCTATTGGTGTTATTATGAACTTTATGAATCTTTCAAAAATTTATGAATGGGCTAAAGTGAAACCAGAAATTATTAAAGCTGGTAAGTATAAAGATATTGGAAATGCTGCAAGAGACATGACTGCTGAAGAAAGAGGCCTGTTAAATGAAATGACTGAAAATGTTCATGAACAATTTATAATGGACATTTATAAGGTTCGTGAGAAAAAAATTGTAAGAGGACTTGAAGGACTTAGAGAATATGCTCAAGGACAAATTTTTTCTGGTCAAGGAGCAAAAGAGCGCGGACTAGTAGATGAAATAGCCGGTTTGTGGGAAGCAGGAAGAAGAATACATAAAGACTTAGAAATGAAAGAAAAATTTGGTCTAAAATTTATTACATTGAAAAAAGATTTTAACTTTTCTGATGTCATAAGCGGAATAGAAGAGTCTGTTAAAGATTTAAATTTTACAATTAAAAATCAATCAGTACCTTTATTACTTTTTAAATAGGATGTCTTAATTGGACGCAGTTGTATTTTTCACATTTATTAAAGAACATCTATTAGCCGTACTTGCGATTATCATTACGCTGGTGTTCATTTACCATTACATCATCGAAAAAGAGCATGGTGTAAAACTATCTAAGAAGTATCGAAATAGTATTTTTGAAGCACAATCAAAAATATTTTTGAATGCTACTCAGTATTTAATCTCTGGCAATAAAGATCTTGCGATTAAAGAGTTCTTAAATGCTGTTGATCTAAACAGAGAGACAATTGATACTTACTTCGCTCTAGGCGGACTATTTAGGAGCAATGGTGAAATCGATAAAGCAATTAGTATACATAGATCTTTAATTGCTCGAGAAAATATAAATGAGTCTACACGGTTACGTGCACTGAAAGAACTTGCTGTCGACTTTGATAAAGGTGGATTTCTAGATAAAGCGATTGAAACTTATAAAGATGTCTTAAAAATAAATAGAGACCAGGACGAAGTTATTCGCTCCCTTTGCCGTATATACGAAGACATCGGAGATTGGGATCAAGCTTATAATTACCGGATTATGCTTTCAAAAGTTGGTCAGGATAATCAATCTGAAACAATTTCGCATATTTTAGTTGAGAAAGCGAAATCTCACTTTGAATCCGCTAATTATAATGCATGTGCGGAAGATTTAGATGATGCCTTTAGATTTGCACCTTCTGTTTCAGCAAAAATTTTAAGACTAAAATTATATTTGATTCAAAACAAAATTGAAGATGCGAATGCCCTCTTAACTGAACTATTAAAAGAACACCCTATGTACACTTCTTTTATTTTTGTTTCACTTGATGATACAAAGAATGTTGAGGCTAAGGAAGAATACTTATTACGTTTAAACGAGTTAAGAAAATACTTCCTTAGTTTAAATGACCCTGAATTGAAAGATTCTCCATCAGTTGTTTTATCGCAAATTCGATTATTAAAAAATGAAACAAGAAATCAAGAAGCTTTTGAACTTCTGAGAACATGGCTTGGTGAATTTGATAATAATAGTGATGTTCTTAAAATAGAGTATATTAAACTTTTAATTGATACAGGTAATAATGTTGAGGCCTTAACCGAGACGAAGAACTTATTGGGAACTTTGCATAGCTCTTTAACGAGACATTTTTGTTCTCAATGTGGTTTTAACTCTGATGAAATATTTTGGCGTTGCCCGCAATGTCACAAGTGGGAGACTATTCAGTTTAGATGGAAAGTTTAATAAAATGTTTAATGTTTTTTTGTATTACAACCTCTGCTTTTTCAAAGGATATTGTAGTTGCTCGTAAATACTTTCAATCGTTCTTAGGACATGTTCATCAGAATCCAAATAAGGACTCATCTTCTTTAACGATTGTTCAATGTTCTCACTCTGTCAAAATTTTAAAATCCAAAAATAAGATTACTGATTGGTCTTATGTCCAGGTAGGTGATGATAAAGGCTATATTCAAGATGAACTATTAGGGGAAAAAAGACCAAATTGTTTTCAACAAAAATACCCAAAGTACTATTTAGGATTAGAATTAGATATTACTGAAATGTATTTTTGGGGTAGGCTTTATGATCAGTATGACCAGGGACGTTCAAGGATAAAATGAAAAATTTATTAATCACTTTTATATTTCTGGTTACGAGCAGTTCTTTTTCACAAGAATCGAAAACTTCAGATTTGACTCAAGAAGAGAGGGAAGATTCTGTTGTAGATTATTCAAATATTAAAAGTGTAATACTTAATGATGGTTTACAAAGTGAGAAAGAAAAAAAACAAGAATTAGTAAAAGAGATTAAATCTCAGCGGGGCCGTATTAGTTCTAATAGACACAATTATCCTAGTGCAGATGATTATTGGTCTATGTTAAGTGAACTCTGGCTTGTGAAGAACGCACAGGTTCTCAGGTGGGATTTTCCAAAACCAGAGTATGGGCTCAATATCGCTTTTCAGCAACTATTAGAAAAGTTTGGTTATTATAATAAAGCGTTTAAGATTTTAATTGTTAACACGCCAACGCTAACTCACTTTAGCTTACCTGATGGTAAAAATAGCTTTATTTTTATTTTATCACTTCCATTTATGAGAAGCTTAGATTTAACAAAAGTTGATATTTCTCTTCTGATGTTTGAAGATTTTCTTAGAATGGAAAATGGTTTTTTTATAACAAATGTTGAGATTGACCAAAAATTTCTTGGAACCAACTTTCAAGAAAAGAAATTAGATAAATCTCAATTAAAAAACGCTCTTAAAAAATACACTGATGTTGTTTTTAATACAGGATTTAACTTTCAACAGCAATATGAAGTGACTAAAGCTGTTGATCAAATTTTGAAGTCCGATCCAGCATTGTGGTCAGCATACTTTAAATTATACAAAAAACTAGATAGGTTTATTAAAACGGATTTATTATACAAGAACTACCTAAAGATCTATCCATCCCCAGAATTACAATTACAATGGCTATCTCCTAAGAAAAAAGTGATATGACCTCTCAGAATTGGTATTTTAAAATTCCTGTTGATGTTCGCAAGGTTTTTCTTTATTACTTAATGTATTGTTTTGGTTTTTTATTAATTCATCTTGCCATGATTTCTACATTTACTTTTTTCCATTTCTTACTTGATCATGACATGAACACAATTGAGAATTGGCTAAATAGAAATGCTTGGGAAGTTCTCTCTTTTTCTAAATTAACATCGTTATATATTTCTACGAGAGTTATTAAGCTGAATTTATATAATGATATAAAACTGAGAAGTTACTTTGAATTAGACCAACTTATGCCTTCAAAGAAAATGATTGGGGTTATTCTGTTTTTACTCACCATCTTTTATGCTTTCATTGATCAGTTTGGTGGTGGAGTTGTTCAGAGTCAATTTAAGGAAGACCTTTTCTATTCATCTTTTATTGGTGCTTTCATGTTTTACATTCTCGACTTTATAATGATTTTTTTACTCTTAAAAATTTTTGAAATTAAAAAAGAATATCATACCAAGTTAATGTATCTTACCCTTATTATGTTCCTTGTTTCATCTAAGGTCGCACTCCCGTATCTTAATAAATTTTACGTTTTTTTAATGATTCATTTCATTACGTTATTTTATTTAGGACAAAAGGCTAAACTCATTGATGTTCTTTGTTATGCGTTATTTATTATTTCTCCTCTAAGTTCGATCTATGGCCTAGATATTGTTTGGGACAATGCCTACTCTATATTTACCTATCAAAAGAATTTACCTGTCTTGGGAGTACTTGGTATCTGGGGTATTGCTATCGGGTATTATCATTATTCTAAAGTCGATTAACTTAATTAGATTTCCCCTGTTACATTGACTTCATTAATTAAGATTAAGATAATCAATTAAGGTTTTAATTCATAAAGCTGTTAATGATTTATGAATTTAGTAACAATTTAAAATTAAGGAGTTTTCCATGGAAGGTGGATTAGATATTTATCAAATCTTATTAGAGTCAGGAATCATAGTTAAAGCCGTTTTACTTATTCTGATTGGTTGTTCGATACTGTCTTGGGCAATTATTCTTCAAAAAAGAAAATCATTTTTAGAAGTCCAAAATTCAAATAAGCACTTTCTTGATATTTTTCATGGAAGTAGTAATTTATTAAATATAAATGAAGAGGTAAAAAATCACCAATCCTCAACTGTTGGAATGATGTTTTCATGTGGTTATGAAGAGTTAACGAAAATTCGTGAAAAACTTCAAGAAACAGGACAGGATGCAATGCTTAAACATTATCTAGATAAACATGGGATGGAAGCTCTAAGTAGATCACTTAAACAAGGTGCCAACATCGCTTCTGAAAGGTTAGATCATAGGTTATCTACGTTAGCTTCAATCGGATCGATTACACCATTTATTGGTTTATTTGGAACCGTTTGGGGAATCATTGACTCATTTGCAGGACTTGCTTCTGGTGGTGGAAGTATTGAAGCAGTTGCTCCTGGGATTGCTGAAGCACTAGTGGCAACAGCTGTAGGGCTTGCAGCTGCAATACCTGCTGTCTGGGCCTATAATGTTTTTAACTCAAAAGTTTCTGTTCTTAGTAGTCAAATGGAAAACTTTGGGCAAGATTTTTTAAATTTAACTGAAAGAAGTGTACTGATTAGTAAGGATTAATAATGGGATTTAAGTTAGATAATAAAAAAGGTCCTATCTCGGAGATTAATGTTACTCCGCTTGTTGACGTCATGTTGGTATTACTCGTTATCTTTATGATTTCTGCGCCTTTGATGTTCAGCGGTATTAAGTTAGATTTACCAAAGACCAAAAAAGTTAATAATATTCAACTTACCAAGAAGCAGGTCATTCTCTCCATTTCTAAAGCAGGAGAGTTTTTTATCGGAGATGAAAAATTTTTAAAAAAGGAAATCTCTTCTGTTATTCTTAGCCACTTTAAAGAAAACAATACAGACGTCTTATATGTACGTGCAGATTATTCATTAGATTATGGTGTAGTGGCCAAGTTAATTTCAGTTCTTAAGAGGACAGGAATTTCAAAAATTGCTTTAGTGACAGAGATTGATAATAAAAATGATTAGAAACTATGAGTACAAAGATAAATTAAATGAGTACCTAATGAAGGCAGTAGGTGTCCACTTGATGGTGGTGATCTCTGGTGTTATTTTAAATATGGTATTTAGCTTAAACTTATTTAGTACCCATAAACCACCAACAAATATTGAAATAATTCAATCGGCTGTAAGAGTAGATGTTGTGGGTCTACCAAAAATGACCCTACAAGAGTTAAAGAAAATGGACCTTCAAGTTAAGGAGCCTGACGCACCCGAAGTTGAAAAAACAAAAAATAATGAAACAAGTAAAGTTGAATTTAAAAAAGAAGCAAAGAAGGTTGATTTAAGCAAGTTGCTTAAGGGAATTAGTTCAACCCAAATAAAAAAAGTAAAAGTTAAAAAAGTTAAGAAAACAATAGATAGAACTGCACTGAAAAAGTTAGTATTGGAAGGTAATGCAGTTAGTAAAGGCTCTAGCGCAACTGGTGAAAGTATTGAGGAAGGTCAGAAAGATTTTGTAAGTTACATCCAATCCTTACCAGATAAAATTCGCCAAAACTGGAAGTTACCGTCTTACTTAATTGAAAAAGAGCTTCAATGTCGAGTAAGGATCTACATTGCAAGTAATGGAAATATTTTAAATATGCAAATAATAGAATCAAGTGGTGATGAAGAATATGATCAAAAAGCATTAGACGCGGTAAAAAAATCAAGTCCTTTACCGAAACCTCAAAAAACAATTTTGTCAAAAGTTGCAAATGGGGAAGTGATCTTAGGGTTCCCACTATAAGGAGAATACGTGAAAATTAAATTAATGATAATACTAGTACTTTTTAGCTTTGGTGTTTCTGCGCAAGATACTTTAACTGTAGTTGCAGTTGGAGAAGCTGAGGCTGAGAAAGATCTTATTGGTTTCGTGAAACCAGGAATGAGTACCTTAAATGCCGAAGAAGCGACTAAAATAAATGAGCTTTTAGCCATTTTAAAATCAGACTTTGACCTTTATCGAAGTCTATTTGTAATAGAAGATGGATTTGCTAAGAATAAAAAAGATTCAAAAGCCAGGTATATAAATGATTTCTCTATTGTTCTAGAAAATAAACAAATGTTTTTAAAAACAAGTGTAGAAGACACTAAACAAACTAGTATTTTACTCGAAGATAAAAGACAAATATTGTTTAATAATATTAGAAGTTTCGCTCATGAAATCAGCCATGTTATCTACAGGGCGATTACTGGTAAAGAATCAATCTTTAAATCAAAAATAATTTTTGTATCAGATAGAACTTCAAGAAAAGGCTCAGCAAGAAAAGAATTATATATAATGGACTTTGACGGAGCAAGAAAACAGCGTTTAACTCATTTGAACTCGATGGTTATTTCCCCAAGTTTATCTCCTAAAAATGATAAGGTTCTTTATACTCTAATTGAAACTCAAACTAAAAAAGCTAGCTCTGGTATTGGTCTTCAAAGGGTTAAAAACTTAAATCTTCATATGATGGATCTTAAAACTAAACGATCAAAGGTTCTATCAGCACTTGAAGGGATAAACTCTGGGGCAGTCTTCAGTAAATCTGGAGAAAGTATTTATCTAACTCTTAGTAATTTAAAAAATGCTGATATTTTTAAAATTGATTTGAAAACCAAAAAGAGAAGAAGAATCACCAGTCATTTTTCAGATGATGTTGATCCTCATATAAATGCAGATGAAACACTTTTAACATTTTTATCAGGAAGGCCTGGTAGAGCAATGATATATACTCTAGATCCTACTGGGACAGAAAAGAAGGTTAAGCGAATAAGCTTTGTAGGACGCTTTAATGCAGCTCCAAGATTTAATCCTAGCGGTTCTGAGATAGTTTTCTCGTCATGGGTAGATAATAGGTTTGATATCTACAGAATAGACAGTGATGGCCGAAACCTTGTTAGATTAACTAAAAATTTTGGCTCAAATGAAGAGCCTTGGTATTCTCCGGACGGTCAATTTATTGTTTTTACGTCGCAGAGAGTAATCACTAGGAAGAAGGCTGTCCAAGATGTATACATTATGGACAGAGACGGTGAGATAATACGAAAAATAACAGAGAATTATGGGAAGATATACACTCCTAGGTGGTCTAACTAGTTAAAAATATTCAAAAAACTGAACAAAATTCATACACCTGAGTAATTTACTCTTGTAAAAAATTCATACACTGCTATACTGGTTTTAGTTACACATTGCGTTAAAACTATACAGTTAATTTATCAGTGTCAAGGAGTTAAACAATGAAGAGTGCTTTGGATATGAATAAAGTTTCTACACTTTCTGCCCAGTTATTATCAAATTTGGATGAAACAATCTTTTTTAGCAAATTATCAAGTTTTGTTATGGAAGAGTTTGGTGAGTACAAAATCCAAGTTTTTGAAGCTTTTAACGACGGCTCAACAATTTTAATAGCAGAAAATGGAAAGGCCATCAACGAAGGTCAAGAATATGCAAAAGGTCAGGGATTATCTGGCTACGTTGTAAGAACAAAAAGAGCTTACTATTCAAATTCAAAAAGAGATCCTTTATTAGCTACGACAAAAAGAGATGATTGTGTTGAATCAGAATTATGTATCCCAGTTATTTCACATGGTTCAATCCTAGGAACAATTCATATTCAAAGTACAAATATTGACAGAAAATTTTCAGAAGAAGATGTAGAATCAGTATTAAACCTTTTAAACAACTTAGAATCACCAATTAATAATATGAGACTTTATTTAATAGCTAAAAACTTAAATAGAGAACTCGAAATGAGAATTAAAGAAAAGGAAGAAGAATTACTAAATAGAGGACCAGTTACTGGAACTTCTAATAGTAGAATTGAAAAAATTGAAATGATGGGACATTCAAAATCATTTGTTGATTTCATGAATATTGCAGAAAGAGTGGCCAAAGAAGATTTTCCAATTTTAATTGCAGGTGAGTCTGGAACCGGAAAGAAACTTTTAGCCAAAAAAATCCATACAATGAGTGAGAGAAGAGATAGAGAATGTTTACTAGTTCACTGTGCTTCAATCAACGAAAGACAATTAGAGTTAGAATTATTTGGAACAAAAGATAGACCAGGAACAATCCAGAGAGCAAACGGCGGAACAGTAATTTTAGATTCTGTTGAAGAACTCTCTGAAGGTATTCAGAAAAAACTTTTAAGGTTTATAATAAGTGGAGAGTTATACACGCTAGATTCAAACATTCCATTATCAGTTAACGTTAGAATTGTATCAGTTTCAAAAGCAGACTTAAGAGCAGCAGTTGAAGAAGGTAGATTTAACGAAGACCTAATGTACAGACTTAATATTATGAATATTAAAGTGCCAAGTCTTAAAGAAAGAAAAGAAGATATTAAGATTCTATCTGAGAGCTTTATTAACAGCTCAAGAACTTCAGATAATAAAGTTTTAACAACAAAAGCTATCGAACGACTTTCAAACTATAATTGGCCAGGAAATATTCATGAGCTTAAAAATTTAATGGAAAGAACGGCGATTTTAATCAGTGATCAATTTATCGATGAATCTCACTTACCTGAGCTAGAAGTTGAAGCTGAAGTAGCAGTTGAAGTTATAGAAGATTTTACTGAAATGACACTTCACGACTTAGAAAAGATGCATATTTGTAAGACGCTTGACCATTTAGGTGGAAATAAGACAAGAGCTGCTAAGTGTTTAGGTATTACAGTTAAGACGCTATACAACAAATTGCATAGTTACGGACTAGTTAATCCAAAGTCTGAGTAATAGTTAGGTCACAAAAGTGAATTATAACTACGAAGCAGCATTTGCTGTTGTAGATTCGGAAATGAATAAGTAGAATACACATTGGGAGTAATATATGACAAAGACAGTAGAAAAAAACGATACCACAGGGACAGCACCAGCAACTGCTGTACCTACGACAATTAAGAATTTCAAGAATTCTGGTGATGTAGAAAACTTTTATAGATTTATTCACGAGAATAAACTTAGAAGTGAAGCTAAGGAACTTATTAAAGTTGTCCTTAAGAAAATCACACCTCCTAAGAAAAGAGGACGTAAGAAGATTATCCACTAAAAAATTAAATTATATCTATCCTCTCATTATATGAGAGGATTTTTATTTTAAAAGAAAAGAGCATGGAAGCGAAAAGTAAAAACAAAATCATTTATGATCCGTTGTACGGTTTTATAACTCTTACTCAAATCGAGTGGGAGATCATACATACCCCTTTTTACCAACGACTACGTTGGATCAAGCAAATTGGATTTTCATTTTATACATTCCCAGGTGCAGAACACTCCAGGTTCGGTCACTCAATTGGTGTTATGTTTAATGCCCATAAAATTTTAAAGTCTATTGGTAAGTCAGTATCGGACGAAGATCTAAATGACCCTGAAAACCATTCAAAAGAAAAAGTTCGTCATCAAAGTATTAGGCTTGCGGCCTTATTACACGACCTTGGAACTTTCTGTTTTTCCCATACAACAGAAATGGCGTATGTAAAATTTGGTGGAACAACTAACTTAAAAAATTCAAAGGGTCACCCCGATGACCATGAACACCTTGGCTCATTCATAATTAAAAATACAGACTACGCGGAAGGGATAACTTTTATTCTTAAGAAATTTGGAATCAAACCTCAAGTTATTTCCGATCTAGTAAAAGGAATATCACCTGATGTTCTGGCCAATCAAATTCTTCATTCTGAAGTTGACTGTGACAGAATGGACTATCTTTTGAGAGATGCCCATTACACAGGTTTAAACTATGGAACTTATGATAGAGATTATCTACTACATCATTTTGTCACAGTTAAAGTCGCAGATCATGATATCCTAGCAATTAAGCATAATGCTCTTCATTGCGTAGAGGATTTTTTAAATGCTAGATTTGCTTGGTACTCTCAAGTTGTACGATCTTCTAGAGGGGCAAAATATGATGCTTTGGCCGAAGAGTTAACTTTTTACCTTTTAGAGAAGGGTGCAATTTATTCATATGCAGATTTATTAGAAATGGTTAAGAATGATCCTTTTATGTTCTTTAGTTTTAATGATAACTATTTTATGACCTTGATTCATAAATTACACAGAGAGAAGTTCTTCGATAAAGATGTGAGAATTAAGGACATTGTGGAATGCCTTTTATTTGAAAAAAGCCCAAGGACAATTCGCTGTAAGGAATTTAAACAAAGAATTCTGAATCAAGATGAATCGGCGGAAAATGAAAAATTTCATAAGCGGGCCCAGGATAAAGTGAAAGAAATAGAGGCTGTGATAAAAAAGAAGGGTGGGAAGAACGATTGGATCGTTGTGGATATTCCTCAAAAAAGTATCGTTTTCACAAAATCTAAAAAACGAATAATTAAAGATCAAGAATTTCAAAATATACTACTAGAGCGAGACCCGACTAAAATACTCACTGATAGTGGTGAAGTTCAGCTAATAGTTGATGTAGAAAATTCGATTATATCTCAGGTACAAAACTCTTATAATTTTGTACCAAATGTTTTTTGTTCAGAGTCAGCTCATAAACTATTAAAGGCCGAAAAAATTATTGAGTAATTTACTCAAGAGGCATGTTTTTTTAGACATTTCAACAGGTACCTTCAGTGGCCACTTTACTTTACATTAGAAAGTGCGTTAAAATAATATAGCAGATGGATCTGCCCATATTTCATATGGTTATGACAGCGGAAGGTCGAATGAAGGATATTTTTCTAAAAAATAAAAAAAATTCAAATACTTTAAAGGATCAGTTTGTTTACTACCTAAACGACGTTAATGTTAGGTATGGGAAGAATCACGCATTAAAAAATGTAACACTGACTGTAAATCCTGGAGAGATTCTTTTTGTAACAGGAAAATCCGGAGCAGGAAAAACGACTTTATTAAATCTTTTAGCTGGTGATATACAACCGACAACAGGGAAGGTTCTTGGAGCTGACTCTTCTGGTAGATTTGTCTCTCAAGTATTTCAAGATTTAAAATTAATACCTCACAGAACGTGTGAAGAAAATATTTGGTATGCATACGATCCTAAAATTTATAAAAATAAAAATGAATTTTATTCTGACATGATTGAACTCGTAAAGGTTCTTGGTATTCAAGATAGGATTGAATTAAAAATTTCAGATGCAAATGGTGGGCTGAAGCAGAAAGTCGCTATGATAAGAGCGTTAATGACTAGGCCAAATGTACTTATTGCTGATGAGCCAACAGCTGCCTTAGATAAAGAAAGTTCTATTAAATTATTTGATGTCCTCAATTTTTATAATGTAAAAAGACAGTTAACTGTTATATGGGCTTCCCACAATAGGGAGCTTGTTAAACAATTTCCTGGAAAGATAGTTCATTTGGAAAACGGAAAGCTTATATACTCGGGGCATGCATGTTTTATTTAAAAGAATTTTTTAAAATTACAAAAGAAAACTTCGTCTTAGCAATTATTTTTACGGTCAGTACTGTTGGTATTATTTCAATCTCACACAATCAAAGTGAGATTCAGAATCATTTATCAATCTCAAATAAAACTCAAGCCCTTCCATACTTTAATGCTCTCATATCAAGTCAAACAAAAATGAATAGTGTTATCAGAAGAATGAAACAGTTACCTGGAGTTATAAATGTTGAAAAAACTCAAAGTAAATCAATTGCAAAAGAGATTTCTAAGTTAAAAAAGAGTTTTGGTGAGGACGTGATTAATAGCTTATCTTCAATTGGGTATAGCAGGGTTAAAGTTGAGCTTGAAAGTGGTATTAGGGCCAAAAGCCAAAATTTAATTAGAGAATATCTCACAAGGCTTGTAGGTGGCGAAGCCATTACAATGGGAGAAATTCGTTTTCCTAAAGAAATTAAACTAAAGTCGCAAGATCCACTTATGCAGTTCTTAAATTGGTTTGATGTTTATTCATTTCTAATTTTTGTAGCCTTATGGCTTATGAGTGCGATTCTGTTATTAAAGCCAATTAATTTAAGTGCTTTTATTATTGAAAAATTTCAAAGAAGAACTCAAACAAATCTTAAGATTTTTGTAACTGGTTGTGCCGTTATCATGATTCCAGCTTATGCAGTTAACTTAGCCTTAAATAAAAATTTTGAATGGATAACGATTCTGGCAATCGCTGGAATGTGTGTCATCGTTTCATCATTATCGATAGGGCTTAAAAAAAGATATAGAGCTTAATTAATGTATTCTAAGAAAATTAGTTTCCTATTGCTATTTATTCTCACACTTCCTGTTTTTGGAGGCGTTAGGTCGATTAAAACATTAAGAGATCGAATTTCTAACCAAAGTAATCAAATCAATAAATTAGCAGCGCAGATTCAAGATATGGATTCAAAAATAAGTTCTAATAATGAAACTTATGTAAATAAAATGAAAGATCTGGAAGGAATTGAATTTACGGTAGCTAAGCTGAAAAAAGATCTAAGTCGTTCCGCTGTCTTTATTTCTAATGAGTATCAGTATACTAAGAAGGCTTTTAATCTTTATTTACTTGAATCATCTGATTCTGAATCGGAAGATAGTATTCTTTCAAAAAGAATTTATTTAGATCTATTGAAAAAAAAGATGACTGAGTTGAAAACCGCTCAAAAGGATTCCGAAAAATTTCTAACTCTAATTCAAAGCTATGAACAAAAGATATCAGAAACAAAAAGAGAAGAAGAATCAGTTTATAAATTGATTGTTGATTTAGAAAAAAATAAGAAAGCTATGAGCCAAGAATACGTAACTCTTATGGAACGTAAAAATTTGAATGAAACAAAATTAGATTCTTTAATCTCAAAAAGAAAAGCAGTTAAAAAAGTGTATAAAGTGAAAAATAAAAAACCACTTTTAAAAACTCTGTTTAAACTCAACCTTCCACTAGATACCTATGTTGGGGCAAGTAAGAGTAAAGAGGGGATAACTTTCAAATTCTCCGAAACAACTCCAATAAAAGCCCCAAGGGCCGGGAAGATTGTTTACGCAGGCCAACTGTCAAATTACGGTAATGTTCTTATCATTGATCATGGGCAAGATGTAAGAAGTGTCCTTCTTGGTGATATTGTCTCTAAGGTTAAGAAAGGAGATAGTGTCCAAAATGATCAAATAATTGGGTATACTGTCGCAGATTTAGGCAACGTAAAAGCGTTGTATTTTGAAGTTCGTAAGAAAAATATTGTGCAAAATACAGTGAATTGGATTTCAAAAAATAAAAGAGTTAGTTTAAAAATATAAAAAATTTAAAGGATATATAAATGCGTAACAAGTCTCTAATCATAGGGTTATTCATCTTTTCAGTTTCATATTCAGCCTTGTCGGTGACTAAGTCTCGCTATGAGGAATTAGAGCTTTTTAACAAGGTACTTTATTTAATTGAGAGTCAATATTATAGAACTGTAGATACAAACAAACTTGTGGAAGGTGCAATCAAAGGAATGATGGATACTCTTGATCCCCATTCAGCATTTTTAAATAAAGAGTTTTATAAAAAAATGCAGGACGATACTGATGGTGAGTTTGGTGGGTTAGGAATTGAAGTTACACAGAAAGATGGTGTTATGTACGTCGTTACGCCAATTGATGATACTCCTGCTTATAAAGCTGGAATTTTAACTAAAGATAAAATTGTCGAAATTAATCACGAATCTATCCTAGGACTTACTCTCGATGAGTCGATTGATAAAATGAAAGGGAAAGAAGGCACATCTGTTCATTTAGGTGTTGTTAGAGAAGGCGAAAAAGGTTTAAAACATTTTAATATTAAACGAGAAAAGATTATGGTTAAGCCTGTAAAATCTTTTATTGTTTCAAAAAACTTTGCTTATATTCGACTGACACAATTTCAAAGACGATCAGCTAAAGAGATTGATAAAGCTTTAAAAAAATTAGAAAAACAGACTGGTAAGAAAAATGGTCTAAAAGGAATCGTTCTTGATTTAAGATCGAATCCAGGCGGTTTATTAGATGAAGCTGTTAAAGTATCATCCCTCTTTTTAAAAGAAGGTGTTGTTGTATCAACTGAGTCTCGTGACCCAAGTAATAAGAATATCCATTATGTTATTAAGAGTATGAATAAGTACCTAGAAACTCCACTTGTAGTTCTCGTTAACGGTTCTTCTGCTTCAGCTTCGGAAATAGTTGCAGGTGCTATTCAAGATCATAAGCGTGGAATCATTATGGGATCGCAAACTTTTGGTAAGGGCTCAGTTCAAACTGTCGTATCCATTGATAAAGATAATGGGGTGAAGTTAACAATCGCTCAGTATATGACACCTAAGTCTAGAAAAATTCAAGCACTAGGTATTGTTCCTGATGTTACTTTAGAGCAAGTTGATTCTAAATGGTTTGAAGAACATACGAAAAATACAAACTTTATTAGAGAAAAAGATTTACGAAATCATTTAACTGCAACTGTGGAGACCCCAGAAGAAAAGAAACAAAGGCTCGCAGAAAGCAAGGAAGCAAGAATTAAACGGGCCAAAGAAATAAAAGGTCGTGATAAAAAGAATGCTAAAAAGAAAGAAGATATATTTAAAAAGTATAATCCAAATGAAGACTACCAAGTCCTTCAAGCCGTAAAGTTCCTAAAAACTTATAAATTTTTTAAAGGATTTAACTCGGCAAAGAAATAAGTTCCATGTTATAGTTTTACCAAACAGGTAGGAATTATATGATGGAGATTCAGGCTTCAACAGTTAGTGAAGTTATATTTTCAATAAAAAAAACATTGGAAAATGAGTATAGCGATGTGACTATAACTGGGGAGATTTCAAATTTATCTTATTCCTCAGCCGGTCATTATTATTTTACTCTCTCTGATACAAATTCATCTATAAGTTGTGCACTTTTTAAAATGGATGCCTTTCGCAATCCAGCAATTCGAAAAATTAAAAATGGTGATAAGGTTCTATTAAGGGGACCAGTTAGTTTGTATGCTAAGAGAGGAACTTTTCAGGTGATCTGTAAGAAGATCATTCCATATGGAAAAGGTGACTTGAAAGCACAATTTGAATTTTTAAAAGAGAAATTAAGGTCAGCTGGATATTTTGACGAAGAAAATAAAGTTGAAATTCCAGTTTATCCAAAAAAGATTGCAGTTATTACAGCTCTTCGCGGCGCTGCCCTTCAAGATTTTTTGAATGTCATGAAGCGGCGCTCCCTTTGGTATGATATTTGTATTATTCCAAGTATAGTTCAGGGTGATTCCTGTCCAAGTTCTATTATTAAGGCCATTCAAAAAGCTGAAGAGTTGGATGGAGTTGATACAATTGTGATTACCAGGGGTGGTGGATCGATGGAAGACCTGTGGGGTTTTAATGATGAAGCTTTAGTTAAAAAAGTCTTCTCCTGCGAGATTCCTGTAATTTCAGCGATTGGCCATCAGGTCGATTACTCATTATTAGACTTTGTAAGTGATTTGAGATGTGAAACTCCTTCCGCGGCGGCTGAAATACTAAGCCAGCCTCAAACAGAGTTAAATACAAGGCTTAAATTATGTGCCAGAGAATTAAAATCTCTATTTATGGAATTTAGGGAGGACCTAGTTAAAAGGTTGGAAAAAGTAAATCCAATGCAATTTCTGTTTGCACTCCAAAATAAATTTAGAAAATTTGAAATGCAACTTGAAAGATTAAAATTTTTTAAAACTAGTGATCTATTAAAAATAAATGAAAATCAACAATATATTGATGAGCTTATGAGTTCATGTGAAAAGCAAATAAATGAAAAGTCAGATTTAAAAACTACTCGATTAAATCATCTGAAACAATTACTCAGTTCACTCGACCCAAGTAATGTTTTAAATAGAGGGTATAGTTATCTTCAAACAAAAGAAGGGAATGTGATTGCATCAGCGAATGAGTTTGATACTATTAGTGAAAATGACGTTCTCAAGATAAAATTTTCTGACGGCGAAGGTCAAGTAAAGAGGTGGGTAAAATGAAGTGGATATTATTATTAACATTAGTTTCTTCGTGTTCAAATGCGCAAATTATCAATAAAAAAATTGAGAGCGATTCCAATAAAGTGATTCAAGATTTTGAATATAAAGCTAAAAATATAGAAGTTTTTAACGGTAAAGTTAAGTTTGTAGAATTTGCTGTAGATTTACAAGATGGTACTCACGTTATCAAATGTAGTGAACAAGGTTCAAAGAAACCACTTAATCAATCTCTTTCAATTTCAGTTAATAATAGAAACGCTATTTTGTACTACGCTGAAAGTTATTTTTCTATGGCAAAAAAACATCATTGTTTTGTTGGAAAAAACAAAGTTTTAGACATTACGGTTAAACAATATCCTTATAAACAAGAACAATTGAAAGTGGCGAAAGGGAAGGTTAAGCTAAGTAAAGCAAACCAGAAAAGGGCTGCACGAGAATGGCATATGACACAAAAAGTCTATAAGAATGCTCTTGATACGCTTCTAATAGATAAGCCTTTTGAGTTGCCATTAAATAGCTATATTACTAGTCGTTATGGTAAGAGGCGTATTTTTAATAATATGAAAAAATCTCAACATCTGGGAAATGATTTTAGAGCTAAGGTTGGAGTTCCAATTCCCGTTGCCAATAGGGGAAAGGTTGTTTTTGCTGGAGATTTATTTTATACAGGTAACGTTGTGATCGTTGATCATGGTATGAAAATCTTTACTCTTTATGCACACCTTTCCAAGATTACTTCTAAGGTTGGTTCTATTATCGAACAAGGTGATATTGTAGGTCTTTCTGGAAGTACTGGAAGAGTATCTGGGCCACATCTCCATTGGGGAGTTAAGATGAATGGTTATAATATTGATGGTTTTTCCTTGGTAGAAGAATCTAAAAATCATTTCGTGAAAAATGAATTGGCTAAGTAACCTTCAAGGATATTTAGATCCAAGTCTGAAATCTTATGATAAGGATTTTTTTTCCCGCTGCGAACAAGTCTTTTTACAGGCAGGTCTTAGCATTACTGCTAATCTTATAGATTTAGAGTCAACTGAATTACCTTCTGTTTTTATAGTTTTTAATGAGTCAATACCTCAGGAATATGTTCTAAATACTTCCAATATCTTTATTCAATATAAAAAACCAAATCTAGACTTATTTGCTAGCTCTGAAAATATAAGTGAAGGCTTCGAGGTTGAAAATATTGAAGATTTTAATTCTGTGTGGGATTTTATTCTTGATATCCTATCTTCAGAAGTTAAAGAATTAGAGCAAATCTTCATTGAAGAACAATCAAAGAAAAGTAAAAAGTTATTTGTAAAAAAAAATGTTATTGATTTTGAATCTCAAAATGAAAAAGACTTAGTTGAAGAGTTTGAAAACTACCTTTATTTACAAGATACTTTCTCTATTGAGGATATTAATATTTTTCTTAAAGAAAAGGTTTCTAGCCTTTCTAAAATAACCTCAGTAGCAGAGGTTATAATGTTTAATAAAAAACTAGAGGGGGATTATAATCAAATCGCTCTCAACTATTTAAACTCTCATCACTTATTTCTCCTCTTTCAAGGGAATGAGAAAATAAACTCTAAAATATCGATAATATTATCTGAATACTTTAAAAACTTGAATAGAATAAATAGCACTATCTTAAAAACTCAAAACTGGAATCAAATAATTAATCTGGTAAATATTCCGATTGTTTTATTAGATGAGGGTGGACAGGTTTTACTGTATAATAAAATATTTTCTAAACTGAACTATTCAGTTCAAGATTGTTTAAAGTTAGAAACTAATCAACAAATTAATATTAGTGAACAAATCTATAGAGTCGTTATTAACAACTCTATAGAGGGTAAAACAACGATCGTTTTTTTTCCTGTTAGCGAATATCTTAATACTCATTCAAGTCAAAACCCATCTTCTGAAGAGCTGGGTATTATCAGCTCTTCATTGGCCCATGAATTAAATAATCCTCTCGCAGGTATTATGGCCGCGATAGATGTACTTAAACTTGATGATATTGATGAAGAATTTCTAGAGAAATTAGATGAGATGAAGAATGGCGTTTTAAGGTGTAAAAAGCTTGTAGAAACATTTCTTGGGTTTTCAAGATTTAGACCAGAGCACTATCTAGTACAGAATTTAGATATTGATCTAGGTAGCTCCATACAGCAGGCCATCGACCTCATTCGTTTTAGATTAATTGAAAATAATATCTCCCTTCAATTAAGTTTTGACAAAAAACAAGAGTATAAAGAAATGCTGAATCCCCATATTGTTTCAATGATTTTTTATCTCGTCTTTGGAGAGCTTGTAACTAATTTCTCTCATTATAACTTAGTGAAAGGGGAGAGTAGTTTGAAAATTGATTTAACGCTTGTTGAATATTCTCGTAAATTTAATTTGGTTTTACCAGAGGGTGTAGAGTTAAGTTTGGATTTTATTAAATCAAAACTACTTATCCATCTTTTGGAGACAGAAAAGCTTAAACTTCTGAATGAAGGAACACATTTAGAATTTCAATTTAACTAATTTTTTTCTAAAGGTGATTAGTCGGAAAGTTGAAGTCGTTACTATCGACTCTGACAAAATCTTCAATTCTTTTTATCGTTGAATCCTTGTCATCTCTTATTCCCTTTCTTTCCATAAATAAATATCGATTTTGACCTTTATTTACTTCTAGAAAATGCTCAATAAGTGGAACTAGTTCAGGGTGAAGTAGGTTTTTTCTTCTACCTTTTTGCGTGTTTTCAAACTTATTAATTTGATTTGATAAAAACTGGTATAGTTTTTTCTTTTGAGCCGGAATTTTAAATAGATTTTTAGTATTGGTGTTTAAATGTAGGAAAGAATAAACAACAATTTGGTCAGTGACCAAGTGATGGGCCATTACGAAATCAATTTGTTCCACTTTTTTCAATTCAGGGTTTTTAGATGCATACCGTTTATTAAGATAATCTAGTAGCTTTACCCGTGTTTCTTCAGGGTACTTTAAGAAGTGATTATTGAACTGAAACAGCCCCTCAATAAGTGGTTTGATTAATCTTATTGTAATTAACTTCCAATCTAAGTCCTTTAAAACATCAAGAACAATTTGTTGTTCCTCTTTAGGAGTTTCAAGTGGAATTACTGCTAGAATTAAACCTCTTTCTCCCTTTATAGTGACTAGAGTTGATGTTTGTCGCTCTGAAAGGTACTTAACAACTTCCTCATTAGAGTAACTAGTATCAAGGTGAACTCTATCCAACTCAAATTTGTTTCGAGGGTAATAAAGTTGATTTACTTTTTTTATCCCTTTATCAATAAATATATCAAGGTATATAACAAGTAGTTTTGCTGTCGCTAAAGCATCATCGTATGCCCTATGGGCCTTAGAGTGCTTTATATTAAATAAGCGACTCATATAGTTTAAATTTGAATTTAAGATCTCTGGTATTAAGTGTTTTGTCATGACATTAGTACAGATAACTTTATTCTCTAATAAATCTCTACCTAGTCTTTTTAAAACACCGTTTAAGAAGGGGACATCAAAGGAAGTATTATGGGCCACGATAATATCATCACCAATAAACTCTAAAACTTCTTCCATTATATCTTCAATTACTTTTGCATCTTTTACATCTTTTTGAGAAATATTAGTTAAGTTTTGAATGAACTCAGGAATGGGCATTTCAGGATTCACTAAATAGCTCATTTCGCCAACAATCTTACGATTCTTTACACGAACCATTCCGATTTCAATGATCTTATCTTTACTATGATTTCCACCTGTCGTTTCTAGGTCAATTACGCAGAAAGAGAGGTTATCAATTAATTCTTGTGATGTAGGTTCGCTCATTAACTAACAGTTTCCTATTTTTTCGACAGCTTTATCGAGGAGTTTCGTAAATTTCTCCATAACCATATTTGCGACATCTTTAACGTCGTCGTGGTTAAGTTTCTCTTTGCTAATTCCGGCTGCTAAGTTAGTTATACACGAAATCCCGCAGACTTTTAAGCCAGCATGATTTGCAGCAATTGACTCAGGTACGGTACTCATACCTACCATATCTGCTCCCATGATTTTTAGCATTCTGATTTCAGCTGGAGTTTCGTATGCTGGTCCTAGTACGCCTGCATAAACACCTGGTTTAATCACCATATCGAGTTCTTTTGCAGAGTCTAGTAATAAGCTATTAAGCTGTTTATTATAGGCTTCAGACATATCAGGAAAGCGAACTCCAAACCTTTCGTCATTTGGACCCATAAGTGGGCTATTACCAGTTAGATTAATATGGTCAGTTATATAAACCAGTTCACCTGGAGAGTAATCCGAACTAATTCCACCAGCTGCATTTGTTAAAATAAGTTTTTCAACACCAATTTGAGAAAGAACTCTTACTGGCAGAACAACATCCTCAAGAGGGTGACCTTCATAATTATGAAAGCGACCTTGAAATACAGCTACTTCAACACCAGAAACTGTACCAATAACTAATCTGCCTTTATGGCCAGTAACCGTTGGTTGATGAAAGTTAGGAATTTCTGAGTAAGGTATTTCTATTTTATCTATTACTTTGTCTGCAAAAACTCCAAGCCCTGAACCAAGAACGATACCAACTTTTGGCGCTCTTCCTTCTAATTGAGACTGTATGAAGTTTGCTGTTTCTTCAACTTTTTGAAACATATAAAATCCTTTTTAATTACTTAATATTTCATAAATGATTTCTGGCTTAACAACTTTTGTTCCAGATATTTTAATAACTTTATTTAAGAAGTCCTGATGTATTTGCATAACTTTAGCGACTTGTTCTTTTCTGTGATAGATCGTGAGTATTGGTTCACCTGCTTTAATTTTATCACCAAGACGTTTGTGAAAGTAAAAACCAACACCAAAGTCTATCTTATCAGATTTAATTTTTCGGCCACCACCAAGTTCAGTACATAAAAAACCAATTTGATCATTCACAAAACTTTTTATATACCCTGATTTTGGAGCTAGAACATCTGTTTTTACTTTTGATAAATCAAGAGTATCGTAATTTTTTATAACCTTAGTGTCACCACCTTGGTTTGCTAGAAGTTCTTCAAATTTCTTTAAAGCGCTACCGTCTTTAACTGCCAACTTAGCTTTTTTAAGGGCTTTATTATAAGTAGGTTCAACTCCACCGATATGAATCATATGAGCAGCGAGTGCAATTGAAAGATCCGTAATATCTTTTGCTCCATTACCTTTTAAAACTTCAATTGATTCAATTATTTCTAATGAATGTCCAACTGCTTGACCTAGTGGTTGATTCATATTTGTGAGAAGCGTAACGGCTTTTTTATCAAAACGTTTTGCTGTATTAAGAATTGATCTGGCCAATTTTTTAGCTTGAGTCTTATTCCTCATAAAAGCACCAGAGCCAACTTTAATATCCATCACAATAGCATTGGCACCTTCAGCTAGTTTTTTACTCATGATACTTGCAGTAATTAGAGGAATAGAGTCGATAGTTGCAGTAACATCTCTTAAAGCGTAAATTTTCTTATCAGCTGGTGCAATATCTTCTGTTTGACCAATAAGAACCATACCTTTTTTAGATAAAAGTTCTTCAAATCCTTTAAGGTCTAAATCAGTTTTAAATCCTGGAATAGCTTCCACTTTATCAACTGTACCACCAGTAAAACCTAAACCACGTCCAGCTATCATAGGAACTTTTACTCCACATGCTGCGGCAATGGGGGCGAGGATGAAAGAAGCTTTATCTCCAATTCCACCAGTACTATGTTTATCAACAATATTTTCACCTTCAAATTTAAGGGTTGTGCCCGAATATAACATGGCATCAGTTAAGAATGCTGTCTCTTCGTCTGTCATTCCATTAATAAATATCGCCATGAGAAGTGCAGTCATTTGATAGTCTTTAACAGATTCATCCATTAAACCATCAATTACCCATTTTACTTCATCCTGAGTTAGGACTTGGCCTTTCTTTTTCTTGTCTATAATATTGTACATTGAGTGTTGTGTCATTTTTGAACCTATTTATTGCCTATTTTAAAACTAAAACCTATCATATCTTTATACATGTGATAACCAACTAATTAACGGTTGATATCCATTAGCGATTATTTATAAGGTATTTTAATGAATAAAAAAATGATTTCTATTACAAATTCTATAATTATATTAATTTCTGCAATTATGTATATACCCCAGGATGCATACTCTCAAGATGAAAATCTAGATGGACTTGTTGGGGATACGAAAAATGACTTAATGGTTGTTGTTGGTGGGGGGCTTGCTGGTGCAGTTCTTGGGCTATCGACATTATCTTTTGTAGAAGAACCAAAAGAGCATACGAGAAATATAATTGTTGGAGCTTCCATTGGTATAATCGCCGGCGTTGGTTTTGTTGCATTTAGTCAGGCAAATAAGACACAAGATCTTATTTATGGCTCTGATGGTGGTGATATGGATGAAGCAAGTTATAAAGACCCTAAAGAATTCAATACTTATGCGAGAAATGATTGGCATTACCAAAATGTTGGAGAAACTTACACTCCAATAATCTCTCCTTACAATATCGGCTATAATTTAAAGTTCTAAAAACAAATTCTTTTTTTAGTCACCGTGAATTTCTTACATCTTGTAGGCAGATGGTGTTATTTCGGTACTGAAAGTATCTTTTTTATAAAAGAGCGTTGAATTCTTAACACATTAATAATAAAAGACTCATAACTTTAACACACACACAAAGATTGAGGCTATTAATGGAAAAACTTATGTCCCTTATTGGTTTAGCGGTTATGATTGCTATTGCCTACGGATTCAGTACGTCGAGAAAGAATATTAAGTGGAAAACTATTTTAACAGGTATCACATTACAGTTAGTATTAGGTTTACTCATTTTAAAAACACCATTTGGTCGCACAGTTTTTGACGGAGCAAGAGAGGCTTTTACAGGAATTTTAAATTATACGAACGAAGGTTCGGCATTTATTTTTGGATCTCTTACTGATGTTCCAAAGTCTGGATTTATTTTTGCATTCTTAGTACTCCCTACTATTATTTTTATGAGCTCATTAATGAGTGTTTTATACCATATCGGAATCATGCAAAAAGTTGTCGAGGTAACAGCTAAGATTATGATGAAAGTTATGGGAACTAGTGGTGCCGAATCACTTTCAGCTGCAGCCAATATTTTTGTTGGGCAAACAGAAGCTCCATTAGTTGTTAAGCCCTTCATCGAAAAAATGACAAGATCTGAATTGATGGCGTTGATGACAGGTGGGATGGCAACAGTAGCAGGTGGTGTACTTGCAGCTTATGTTGGAATGGGAGTAGATGCAGGACATTTACTTGCCGCTTCGGTTATGTCAGCTCCAGCAGCTCTTGTATGTGCTAAATTAATGGTTCCTGAAACAGAGCAATCAACAACAGAAGGTATCGTTAAAGTTGACCTTCCAAAGACTCATGCAAACCTTATTGATGCAGCAGCTAGTGGAGCCTCTGAAGGTTTAACATTAGCATTGAATGTTGGTGCAATGTTACTTGCATTCATTGCCTTAATCGCAATGTTTAACGGTATGCTTGGTTGGGTTGGCGGCGTAGTTGGTGTACCTCAATTAAGTTTTGAATTTATAATCGGTTATGTTTTTGCGCCATTCGCATTCTTAATGGGTGTTCCTTGGGCCGATTGTGTAGATGTTGGTGTTATGCTTGGGAAGAAAATCGTTGTTAACGAATTTGTAGCATACATGGATCTTCAAACTGCAATTAAAGCTGGTGCATTAAGTGAAAGAGCGATCACAATCACAACATATGCACTTTGTGGCTTTGCAAACTTCTCTTCGATTGCAATACAACTTGGTGGTATTGGAGGACTTGCTCCTACAAGAAGAAAGGACTTAGCAAAGCTTGGAGTTCAGTCCTTAGTAGCCGGAACACTTGCTTGTTTTATGACTGCTTGTATCGCTGGTCTATTAATTTAATTTATAAAATTATAATTACGCGTGGATGAATTTTATTCACGCGTTTACTTTATCTAACTATCTGTTTAAAACTTCTCTGATTACTTGATTTATCTTCAATAATTTCAAGATTTATTCTTCCAATTTCAAGTCCACTCGCAGACTCGACTCTAACTTGCCAATCACCAGGGACGAAATTGCTCTTATAGGCAAAGCCACGAAAACCTTCTTCTCGTCCTCCAGTTATATCAAGAGGGATTCGATCAGATGTCTTATAACCTTCCTTTGTATCTTTAAGCCAGTGAATATATATTTTTCCAGTAAAACCACCTGGTGCGAAAATATTGGTAAACAAAAATATCTTATCACCATCTCTTGCTCTAAAGAGTTGATCTCCATTATTCCAAATTTCCCACCATGGAGTAAGATCACTCGTTCTGTAGTTACCATCCATTCGCTCCACGTTATGAAAGATACCTATGTATTTCAAACTAAGGGGGATTGGTGGAATGAGCTTAAAGGCATATAGAGAAAGAAAAATAAAACCAACAGCTAACTGAGGAATAAGGAGAGTTTTTAAATTTTTTGTTTGATTCTTATTAATATAAGTGAGAATAAAAAATCCGCTTATTGATAAAAGTAGGGCCATGATAAGACACATATAAAAAATGAAAGGGCCCGTGGTTCCTACCAAGATTGGAACAATACAAGTGAGATAGCTAATTAGGCAAAGCATGAGCATGGAAGATCTAATGATTATTCCTTGCTTTTGAAACAACTGTACTTCGTTTAGTAACAATATTGTCATCATAAATGCCATGAAAATGAATGAGTTAGCAACTGAGCCACTTTTAAAATAAAAAAGGGTAAAAGCACTCAGAAGGGATCCGCAAAGAAAGTGAAAGATGTCATCACGATACTTGAAAAAGCGTTTGAGCCAACTCGTTTTATAATCTTTCTCATGTGCTTCTATAAATTCTAATGAGAGTATACAAAGTGAAGAAAGAAGGTAGAAGCCAAGGATAAGTATATTACTTAAATCATCAACTTCTCCTAAAGTTAAAATATCAAGTAAGAAACCAAACGAGAAAAAGAAAGCAGGTAAGTATTTTTGATACTTACTATGTAAATCTTTAGCAATCGGTTTTAGCTCACTAATTCTGTTTCTTATTAATTCCATATATCTCATATCGGATAAGGCAGATAGGATTTGAGTGTGTAGGTGCGTTAGGTATTCTGAGGGTACATTCATCCCGCGTCTTTCTATTTATGAACAAAAAAGGTAAACTAAAAAAGTATTAATTTAAAATTTTAAGGTTAACATTCATGGCAAAAGAACTTGTGATCAATCAGACTCATAACGAGAGTCGTATAGCGTTGATCGAGAACGGTGATATTCTAGATTTTCTTATCAATCGAGAAAATTCTTTTAAAAACAAACCAAGCGTTGGAAATATTTATAAAGGACGTGTGCTTCGGGTACTGCCGGGGATGCAGTCTGCATTTGTAGATATTGGCTATGAGAGGGCAGCTTTTTTATACGTTGATGATGCGTATATTCCTACTTTGGAAGAGCAGAGGGATATGGCCAAACGTCTTGAGAATAAAGAAGTTCAAGACAAGAAAAAACAAAAACTTGGTCAAACGATTCCTGATGAGTTCAGCACCTATTCTGATTCAGTAGATATGAAATATAGAGCAGACTTGAAAATTCAAGACTTCCTAAAGGAAGGAGATGAAATTCTAGTTCAAGTTGCTAAAGAACCTATCTCGACTAAAGGTCCTAGGATTACAAGACATATTACAATTGCTGGAAGACATATTGTTTATATGCCGCTAATTGAGCATATTGGTGTCTCAAGAAGAATTGAAAGTGATGAAGAAAGAGATCGGTTAAAAAGTATTCTTGATACAGTTCGACCTGAAGGTGTTGGAATTATCGCAAGAACAGTTGCTGAGGGGCAGTCTCATAAAGTTTTAAAAAGTGACTACAGTTTGCTCTGTAAAATTTGGAAAGATGCTCAGAAAGCAGAAGAGACAGCGAAAGCTCCATCACTTATTTATAATGACCTTACCTTTATTCAAAGAGCTCTTAGAGATATTACAGATGAAGATGTAAATAAGATTATTGTTGATACTAAAGTGAATTTTAAACAAGTTGAAAAATTTGTGAATAGATACCTTCCTAGTATGAAGGGAAAAATTCATTTATATGATAAAGAACAACCGTTGTTTGAACATTATAATATTGATGTTGAAATCGAAAGAGCACTTAGCAATAAAGTCTTTTTACGCTCTGGTGGTTCCTTAAATATTGATCAAACAGAAGCTTTAGTTTCTATTGATGTTAATACTGGTAAGTTTGTTGGTAAGAGAACACTAGAAGAAACGATTCTTAAAACAAACTTAGAGGCCATTAAAGAAGTGGCTTATCAATTACGCCTTAGAAATTGTGGTGGAATTATTATTATTGATTTTATCGATATGGAAAAAGAAGAAAATAGAGAGCAAGTTTATAGTGTTCTTTTAGAGGCCCTTAAAAAAGATCGTGCGAAAACAAATGTGCTTCCGATCTCCGGCTTAGGTCTTGTTGAGATGACAAGAAAAAGAACAAGGGACACACTTACCAGAGTTATGTGTGAGCCGTGTGCTTATTGTGAAGGTAGTGGGAGAGTTAAATCTGTAAGTACCATTTGCTATGAGATTCTTAGAGAAGTGACTAAAAGTATGAAAAAGGCAAAAGGTCCTATCGTCTCTGTTTTTGCTCACCCTGAGGTGAGTGCGCAGTTAACTGGTGAGGACTTTGAAGTTATAGAAATGCTGGAAGAGCGCTTAGGTAAGCAATTAGTTATAAGGGCAGATAATTCTTATCATATTGAACAATATGAAATTTTTATGCACGATTAATTTTAGTTATTTTTAAACTGATTTTTTTTGAATTGATTATTCTTTACTGACGCTGGAGTTGGTCCGGATCGTTTATTTAGACTTTCGCATTCAAATTCTTTTGTAACTTTCTGCGAGCCAAAACTCATTCCAAGGAAACTCACCAGAGGCTCTTTGGATTCTTGATTAAATTCAGCTGTTTGTATATTTCCATTCTCGTCTTGAAGTAAGGTGAATTTTTGGTGACCAGAGTTTGGAGTATGTAGATTCCAGTACTGAGTTACTATATTTTGAAATGGATTAAATTGGTCATTGTTATCTAATCTAGATGTTAAATGTCCTGAATGAATATCTTCATTAGTAATATTAAATTTTGATGACGTCCAATTACCAAACTTATTTTTCTTTTTTATATCGAAACTTAGAATACCTTTTTTGGAATCTAGGAGTAAATTTGAGAGGGAACAGTTCTTAATCTTCATTTCGCTTAGTTTGGTGTAGATGTCATTTAGCTTGGGAGTATGACTTAGTCCGGCCATAAAATCGTTATAAATCTGGTTGATTTCTGCTTTTCTACTTTTTAGTATTATTCGTTTAGCGTATTCAATACTAGTTTCTAATTTTTCAGCTTCTGTCTTAGTTAGCTTTCCTTTTTCCACTTTTGCGGAAAGGGAAGTATGAATATTGTAGAGTTTTTCTTCGAGCATGAAGAATAGTGTTTTTTGCATTCCATATTTCGTCTCAATTTGAGTTGCTAGTTTTGCATGGGCCTTGGCCGTTAGATTCTCTCTATCTTTTGGGTAGTCGATACTAAATTCCTGAATGATAGAATTTTCAAGTTGATCGATAACAGATTTGAGCTGTGTAAAGTGTTCAGGTGTCGCCAAAGCTGATTGGGATATAATAAATAGAGTTACAATGAGTAGTTTTTTCATGAATATCATATCGGATTATATTATCACTTCTTGAGTCTTTTGCTCGGCTATTGGTGGGTTGTCTATGATTTAGATAACTTAAGGTTCACTTCACGTTGAGGGGATGCCACTAATTTTGGATAGTGCTCATAATTAACTGTGGAGAATTACGTAGGACAGTTATTTTTTAGCCTATTTTCAAGGTCGGCTACAATATCACGCTTAAAAGGGATTCCTTCCGTTTTGAACTGTGCTTTGTATTCTGGGATGTCTAGGATTTCGAAGTTTAATTTAATAGTTTTAAATAATTTAGGTAGTAGGTCTCCTGGGTGTTGAACATGATGGAGTCCACCAGAATATCCAATAAGCATTCGGCCTTCTTTTGTTTCGTTGATAATCTCAGCTATTCCTGATCGGATGGTCATGGGTTTACCAGTTGAGTCCAGGCCTGTGGCCCTTTTCATTCTACCTTCTGGCGCTATGAGGATAATGCTTTTGTTTTTAATGGCCTTAAGGAATTCAAACCATGATTTATCACGTTTTCTGGTGATTGAAATAAGTCCTGGTGCCATGATTTTCCAAAAGAAGCCTACTAGTGGGCGGTTCATGGTTTTGTCAGCACCGGGAGCGACCATTTTCTTGGCCAAGCGCCAAATAAAGCTAGTAGGAGCAGCTGATAAATAGAGTGGTTCATAGAGTGAAGTATGGTTTAGGAGGACTACCACTCGAATATTGTCGAAGTTTTGAAGGTCTGAAATCCACTTCACTTCGGTTTTATAGAATAGTTTTGAGAATGTTCTCACACTCATTAATATCAAAAAACTTATTATTGCTCGCATAGGTGAATATTTATAACCAAAGTATTTTGCTTTGTGAACGAAAAAACAACAGCTTGTGGAAATGAGCAGTATAAACATTATAAAGTTGAATATTTCGATAGAAACTGGTTTTCATCTTTTTTTCACTATGTTAGTGTGCTGCACTGACATTTATAATTAATCATCTAATTTTACTCGCTCTGACCATTGTGGATCAGGGCTTAATATAAAACCCAGGAGAAAATGTATGATTTATGAATCTGCTTACGTTCTTCGCCCAGAAACAAGCGAAGAAGCAGCTAAACTAGTAGCTGAAGTTGTTCAAGAAACAATCAAAACTTTTAATGGTGAATTACTTACTGAAGATAATTGGGGAGTTAAATCTTTTGCTCAACCAACATCTAATGGAGTAACTAAAGGTCAATACATATACATTATGTATAAGGCTGACGCCAACATTAACACTGAATTAGAAAGACGTTTTAGAATCTCGGAAGATGTTTTAAAGTTCGTATTTATTAAATTAGGTGTTGATGCAGATCAAGAAGCTGTAGTTAAAGCTTACAAAAACCCTAACCACAACGCTTCTGAAAACAGTTTTGATGCTGAAAAAGAAAAGAAAATGTTCTCTAAGAGAAAATCTTGTTACTTTTCTGCAAAGAAAACTTCTCCAGATTGGAAAGACCCTTCAACTTACTCATGGTTAGTAAATGAATTTGGTAAAATCTCTCCAGCTAGAGTTACAGGTCTAAGACCTAAACACCAGAGAGCTGCAACATCAGCGATCAAGCGTGGTAGATGTATGGGCCTAATTAGCTACATGTCTAACAGAACAGCTAGATAGTTTTAGATGTACCAATTAAATGCGGAACACGAAAATTCAAGTTTTCAGGTCCTAGGTAGGCTTGTCATGATGGGGATCTTTTCAGCCCTCTTATGCTTTAGTGTATTTATGACTGTGTTTACTCCTTATCCTTTAGGTTTATCTTCTGTACTGTATGGAAGGGCTAAAGGGGCAGCAGTTGCATTTATTGGACTTATTACCTGCTACTTTTCTTTAAAAGTATGGGGACAAGATTTAACTATATTTTTCTTTTTTATTTTAAGTGTAGGAATTTCTTTTGCATTAAGTGAAGTTGTAAGACGAGAGATAAATCCAATCAAAGGCATAATTGCAGTAGGGGTAACCTTAACTGTACTTGTAAGTGGTTTGGTTTATGTTGGATCTTTATCAACAGAATTAACATTGAAAGAAAGATTGTCGATTGAATTTGAAAAAATTCAACCGATGCTTGAAGAACAAAGAAAGAAAGTTGAGGCCTCAGGTGAGAGTCAACCGTTTGAAGTTGAAGCTCTTTTGGCCCAACCTGATTTGATGGCACAGACAGTGATTGAAAATGCTCCAAGTATTTTCCTCGTTGGATTATTTATAATGTTATGGGCGAATCTCTTTTTATTACTAAAAAGTAATAGACTCGTAAACAAGATGAATGATTGTAAGTATAGTGAAACTTATTTACTGAATTTTAAAATGCCTGATCAAACGATATGGTTTGTAATTGTCTCACTCGCTTTAGCGATTTGGGGTGGAGAGTTAGGTCCATGGTTTTCTATAATTGGTATGACAAGTTTAAAAACCTTAGGCGTATTTTATTTCTTTCAGGGATTTGGAATATACTTAGCATTTTTAGACTTTTTGAAACTAACAGGTTTTTTCAGATCTTTAATGGTCGTGATTACCGTGTTAACAGCTGGTCAAGTTCTCGCAGTAGTGGGGCTGGCCGATATGTTTGTTGACTTTAAAAAGTTGATGACTAGAAAAGAAGATTAAGGAGATTTATTATGAAGGTTATTTTAACTGATAGCGTAAAGAGTCTTGGAAATATTGGTGAGATCGTTAACGTATCTCAAGGTTTTGCAAGAAATTATTTAATTCCAAATAAAAAGGCAAAATTAGCTGATGAGGGTAACTCTAAGCAAATGGCCGATTACCAAAAAATGTTAGCTAAGAAAGTTGCAGAAGAAAAAGCTGCTGCAGAAGATCTTGCTAAGAAAATTAGTAAAATCACTATTAATTTAGTGAAAAAAGTTGGTGGAACAGGAAGATTATTTGGAACTGTTACAAACTCTGAGCTTTCTAAAGAATTAGAAAAGCAAGGTGCAATTGTGGAAAGAAGATTGATCACAATTGAAACCCCAATTAAAACATTAGGTGATTTTGACATTACTGCAAAATTATTTAAAGGCGTTGAAGCTACTTTTAAAGTTAAAGTAGAAATGGACCCTAAACAAGTTGAAGAAATTAAGAAGAAACAAGAAGCCGCTGCTAAAAAAGCTGCTGCTAAGAAAGATGCTCCTGAAGTAGATGCTGATGCAGAAACAACAGAAGCAACTGAAACAGAAGAAACAACTGAAGCTTAATTAAAAATAGGGCCCGCTTTCCTTCGCTGGAAAGTGGGTCTTTTTTGTTTTATTGATTATTTTTTGTGGAGAGAGTATGAATCAATTGGTGAACTCAAAAGAATTACCTCATGACTTGTTAGCTGAGAAAGCAATGATTGGATGTTTATTGGTTGATAATAAATGTTTTGATAACATCACAGATTTAAATATTAATGATGAAGACTTTTACCACCCACAATATGGAATAATTTATAAAGGAATTAAGGATTTATCAATTGATAGTAAACCTTTTGACCTTGTAAGTATTTGTGCCAAATTAACGGATATGGGGAAACTCGAAGCTGTTGGTGGCCAAGCAGCCGTTCTGCAATTAATCGAAGATACTGCAAGTTCCGCCAATATCTATCACTATGGGAAAATAATAAAAAATAAGTCCGTACTGAGAGGTATTGTTCGAACTTCAATGAGAATTACTGATCAAGGAATGAACTTTATTGGTAATGTTGAAGAGTTTATTGATGATGTTGAGTCAAGTTTCTTTAGTCTTGCTAATGAGACAAGAACTAATTTTGTCGTAACACTAAAAGAATCTTTAAAAGAGAATCTAAGAAGATTGGAGCAGGGGAAAAGAGAAGCAGGTGAGATCTTAGGACTGTCTACCGGATTTAATGCTCTTGATCAGCGTCTCTTAGGGATGCAAGCTGGTCAGATGATCATTATTGCAGCAAGACCGGGTATGGGGAAGACCGCCTTTGCTTTAAACCTTGCAGTTAACTCAATCAAAATTTCAGGTTTACCTGTTATGATTTATTCTTACGAGATGTTAGCTCCTGAGCTTTCAGGAAGAATTCTATCCAGTGAAGCCAATATTGACGGCCGAAAAATGAGAACGAACGACTATACAGATTCGGATTTACGAAACTTGGGGTTTGCTGTTCAAGAGCTGTCAAAACTACCTATCTTTATTAATGATAGTGGTGCCACAACAATCTTAGACATTAAATCACAAGCAAGAAAAGTCGTTTCTGAACAAGGAATCGGACTTATCATTATAGACTACCTTCAGCTGATGCAACCACATATTAAGAAAAGTTCTAGAGAGCAGGAAATTGCAGAGATTTCAAGGGCCATCAAAGAACTTGCAAAAGAACTTAAGTGTCCAATTATAGCCCTGTCACAACTTAACCGATCTGCCACTTCAAGAACTGATAAAAGACCAATGCTTCAAGATTTAAGGGAGTCAGGTTCAATCGAGCAGGATGCCGATGTTGTTATTCTTATTCATAGAGAGGATTATTATGATGAGAATACTCCTGAAAAAGGGGTTGCAGAAATTATAGTTGCCAAAAACAGAGCCGGTGAACCTGGAACAGTTAAGCTTGCTTGGGTCGCAGCCCAAACTAAATTTTCTGATCTACAGTTCGATCCATCACAACCTCGTGGATGATAAAATTTATTCCACATTTTATCTTTATAAAAATCATAAGCAGCTAGTTTGTACCGAAGCTTCTAAAGCATTTATACAGTATAAAAACTTTCGAATTGACCTTATCTCTGGGAAGAGATCAACTGAATCAGTTTCAAATTTTATGGAAGAATTAGCTGAGTTTAAGGTTGGTCGTTACTATGAAAAGCCTCACGTACTTCATTTGTTTTATGAATTTGGTTTTATGTGTGTTGAACTTTTCGAACTCATTGAAGAGAATAAACCCTTAGCTATTTATATTGAATATGAAACAGTGCAGGTAGATGGTGTATTCGACTTTGATTTGGATGAAAATTTAGAATTTGATATTCTTTCAATGCCCAAGTTTAAAGATTATGATAAAAAATTTAAAGAAACTTATAAACATCTCCATCTTGGAGATTGCTATCAATTGAATCTAACCAGACCCTTTTATTTTAGGTGTAATAAAGAGCTAACCGCCAGAGAATATATTGATATTTTATGGAGAGATGCTTTGAAAGTTGGGGCATATGCTCACGGTACATATATAGACTCCCTTGGGAAGCTGTTTTTGAGTAATTCTCCAGAGTGCCTTTTTCAAATTGATAAAAATTTCTCAGAGCCAATCATACGGACAATGCCTATTAAAGGAACGGTACAAGTTGATCATGAGGACAAAAGAGATGAGGCATGGTCTATCTTAACAAATAGTCGAAAGGATCAGGCCGAACTTTATATGATCACTGACTTAATGAGGAATGACTTAACGAGGATTAATTTTTCACCAGCAAAAGTGGTAAGAAAAAAATCACCATTACATGTACCAGGCCTTGTTCATCAGTTTTCAGTTATTGAGTCAAAGCTCTCAAACGATAATACCCTTGCAGATATTTTATACTCTCTCTATCCTGGAGGAAGCATTACAGGTGCTCCTAAAAAGAACGTGATGAAACTAATTAAAGAGATAGAGAAAGGTGTTAGGGGCTTTTATTGTGGTTCTACGGTACTAATGTATAAGAACTCTTTAACAGCATCAATAAATATCAGATCTGCAGAAGTTGATTTCTTACAAAAAGAGTTAAAGTATGGTTCTGGAGGCGGAATTACGCTAGAGAGTGACGCCCAATCAGAATATGATGAAATATTAGCCAAACTAAAAAGCTTTCTTTTACTCTTGAGTTGATATATCTATTAATTCTAAGTACTTGCGAAATAAATTCATAAAAAGATAACAACTTCTTACATTTGTAACTGAGTGTTTGACATAAGTTTTTCTAAATAGATATGCTGTCTGTCATAAGATTAAGAAAAATGAAAAATTCAGAAATATCGGATGTCTTTACACGGAAGAAAGACATTATGTTCAAGGAGAATTGAATGAACGCAAGTACTAATGAGAATCAGAAAGTAGACCTTAAAGCCTTTGCTGAAATGACGGGCTTTCCTGTTGAGCTGATCAAAAAAGAACTTTTACAAGATGAAAATACTGACGAACTTTCACTTGAAGAATTAAGGGCCGCTATGGTTTCTTATTTAGACTCAACGATGATGGAAAAATAGTTTTTTCATTTTTACTTCATGATTTAAGAGTTTTTCGCCAGATATATTCGGCAGTTAGTTTTGTTTGAAGATTAACTGACCATAATAAGTGGTTATTGCTCCGCACCTTATAATATGTTAACATTTCAGTACCGAAACAGCTTTCTCTGGGGGAGTATCAATGTCATTCGACTGGAAAAAAACTCAATTCTTTAGCCGTCATTCAAACGTTTACACCTTTACAAAAAACCCCTTGTTCAGAAAAAATCAATACTCCCATATTTATTTACCATGGGATCAAAAGTTCGAAGACAATCTCATGTTTCAATTAAAAGAACAGATTAACTCAAAGAATATGACCTATATTCCTTTTATGGATATTAATCAGAAACCAATGGAGATGGATCAGAATGATTTGGTTAATCTAAATGCACAAGCTCTTTCCAACTTTGGAGAAACTCATCTAGTCATGAGTAATTTAAAGTCTATTCATATTTTTAGAATTGTTGAAGTTTGTGAAAAATGGGAAGTGAATTCTAATAATGTTATTTCTCAGTTTAATCAAGAGGATTACTCTTTTTGGATCAAAGTTGATGATCTTTTTGTACTTGATGTTAATCATATTGGAAATGATGACGAGCTATTAAGTCATTTAAAAGGTTTTATAAATGAAGATCAATTACAAAATGTCTTTACCTCTGTTGTCGAAAAAACAAAATCAGCAAAGCCAGTTAAAGTAAAATGGGTAAGCAAGGAAAGAAGTTTAACTTACGAGTATTTTATTAGAAGTTGTGAACTAAAAGATAATATTTATCAAGAGTCTTGGGAATACTTTTCTAGAGTTGCCCAGCACGAATTAATTAATTGTGAACTCCTTCGACAGAAATGTGTTTTTCATAGAGGGGATGAGAAGTGGTGCCATTTACGGGAATCTTTTCAAGCTTATCAAAGTGCATTGATATACGAGCTTAATGATATTTATATTCTCCCACTTGTTAATGCCATTACAAACTTTGAAAGTTTAGATGGGGCATGGAAGGTTGCTCAGGAGGGGCTTATTAGTAAGAGAGTTATGCTCTTAATTAAAGATATTATATCTCAAGATAAAACACATATAGATAACCTTGAAGATTTTTTATTTTTCACAGAAAGTGCAAAATCATTTTACTACAGTCTTAAAAACCAATTTACAAATAAATTTCATAAAGAAGAATTCTTACTTGTTGAAAATTTTTTAGAAAAACAAGAAGCCCTTATTGATTCATTTAACTGTCGTTCAATCGGAGATAAGCTTCGTTTGGTTATTTCTCTAGATAATTGGATAGAGGGGCAAAATAATCAGATAAATACATCTAATCAAGTTCAGTTAAAAGATACCAATTTAAAATTATCCCATCTATTGAGCATTATGGTTTCTGCTAACTCTGCAGATAATATCTTTTTTCGCCTAATGGAGGAGAAAATGGAAAGAGGTGCCTCTATGAAAAGTTTTGATGATGAAGTGAAGTCACTTACACAGACAGTGTTTAGAAAGGCCGCCTAGTAACTGGACTAATTCAATCCGGAAAAAATAGACATTTATATAAAGTTTTAAAGTTGTTGCCATAAGTAGCCGAATATCTATTCAGTAGAACTAAATTTAAAAAGGTTAGATGTATGGATATAGCTACGATTATTGGTTTAATATTAGCAGCGGCTTCTATTGTGGGAGGGATTCTCGCAGGTGGATCAATTGCTGCATTTATTGATGTTCCGTCAATTGCGATTGTTGGTGGAGGGGTTGCTTCAGCGATCTTTCTTAAGTGGCCGATGGATCAAGTTAAATTGATTGCTCCTGTTTGGATGAAATCAATTTTTAATTCAGCAACTAATCCAAAAAATATGATAGATGAAATTCAAAAATTAGCTGAAACAGCAAGAAGAGAATCTGTATTTGCTTTAGAGAAAGTACCTGTTGAAGACCCATTCTTAAAAAAAGCAGTCACCTTAGCAGCAGATAACAGGCCACCAGAAGTTATAACTTCAATACTTCAATTAGAAATAGATTCACTTGCTGAAAGACATAAATTAGGGCAAGCAATGATCTCAGGAATTGCAGATGATGGCCCGGCATTCGGAATGATTGGAACTCTGATTGGACTTGTACTCATGCTTCAAAACCTTTCCGGGGGACCAGAAGAACTAGGTAAGGCCATGGCCGTTGCCATGTTAACAACCTTTTATGGAGCAGCTCTCGCCAATATTATGATGGGACCTATTTCAAATAAGCTTAAATTTTATTCAGAAAATGAAGTCTTGGTAATGAATATCATTATTGCTGGAGTTCTTGGTATCGTTGCGGGTGAAAACCCAAGAGTTATTAGAGAAAAACTAGATTCATTTTTACCTCCTGCTCAAAGACAAGTGCAAGGAGATGACTAATGGCCGATGAAGAAATGGAATGCCCAGAATGTCCACCTGTTGAGGAATGTCCACCTCCCGGGGCCCCTGCATGGATGGCCACGTTCTCGGATCTGGTAACACTTCTACTAACATTCTTCGTTCTTCTGTATGCAATGAGTAAGACAGATGAATCAAAATATAACTCTGTTGCAGGTTCAATTAGAAAAGCCTTCGCCGGAAATGCCATGAAGATTGGTGAAACAATTCAACTTGGAAAATCACCAGATGATTCTCCAACTATGATTGAATCTCAGGATCCAGTAGAGCCGTTTCCGATAGATCTTCTCACCACTGAAGGTATATTAGATAAGCATGAAATAAATAGAGAGTCTGATGAAAATCTCGAGCAAATGAAAGAGGTTCTTGCCAAGTATGCATTGGCCGAATCTGTCGATGTGTATCAAATGCCTGAGGGTGTAAAGATTCGAGTTAAAGATAAAATCGTGTTTAAGAAGGGCTCAACTGCTATTAGTAATAATACCTTTGTTCCAGTGTTTAAAAAAATCACTAACCTTATGAAGGATAATGACTGGACCATCCATATTGAGGGTTACGCTGAACCAGGAGAGATTCATGATAAGGATAAAACTGTAGGTCCTTACTTATTAAGTGCCAAAAGAGTTGAAGAGGTTACTAAAGTGTTAATTAAAAATGGTGTCCGCCCAGAAAAAATTTCATCAGTTTTTTATGGTGATAGTAGGGCCGTTGCAAATGATACGAATCGAAAAGTCGAGTTTGTTCTGAGAAAGAGAGATCTGAAAACAGAAGGACATCGAGTTCGTGCTCAATAAATAGTGGACCCTAGTAACGATAAAATAAATTTTTGTTTTATAGGTGAATTTCCCTCTGTTATGGAGGGAATTATTATACTTACCGGTTTGAGTAAATCCCAATTAAAAAAATTCCAACTTAGTAAAAAATACCTTCAAAAAACTATTCGAAAAGGTGATATTATTTCATTACCTATCAACCTCTTAAATCAAAATATGGTTAACCCCGTTTACGTTGGTCCTGACGTTAAAATCTTATTTGAAAATAAAAATATAATCACATTATCAAAACCTCCAAGAGTTCATGGTCATCCACTTAGTTATAATGAAAGTGACAATATCCTTTCATTTTTAAGAAAAGAAGGAAGAGCAACTGAGCTAGAAGTAAATAAAGCCAACTACGATAGAGGTCTATTATACCGACTTGATTTTGAGACTAGTGGGTTAATAATTTATTCAAAAAATGAAGAGTTATATAAAGTTGTACGGGCAAATCTTAAGGAAGTTATTAAGACTAAAACGTACTTGGCAGTAGTTGATGGAAAACTAAATCAAGAAGGTTTACTAACACATTATCTGAAATCCTTTGGAAAAAAAGGTGCAAAGGTTGAGATCTGTTCTTCAAGTGATATCGACTCTAAAAAAGTAGAATGTAAGGTAAAACTTATCGAATTTAATAAAGAAGAAAATCTCTCTTTAGTTGAAGTTGAACTCTTCCAAGGAGCGAGACACCAAATCAGAAAGCAACTAGAAGCTATTGGGAACACAATTTACGGTGATCCACTTTATGGTTCTAGGGAAGCACCTCGTATGTATCTCCACTGTTGGAAGTATCGAATTGTATGGGAAGAAGAATTACTTCTGTCAGATAATAACCTAAGTTTATTTCTTAAACTCTTTCACTTTAACGGTTAGTTTTAAGTGATTAGCAATCTCTGTAGGGGATACTTTAGAAATCATTTGAACTACCGCCTGACCATCTGTCTTAGACTTTACGCTTAACCTAGTGTGAACAACTGAAATCTCTATGTTCTTAAGATACTCGAGGGTTTCTGGATTAGAAAATCTACCTAGAGTTTTATAAGCATTAGCTAGCTCTTTATAAATGGCCTGCCTGATAAGAGGCTGTTTTGTTTCAACATTTTGAGACTGAATAGTAATTTTTAAAAGTTGAGTTCCAGGACATTCAAAGCTCCAGTAGTCCGGCGCTTTGACCTCAACACGGTCCATTACGGCCCTACAAGTATTAGGGATATATCGGCCACTATACTTACTCCAAAACTGCTTAGTTTTAGGATCATTAAGGTATAGTCCAAATAGGATTATACCAATTATAAGTACTGGATATTTTAAGGTTCCTTTCCAAATCATTGTTTTATTATGCCTTAAGCGAGTATAAAAAGCACTAAAGTTTTACCGGAGCAAAACCGACAAGTAATAAGTTCGTATTGAGAGGTATTATGACCAAAAATTCTATTTTGGAACAAGACAAATTTTGGACGGTATTGAAATATTTAACAGAAATTTCAGGACCAAAAGCTTTGACAAAGATTTGTGAAGAAACAAACTTACAAAAATGGGAACTACACCCATTTCTTAATTTTCTAGAAGAATTAAATTACTCCTTTTCTATTTCGAATGAAGGTGAGGAAAAATTCTTTACACCACCTGTTGATAAACCTCATTTTACTTTGGAATTTTCTTTGTTGGAATGGGTTCAGTTTCAAGCTCATTTTCCAAAAATTGCTGAATGTGTGGGAAGTCCATATCACGCAGGATTGAAAGAAAAGCTTTTAGCAGAGGAAGAAAAGCATAAACAGTCAGATATATTCTCTCCTGTTTTAACATTAGAGCATGTTTTAATGGAGCAAAAGCCAAGCCTATTGGACGAATCTAATAATCCGTCGAAAGAAATCCTAATTTTCCTTGAGGAATCTATAGTAGAGAAGAAAGTTGTTCATTTAAAAACAGATAATATATCTTTAAAAGTGCTACCTAGAAAAATTGTTTTTTTTGATGGAAGGTTAAATTTAGTAGCCGAAGATACGATGGATAAATCACTCTTAAATATAGTTATAAATAACATCTCTCAAACTTATGAAGAAAATGAACCTTATGAAAAAGAATACTCAAAGATTCAAATCGATGACTTTGTTTCTTCTTTAAGAGGTATGACTGATACCGATGTACGTTTGGTTTTAAAAATATATTCTCAAGATAAGTTTCGTTTAAACTTTAATAGTACTTTCTTTGATAATCCTTGTTTATTCACTAATCCTGACGGAGATTTTATCTGGGCGGCTACTTTAGAGCCAAGTGATGAGATTTTTGAATGGTTATGTGAATTAGGTCCAGCAGTTGAAATACTTGATCCAACAAACTTCAAACTAGATTTTATTAAGTATTGCGAACATAAGCTAAAAAAGTTAGCCTAGGGCATACTCAATCTAAATAAAGTTGTCCATGAAGTTATTAATTGTATTTATTGTTCCGATTTTCTATTTCTATATGTCGTGGTTCTTTCCATGGGATATATTTCAATCTAAATCAACAATCTCTATAACTTATGTCTTTGATACTTTTTTTATCCTGACAATATTCTTCATATTTAAGAATAAAAAAATTCTTGGTAAATTTGATCGAAAAGGTTTTGCCTTTCGTTTAAGCGCAGTATCTATTATTGGAGTGATTTGTATTCTTCTTACAAAAAGTTTGGAATTAAAGTCACCGTTTAAATATATTGAGTACCTTTTTATTCAAATCTTAATCTTAGCTCCAATTATAGAGGAGCTTGTTTTTAGGGGAGCTTTCATTCAAGTGTTTGAGAATGCGAAGCTTAAAAAACCAGTAATTATTTATTTAAATGCAATCCTTTTCAGTATGTCTCATCTACCAGCACTTTGGTATCTACCTGAAGAGTTCCATGGGTTTATAGGATTCCAATTATTTTATACTTTGTTGCTAGGTTGGATATGTGCAAAGTCGAGGATTAAGACTAAAGGTATGCTCGAACCTGTTGTACTTCACTTTGTTTTTAACTTAATTTTCTACATTGCTGTGAAAAACTTCGGGATTTAGCTTAGCTAGCAATTAGGGCATAAGCTATTTTGTTTAATAAAATCAGCGTAATAATTAGGCAAAACATTGTGCTTATTTTCATACTTTCTCCAATTAAAAATTCAAAATAATATAAAAAGTATCTTCTGAGGAGATGCCCTATAAGTTTTACAAAAAGACTCCTTTTTGGGGGATTCTGCTAAGTAACTTTGAAAAAAAACAATAGGTTAAATGGAGGGGGAATAACTCATTTTTCTTTACAGTTTAGACACACTTTGTTATGTTCCGCACTCAATATTAACATAAGAACCAATTAACAGGGTGAGCTTGTGGACCAAATTAATTATGACGAAATTAAGACCTTAGAGAATGGGTCTAAACTTATTGGTGATTTAGAATTTCCTAAAAGAAAAATGTGGGTGAAAACTTACGGGTGTCAGATGAATTATCATGACACGGAAAGAATTTTATCTCACTTAGAACCCCTCAATTTTACTTTGACTACGAATCAAGATGAGGCTGACTTATTATTTTTTAATACTTGTGCCATAAGAGATTTAGCAAACCAAAAATTCTATTCACACTTAGGTGGAACAAAACATAATAAAATTTCTAATAAAGAAATTAAAATTGCAGCAGGTGGATGTATAGCTCAAACAGAGTCTAAAGAACTTTTGAAGAAATACCCACAACTAGACTTTGCCTTTGGAACTGATGTTGTCGATAATATTGGTGAGATGGTTTATAGAGCTTACGCTGGAGATAAAAAATTTGCGGTCACAAGTTGGGATCGGGCCGAGAACTATTCAATTGAAACTAAAATCTCAGGTGGAACACCACAGGCTTTCGTTAATATCATTAAAGGCTGTGATAAATTTTGCTCTTACTGTATCGTTCCTTTTACGAGAGGACGTGAAAAATCAAGAAGTATAACTGAAATTGTAAATGATGTTGCAAGATTAGTTAATCATCAAGGTATTCAGGAAGTAACTCTACTAGGCCAAAATGTTAATTCATTTGGAAAGAAGAATGGAGAATCTCTTGCTGAGTTAATTATGGAACTTGAAAAAATTGATGGCCTTGAAATTATTAGATACACTACAAGCCATCCATACGATATTTCTGATGAGCTTATTGCTGTTCATAGTAAATCTAAAAAATTAGCAAACCATCTGCACCTACCTGTTCAATCCGGATCAAATTCTGTTCTACAAAGAATGTTAAGACAATACTCTATTGAGCATTACCTTGAAAGGATTCAAGCTATAAGAAAAGCTAATCCTAATATTGTTCTTTCAACGGACATCATTGCAGGATTTCCAAATGAGACTGAAGAAGAACATAGAGCAACTCTAGACCTTCTTGATAAGGCTCAGTACGACTTTATCTATTCATATAATTATTCTTCTCGTAAGGGAACTAAGTCCTCGAAAATGAAAGATATTCTAACTAAGGATATTCGTGGACGTAGACTAAGAGAAATTCAAATGCACCAAATGGATATTCAAGCAGAAGTTCGAAAAGAAATGGTTGGAAAAACTTATCGTGTCCTAGTTGAGAGTAAAGGATCGATGAAAGGTGAAACAAAATGGAAGGGACGAACGAGTTGCTTTAGAATTGTTCACTTTAAACCTGAAACTGAAGAACAAGATTTCCAATGGCATTGGGTTGATTTAAAAATTACATCTGCAACTGCTTTATCATGTCAGGGCGAAGTAATAAGAGACTACGGAAAAAAAGTAACTCTACTTCAATAAAAGGTCCTCAAGAGATGACGGCAAAATTTGCCCTTAAAACAATTTTATTTATACTTGGTTGGATATCAGTCCTCTTGGGGCTTATTGGTGCTGTATTGCCCATTGTTCCAACCACACCTTTTTTTATTTTAGCTGCATATCTCTTCTCAAAAAGTTCACCAAGGGTGCATTCTTGGCTCACTTCCTTACCTTACTTCGGAGATGCTATAATAGATTGGGAGAACAACCGAGTGATAAGGCCTAAGGCTAAAATAACATCAGCTGTTGTGATCGTAATCATTTTTGCATTGAGTATTACCTTTGCAAAAATTAATTTCACGTTAAAACTAATGTTGGCGTGCATTGGGATGAGCTGCTTGGCGTTTATTATAACAAGGAAGTCTCACCCTTAAAAAAAAGGACTGAGGCAAGTTTGAAAAAAATCTTATTCTTATTTTTAGCATTAATATTTTCTAGTTCAGCATTCTCATATGTTGATCTTAACCTTAGTTATACTTATTCAATAAGTAAGGTGGATGGAGTGGAAACTGACCTTAATCCTGATCCAGGGGCGGCGAGGACTACAACTGTTGGTTACGTCCTTAATTGGGCATGGTTTATGTGGGAGTACACAGCACTTGAACTAAACTACTCTCAAACGACCCAAACACTACTAGATGATAGGGAAGTTAATATAGAGGATGCTGAAGGAAATCCATTCACCATTATTGAGCAAGAAAATACTGTAATTACTCAAGTTAGTGGAGTTGGAATAAGACAAGCCTTTGCAGGTCGAAAATCTCGAATCGTACCTACCTTGGCCATAGGTTATGCTAAATATACGACATCCGGAACGAAGAGATATAAGTTTGATTCAAATGGAACAAAATTTGAATTTGAGGAAGAGCAAGATAAAGAAATTTTTAGTTCTAGTTATGCTTCTTTCTCACTTCGATTTAAAATTTCTCAATTGATGGGACTTACAGTCGCTGCTAAAACTGTAATGCCTGATTTTGATACGTCTGCAGCCGAAAATAATATGACCTACTCCGCCGGATTGTCCTGGATGTTTTAACGCAGTGTAAGTACCACAAAGGTCCTGGCACCTTTATGATAAGGTATGCGTTTATTAATTCTTTTCCTATTTATTTCATGTGCAAAGGTTTCATATATAGCTGAACAGGGTGTTGGGCAACTATCTCTTGAGTATGGAGATATTGATAACGCTGAATTTCTAAATGATCCTAATCAAGATGAGAAGTATAAGCATAAAGTTAGAATTATAGAAAAGGCTAAAAAGTACTTTTTTAAATACTATGGGCTTGAAGAAAGTTCAATTTATGATGAAGTTAAAATTTTAGATCAAAAAGCAGTAACTTACTTAGTCATTCATTCAGAAGTTGATAAGATCAAGGCAATTGAAACATCATTTCCTATTGTCGGTAGTTTTCCATATCTCGGGTTCTTTTCCAAAAAATCAGCAATGGAGTTTGAAAGTAGCAAACAAAAAGAAGGATTTCATACTTATATGAGACCTGTTTATGCATACTCAACCCTTAACCATCCATTACTACCTTTTGATGATAATATTTTATCATCCTTTTTTCATTACAATGACAAGGCACTTGTAGAACTTGTTTTCCATGAGCTTGTTCATACAATTATCTTTGTTGGTGATAACGTTGGTTTTAATGAAAACTTAGCTCAATTTATTTCTGAGAAAATGATCATTGAGTACTTCAATTATTCAAAAGAAGACCAATCAAGAATTATTATAAAAAAAGAAAAATTTCTGAAGCTTAATAAAAAAATTGTAAGTTTAATGGAAAAGCTAAGAACTCAGTATAAAATAAAAAAAACTGGGAGTGATAGGATTCTATTAGACTTTTTAAAAAATGAATTTCTACCGACAATTACTGACCTCTGTGCACAATTAGGTATCGAAAGCTGTTGGCCACTTAAAGAGGAATGGAATAATGCTCGATTTGCAGCTCTCGGAACATATGAAGGAAAGAGGGATGAGCTTGAGGAAATTTTTGTAAAGTACAAATTAGATTTAAAAGACTTTGTTCTTATGTTAATAAAAAAAGAAAAACAATTCGATGAAAATACTAGTTTTATTGAATTTCTAAAAAAAGGTTTATAAATGTCACATATATTTTTTATTGATCCACTTGAAAAACTGAATATTAAAAAAGATTCTACCCTTATGATGGCCTTAAGCTTTCAAGAAAAAGGCATAGAATGTTACCTCTTACTGGAAAAAGATTTTTATATAACGAATGAACCAGGTACTGCATTTAAGGTTTTTAAATTTACTGGTAAGTTTAAAGAGGATGGATGCTACCTCGATCATTTAAAAAAAGGAGAATCTTTGAATTATGAAATATCTAATAAAGATGTAATACATATGAGAATTGATCCTCCTTATGATACGAAATATCATAGATACTTACTTATGCTTGACCAAGTAAAACAAGATACAGGTTGTGAAGTCTTAAATTCACCTCTTGAGATCATGAAGTACAATGAAAAAATGATAGCTTATAAGGACTTATCACATAGTCATTTGAGTTATATTGGAAGTTCAGAGGAAGGTTTTTTAAAATTCGTCAATCGACTTGAGAATAAAAAATATGAAGATATTATTCTAAAACCTCTCGATCTCTATTCTGGTATTGGTGTAGAAAAGGTTTCCATTAAAGACTCTGATTTATTAAAGAAGTTTCAAGAAAAAGTGACTGAGTTTCACGGGGCTATCGTGTGTCAACCATTTGTAAAAGACGTATACAATGGAGAGTATAGGGCAATTTATTTTGATGGTGAAGAAATAGGAAGTATTATAAAAAAACCTAATAAGGGAGAGTTTCTTGCAAATATCGCTCAGGGTGCAAAATTTGAAAAAGTAATTCTTCCTGAAAACATAAAAAAAATCTGTAATAAAATTGCTGACGATCTTTGCAAAGATGGCGTTCGTTTTCTTGCCTTTGATATTTTAGGTGAGGGAGTCAATGAAGTTAATATTACTTGCCCAGGACTTTTAGTTGAGGTGTCTTATGCCTATGGGCAAAATTTATGTTTTGCGATTGCTGATCACTTCTAATCACTGACTTTAAAACTCTACTTTCTAAAATTACATTCTATTAAAACTCTCAAAATCTTCACTTTGTTTAAGATATGAAAGTAATTTACTCTGTTGATTTTGTTTTGAGATTAGGCAAAATAGATTTATTAAACATTAAGTTAAGTTTATTTTAATAATCATGGAAGGAGAAATGCATGAAGTTACGAATGGTAATTTCTTTTGCCTTACTTGCCGGAGCATTTAGTGCATTTGGTGGAGCAAAAGACGATTTTCAGGCTGCTGTTAAAGCACAGTGTGGAGGAAAAGATGTTCCAGCAACAGGTGGACGTCAAGGTAATGTTATGAAGTGGAAAACGTGTACGTCGGATTCTGTAACGATCGATGGTTGTACATTAAGTTGTACAGATGCATCTTCTAAAATTGGTGGATAACAAAATTAAAAAAGGAAAAAATATAATGAAAAAATTATTAATATTAGGGATGAGCTCTATGTTTGCATTTAGTGCAGCAGCTCAGACATTAGAAGAGAGAGTTGAAGCTCTTGAATACGCTGGGTATGAAAACTATACAAAAGTTGGCGGACGGCTAGAGTATCGTTTTGATTCTTATACAAGAGAGATTAAGGATGATTATACAGTCGTTAATACCAATACTAACTCTGGGGAAGCTAGAAGTACCGGTAAGCAGGCTGCAGGTTATCAAAGGGTCTTTTTAAACTTAAATATCAGTTCGATCCCTTCAGATAAGTTATCTTTTTATGGTAAATTGAGTATGGCAAAATACGTAAATCACTTCAACACTGATGGGGGCACTAGCCCTGAAGATTCAGCTTTTAATGATTTATCACGTGGAATTTCTGCAAGTTCTTCAAGTCTTTTTGTTGAGAGAGCTTTTGCTAACTATGCTTTTTCTAAAAACTTGACTTTAACATTTGGCCGGTTACCAACATCACATGGAGCTCCTAGACAATTTTCTAGTAATGAAGCTAAAAAGGGGAACTACCCCGTTTTATCTTTTGGTGGCAACTGGGATGGTATGGCACTGTCTTATGGACTTGAAAGTGGACATGCATTTAAGTTAGTTTATACTCCTGTATCTTCAGTGCCATTTAATGGGCAAATGTTAGATGGTTTATCAGATTCAAGTGGTGATAAGGTAGATGTTAATTCTCCTGCTTATGCTTTAATTTATGAATTTGATAAAGCTAACTTTGCTGGCTCAAGGAACTTTTATTTCACAGCGACTTATTTTACTGTCAAAGATATGCCGACTCTTCCAAGTTCTACAGGTTCAAATCTATATTTAAGTCTTGATAGAACATCTTTTTATTCAGAATTCTCAGGAATTAAAGGTTCTAATTTCGATGTTTACTTACATGGAGTTAGTACAGTAACAAAGTCAAAAGGTGGACTTACTGGAGTGGGCGGATGGTTAACATCGTCAACAGATAGTGATACCAAAAACGGTACGGCGATGGGTTTTGGGGCAAAATACTCTCTAAATTCAAAAATTAAGTTAGGTTTAGAATACTTTACTGGTAGCGAGGATGCTTTCCTTTATGATTCAGCAAATCAGGATGCTGCAAGTATTTATACAACTTATGGAAACGCTCAACACTTATTCTACTCCCATTCATTCGAAGGTGGATTAGATATTGTTTTAGGCCATATTATTAGAAATAGCGATACAACAAGAAAGGCATTTAACTTAATTGGTGCGTCTTCTGACATCGATAATATTGAAACAAATACTTATGCTAAGTTTATATCGAAATTTTAGGACCCACATCCTAAAAATATCAATAGTTTATCTATTTGAAAGGCCCTCGCTTAGTCGAGGGCTTTTTATTAAGTCAAAAATTAAGAAAATCTCCATATATTCTTTAAGGTAAAACTAATAATTACCGATATTGTTTAAGATAGAACTATATTTGGAGATAAATATGAAGTTAAAAACAAAGCTAATCGCCTTGAACTCAATTATTTTGTTTGTAGTAGGAGCAATGATGTTTCTACAGTTTAGATCAGCACAAAATAAGCAAAAATATGAAATCAGAAATGGTTTTGGGCAATCATCTGAAAAACTTCAAAGGGCTATCTCTAATGTTTTTTATCTCTACTATCATAACGTTCAAAATATCGCTTTAAATAAGTCGCTGCAAAGTAAAAACTTTGATGATGCCAACTTCTATTTCAATGAACTTGTTAGTTTATATCCTTTATACGATATGATTGTTTTCGTTGATAAGGACGGAAAATTTGTAGCCTCAAATACCTTAGATAGTGCAGGAAAAAAACTTGACCTTGATAAGTTTAAAGGAGCAGATTATTCAGCTTCCAATTGGTTTAAAAAGACAAAAGCTGGAGAACTTGTTGAAGATTATGATAAGAAAATCTATGGTTCATTTTTTGGAGAATTTAAAAAAGATTCTCTTCTCACAGATATTTATGGTGGAGAGAGATTAGGTAATTATTTTTCAACCCCAGTAAATGATGAGTTTGGTGATCTTGTTGGATATATTGCAACCTTTGTTAACGGAGCATGGGTTACAAATGAACTTATTGCTACCAATAAAGCCTTAGAGAAAGAAGGAAAAAGTGGCGCTCAAGTTTGGGTGGCCAATAATGATGGTCTTGTCATTTCAGAAGTTAGAGATTCTAAAAATACAAATGAGGACTTTTTAAAGTTAAATGTAATAAGTGAGTATGATAAACAAATCCTTGCGAGTAAAGAATTAAAAGAACCAGGTTTTATTAAATCAATGTTTGCAATTGATAATGAGCCACTTTATGCATTCTCTGAATTTAGTAATAATAAATTTGTTAATGCAATTGGTTGGAAAGCATTTGTTAAGATGAGGTCAGAAGAGGCATTCTCTTCAATTTCTGTTGCAACGAATATCTTTTCAATAAGTTTTTTAATTATACTTTTCTTTGGAAGTTTTATTGCCTACGTTGTTAGTAACAAGCTTTCCGATGATCTTTTGAATATTGCCAATAATATTGCTGGTGGTTCTTTAAATATTTCCAATGCATCTGAGTCACTATCAGATCACTCAGGGAAGCTTTCAAATGCAACAAGTGATCAAGCATCTAGTTTACAACAAACAGTGGCCTCGCTAAATGAAATTAGTGCCATGATTAATAAGAATACCGATGCATCTCAAAGCTCGAAAGACTTATCAGTAAAAAGTAGAAGTGCAGCTGAAACTGGAAAGGGCTCTATTGATAAAATGCTTTCATCAATAGATGAAATTAGTGATGCTAACGCTGAAATTATTGATCAAATGAATCAAAATGCGAATGAAATTCAAGAAATTATAACGGTTATTAGAGAAATTGAAGATAAAACAAAAGTTATAAATGATATTGTTTTTCAAACAAAATTACTTTCTTTTAATGCTTCTGTTGAAGCGGCGAGAGCGGGGGAGCACGGTAAAGGCTTTTCTGTTGTAGCAGAGGAAGTTGGAAATCTGGCCCAACATTCAGGAGATGCAGCAAAGCAAATTGAAGAAATGCTCCTACAATCAGTTAATAGAGTAGAGGCCATCGCTAGAAACACCGAGTCTAAAGTTGGTGAACTCGTAGAACGTGGAACGAGTAAAGTCGAACAGGGAAAAAGTGTCGCAAGACAATGTGATAGTGCTCTTGGTGAAATTCTAGAACATGCAAATAATCTTGATAATATGATTGAAGAAATAGCAATTGCATCTGTTGAACAATCACAAGGGGTTCAAGAGATTACAAGGGCCATGAGTGAACTGGACAAAGTAACAAAACAAAACTCAATGATAGCACATGAAACAAGCTTAAATACACAGTCTTTAAATGAACAGGCGACAGGACTAAAAGACATCTCAATTCTTCTTACAGATTTAATTACAGGTAGGAATGATGGTAAAGGTATGGAGTTATTAGATAAAAACAGTGCTTCTAATGAGAAAGTATCTAAGAATGGTAAAAAAGAAAAAAGGTCTTATTCATTAAAGCCAAACAAAAATACTGATAAAAATTCAAATAAAGAAATGTCTCAAGAAAATGTTGTTCAATTAAAAACGAAACAGAGTCATGAGACAGTTGAAACAAGACCAGTGGTCACTAAGAAAGTAGCATCATCCGATATTTCAGTTCCAACTGCTGGCGAAGGCGAGTGGGAAGATATTTAAACAACTTTATCCTAAAAAGGTACAAACCTAGGGCCCACTAAATTGTGGGCCTTTTTTATTTACAAGCGATATTGTAAGCCGATCCGTCACAATCTTTACTACAACTACTGGAGCTTTGACTCAGCCTTGAGAAAAGCTTAATAGTGCATTGTTGGCCAATGCCGTTTTTAGTTTGACCATTACATGAAGAATAACAGATCTTTCTACACATGGCTGACGAAGAACTATAAGAACTATTTACTCTATAAGATGGGCACTTACTTTTTTTTTCCTCAGAGTCAGGTTTTTCACCAAAGTCCGTATTTGAAGAACCTGAGTCCATGCCAAGGGAATCAAGTAGACCTTTAGTAGATAGGGCTTCTACTGGGATAGAACCTTGTTTAAAGCTTGCACCGTCTATCTGTGTGCACTTCCCATCAATTGGAAGGCCACCTAGGGAAACACATACATTTTCTGTTACAGCTTTAATGACCTCTTCTGGAGTTGAGAAACAGCTGGCAATTTTTCCCTCGACTGCCGTTCCATAGATAAGAACTTTATATCTTTTTGAAAAGGGAGATCCTTCACTTTTTCTAAATTGGTAAGCTATATAGAATTTTCCTGGCCCATCATCTGGAAGGTCAATATTTTGAAACTCTAAGTGACTTAAAGTCGCTCTTGGAAAATTTTTTGTTAGATCTTGGGCGGATGGATCAACTGAATATCTGTCAGTGTAAGTACCGTCATAATTTCCAAAAGCATCTTTATTTTGAAGTCTGATGACAATATTTGTAGAATCTAGAGAGAGTCCTTGGAGACTGTCAGTACATATTTGTTGGCTTGAAAGAAAACTCTCAATCTCTTTGGATTGTTGGATGATTTCCATCCGCTGCTCCATATCTTTTCCCATTTTTTGCATATTTGTGTTCATATCTGCCATAAATAGGGCCATGCCGACCATAATAGTACTGGCCACTATGACTTCTATTAAACTAAATCCATCTTGCTTAAAATGCATGATATTTCCTTATAAATTAAAATTTAAAACATTATTTTATCATAAATTTTCATAGAATCTTGTTATAGATCAAAAAAAAAGCCTAACGAAAGTTAGGCCAATATTTTACTTTTGAATTATTTTAGATTTACTTAAAATCTTGAGTAAAGTCGGTTACAACTTGTAAGTTCATATGCCAACAGCTTGCTGCTCTTACTATTTTTTCAGAAGGGCAGAAAGTACTGTTAGATTGACAGGTACTATCTGATTTAACGTCTTCCACCTCAATTGTAGTTCCAAACTGGGTACTATTTCTTAAAGTTCCTAGGTCGATTATAGGTGAGCATGAGTCGACACTTACTGGATCAATATATTGTGTTCTATACCTCGGACCTAAGTAGAGAGCGGTTGTACAATTATTGGGATTTTGAGGGTCCGGCGTATCACACATTATATCTCTCAAATGAACTCGAAATCTAAGCTTTGTATATGGATAGGCATCACTAGATTGTCCAGTTGCACGACCATAACAGTATGTCTCACCGGCAGTTGGATAGGCTTGATTATTAACTTTTAATCTAACCTTTAACCTTGAATCTGATTTAAAAACAATACTTGCCTCTGATAATGTTGGCATTGTTTCCTGGGCCATTGAATCACTATAGGTTCCTGGCATCCAAGATTGGTGTCCTGCTAACATCATACTGAACTGATGAATAGGGTAACCGTCTCCTTGCCCATCACTTGTAGTACCACTACAGTTATTTGGAGTTTGGGTAGTACTTCCACCACCAGTATTTCCATCTGTACCTGTATCAGTATCTGTTGCACTTGCATCAGTTGAGGAGCTAGAGCTAGATGGCTCTGGACTACATCCGGCACTGAGAAGTGTGATAAGTAATGTCGAAACAAAAGCGGTTTTAAATAAACGTTTCATAGGTGTTCCTGTTTTTAATTAACCTTGCTTATTCATCGGTTATTACCCTCAAGAACCTTAGTAAATAATGATAAGTTATTGAATTATTTGGTTTCTTTAGACCTAAGTATCTAAAAGTACATTGATGGTCAGTCCTGAGTTGCTTATTTCTATTATTTCTTCTAAAATTTTTTTATGAATAAAGTACAACTCATTCCTCTAATAGACAGTCTTTTACCAAAAGTTTATGGATTTGCATTCTCGTTGCTGGGGGATGAACTTCAAGCCGAGCAGGCAGTAATTGATGCCTATACGGTCTTTCTTATGAAAGAAAAAGATTTTCTTGTAAAAGAAGAAATGGATTCAGATAACAATCGGCATCGACAAGGTTTAAAAAAATACTTATTACGAGAAATAACAAGAGAAGTTTACGAGTTATCTTTAAAGAGAATTTCCCAATTAGGTGGTAAACGAAAAAGTTTGTTGGAGTTTGAAAGTTTTTATAGCTTAAATCTTAATAAAAGAGCTCTCTTATATCTTAAAGAAATTGGTCTTTATACTGTTTCGGATTTACAAGAAATTTTTAGCCTTGAAAGACATCAGGTTATAGAAACTTATTATAATGCTCGTTTTGAAATTCTAAATGATAATACCAATTACACTCAGGAGACACAGCAATGGAAGTAGTATCTCAAAGTACACAGATGCACTCATTGGTTGGTGCTTACGTTAATGGTACCATTAAGGCTAAAGATATTCCTATGATTGAAGGAAAGATTGGAGCCGATGAAGGATTAAAAGACCTTTATATTCAAAAGGTTCAGGAACAAGAGTTTTTAATGGAATTGATTCCTGATATTTCTGTATCAAGAAACTCCTTACTCAATTTAAAACAAGAAATTAGTCAGATTACTAGCGAAGTTTTTCCAAAAGAGAAGAAGAGTTTTTTCAAGGAAATTTCAAAGTTTCTTAATAAGCCAGTTGTAACAATAAAATATTAGTTATTTATTGTTAGAACAAAGTTAATAGCAAATTGTTCATTATCTAGAATTTCTTTTGGAGGATTAGGAAGTGAGCTCATGTTATTTAAAACCTTCATAAACATCTCTTGTAACTTTTTAATATTTGTCCATTTTAATGTTTCTATTTTTAAAATATCGCCATTTTTATCATAGATAACTCTTCCCGCGAGTTTTTGCTTATCTTGCGTTAGAGGAAATCTTAGGTGTGGATTCTTTCTTTCAAAGTTATTTAATTCTTTTTGAAACGAATTAACATATGCCAGAACTGTTCGTCTTTGAAAACTATAAAAAACGAGCTCGTGCTTATTGAGTTCATCTTCCTTTATTCCCTTGGGTACTTCTAATTTTATATTTACGTCAGTATCACTCATTGCCTGTAGAGCTTGAGAAGGAGATAAGTGCCCTGGAGGAGTTGATTTTAAAAAGTCTTTTATATCTCGATTATTAATATCTAGAGTTTTAAAAATTTTGTTTTTAGTGACGTTTTTCTTTTCGTCTTGCTCTGGAAAGTAAAGGTCGTTAAAGGCTAAACTTTTTAGATTCGGCTGGGTCTTTTTTTGTTTAACTTTTTTTTCAAGGTATAGGAGATTTTCTTTCGATCCCTTTTCTTCGCCGATCTTTCTGATGTTGAGTATTTTAAATCGCTGCTGACTTATTTCAGCCTTATTCTCAAACAAGTTTAATTCAAACTGGAGAATAATCCCATGAATGATGAGACTAAAAATGATTAATGGGAATATGCTATAACGACGCAAATTTTTCATACTATACTGATTATATACACCCAAATCGAGCAATTGGAAAAAAATGGCCCCATTTGTAAATTCTTTATTATTATTTTACAAAAACGCGCACCTAACTAGTTGTTTTTCCATGAGTAAACTTTACCTTCCTTGACGAATGTGGAGTGCTATTGCGAAAATAGTCTATGACCTCAATGAAGGGGTCGTACTTAGCATTAAATGGAATATTTATGAAAAAATTTATTTTTGAACCAAAGACAATATTGGCCACAGGAATAATTGCTATAAGTCTTATTTGCGGTCTTTCGCTAATTAACTTTAATATGAATTCTTCTCAATCAAGTCTGCACAAAGCAAACTCAGGTGTTGGGATTTGTTTTCAAAGAGTAACTCAAACTTTTACTGCATTAATGATTCGCGATTTTAGCTCTAACTATTTAGGGCAAAATTTCAGAACAATTACTTCTGAATGTTTAGGAGAGGTAACAAAGGCGTTAAGCTCGCTTGGTGTTCAAAAAAATGTTTTAAAAGTATCTAATAATTTAAAAAGTGACCTTCACTGGTTTGACCAAAAAATAGATAAGGTCTCAGAGATGGCAAAGAAGAACGAGATTGATATATCTCAATCAAATGTTACAAATAAATACTATGAATTAGAAGCTATGAAGTCTTCACTTGAAGAAAGCCTTGTAAGTAGTATTGATAAAGTTGAACTGAATAAGAACTGGAGTTTGTTAGGAATAGCAATGTCTTTGGTGACCCTTATTCTCAGTGGGGTAGCGTTCTTCTTCTCTCGACGAATCGAAAGAGTTGGACTTGATAATATTGAAGCCGTTGCTGCTGATAGAGTTGCACAGGGTGATATTAATGACTCAATTACAGATTTAAGTCATCAGGTTTTTACAAGTCTGAATATGCCAAGTACAGGATTAGCTATTGAAACTTTCTGTTCAAATTTGGTACGAGAAAATAGAAGTCTAGAAGCTTCACTTTTAAAAATGAATACAATGGGAGATGAAAGATTCGAAATTAGTTTAGACCCCGTAACAAAACCTATCGCAGATTTTAATATCGCTTTTAATACCGTACTAGATAAAGTTCAGGATAAGGTTTTTAATCATGGAATTCTACTTGATACAGATTTAAACGATAATTTTAAAATTTATGCTTCAAACGAAGAGCTTGAGCAGTTTTTATACTCTCTAGTAAGTTACTCCATTGATTGTACTCTTGGTTCAGATCAAACTAAAAAAGTGACGATTAGAAGTAAATCCCTTGGGGGTATCGCTTACTGTAAAGTTAAGATTTCTAACTATGCATTCAATGAAGAAGAAATGGGTATTTTAAATGGAAATTCACCAAGTTCTGAAACAAGTGTAAATTTATTGTTATTAAGAGAATTGATTGGAGACTTAAATGCTTCAATCGCAATCAAGAACAAGCAGAATAGTAACACTCACGCTGTAGAGAGTGAGATGGAAATTATCTTTGATAGAGCAAGAGAAGAAGCTAGTGTTGAAGAACCTAGAGCAGCAGTTAATGTTGTGAAGGGTAGTAAGCAAGAAATAAAAGAATATTTTAAGCAAAATATGTCGAGAATAAACTAATTAGGCTTTAAGTAGCTTTATTTTTTCTCGACAATGTTTAACCATAACATCTGTTACTTTAGAAATAAATTCTTCAGCAGTACACGGCTTAGTAACAACATATTTTATTCCAAAATGTATGGCCTTAGTTACTTCTTCCCCGGTGACATTCGCAGATAATATAATTATAGGAGTTGGGTTCTCTTTTCTTTCTCGTTTTTCTTGTGCACGGTAATTTTGAATAAATTCAATACCACGAACATTTGGCATGAGGAGATCGGTAACGATGACATCAAACTTTTGATTTTGACATTTTCTAGTAGCTTCAGATCCGTCCTTAGCTTCAACAATGAAATCAAAAACTTCCATCATCTCTAAGAACATTCTCAGCGTTTCTCTAATATCGTCTTCATCATCTACAACGAGTATGCTTAATTTTTCACCATTTTTTGGCTCTATTTTCATGTAAAACTCCTGACTTGATTATAATAAAAATATAAATATTAGGGAAGAGAACTTTTAAAAAAACTTATTACTATGGCCTACTCGTCAGTTATTAAAGAGTTGTTAATAGATTCTTATCTTTACGAAATACTATCCCTTTATTACTCTTTATATATTAAGTTAAACCGAGGGAATTGATTGGATTTATACAAAAATAGATCAGACTTATATTTAATAGGTTTGTTCAGATTATTAAAAATGTACTTTTTTTTTATAACTCTTATGTTACTTACTCGATTAGGTTTTACTCTCTATTTTGGAGAGCTATCTCATCTTCAGGCTTATCAATGGGATGTCGCTAAGGCTTTTTATATAGGGTGGAAATACGATACAATAGTTACATCTTATCTAATTATTCCTTTATATATTATCCTAAACCTTATCGTTCCAATAAAAAATGTAGGATTGTTTAATTTTTATCAATTTCTACAAAAGATCATTTTCTTCTCCTATGCACTAATAATACCTTTAATTTTGTTCAGCGATTTGGGCTTTTATTCATTTTTTCAAGATCATATCAATATTCTTTTTTTTGGTCTCATTGAAGATGACACTACCGCCTTAGTCAAATCCATTTGGGAGAATTATCCAGTTCATTATGCATTGATTGCTTATGGTACTTACGCCATCTTTATTCTTTGGCTAAATCGAAAACTATTTCCAAGGGTTGAAAAGAGAAAATCAAACTTACGATCTAGCTCTGGAAAATATTTGGGAATGCTTAGTGTTTCACTGGTTCTATTGTTTGGTGGACTAAGAGGTGGGTATGGAGACCTTGTACTTGCGCCTAAGTATTCAGATTTTAGTGAAAGTGAATTTGTAAATCAATTGGCCTTAAACGGAGTTATCGCTCTTGAAAAAACCATTCAATTAAGAAGAGAGAGTAATGGGACTGACTTTGATATGACAAAGGCCATGGGTTATGGAAGTAATATCCACAAAGCTTTTAGTGATTTTATTGGCCTAGATGTTGCCCCAACTGATAGGACCCAACTTATAAATTTAATAAAAAGAAAAACTCCAACTAACCCAAAACTAGATGAGCATAAGCTAAATGTGGTTGTTCTGTTGATGGAGAGTTTTGGTGGGCATTGGGGAAAATACAACTCTTCAGATTTTGATTTTTTAGGAAGTTTAAAGAAACACTTTGATGAGGACTTCTATTTTAAGAATATTATTTCCTCTGAGAACGGAACAATTGGTTCATTGATGACAATGGCAACCAATATTCCATCAAGACCTGGAAAGAGATTCTTATCTGAAAGTAAGTATATGCAAATGCCTTTGTCATCGGCCTCTCATATTCCTTATTTTAATAAGGGCTATGAGACATCATTCATATATGGAGGGAAATTAGGTTGGAGAAATATCGGGCGATATTTTAAATATCAAAATTACCATAATATTATTGGAGAAAATGCCATCACTAAGAGTCTTAACTTAAGTGGAATTCAAGGAACAGAGTGGGGACTTTATGATGAACATTTTTTTGACTTTATTTTTGATAAATTAAAGGAGAGTAGTAGGCCTAAGTTTATTCTAGGGTTATCGACTTCAAATCATCCTCCCTTCTTAGTCCCAAAAACATTTTCTCAAAAAGAACTTAAGATTCCAGAGACATTAGAAAGTAGAATCGCGAGGGAAGAAAAACTTTTCTTAGAAAGATTTAAAGCATTTCAGTACTCAAACGCAATGCTTGCAAAATTTATTCAAAGAGTTAAAGATTCAAAGCTTTCTGAAAACACCATCATTGCAGTTACAGGTGATCATAATTTTTGGGGTTTTATGAATTATGGAAAAGCAGAGACTTATTCAAAATATTCCGTGCCACTTTATTTCTTTATTCCAAAATCAATACCAATAGAAACATTTGATCCTTTAAAAATAGGATCTCACGAAGATATTATGAGAACGTTATATAATGTTTCCCTTTCTGAGTCAGAATATTTAAGTTTCGGTGAAGACTTATTTTCTAATGAAGAATCATTTGCCCTTAACAGTAGTATTTTTGCTGGAGAAGAGGGAGTTGTTTACAAGGGGAAAGGATATAATTGGGCTCAACTTCCACTAATTGAATCTAAAACGACAGATGACGACTTTAAAAGGTTAAATAAACGTTATAAATCTACCATGGCGATTTCAGATTTTTATTTGGAAACCCTATATCAGAGTAAAAAGTAATTTATAATTGAAAAGCATTTTGTCTCAAGAAATGATCTGCTACAACTATTTTGGCCATTGATTCTACAACAGGAAGGACTCTTGGTAAAATACATGGATCATGTCGACCTTCTTTAGCCTTTTCACCTATAGTCGAAGGAGCTTTAAAAAATGCTTCTAAGTAAATAGTTTCTCCATTTGAAATACCACCTTCAATTCCCGAAAAGTTTGAAGAGTCTGTGGAGATCTCTGAACCAGTTAAAGTCGCAAATTCACTCCCTCTTCCAAATTGGACCCCCATACAACTACCAATACTCATCATTCCCTTGGCCAAGTCTGACTTTAATTTATCAAAGACTGGTTCACCAAGCCCTGTAGGACAATTTTCAATTTTTAAGTAAACACTACCACCAATAGAGTTACCGTTTTGTTTTAAGTTGAGAAGGTATTTTCTTAGGTCTTCATCCTTTTTGGGACAAGCAAAGCCAATTTGAGAATCATTATACTTGTATCTATCCAAGTCTTTTTGTTCTGTTTTAAATGGGCCGACTTCTTTAATCATGGCAGTAAATTCAATATTTGGGATTAAAAGTGATGCAAAATAACCCGCAATAACACGAGACAAGGTTTCCCTTCCACTGGAGCGGCCACCACCTCTGTGATCTCTATGGCCAAATTTTTGTTCAGTTGTTTTATCGGCATGACCTGGACGGTAATTAGTTTTAAGCGAATCGTAGTCCTGAGATCTTTGGTCCTTATTTTTAACAATTACACAAATTGGGGAACCAATGGTCTTGTTCTCAAATACTCCGGATAAAATTTCTGGGGTGTCAGATTCGTTTCGATTTGTAGAAACATCAAGGCGGCCTGGACGCCTTTTATCTAGCTCAAAGCTAAGGTCTTCGAAGTTTACATTAAGGCCAGCTGGGACACCATCTATGACTACTCCAAGAGCATTTCCATGTGATTCGCCAAAACTTGTAACTGTGAATAAGTTTCCAAAACTATTACCGCGCATTTATCTTCCTTTGAGGGAAGTGATACAAATCTTGACACATAATGTCCAGCATTTAAGCTTTAATGTATTTATTTCAGTGGAAGATCTCGTAATAATAAGTCAGCTCGTAGTTTTACAATAGAGAATTTCTTTTTAGTGACATTCTCTTTTTCTTTTATCAATGTTAATTCCGCTAAGCCTGTATTTACTACTACCTTAAACTTCACTCAAACAAAATAAATATTCGGTTTTGAAAGAAAATAGGATCGTCCCAGTGGTTGGTTCTTCAGTACTTGGAATTTCAATATTGAGAAGAGAGTCTTTATAGCTAAATTCGATGAGGGTTCTTGAGCCCATGAAGATGGATTTAATAATTGTTCCCTTTAATTTAGAAGAATTATCAATAATTAAGTGTTCTGGTCGTGCAACAATAAGAACGTCATTATGATCTTTTTCGATAAAATTTTCAGGCTTTGTAAGTACAAAATCTCGGTTAAAGAAATTTACAGTGACTTCATTATTAGAAGAATCAATTCTCTTTGCCGGAATAAGGTTCACTTCATTAAAGAACTGAGCTGTAAAAAGATTTTCTGGTCTATTGTAAAGAGCTTGTGGACTACCTATTTGTTGTAGCTTGCCGTAGTTTAATAGGGCTATTTCATGGCTATAGGCCAAAGCTTCTTCAGTATTATGTGTTACCCAAACAACAGTTATTCCTTTTTCAAGGAGAAGGTCAAAGAGCTCATTTAAAAGTTGGGTTCTAAGTGATTTATCAAGATTTGCAAAAGGCTCATCTAGTAGGAGAAGAGTAGGGTTGTGAATTAGGGCCATAGCAATAATAACCCGTTGCTTTTGGCCTCCAGAAATACTCTTTACCTGAGAGTTTATTTCATTTGTAATTTCTAGAAAGGCTAATGTTGTTCGTATTTGATTTGATCTTTTCTCTGCATCAGGTATTTCCTGAATTAAATCGTAATCAAGGTTTTCATAAACTGTTTTTTTTTCATCTAGTTTTGGATACTGATCAACATATTTCATTTTTACGTCTTCTGAGAAGATGATTTTTCCTGAACTTACTGGAAGCATTTGTGCAATACATTTAAGAGTGGTTGTTTTTCCTGATCCAGATGGACCAATAAGGGAGAGGACCTTTCCTCGTTTAATTTTTATTGAGATATCAGCTATTCCATCTGTTTTTCTTTGATCATACTTATAGGTTAAGTTCTGGATTTGAACAATATTACTCATTTGAAGCTTCCTTGATATGTGTAGTATAGAGCTTAAAGAAACAGAGCATTCCAACAAGCGAAAGGGTTATTGAGAGTAGTCCCATATTTCCAAAATTGATTAAAAGACCATTCTTATTTTCATAGACAATAAATCCTGTAAAAGCGGTGGCGATTCCTGAAGTAAATGACCTAATTGAGTGAAGAACCCCCATGAAGCTACCGCGACTATCTGCATCCGGGGACTTAGTAATTAAAGTCATGATGGGCACAAATCGAAAATTTATTAACAGCATAAAGCCAGTTGAGATTATAAGTAGAAGAGAGAGTGGGGTATTCCCAACAGAAGTGTATAAGTAAATAAATGGAAGAGAAATAAGTGTAGAGGGAATAAACACTTTTAGGCTTCCATATCTATCGGTTAACACACCTGCGAACTTACTTGAGAATACGGTAAAAATTCCACCAATAAAGTATATTAGTTTTAAGTCGGTTTCCTGAATACCAATGTTTTTTACGGCATAGGGACTTAAGAAAGGAAATAATAAAAAGCCAGAGGCAGTAAATAGAAAAATTGTAATGTATGAGGTTGTAAATCGCCTATCAATAAAAATAGACCAGAGCCTTTTAATATTTTCAAAGGGAGTTAAAATAGATTTTTTTAAAGGAAGTTGTGGCAACACCTTGTAGCTAATTAAAAGGATGATAGTTGCGCCAATTCCTATAAAGTGAAATGTATGTCTCCACCCCCAAATATCGGAGATAGCTAGACCAGTGGGGATTCCTAAAATACTGGTTATAGAAAATGTTGCAAGTAAGGTCCCCATCGCTTTTCCCCTTCTCTCAAAAGGAATCAGGTCAGTGAGGATAGCATAGGCCACTGGAGTAATAATTCCACCGAACACACCTGCAAAAATTCTTGCAAGGAGGAGCATTTCAAAATTGGGTGCTAAAGCACAAAGAAGGGTTGAAATGATGAAAAAGAAAAGCATAATTAAAAGGAGCTTTTTTCGATCATATTTATCTGCAACTGTACTGTAGAAAATACCAGTTACCCCTGCACTAAAACTATATGAAGAAGCAAGAACTGAGAATTGTCCTGGAGAGATTTCAAAATATCTCATAAGGGCCGGACCTAAAGGCAGCAGCACTACAAAATCTAAAATATTAAAGAATTGAACACCCGTTAAAATAGCAACGTAGAGCCTTTCCTTTTGAATACTATCTAAGTCCTTTAACATCTTCCAACTTTGAGCTGTTATCCAGGGTTTCTAAACTAGCAACCGTAGATACTGTGTGGTCAACCATACTCACAGCAGCGGGGTGATGATTTCCTGAATTCTTTACACCACCAAAAGGGAGTCTAGAACTAGCTCCAACTGTAGAACGATTTAAATTTATAATTCCAGCGTCAATATCCCTTAGGCAAGTTTGATAAATATCTTTATCTTGCGTGAAAATTGAAGCAGCTAAACCATAGTCACTTATATTAGCTATATCTATGGCATCTTCAATATTTTCATAAGGCGTAAAAGTACAGTTTGGTCCAAAGATTTCTTCTTGTGTAAAAGGATTATTTTTATTTGCCTCATTTAAGTAGTGAATTGATGGACTAAGGTAATGACCTGGATGATCAAGGGAGAGCATTTCATTTGCTAGTAAGATTTCAGCCCCATTATCTTCACCCATTTTTATAGATTGGTTGAATTTTTCTAAAGCTAATTTATCAATCAATGGACCCATGAATGGGTCAACTTTATACTCTGTTGGATGATCAACCATAATTCTTGATGCAGCATCTTTAAATCGACTTATAAATTCCTGCTCAATACTTTTATGAATAATAACAGTCGAAGTCGAAGTACATCTCTGCCCAGTTGATAGGTAACAAGCTCGAATTAGTTCTGGAAGAGCATGGTTAATATCAGTATCGCTATGAATTATAGTAGAGTTTTTTCCACCGAGTTCTAATGCGACCAACTTTGTAATATCTGTTCCAACAGACTCAAGAATTTTTTTACCAACTGCAAAAGAGCCTGTGAAAAAGATACCCTTAATTGCTGGATGCTTCAAAATATCCTGAGTAGTTTTTACTGTACCATTAATAAAGTTAATTACTCCCTTAGGAAAGTTAGCTTCATGTAAACATTCAATAAGTAATTGTGATGAGTACATTGTCTTTTCACTTGGCTTAAAGATAATAGAGTTTCCAGTTAGAAGTGCTGAAAGAATTTGTCCATTAGCTAAATGGCATGGGAAATTATAAGGGCCAATGACAAGGGTTGGTCCAAGTGGTTTATAAACAATATGTCCGTCTATATGGGGAAGTATATTTTCAATTGTTTTTTGCTCAATTCTAGCTAGAGAGTCTTGGATGGTAACATTAACCTTGCCACTAATTGCGCCTGCTTCAGTCTTTGATTCCCAAAGTGGTTTTCCTGTTTCTAAAGCTATGGCCATTGCAATATGATCTTTTCTTTTTTCAACGGCTTCTTGAAATTTCTTTAAATAATTAATTCTCTCTAGAGTAGATATTTTTCTCCAAACCTTAAAGCCTGAAATCGCCGATTCTACAACTGGAGAAATATGATCATAATTGATCGCCGCATCCCAAAGAGTATGGTTTGTATTTCCAGGACATGTTTTTGAGATTTGTTCGTGTGAAGCACCAATTTCCTTATCAGTTAAACCATTTTTAGCTGAAAAAGCCCCATTAAAGTAATCGCCGCGAAGTGTCAATTCCATATATATCCTTTTTTTTATTTCTAATCTCGATCTTATACTACTAATAAATTGTTTTTTCCCTAAAAAACCTTAGAAATATCAAGATTTTCAAGGCAGTATTTGGGTAAATTAGTATAAAATAAGCAAAAGGTATAAAATGAATAAAATTAATGAATTATTTGATAAAATGTGGGCCGATTATATCAAATTGAATCCCCGAGCGCAGCAAATTGTTAATCTCCTTAAAGATGAAGGGGAAGTGGTTGTTAATGATCATATTGCACTTAGAACTTACAACTTACCCCAGGTTTGTGTAGATAAAGTGGCCAGGCCATTTCTTGACTCTGGTTATGTTGAAAAAGACACATATGAATTTACTGAGAAAAAACTTTTTGCAAAACATTACGAACACCCAAGTCTAGATTTACCAAAGGTATTTATAAGCGAACTCATTTTAGAAGAGTTTTCTCCAAGCTTTCAAAATTTAATTAGAGAGAAAGTTGCTTCTGTTGATCCGTCTATTTTCGAAAGCTTTGAGCTCATGGTTAAAGGTTGCCCTTGGGAATTGAGTTCAAAAGAGTATGAGAGTCTGAAAGAGGAAAGTGATTACGGAGCTTGGCTTGCAGCTATTGGATATAGACCGAACCATTTTACAGTGTACATAAATCGACTAAAGAAATTTTCAAATATTTTAGAATTAAATAAATTCTTAAAGGAAAAAGGCTTTGAGCTAAATGCATCTGGTGGAGAAGTTAAAGGAAGCCCTGAGCTTCTTCTTGAGCAATCTTCAACTCTTGCAGATAGTATTGAGGTAAAGTTTACAGATAAGACAATGACTCTTCCAAGTTGTTACTTTGAGTTCGCAAAAAGATATCCACTTTCAAATGGTGAAATGTTCCAAGGTTTTGTTGCAAAATCTGCTGATAAGATTTTTGAATCGACTGATAAAGCCCAATAGGGAACTAAGATACATCTGCACTCAGCAATCTGAGTGCACCTGGTAAATTTTCTTGTTCAAAGCTTTCTAATATCTCTTTCACAGTACTTTTATCTAAAATACAAACTTTTGACCCTGGTAGTATTCTTACAGTAAATTTTATGGGGGTGTGATTCATTAGTTCGGTAACACCAAAAAGTGTTCCCGGTAATATTTTTTGAAAGACACTTTTTCTTTTAATAAAGTGAATTTCGCCCTCTACAAGAAGGTAGCCTGCATGAGGTGTCTGGCCTTCATAAATAAGTTCTTCAGTAGTATTATACAGTCTTGGCTCAGTAAATCTCTGAAGAGTGTGAATATGATAGCTGGTAACTTTATCAATTATGAGATTCTTTTTCATTTAATTATTTTAACCATGCTTTTATAAACTTAATATAAGCTATATCAGGAAATCTAAATTAATACATAATATTTGCAAATTCGATTAAGCCTTCTTCATCTTTTATGTAAATATTTTTACCTTCTTGCTCAATGAAACCTTCTGCTTTGAGCTCAGACATAAACCTAATGAGAGTTTCTGAAGCCGTACCGATAATAGATGCCATCTCTTCTCTGGTTAACTTTATATTGATTAAAGTTCTTCCTTCTTGTTCAACCCCATGTGATTGTTTAAGAAGTAAAAGAAGTTCTGCAAGTCTTTCTCTAACATTCTTTTGGTAAAAAGAAGAAACCCTTTTTTCAGCAGCTCCAAGGTCTCGACCTAACTTTGCTATTAAGTTACATGCGACGGTGGGTTGTTGCTCAACAAGTTTTAGAATATATTTCTTGTCTATAAAACAAACTGAACAGTCTTCAATTGCAGTGGCGGTTGCATTATAAAATTGATCGGTAAAAATACTTCTATGTCCTAAAACGTCACCAGCACTTGCAACTCTAACAATGGACTCTTTTCCATCTGCTCCAACTTGGGTCACTTTAATATTACCTGAACTTATACAGTACATACCGTAAGGAGGGTTTCCTTGAACGAATAGGGTTTGACCTTTTTTGTAACTATTTGTAACCTTCTGGTCACTAACATCTTGTAACGTTGCTTTTTCAAGCTCACAAAAGATACCCTGTCCTTTAGATGGACAAGTTTCACATTCAAGACGACTTCCTTTAGAACCCATTATTTCCTCACTTAAATCAGTTTTTTCTAGTATATAGAACTAATTTGCTAAAAAACATGACTTAAATCAGTTAGTGAGATTAAAGCTAGATTTAACCTAGGACAACAATTTAATTCAGTATGGCTGATGCGCTGTGGTAATTCTGTCAGGTGCTGTCTAGTATTTTAGTGGGTAATTAATAAAAAGGTTCAAATTAGCAGCACTATTGAATATGATAAGAGTATGAATGTATCGGTTATATATATTGGAAATGATTTAGGTTACTGGCAAAATTTAAAAAAAGGATTCTCACAAAATTATCAAGGGATGAATTTTTCTTTTTCGGAAATTGCAACAGATAATAAATTTAGTGCTGTTGAAACATTTATTGATATATATGAAAGTAAGCCTCAAATTGTCTACCTCGATCTTTCGCAAGAAAGTAAGGTTGGGCTTAGCCTCGCAAAATTAATTAGTAAGAATAACGAAATGAAATTAATTTCTCTTGTCGGGCTTATTGATCATAAAGATCCAGAAAATATGCTATTAAAATCAATTAATGCTTCCATTAGATTAACCCATATTAAATCAAACGAATTTCTAGATGTTATATACGGACCCATATCTCTTTTGGATGTTAACCTTGCAGAGATGCCGACATATGTAAGAAGTAATATCATAGAGGAATTTGAAATACAGCAGCCACTGAGAGTTGGTTATATAGAGAATAATCGATTTCACGTGGAGACTAATTCATATTTAGAAGTTGGAGATATTGTAAGCGTTAACGAACATCCATTACAGGATATCATGCCATCAAAAAAGGTTTTTGTTGAAAAATTCTATGATCAAGATCTTTATTACACCAAAAGATTTGCGTACGATTTAGAATTTATTTATATCGATGATGATTATTTTTCGGCAACTAATAAAAACTGGAAACTCTATAAAGAGTATAAAAAAAATCCAGAAAAACTAGAAGAACTCGGAGAAGTTGAAAAAGAAGAAATTAAAGAAGATATGAAAAAGCGTAAGGCTTTTTACAAACCAACGAAAGAAAAAATTGATAAGTGGATGAAAGACCGAAAAGGAAAAATAGAGCCCAAAAAACTCAAAGTAATGATCATTGATGACACTTTGGAGATACTGAAAGGAGTTAAAGGAAGAGTTGATGAGTTTCTGTATTCCTTGAACTTTCAAACCTTTTTGATGGGGGATAATTATCAAATTCAAAGAACGATGCCTCATTTAATTGTCTACAATATTTCTGAGAAGAATACCTTGGATGTCTTAGCTGAAATAATAGAAAAAATTAAATCTATTGAGGAGTATAATCCCTTTGTCTTAGTGCAAGGATCTCAAATCGGTACTGATGATTTAAGAGGTAAGCATACTTATAACCATTTAATGTGTGTTGGAAAAGAAATTGGGGTCGATACGATTATTTCTATTTCTCATAAACTGAATGAAAAACATCAAATATCCCAGGCCGGGGAGAAGGTCTTTTTTAGATATTCGGATAAAGAGTCTAATATTTTTCTTAAAAGAAAAGTTAAAGTCTTAGGGATGACTGAATCTGTTATGTACTTTCAATCTCCCATTGAAATACCAATGTGGACCGTTTTTCGAGTTGAGAAGCCAATTAAAATGTTTTTAACAGTAGTTCCTCATAAGGAAGGCGGGGAGTTTTCAACACAGGAAAATAGTTACCGCAGTTTAATCAATGGTGTTGGAGAACTAGAAAAAGCTGATATTAGAAGACTCATTAATTCTACTCTTGGAGAAGAAGAGAAAGATTAATTTCTAGTTTTTAGCCGGTTTTATTCTACCAAATTTAGGAATTAAACTAAGAGATAATAATACAAGAAGGCAGCCAACCAAATTCATTGTGGTCAGTGTCTCGCTTAAAAAATAGTATCCAAATACCGCAGCAAAAATACTCTCTAAAAGAAAAATAAGTCCAACGATATGTGGAGGGATTGTTTTTTGAGCATGAGCTTGAATAGTAAAAGCTATATTGGAGGAAAAAACACCTAATATAATAAATCCGATTAAAGGGGTAGAGAAGTCGTTAGTTAAAGGTCGTAAAATTGGCTCTAAGTTTAATGGTCCTTCCATAATGAGGGCAAATGGTATTGATATTATTGCAACAAAAAGGCATTGATAGCCGTTTAGCTCAAAAGAGTTATAATCTTTTGTGATTTTACTCGTAATTAAAATATGAATGGCAAATAATACAGCACAGACAAGCGTCCAGGCATCGCCCTTATTGAATCCACTAAACTCAAGATTACAGAGAAGTGCTATACCAAAAAGACTCAGGGCCAGTAATGGCCAATAAGTTTTTTGATAACGAACCCCTTTTACAAACATTAATATAATGGGGGTAAAAAAAGCATAAAAAGTTGTGATGAAACCACTTTTTGCAGCAGTAGTGAAAGCTAGCCCAATTGTTTGAGTTTGCATCGAAAAATATAAAACAATTGAACAGATAAATGGCCATGCATAAAATTTCCAAGATCGTCCTTTAATCCTAAATTTATAAAGTAGAATTGGAGCAATAAAGACAGCAGCGACGATAAAGCGAATTGAGTTAGACCAGTATGGCCCATAATCAACTAAGGTCCATTTTGTGGCGATAAAGCCTGCACCCCAAATCATTGCAGCTAGGGCGAGTAATAGACCGTTTAGTATCATACTTCTAAATTTTTGTTTAATGGTTTTGTGGAACGAAATGTTACATATCTTAGAGTATCACCGAGTCTAAACTTAAGAGCTGTTGCTACTACTGCTTGGATGCGTACTTTCCCTGAGTCTAGTATTTCAACTTTACCTAATGCTGTTTTAAATTTATTTCCAGCACCGGAAGTAGAGATTATAAAAGTATCAGATACAAAGTCATCTGCAGTTATTTCTTCAATTTCTACAACATTGCTCTCTTTATAGGCACGAATTTCTTTAACCTCTGCCTCAAGAACCGGACCAGGCTCAAAAATACCAACAAGACCGTTAAACTTAAAGCCTTCTTGCTCTAAAATCCTTCTGGCCGGAGCAGTGTGTTCATGAACTTGTGCAATAACATCCTGAGCGTCTTTAGGGAGAAGATCAATTAGGATCGGGTAGTTTGGAAGTAGCTCCTCAATAAAAGACTTCGACTTCATTGTTAAATAATCAGCATGAAGAAAATCAATCTCCATAAATTTATGGCCTACTGCATTCCAAAAAGGTGAGTGACCTTCATCGTTCACTTGCCCTCTCATTTCTGCAATAACTGTATCCTCAAAATATTGTTCATTTTCTGCCATAAACAAAAATCTAGAAAGTGAGAGGAATCTCCCATTTTGAGAGTTTCTGTATTCTGGGGCTAGGAATAATGAACAAATTTCTGCAGGTCCAGAATGTACTTTCTCCATATGAAGAGTTTGTACATCCCTTTCAACATTTAACATCTTTGAGGACATTTTTTCAGTTTTTAATTTATAGAAATAATAAGGATCAAATCCACCAATTTTGGAAATGATCCCACTTATACCAACCATCTTTCCTGTAAATACCTCTTCCATTACGAATAAATAAGATTCGCCATTAGGACGTTCGCCTCTATGTTCAAAGCTTCTCTCACTAATTAGAATTTTATTTGCAATGATCTTTTCATCTTTAGGTAGGGAGGTTAATCCATGCCCTGACTCTTGAAGAAGGTTCATTAAGTTATCTAGATCATTTTTTCGTATTGGACGAATTATAAACATGGACTATATCTCTTTCAGTGTTTTTTCAATAAGTTCACACACTTTATCGATATCATCCTCATTTGCAGCACCTGCTGGAACTAAAAACCTTACTCTTGTTGGAGCCGAACCAGCGATAAAGCTTAGAACACCATTATCAAAAAGTTTAAATGTGAAATCTTTTGATTTTTGTAGATCTCCACCGAATAAAGTCATACCAATCATGGTACCAAGGCCCCATGGACCTTCGATTTGTGTTGGGTATTTTTGAGCAAGTTTATCTAAGTTATTAGCAAACTTCATATGAAGCTTTTCAATCTTACCGTCTTCACCAAGATAATTCTTATTCGCAACTTCGTTAATTATGTAATAAGCCGCGTTGATAGCACTCCCTGAACTTGTAAATGTTTGGGAAATTAAGCCTGGTTGTGGCTTGTGATCATTTCTATAAATAGTTGCACACACTTGTGAGTTCTTTCCAATATTAACCATATCGACGTCTTTATCTAAACCAAAGTATTGGAACGCAAACATTTCTTTTGTTCTCATAAAAGTTTGAACTTCATCAATGATAACAGAAACATTATTTTTCTTACACTCTTCAATAATTGCTTTGAAGAATTCAGTATTCCCAACCCAATAACCACCTTCACCTTGAATTAGTTCCATGCAGATAGCTGCATATTCCCCAGGGTAGCGATTAAAGTATTGTCTTAATAAACCAACAGCTTTATCAATGGAACCTTGGTGATCGTTAGCATCATAAAAAGGAATATAATCAACACTAAGTGTTTGCGGAAGTCCTTTTCTATAAGCTGCTTTGTCAGTAATCTGGGAAACGGCTAGAGTTCTTCCCATAAAACACTTTTCAAATGCAATTACTCTATGTGCAGGTGATCTTTTTTGAAACACCATTTTCAATGAGTTCTCTGCTGTCATTACACCTGATGAAGTCATGAATAGGTGATCAAACCCAGCTCCATATTTATTTGCTTGTTCAAGGATAAGGTTAAATAGTTTTGGAGAGTCAGTATTTTGCTGAAGATTTCCACTCATTGTTGTATTAGTTATAGCACCGTCAACTTGAGCCTTAATTACACCTTGATGTGAATGACCAAAATAGTGAACGCCGATCCCAGTAATAAAGTCATACTTTACACTTCCATCAGCAAGTTCAACTAATGAACCATTTCCAATTCCAGATCCAATATAATCGTAAAAAAGTTTTCCACCTCTTTGTGCAGAAAAGCTTTCGAGCATTTTGGTGTACTCTTCTTTTAGTTCAGGATTCCCAGGTTTTACCTCTGTTATATTTTTTGCATGATCCTTTAAAGTATCTGCTAGAAGTTTTTTAGCTTCCTTAATTCTTGGATCATTGAAATAATTTTCACCTACTGTTTTAGACATAGTGTTTTCCTCTTCATTTTTGAATTTATGGCAATAAACTACCTGATTTATAAGTGTTTTTCGATTGTTTTTAAAGCAATCTTTACATAAAAGTGAAAAAACTTTTAATATAGCCTTGTGTTATTTATGAAAGCTAATTTCCTGAGAGTAATCTAGTTCATAGAATTTTTAATCTTTTTTTTAATAATTGAGAATTTGGCAAGATATCGTTGCAAAAAGCTAAATTGATTAAAATTAGAATTCTCTATGTTCTTGTTTTTACTAATATATGGCGAGGGGTTACAAGCTGAAGATCCTGAAATTATACAATAAAATAAGGCACTTCGTTTGGAAATTTATTCCTTTTGAATCTAAGTCTGTGAAAGTTCGAAGAAACTTTTCTATAGAGTATAATCAAAGAGTAAACCCATGGGGACTATATGTTTAAAAAGCTTATCTCATTACTGTTTTTAATTACCCTCATCTCCTGTGGAGCCGAGCAAAAGAGTGATGTTAAGGTAAGCTTAGGTTTTGCTATTGCTGGAGATGTTGTCAATAAAGCTATGCTCAGTGGCTTCAATACAGATACCAAAGAAAGGTTTGCAAGAAAAGTTCAATCGGAGAGTTTTGAATTTGAGTTATCAAATGGAAACTGGGAACTTTACCTTACTCATTGGGAAGATGTAGATTATTTCGGAGCTGATACTTCTTGTAAGAAGATGCAGGTTAGTTTAAGTGGTGAACCAGTTGACCTAGTTTTTGATATAAGTTTAGAAGGCTGTAAAAACTATAGCGACTACTTTGATACTTCTACTCCCTCCTTTTATCAAACTCAACTTATCGCATGTAATGCAACACCTACTCTTGATGGATCTGTAGATGGATCAGAATGTGATGGTGATAAAGATACAAGTATTCAATCTTATAAAATAAAGTTAATGGCGTTCCAACAAGATTCTGGAAGTGAGTTTATTAGATTTGGAACTGGACTTGAAGTTTGTATTGATGCAAATATGGATGCATCTGCTGCAAATACCTTTGAACAATCTCTAGGAACATTATCAAATTTCATACCTATTATTGACTCTAAGTATAGTCCATTTATTGTCCACTTAGATACTTACTCTTCCGCCGGCTGTGAAGGAGATCTTGGTAAGTTTGAATTTAATAATGGACTACAACATTCAGCTGAAATTAAATCTCATGATTCTATATGGGCCTCAAGTGCCACTAATAAGGAAAATTATTTATTTTTGATAAGTGGTATTAACATTCCATCGGTATTTTCTCCAACAGACCTTTCTGGTCTTAGTTTATGGTTGGATGGATCAGATCAAACTTCAATGTTTAGCAATACTGACTGCTCATCTAATGTAGTCACCGTAACCAATGATCCAGTGAAGTGTTGGAGAGATAAGTCAGGGAATGGTCTTCATGCAATTGAGGCGACTAATCCACCCAAATATGACAGCTTAGTTCAGAACAGTTTGAGTGGGATTAAATTTTTAGATGAAATCTTAAAAGTTCCTGATCATACATCACTAGACGGAGGAAGTGCTATAAGTGTTTATATGGTTTACCAGGAGACATCAAAAGATAATGTAATAAGAACTTTGTTGGACAAAAGTTTTAGCAGCCAGAGAACAATTCAAACGTATCTTGGAAACTCAGATAAGGTAATTAATTTTACGGATGATGGAGCAACAACTTCAAAAACATCATATATATTTACATCCCCTGTTAACACTCCTGAGTTGGTTTCCTTGGAAATTACAAACTCTGGCCAAACTATGATGAGGGATGGGTCAAATGATATCTCTTCGCTTGATGTCGCTAGTTTTCCTTCCACTGGAAGTACTGTTATAGAGACTGCCGGGGAACTTAAGATTGGAAATAGTACGGTCGGAAGTTCTAGCTACTTGAATGGGCATGTAATGGAGATTCTTTACTTTGATAGGGAACTAACTGCCCAAGAAAAGCTTGATGTAGATGCTTATTTAAAACTTAAGTGGGATTTATAATCAAAAAAAAGTTTTCGACGCGTTAAAAGCTGTCAAAACCATCAGAAAAAGTGACAAATCTTGCAGACCTATGCTAATTTTCTCTTTCATTTATAATGATACAAAAGAGATAAATATAGAAAATTAGGGGTTAATTGGCCATGAAAGTTGCTAAAATTCACGACATTAAAAAAACAGACAAGAAGACACTTAAAGAATGGTACAGATTATTGGTACTAGGAAGAATGGTAGATGAGAGAGCACCGAACTATTTAAAACAAGCTCTTGGTTGGTCTTACCATGCACCATATGCTGGACATGATGGTATTCAGCTAGCAATTGGACAAGTCTTTAATAAAGAAACAGATCACTTATTCCCATATTATAGAGACATGCAAACAGCGCTAAGTGCTGGATGTACTGCTGAAGAACTTATCATGAATGGTATTTCAAAAGCAGGGGACTTGGCTTCCGGTGGGCGTCATATGTCTAACCACTTTGCTAAACCAGAGTGGAATATTCATAATGTTTCTTCTTGTACAGGTAACCATACTTTACATGCAGTTGGTGTTGCTAGAGGAATGAAAAGATATAAACATAAAGGTGTTGCGATTTCTTCCCAAGGTGAATCTTCAACTTCAGAAGGTTATGTCTATGAAGCCATTAACGGTGCTTCAAATGAAAAACTTCCAGTGGTATTCGTATTTCAAGATAATGGTTATGGAATTTCAGTACCAAAATGTGATCAAACTGCAAACGAATTTGCAGCTGATAACTTTACTGGTTTTAAGAACTTAACAATTATTCACTGTGATGGAAAAGATCCATTCGATTCCATGAATGCTATGTTGGCAGCCAAGAAGCATGCACTTGAAAAATCAGAACCAGTTATTGTTCATGCTCATTGTGTAAGAATAGGTAACCACTCAAACTCAGATAAGCACGAGTGGTATAGGGATGAAAAAGAAATTGCTGATGCTCTTGCACAAGATCCTCTTCCAAAATATAAAGCATTATTATTAGCAAATGGCTTCAAAACTAAAGATTTAGAGAAGATTGAAGTTGATGCTAAGGCCGTATTAATGGCTGCACATAAGGCAGCAGTAAAAGCTCCACACCCAACACCAGAGTCTATCCATGACTTTATTATTCCTGAGGCATATGCAGGAGATAAGTACGGAGATGGTACTCATAATGAAAGTGGTGAAGAAATTAAATTTATCACGGCATTAAATGAAACTTTAAAAGCAGAGTTTAGACATAACCCAGATACTTTTATCTGGGGACAAGATATGGCCAATAAAGAGAAGGGTGGTATTTTCAATGTTTCAAAAGGAATGCAACAAGAGTTTGGAATCGAGCGAGTATTTAACGGACCAATTGCAGAAGATTATATTTTAGGAACTGCAAACGGTATGTCTCGTTTTAGAGATGATATTAGAATCGTTGTTGAAGGTGCAGAATTTGCAGATTACTTCTGGCCTGCAATGGAGCAATACATTGAATGTTCTCATGAGTACTGGAGAACAAACGGAGCATTCGCCCCAAATATTACAATTAGATTAGCATCTGGTGGTTATATTGGTGGTGGGCTTTATCACTCACAAAATCTAGAAGGAAACCTCGCTGGTATTCCTGGAGTAAGGATTGTTTGTCCTGCATTTGCAGATGATGCTGCAGGGTTACTTAGAACTTCTATGCGGTCGAAAGGACCAACTTTGTATCTTGAACCAAAATGTCAGTATAACTCTAAAGAAGCTATGGCCGTAGTGCCTGACGACTTTGAAGTTCCATTTGGAAAAGCAAGGACGAGAAAAGAGGGAACAGACCTTTCAATCATTACATATGGAAATACAGTACATTTTAGTCTTGCTGTAGCAGAAAAACTTGCTGAAGAGGGAATTAATATAGAGGTTGTAGATCTTAGGTCTTTAGTTCCAATGGATGAGCAAGCAATAATAGAGTCTGTTACTAAGACAAATAGGTGTTTAGTTGTTCATGAAGATAAAGTCTTTGGTGGTTTTGGTGGCGAGATCGTAGCCTTTATTAATGAGAACTGTTTTGAGGCCCTTGATGCACCAGTAAGACGTGTTGGTTCTACGTTCACTCCAGTCGGGTTTAATAGAATCTTAGAGAAAGCAACACTTCCTAACGCAGATAAGGTTGAGGCAGCTGTAAGAGACTTATTAGCTTACTAGATTACTACGGAAAGAAGTTCATTAATATATTTTGTATTTAGTTGTTCAAGCTAAATAACCGATTAGCCCTCTGTATAAACAGGGGGTTTTTTTATGTCAGATTCAGAAAATAACAATGATGGAAAGAATAAAGAGCTTAAACGTCGTTCATTCATAAAAGCAACTGCTGCAGGAATCGCAGGACTTGGTCTAGGTTTTGGTCTTGGGAAAAGAAGTGGTAGCAAGAGAAAGCCAAGTTCAATTATTGGTGCTGCAAGTATTCTGGGAGTTGATGAAGTCGAGGGGCAAATATCTCATAATGGAACGGAAAAAATGGATGATTATTATGACATGATAATCATTGGTTCAGGCTATGGCTCAAGTGTAACAGCAGCAAGAATGGCAGAGTCTTGGAAGGGAACTGGAAAAACAATCGCAGTACTAGAGCGTGGAAAAGAATATCTTCCTGGTGATTTACCAAAAAAAATTAGTGATATACGAGTAAGAAGTAAATTAGATAGAGATGGTTTGTTTGATATCAATTTGGGAATTACGGATAAAAGTGATTTAGATATTATTGCAGCAAGTGGCCTTGGCGGGACTTCTTTAATAAATGGAGCCATTGCAATTGAACCAGAACAAAAGGTTCAAGAGCATACTGATTGGCCAAAAGAAGTCAGAGGAAAACTCGCACCATACTATAAAAAAGCAAGAGAAAATCTTAGATCTAAAAAGAATGATGTTGGAATTATGAATACTCGTAAATCCCAAGTTCACTCTAAGTTTATGCAAGCGAGGGGAGTCCCCTTTGAAATACAAACTCTAAATATCAACTACGAAGATCGAGTGGATTCAGGTATCGATAGATCTGCATGTACAATGTGTGGTGACTGTTGTTCTGGTTGTAATATTGGTGCAAAAAATATTCTTCCATACAATTATCTAAAGCAGGCAAAGGACCACGGTGCCAATATATTTACTTATTGTGAAGTTCAATACTTTAAGAAAAATGGTGATGAATACATTGTTCATATTGTGGATATTTCAAGATTTACTGTTACTGAAAGAAAAATCAGAACAAATAACCTTGTCTTAGGTGCAGGCTCAATGGGCTCAACTGCATTAATGCTAAAGTCACAGAAGAAAGATAAGCGCCTTAAGTTTTCAAAAACCTTAGGAACAAGACTTTCTTTAAATGGTGATGTCCTAGGGTTTTGTTATAATGGTAAGCATAGAACAAATGCAGTTGGCTTTGGAATCTCCCCGGCAAATAGAATTTTCAAAGATGGTGATGTTGGACCCATGATTGCTAGTGCTGGTAATTATAGAGATAAATTTAGTGAAACAGATTTTCAACAAAGATTTCTTTTATTGGAATCAGCGATTCCAAGCCCCGTTGCAGGATGGGCTGCACACTTTCTTTCAAAGTATGCAAAAGCAACTATTCCTAAAGACGAATTTACTACGGAACAATGGGACCGAGTTGATAGAGATAGAAATAAACTCTTTATGAATAATGAAAAGCACTTAACAGGTGATACAAATAAAGATTTTGGTCTGTTTCCAGCTACAAGTCGATTGAGTGCCGAAGGAGCTTTAAACTATTCAACATTATTCTTGGCCTGTGGACATGATGCTGCTGCAGGTAAGTATGTTTTAGATTGGACGGGGAAAATTCAAGTTGTTTATAAAGATGTTGCAGAACAAACTTTTAATAAAATTGTAGTAGAAGAAATGAAAAAAGTTGCTGAGATGATGGGCGGACATTTCATTCCAAACCCTAGAACAGCAATGGGGGGCTCAGGTAAAATGCAGGCCACTCATCCTCTTGGTGGTTGTCCAATGGGTGAAGATCATACCTCAAGAACTGTAAACCACAAAGGACAGGTTTTCACGGAAAACGGTGATATTTATAACGGTCTCTATATCGTTGATGCATCAATTATACCAAGGTCCCTTGGAGCAACACCTTTATTAACAATTACTGCATTAGCTGAAAGAATTCATGAATTCATGAAGGATGACGTTGCTTAAAAAACTAAAAATTTATTCAATTATTATAGTTCCGGTCTTAGGGCCGGAACAGTTTTTAGACTTACAGTATTCTGACCTAAAACCTAATATCGTCTCAATTAAAGAAAGTATAACCCTCAAGGTTGATAGGTCAGCTTCTCCATTATTTTATAAATTTAAAGATGTTAAAATCCACAAGGATATCTCAATAGTAGGAAATGTGAAAATTGAATCACATTTGAAGTCTGAAGAGAAAGATTCATACTTTCAATTAGGAGTTGTGTATGCCGGCGATTATCGACCTAATTTCTTTGTTAGAAAAATATTGCCAGAATGGCTATTGAAAATCTTAAATATTAATAATGAGTACGGCGTAGGTAATATTGATTTTTATCATGTAAGTGGTAATTCTACGCAGATAAATAAGAAAGATAATATTAGAGATATTCAAATTTCCTTTAAAACGATAACAAATTTAAAGAAGAATGGGGAGTTTGAATTCTCAGTTCCCATGAGAGATAAAAAAATCTTAGGTTTATGGCTTAGGGCCGATGGTGATGATCATCATGGTAAATTTGAAACAACCCTTACAAAAATTTCGGTCAATTAGTTAGTGTCACAACTCATATAAATAGGGTAATGATCTGAAACTAGTTGGGCATAAAATTTGTAGTAAGTATCGTTACTAAACTGAGAGTCAAGAACTCTTTCCATGAATTTCTCCACGTATTCCTGAGTTTCTTTTTCATCAACAACAATACCCTCAGATATTAGCCTGTGAATTTTTCGCCCCTCTCTATGTAAAATATCTTTTTTATTGATTGTTAAGATAGGAGAATCGCCAATTGTCTTTGGAGTAATAAATCTTTTCACTACTTTGTCATATTTTGTTTTGTTTTTTTCGTAATACCCATCCGCAAATAGAGATGCAAATGCTCCACGCTCAATAAAACGTTTATTTCTAACTTTAAATGTTCTGTCGATATAACTTGCAGGTCTGCCTAAACTAAAATAGTAAGTACCACCATTTAGTTCATCTGAGTTTTCTAATAAACACTCGCTAGTTTGTTTAGGATTAAAAATGAAATGGTCGTAATTACTTGATGCTGCCATTGTTTCTGTTCCATCACTTTTGTAACGAGAGTTTGACACAGAAGTGTTTTCATCAATATATATTGAGCTGTCTGGCCAGGACTTCAGAACATGGTCCCAGAAAGGATTATCTTTCTCAAGGTTTAAATCCCCCATAAAGATAACGTCTTGATTTTGACCATACTTATTTAAATAATTATTAATGAAATCTAGAGTCATTTTAACTTCAGCGAAACGAGCATACTTATTTTTTGTGGCTCCGTCCGCAAATTCTTTTAGATCAAGGTATGAGTTTACTCCAAAAGCCTTTTTTAAAATGTTTTGTTGCATGTCTGTACCATTTGGTTCATCAAAGAGAACGTGACTCGTAAGTAGGGTAAATGAAAACCTACCACTGATAAATTCTGCAAGGAAAGGACGCCGAGCAAAGACATCTCTTTTATCTTCTCCCATATCATCAGAATCCATTTGAACAATACAAGCAACTGGAGTTCCTTTGCCAAGGTTTCTTCCTGTCTTCTTTAAATGTTCACAGTAATCATTTGTTTTAGGTTTTACTTTTGAAGAACGGTAATAATAACCAACAAGCTCCGGCGTTGGAGTCGTTTTAGAACCTTCACCTTGTGGTGCTAGGATTAGCGACCATGTTTCACCATCTTTTAGGGTATGAAGTGCATCTAAAATTTCTAAGTAGCCTGGTGCTCTATATATAGATTTCGCATCTTCAAGATCTTCTCTTAATTGAGTTCGTTGTTTGGTTATAAGCGCAAGTCTTCGCTTTTTAGTCACAGTACTTCTAGTCGTGTTAGCGATGCTCTGCTTAAGGCTTTTCATCTCTTTAGTTAATTCTTTAATAACTCTTGGTGAGTGCTTTAGAAACTCTATAACTGAGTTATTATTAACTAAGTCATTATCCACAAGAGGGATGAGCTCCGTCACGCCAACTACATCATACTGGTTTATTATTTTAGCAACTCTAGTAAAATCTTTAAACCTTGATTTTCCCATTCCAGGATGAAGTACATTAAACTCTGCTATTTTAACTTTCTGATCAGATAATGATTCTGACTTAGAGTAGTTCTTCTTATATGAAGTGGAATTATAGTGGTGATAATTTAACTCACACTGGATATTGTAATCTCTTTCTAAATACTTCTTATTATTATTGCATTCAGCTTGCATTTCAGAACGAAGTAAGAAGCTTTCTTCTTGTAAAGTATCTGCAAAAAGAGTGACGGGAATAATTAAAAGTAAGAGGCTTAAATATTTCATGAAGGAATAATAGCTGACTATGGTATCTGACGCAGGGCAATTGTAAAAAATACATACCTCGAGCCTTTAGCAGGGGGAACATGCTCATGAAAATAGGAAATTAAGGCTGAATTAATTAAATATTTAAGTTTTTGAAAATGTAGTTTGGATACTTTTTACTGAGTTCTTTGAGGATATTTATATTCGCGGTATTCTTTGATCTGTTGAATATGTAAATAGTCGATTGATCTTTTATAATAGAAGTGGCGATGTTTATCTGGTCATACATTGTTTGAATATCTGACTTATCTATAACCTGTAGATGACCAATAAATAATGAGGTTCCAAAGTTCTCACCCAAAAAGAAATTGGATTTATTTTTTTGATGATTTTCATTTGAGTTCTTAGTAATACTCTTAATTAACATACCATCTAGTAAATAGTTGAACTCATAAACACCGGGGGTTTTATAATCCAATGGATCATCTGTTAGCCAAATAATTCCAGATGTGTCAGGAGTTATATTTTGTGAAAGATGCTTAATCCCTAAGCTCATAAAATACCTTAAAGCTAAAATGAATCATTTATAAAAATTAGAGCTGTTGTCTATAAATTCTTTTTTGCAACACTGTCTAGAACACCATTTATAAATGAAGATGACTCTAGGCTACCAAACTTTTTAGAAATTTCAATGGCCTCATTAATAATGACTTTCATTGGAGCCGTTTTAGTAAAACATAATTCATTAACTGCGAGTAATAGATTAGTATGATCCACTTTCGATATTCTTGATAGTTTCCAGTTCTTTAAGTGTTCAGTGATTATTACCTCTATTTCAGTATAGTTTTTTAAGGTGTTGATAACCTGTTTTTCTATAAATAGGTTGGCATCGTCATTGAGTAAGGTATTAGTTGATTCTTTGAATTCATTTATCGAAGCTCTTAAGTTACCAAGTTGAACTTCGTTTCTCAAATCACTCTTTAGAGATTCAAAAACAGGGAGTTGAAGATGGAAAAAATATTGAAAACAAAACTCACGAGCTATGCGGAAATTATTCACTGGTACCTACCTTAAATTCGTATTAAATGTTTCTTCTTCGTGTTGAAGATCGTGTACAAACTCTTCAACATCTTGAAATTTTCTATAAACAGATGCAAACCTTATGTAAGCAACTGGGTCGAGATTCCTAAGATACATCATGACAATGCTTCCAATATCATGGGTCTTAACCTCTTTTGCAGAGATATCTAATATACTTTTTTCTATATTTTCTACAATTCTTTCAACTTGCTCAGTTGAGATAGGTCTTTTTTGACAGGCTTTTTCAATTCCACCGTAAATTTTCTCACGATTATAAGCCTCTCTTCTTCCATCTAACTTTACAATATTTGGCATTGATATTTCAATCGTCTCATAAGTTGTAAATCTTTTCTCGCAAGCCTCACACTTTCTTCGACGACGAACGGACATCCCTTCTTTTAGGAGTCTAGAGTCAACAACCTTAGTTTCACTTTGTTCACAATATGGACATCTCATAATATACCTTCTTTGATTTCGAAACTTACCCCTAAATGTTGTGTATGTAAACTGTAAATGGCGCAAAATAACACAAGCTGAGCTGCGTTGGCCTGCCGTCTCTTGACGGATAATTTTAAGAGTTGGTAAGCTAAATTACACACACAACGAGAGAAGAGACATGACATTATTTAAGCACTTTTTGCTGATTATCTGCTTGATAATCATTATGCAGCAGGCATTCAGCTCAGGAATATAAACTAATTTGTAGCCTTTGTTTGGTAAAACTAGTTTTTCATCCCATCTTCCTACCAAGGTACTTGGTAATTTAATTTGAATTTTTGATTATAAAAGAAAAGAGCTTCCCTTTGAAAGAAAGCTCCTGATACTCTCTACTTTTTTGATTTCTTATTCTGTGTCACATGCACCCGTTGTGAACTCTGTAATGTTCGCACAACCAGCTTGGCAGCCACTTGGATATGTATTGCCATCAGATCCACAAACTGGAGCATACTCTTTAGTACAAATACATGCGTTATTGTCCTCAACAAAGCCACTTTCTTCACTCTCTGGTTTTAGAGTTGAACCCTCTTCAGCAGTCTCTTCCTGGTTAGAGTCTTCTTGGTCAGAGTCATCTTGGTCATTGACCTCGGTTTCTGGCTGTTCAGTTGATTCTTCTTGATCAGCTATATCTGTATTGATAACAGTCTTGGCCGGGTCTTCTGTAGGAGCGTCATTACAAGCAAAAAATAATACGCTTACAAGTAGTAATAATGATAATTTCATTTTAAATCCTTTTTTAATAAACGGGAAAGTTTTTACAAAGTTCTATAACTTCATTTTTAATTTGTTCGTGTTTACTTTCGTCTGTTAGCGCCAGGTGAATCCAATCAGCGACAAGTTTCATATGCTCTTCTTTTAAGCCTCTTGTCGTAATTGCTGGAGTTCCAAGTCTAACACCTGAGGTAACAAATGGTGATCTTGTATCTTTAGGAATCATATTCTTATTACAGGTAATGTTAACAGATTCAAGAATTGCCTCAGCTTCTTTTCCAGATAAATTTACTGAGTCAGTTTTTACCAGAACTAGGTGGTTATCTGTACCATTTGATACGAGGTTAATACCATTATCCATCAGGCCTTTAGCAAGAGCTTTGGCATTCTTTACGACTTGCTTTTGGTAAACTTTAAATTCTGGTTTTAATGCTTCACCAAAAGATACAGCTTTACCAGCAATCACATGCTCAAGGGGGCCGCCTTGAATTCCAGGGAATATTTTTGAGTTAATTTTTTTTGCCCAATCTTCAGAATTAGTTAAAATAATTCCACCCCTCGGACCTCTCAGGGTTTTATGAGTCGTACTTGTAACGAAGTCTGCATACTTCATTGGGCTTGGATGAACATCAGCAGCTATAAGGCCCGCAATATGTGCCATATCAATCATGAGAAGAGCGTCTACCGAGTCTGCTATCTCTTTCATTTTTTTAAAGTCAATAATTTTTGCATATGCTGAAGCTCCACCAACTATAAGTTTTGGCTTATGCTCCTTGGCCAACTTTGCCATGGCTTCATAATCTATTTCTTCAGTTTTTGCATTCAGTCCATAGCTTACAAAATTATAGAGTTTTCCTGAAAAGTTCACAGGGGAACCATGTGTTAAGTGGCCGCCTTCCGATAAATCCATTCCAAGGACAGTATCTCCAACTTCCAAACATGCCAGATAAACGGCCATATTTGCCTGGGATCCAGAGTGTGGTTGAACATTTGCGAACTTAGCATTGAAAATTTCTCTAACTCTATCAATAGCAATTTGTTCAACGCCGTCAACAAATTCACAACCTCCATAGTATCTTTTTTTGGGGTAGCCCTCTGCATATTTATTAGTAAGACAACTTCCTTGAGCCTCCATTACAGCTTTTGAACAATAATTTTCTGAAGCGATAAGCTCAAGACCTTCCTCTTGACGATTTTTTTCTAGGTTAATTAGTTCATGTATTTGTGGATCAATATCTTTTAGCATTTTCGCAACCTTTTTTGGTGTATTTATTACTTCAAATGCTATTGAATTTTAGAGGAATTGGAAAGGTTCGGGGCTTCATATTTGTTCGATTTACAAATAAAAAAAACAGGCGATGCGTTAGTGACCGTAGGATTGGATTAAATGTTCAAAATAAAACAAAGGAGCCCGAGAGCTCCTTTTGCTTGATATTTTACTCTGTATATTTTTTGAAAATTGTTGTGGAATTAGTTCCACCAAAACCAAATGAATTATTAAGTGCATATTTAATGTCACGTTTTTTCGCTTTATTTGGAGTGTAGTTTAAGTCACATGCTTCATCTTGAGAATTAAGATTTATTGTAGGAGGGATAATACCTTCAGCTAATGCCTTAATACAGATAACTGATTCTAATCCACCAGCTGCACCTAAAAGGTGCCCATGCATTGATTTTGTAGATGAGACATCAAGTTTATACGCATGCTCTCCAAAGACAGTTTTTATGGCATTTGTCTCTGCAATATCTCCAAGTGGAGTTGAAGTTCCATGGGCATTAATATAGTCGATATCTTCTTTTTTGATACCAGCATTTCTTAATGCTTGCTCCATACAAGGAACCGTTCCTTCACCTTCTGGGTGTGGAGATGTAATATGATAAGCATCTGCTGTTGCACCAAAACCAACAACTTCTGCTAGAATTGTAGCGCCACGTGCTTTGGCTTTTTCAAGGTTTTCAAGAATTAGAATCCCAGCGCCTTCACCCATAACAAAACCATTTCTATCGGTATCAAAAGGTCTACTTGCTTCTGTTGGACGATCATTCCATTTAGATAGTGCTTTCATCGAAGAGAAGCCGGCCATTGTTAAACCAGTTATTACAGCTTCAGAGCCTCCAGTTACCATAGCATCTTGTCTACCTAGCATAATCTCACTAGCGGCTGCACCGATAGCGTGAGATGCTGAAGCACAAGCTGATGAGGTTGCGTAGTTAACACCTTTGAAATTATATTTCATTGATATTTTTCCTGCGGACATATTTGGAATAAATGAAGGTATAAAAAATGGGCTTACTCTTCTTGGGCCTTTTTCTTGATATGTCTTAGTCATGCTTTCAATAATGGGAAAACCACCTAACCCGGTTCCTAAAATTGAACCAACCATTACAGGGTCATATCCCGCTTCTAATAACTTTGATTTTTTTATAGCTTCATCTGCACTATGAAGCGCATAGTGGATAAAAAGATCAAATCTTTTTTGTTCTTTTTTATCTAGTATATCTTCTGAAATTTCGAAGTTTTTAACTGTACCTGCAAATTGAACAGGCCACATTTCTGGATCGATATCTTTAATCATCGAGATTCCAGATTTTCCTTCAATTAAATTGTTCCAAACTTCATCCATTGAATTTCCGAGTCCACACATTGCGCTGACACCGGTTACAGCAACTCTATTTAATTCCATTTTAATCTCTTTTGTTGGAAAAAAAAAAGCCCCAATCGTATCCAAAGATAGATGAGGCTTATTTATTTTCATTTAACTAGTTTTTAGTTAGCGTTACTTTTTAAGTAAGCAGTTACGTCATTGATAGTTTTAAGATCTTCAGTTTTGTCTTCTGGAATCTCAACACCAAATTCTTCTTCCATTTTCATCATCATTTCTACCATGTCTAATGAATCTAGGTTTAGATCGTCAACAAAGCTTGTGTCTGCTTTAATTGTTGATGCTTCTACGTTTGCTGCTTCACTTACGATTGCGATTACTTTTGCTTCCATTTTTTATATCCTCGGTTAAATTTTATGTATGTCTTTTTTAATAGTGGTATACTAATGAAATTGATAAACCACAGTCAAGATTTAATATCTTAACAAATGTAAAGATTTCTAGGATTTATCATTATTTTGGCCTTAACTGAAGCTAAACTCCCACCCTGTGAAATTTATTCTGATAAATTACTAAATAGGGTCTGTAAAAAATACAATTATTCTTCTTTTTGACTCTTTGTGTTGTTGCTTGATATAGAGGACTCTAACCAAAAAATAGGGTGAAAACTTCGTTAATAGGGTAGAGCTAGAAATACTCTTGATTATTAACGAAGTCCTAAAAAGTTATAACAGGGTTAAATATATAAACCGCCGTCAACCTTAATTACTTCGCCTGTAATATATTTTGATGCACTACTCAGTAAGAATAGTGTTAAATTAGCAACATCTTCTGTTGTCCCGTATTCACCAAGCGGAATGGCGCTGATATAAGCTTCTTTTGCTTTCTCTTCAAGTGCTTCAGTCATTTCTGTTGCAATAAAGCCAGGACATACAGCGTTGCATCTGAACTTTCTTGAAGCTAGTTCTTTAGCGTAAGATTTAGTGTATCCAATTAAGCCTGCTTTTGAGGCAGCATATACTGTTTGAGCAGTATTTCCCATTAAGCCTACAACAGAGCTCATATTAACAATTGAAACATCTTTGGCCTTAAGGAACTGGCGGCTAAGGTGATTTGTTAAGATCATTGTAGATTTTAAATTAGTACCCAGGATATTATCTATGTCTTCAGGCTTAACTCTTAATGCTAATTGGTCTTTTGAAATACCTGCATTATTAACAAGGCCTGATATAGCTCCGTTTTCTTTAACAAAAGCATCAAGGTTTTTTTTCATTGTCTCTGTATCATTTACATCAAACTGAACTGCTGAAACTTTTGTCGCACCCATAGATTGTAAGTGGTCCTTTAGTTCATTCGCTTTTGATTCATCACCACGGTAATTAAAAACAATATGTGTCTTTTGTTTTGCCAGTGCTTCACAAATTGCTTTACCAATTCCACGGCTTGCTCCGGTTACAAGAACTGTTTTGTTTTCTAAGTCGTTATATATCATTTTAAAAACTCCTCTAAACCTTCAAATGAAGCTTCAGTATCTAAAGTGTATGTTTTAAATGTTTTATTAATTCTCTTATTTAAACCCGTTAGGACTTTACCTGGACCGACTTCAATACAAATTGTTTCATCGGGAAGAGTTGCCATACTTTGAGCCCAAAGTACACTTCCACAAACTTGATTCACTAAGTTTGATTTTATCGTCTCACCATCTGTTTTATATTCTTTCGCATCAATGTTAGCAATGTATGGGATATCGTTAGACTTAAATTCTATTGTACTTAAAAATTCACTAAGCTTTTCTTCTGCAGGTTTCATAAGGCTTGAATGAAAAGGTGCAGAAACTGCAAGCTCTTTTGCCATCTGCTTTCCTTCATAATTTTCTTTTAGCCAAGCTACTGCTTTATCTGCAGCATCGGCATGACCGGAGATCACAACTTGAGTTGGGTCATTAAAATTAGCACACATAACTTTTTCAGTTTCAGTGGAAACTTCACTACAAGCTTTCTCTACAACTTCGCCTGGGACTCTAAGGATTGCATACATTTTTCCTTCACCCGGGGCAACGGCTTCTTGCATGTACTTACCTCTAAGGTTAACCGCCTTAACAGCATCTTCGAAACGAATTGCACCAGCTGCAACAAGAGCAGGGTATTCTCCAACAGAATGTCCTAAGACTCTATCAATCGCAATACCTTTATCGCTCAATACATTTTTTAGCTTCTGAAATAAAGCAATTGAATGAGTTACGATTGCAGGTTGTGTGAATTCAGTGAGCTTTAATTTTTCCTCGGGTCCATTTTTACAAATCTCTGAAATATTAAAACCTAAAGATTTATCTGCCTGTTTGAAAACTTCTGAACATTCATTAATTTCTTCTATGTTATTTCCCATTCCAACATATTGTGAACCTTGTCCTGGAAAAATAAGAGTTACTGATTTTGTCATTTTTATGAGTCCTTTTTTGTCTAATTACTAAAATGTAAGTAAAGTGGCTCCAGAAGTTAAACCAGCACCAAAGGCAGCGAATAAAACTGTCTGACCTCTTTTAATTCGTCCATCTTCTACAGCCTCATGAAGTGCTGCAGGAATTGATGCTGATGAAGTATTGGCATATTTTTCAACATTAACAATTACTTTTTCAGCAGGACAGTTTAAAAGTTTACCAGTTGCTTCTATTATTCTTAGATTAGCTTGATGAGGAATAAACCAGTCAACATCATCTATAGTCATATCATTTCTTTTTAAAAGTTTTGCACAGTGAGATGACATTGTTTTTACAGCATTCTTAAAAACAACCTTTCCATCCATCGACATCCACTGTTCATTTTTTTCTAGAACATCTGCTCTAACAGGTCTTTTTGATCCACCAGCAGGTAAGATCAGGGAATCACTTTTAGATGAATCACTTGTTAGGATTGAGTCGATGATTTGCGATGTTTCATTTTCTTTTGCTCTTGATAAAACAACTGCACCTGAGCCATCTCCGAAAAGAACACATGTATTTCTATCTTCCCAGTTATTAAAAGCAGAAGCCATTTCAGTTCCACAAACGAGGATGTTTTTGTAGACACCTGTTTGAATTAAGCTATTTGCCATTGTTAAACCATAAACCCAACCAGTACAGGCTGCATTTATATCTAGAGCACCACATTTATTTGTAATACCTAAGCGTGCTTGGAGGCAACTTGCTGAGTTTGGAAACATCATGTCTGGTAAAGTTACTGAAAATAAAATTAAGTCGATATCATCAGCTTCAAGTTCTGCATTCTTAATGGCCATTCTTGCAGCTCTTTCGGCCATACCACTAGGGAATTCGTCTTTTTCAACGTCGGCAATTCTTCTTTCTTTAATTCCTGTTCTTTGGATTATCCACTCATCAGTCGTCTCGACAAGCTTAGTTATATCTTCGTTAGTCATCACTTTTTCTGGGTGATATTTTCCGGTTCCTTGGATCTTTGATTTATACAGTTTCATCATTATGTGACTTCCTTGTTTATTTTTTATTGTTTATACAAAAAAAGCCTTCAAATCACAAATTAATGTGATTTGAAGGCCTTTCCTATATAAAATTGTATTTAAAAGATTTTATTAAAAAATTAAAAACTTACTATGCATCCGCTTCAGTTTCTTCTTCTTTTACCTTAATTTCAAAAACTTGCTTACCTTTGTAAGTACCACAAGCTGAACAAGCTGTACTTGGTAAAGTTAAGTCTCCACAATTAGGGCAAGACATTGGATGTGTTCTGTATAGTTTATGGTGCTGACCAGCTCTTCTTTTACCTTTTCTAGCTACCGATGTTTTCTTCTTAGGAACTGCCATTTTATTCTCCGATTTACTTATTTAATTCGTTTTATTAAATCACTACTCTTATATTTTTAGAGAGTAATATTTAGTATATTTTGACTCAGTTGCCAAGATATTTTTTGATTTTTCTACTGTTTCGTCTCAGAAGAGTCGTTTCCCCACGCTAATGGAGTCTCTGCATCCTTAATTGGATACTGATTTATATTCAAATATATTTGCTCATGAATAATTTCTGCTAATTCTCCGAAACCCTTTTCATAAAAATAGAGGTCATACATCTCATCTTTTTCAAAGATATCAAGGCGTTCCGTGAATTCCTCTTCATCTTCCATCTTTTTATCAACAAGACAGAATTGAAAAGCTAGTTCTAGGGACTCTTTCATATCTTCAAGTGTTCTGATGCATTGAGTTGTGTATTCGGTGTATAGATCAACTTTAATTAATAGATATTCGCCATATTCTTTTTTGAACATCTTAGTCATTTCAATGGCAATTTCTAGTTGAGTCTCTTTTAAAAATTCTTCTGGTGATTTATCTTCAGCTTTTTCATTAAGTTCAACTAATAAAGCTTTAACCCAGTCTTGGTCTATACCAAGTTTGTAATACTTTGGAGTGTTCAGTGGAATTTTAATAATATTAATTTTTCCGGCCAGAACATTTTCTTGTTTTGTTGCATTCGTCATATGGTACCTTAATGTATAATAAACTTTGTGCTATATAACGCAAAGGGTAGTAAGTGAAAAGGAAAAAAAGGTGAATTTTTTTATTTGTGGCTTTACCGGAGCTGGAAAAACGACATTTTTAAAGAAACTTTCAGTTTCAGAGCATTTAAAGATTAAAGAATTTGAACTTCTAGATTTAGACCAGGTGATTTTAGAGAATTTTTCAGATTACAAATCCTTGGCAGATCTAATTGCTGATAAGGGGTTTTCTGAATTTAGAAAAATAGAGTTAAAATCCATCATGAAAATATCTCTGCATGGACCGACAATATTGGCATTAGGTGGAGGCTCCTTAAGAAACGATACTATAGAGGCCTTAAAAGACTGGCAGGGCCTTTGGTTAAATGAAACATTTGAAACTTGCTATTCTAGAATCTGTGGAGATAAATCAAGACCCATAGCGGATTTACCAAAAAATGAGCTAGAGAAGCTCTATCTCGAACGGACGAGTTTTTATTCTCGCTATAAAGAAATTAAAACAATTGGCCAAGTTATTGAAATTATATGTAAGTAAGAAGCAGATATTACATGACTTGTCAGACAAACTACGAAGGTGTCATAATATTATTGGGCCGCATGAATAATGGCCTAAATTACGCTCGCTCTACGGATTAAGGAGATTTCAGGGATGAAGAATCAGAACAAGCCTAAAGACTTTCAAGTAGCAATTTTGATTGAAGATGTTGCAGAAGCTAAAGAGATTTCTGACGGTTTAAGGGATATTGGAATTTTTGCTCATTACTATTCAGATCTTGATGAATTATGGGTTTCACTAAATTCATACACTCCTGATTTATGTATTGTAGATGTAAAAAAAATGTCTCAAGGAACTCTGCTTTTTAAGCAGCACCAAAAAGTAAAAAACAATTCTTTAAAATATGCATTTTATTATAAAGACACTACCCAGATGTTACTTCGTTCAACTTATGGCCTTAATCACTATGGATTAATTCGAGGTGAGTTAGACTTGAATGATCAGTTGAAATCTGTACTTAGAAGAAGAAACGAAGAACTAAGATTAGTGGAACAAAACGATACTTTGAATAAAAGGGTTGAAAGATTAAAGCTTCGTGGTGTTAGGTTAACAGAGCAGCAAGAGAAAAATCATTTTTCTTTGAGTCAAACAGAAGTGTTGGATGGCTTAACCAGACAGTTTGGTGTAGTCGATACTTATGATGAATTTATAGCAAGAACAATACACACTTTTTCGGAATGGGAATCTTGTTTTGATTTTGGAATTTACAAGCTAAATGGCACAAATCAAAAGTTAGTTTCACCAAAAGCAAGAAAATTAAAATATAGAAACCTACCAGATCTATGGCTATCAGCACCTTGTGACAACGGGATAAATAATTACGCAATCGAAATGGCGTATGATGTATGCTACGGATTAATGGATGAAGAGTTATCTGCCCTAAGAATCTTTGGTATTAACGATAACCCAGATATTTTAATTATTGGTAAGTTTGATCAAACGAAAACCCAACAATTTAACTGGTCAGGCCTAGAAACAAAATTAAATTCAGAGTATAGAAGAACACTTGCAAGAACGAATACTGAAGTTGAAAAGAAGCATCACGAAGATTCATTATTTGATACCTTTCAAGCATTAGATGATGTTCAGTTTCACAAAGCTGAAACGAAACATAGAACAGCAATTGTCGATTTTTCAGGTTTAGTTTCTATGATCAAACAAAAACATGGAAATCGATTCTACTGGAAAGCTTTTGCAAAAGAATTTACAGCAGAATTAACAGATATTTTATCTGGTGATTATAGATTGTCTAACTATGGAGTAGAGTGCTTTATTGTTGGAATTGATAAGCAATATATCGAAACTGATTTTCATAAATTAAAAGCTTTTGTGGGAGATTTTCAGTTTTGGAGATATTTCGAAGATAGCTCACTAATTGTTTCTCATGATTTATCTCCAGAGGTGAGATTTGTAGCCCCTTCATCTGTAAATATTATAAGACAGGTACAAGATGGGTTCGGGGACATTATGCAAAAAACTATTCAGACTCCGGAAAGACAAATAGAAGTTTAAAATGCGACTAGATACAGAACTTTGTGTTCACCTAGACCTTTTAAATCACAACTACGGTTTATTAAAAAAAATCGCTCCAAAAAATGATGTCATCTTTATGGTTAAGGCGAATGCTTATGGACATGGGATTTTAGAAATCGTTCATTTCAGCTTTACTGAGCTTGGAATCAAGCGATTTGGTTGTGCATCCTTAGGGGAAGCTTTAGAAATTCGTAGGGCATTTCCAACGTTGGAATGTGAATTATGGGTTTTTAGCGATTCCAACCTTAATCTTTCACAAGTAAAAGAGTATTACCTAGATCTAAATATAATTCCTGTCTTACACAATATGGAAGATTTAGAGTTGATCTTAAATGATAGGGACTTTGAGCATATGCCCCTTGTTTTAAAATTTGATACAGGTATGAATCGATTAGGGCTTCACAAGAAAGATATTGAACAGATCGTTAGTAAAATGATTAAAGGTGGGCGCAAGGAACTTCTGCATGTTCTGACTCATTTTGCTAATTCTTATATAAAACTTAAACCAAAAGATAAAACTCAGAGGCAATATAAAGAGTTTAAAGAAATCTTGGAAGCCTTAAAGGCTGCAGGAATTTCTATTGAGGAAACAAGTTGCTCTAATTCCGGTGCTATTGAGCAATCCTTTGGTCTTGATGAATCACATATTCGACCAGGCCTCATGATGTATGGTCCGAAGTCTGTTTATAACTCTGAGGTTTGGAATGGAAAAACAATCTCAACTTTTAAAACGAAGATCATTAAAATCGAACCGATCAAAAAGGGAATGCCAATAGGCTATGGTAGCCATACTTGTGGACATAACGGTTTTATTGTCTACCTTCCAGTTGGTTATGGAGACGGGATTTTAACTTATTACTCAGGTCGAGAAATTACCCTTCACGAAAAAGCTGCAAAGATTATTGGACGGGTTAATATGGATTTGACGGCAATCTTTTTTGAAGAACTCCCGGATAAGCTGACAAGGGGAAGTGTATTTTCTTTTTGGAATGATAAGAATTACAGTGTAACTGATCTTTCTGCTCAGTTATCTACGACTCAATATCAACTTTTTACGGCCATTACAAATAGAGTTCCTAGACGATATCTAAAATAATTGATTACAATAGTCACATGACAAACCCAGTAACAAAATTAATTACAAAGTTTGGTGCATTCATTTTGCATACAACTCCAGCTCTTGGAAGAATTACAATATATATGTATCACTCCTTTTTGTGGTTTCTCCGTCCACCATTTAGAAAAAAACTTTTTATTGAACAAATGGTTTTTATGGGAAATAAGAGCTTATTCATTATTCTTTTAACTTCTTCATTCACCGGAATGGTTTTTGCTTATCAAATATATTTAGGTTTTACGGCATTTAGTGTTGATTCGTTCGTTGGGCCAATCGTTGCAATTGCCGTCTGTAAAGAATTAGCGCCAGTTCTAAGTGGACTTGTTGTTGCCGGTAGATGTGGTGCTGCGATGGCCGCTGAAATTGGCTCGATGAAAGTAACTGAACAAGTAGATGCATTAGAAGTAATGGGAGTTAATTCAATTCAATACCTTGCTGTACCAAAAATATTTGCAACAGTTGTTACCATGCCTATGTTGACAGGTATCTATATGCTTGTTGCAAATGCAGGCTCATGGATAATTGGAACCAAGGTTTTAGGAATTGATGAAGTTATGTACTTTGCAAAAATTAGCGATTTTATGAATTTAAAAATGATTCTTGAAGGGTTAATTAAAGCCGCGGTATTTGGATATTTAATCGCTATTATTGGAACTTACCAAGGTTTCGCTGTAAAAGGCGGGGCAGAAGGAGTTGGTAAGGGAACAAATATGGCCGTAGTTTGGGGAATGATTATTGTATTAGTCGTAGATTTCTTCTTAACAGCAGTTCTAACAAAGATATTATGATGGAAGAAAATATTTCAGAAGAAAATTATACAATTGAGTTTGATAATGTTGTAAAGACATTTGGCGATCACACTGTTCTTGATGGGCTTGACTTTAAAATTCATGAAGGAAAAATAACAACTCTTTTAGGATTTTCAGGAGCCGGAAAATCGACAATCTTAAAACATATTCTTGGGATCTATCATCCAACCTCTGGTGCAATTAGAGTTTTAGGGCAGGAGCTCTTGGGAATGTCTGAAAAAGATATCAGAAAATTTAGAACTAATTTTGGTATGAGCTTTCAATATTCTGCACTTTTTGATTCGATGACAAATTTTGAAAACGTGTGCTTTCCATTGCGAGAATTTACCAAACTCACAAATAAAGAAATTAAAGATAAAGTGCTACATCTTATGGAGCAGGTCGGTTTGGAAGAGCATGCTTTTCATAAATTACCATCAGAAATATCTGGTGGGATGAGAAAGAGAGTTGGTCTTGCAAGAGCGCTCGCCTTAGAACCGAAGATTATGCTTTACGATGAGCCTACAACTGGACTGGATCCTATCACTACGCATATGGTTGATAATTTAATAAAAACAACTCATCAAAATAATGCTCACATACCAATGACTTCTGTGATTATTTCTCATGATATTGCTGCCACTCTCAGAATCTCTGACTATGTTGCTTTTTTAGAAAAAGGAAGAGTTGTTGAACATTCATCTGTAGAAGATTTTAAAAAATCAAAAAACCCTACGATTCAAAAATTTTTAGAGCTGTCATAATAACTGATTACTTTTCTTTTAAAAGACAGAAAACTCAGTAATTCCTAGCATTTTTGTCTTCTTGATATACAATATTACTATAAAAAAATGTTACTGTGAGGTTACTTTTTGAATGAGTTAAAAGTTGGGCTATTATCGTTGATGGCAATTGCATCATTGGTTATAGTTTCATTACAAATTACATCGAATAAAGCCACCTTTGGTGAATTTATCGAATATAGAACGATCTTAAATGATGCAACAGGTATCTATGAGAAGTCGTCGATTAAAGTTGCTGGTATTATCGCTGGCCGAATCAAAACAATCGAATTAAGTGGCTCACAAGCTCTCGTTAAATTTGAAATCCTTAAGCAAATTAAAATATCTCAGTTTTCAAGATTAAGAATTAAAAGTGTTGGTTTCTTGGGAGATAAATATATTGATATTTATCTTGGAAATCCAGATGCTCCAAGATTAAAAGAGTTCTCAATGATTAAAAATGAATCGGGAGCAGGTTTTGAGCAGTTGGGTAAGGATGCCTCAGAAATCCTAAAGGATGTGAAGGTAATAACTAAGGTTATTAAAGATTCACTTTATACGGAAGATAAAAAGAATTCGATAAAGCTAATCGTTGATCAAATAAATGAGTTTAGTCATAACGCAAACGACATATCTAAATCTTTAAAAAGAATGTTAGATGGTAATGAGTCTAAGATTAATGCTGTGGTTGAAAACCTTAGAAAGGTTTCAGAGCAGCTAGCTTTTGAAACAGATAGGTATCAAGACGATTCATTCATGAATGATTTGGAAGGTGTGGGACCAATTCTCGGTAAAGTCGATGCAGCTGTATCAGATTTAAAAGAAATTATGGCCGATGTTAAATCAGGAAAAGGTACAGTCGGTAAACTTCTTAGAGATGAAGAAGTTATTGATAAGGTTAATGAAACTCTATCTGGTGTAAATAAAATTGTCGGACGAGTTAACCGATTTAAAACAGATATTTCTATTTATAGTGGGATCAATAATAATGAAGGCTCTAAAACAGAGGCTGAGATGGACCTTATGCCAGGACCAGAAAGGTTCTTTCGCTTTGGTATAGTGACAGGAGATGTTACAAGCCTGGAGAGAAAAACGACTTTAACTACCATTACAGATGGTGGAACGCCAGTTATCAAAGACGAAACCGAGACAACCTCGTCAGAGTATCGATTCAATTTACAAATAGGTCGAGATATTGGAAGCTACACCTTAAGAGCGGGACTTCTGGAATCTACAGGTGGTTTAGGATTTGATTACTCAATTCCTGAATATGGATTTAAAGCTACAATTGAAGCATATGATTATCGACAAGATATTGGTGCAAATTTAAAAGTTGGAACGGAAGTAAGAGTATGGAATGTACTACATGCAAAAGTTACAGCTGAAGATATTGGTCGTGCTCCCGAATTTCATGTTTATACATTTAGTGCAGGGTTAAAATTTAGTGATGAAGATCTAGCTTCACTTATAGGATTGGCAATTTAAGGATGAATAAGAATTGGCTAATTAGAACAAAAAACAATCATATTTTAGGGCCTGTCTCCCGTGAGAAGATTAAGGAATTAATCGGAAATGGTACAATTAAAGGTGATGATGAAATATGTTCTGGAAATGGTTATTGGATTTATATTAGAGAAGAAGAACTGTTGTCCAAATATATTATGGGTGGCGTAACTCAGGGGTTTAATCCTGTTCAGGAAGCACAACCCTCAATAAATCAAACTAAAAAAGATGAAATACTTGAGGTTCCTGAACCTTCCACTTTACCTGAAAAGAGTGATCTCGAATACCCAGATTCAAGTAATTTTAAAGAAGCGTCGACACCAAAAACAGACCAGGAAGATCTTAACCTTGATGAGGATTCCACAATCTCAGAAGGTGAAGTCGAGGATGAAGTCGAGGATGAAGTCGAGGATGAAGTCGAGGATCTTAGTGTCGCCGATCAAACTGAAATACCACAAGAAAGTCAGTCAAACGTTGTCCCTATAAAAAAAAATTCTAATTTAAAAAGGGAAGTGACTTTAAAGGCAGGTAAGCAAAGAAAGGTTAAAGAAACTTCTAGTAAAACTAAAAATGTAAAATCTAGTAAACTTTCAATAAACCTCCTCTATATTATTGCAATTATTTTTCTCCTCATCGCTGCAATTTCTTATAAGTTTAAAAGTACAATTTTAAATGAAATTAATAAAAGAGTTAGCATTAGTGTCTTTTCTGAAGCCATTGCACAGGATTCTACAGGAGATTTAAATTCTAAAAAAAAAAATGGTTAAACCTCGGTTTAATAGAATCTGATCATTTTGAAGTCACTAACGTCATTACACCTTATTCAATTGGTCTATCAACCAAACTAAAAAATAAATACGAATGCTCTAAAAGAATTACAGAAAAAGAACTTATTCTTGGTGTTTTTCTAAAAAACACTGAAGAAAGACAAGATTTTTTTAACTGTTACAATACACAAAATTCCCTTAAGACAGAATCAATTGAACTACGTAAGGTCAAAATCAATATTGGGAAAGAAGATTTTTCTACAATCAAAAAATTAAAATTAATAGATCATAGTAATGAAATGAAAAAGTTATTTAACCGAATTATGGTTTTTAAGTATGACTTAGAAAAAGCGTATGTCATTCTCAAAGAATTGGATAAATATAATAATATTATTGCCAAGTTATTAAAATCATATTTATTTATGATTTCTGGAAACTCGGCTAGGACCGAAACGATACTAATTGAAATAATGAATAAAGAGCTTTTTGAGCATGCACTTGTTTCAGACATTCAATTAATGAAAATTGAAAATCAAATAGAAATGACACTTGCTATAATTGATAGGTTTGATGACGATTTTAAAAATACTAAATTAATCGAGAACTTTGTCGCATACATTTTTTTTGGAAGCTCTGGAGAGTTTCAGACGGAATTTGATAGTGAGCTGACTATTAAAAGGGGCATTTCTTATATTAGGGAGAAGTATAAATCAATTCAATATGGAAAACCATTTCCATTTGTGTGGGGAGCTCCTGTTTATGAAATGAGCTCTCAAGTTGAATATAATCAATATATCAAATCAAGTGTAGTAGGAAAAAAATTAATTAATAATCAAACTTCCTATTTATTATTTTTTAGAAATCTTGATGGTATTAACAGTGAGTTTAAAAAACCATTGGTAGATGGAATTAATAAACTTGAAAGTACAAGAGAGCTTTATCTAAAGACGGTTTATTTTAGAATGTTAGATAATGATTCTTTTTATCGCTTTCTGACTGCTCATAAGGAAAATAAAATTGGGCTTATTGCTAATTTGAAAAGGAAGTTTTTTAAAGAACAAATTCTTTCAAATAAAAATATTCTTTTTTCTATAATTCAATTAACGATTTTAGGAGATTTAGATCCTAGATATATATTAAAATTAATGGCAAATGAAAGAGCAAGACTATAAACAACCGAATTTTTACCACTTTTCTCAGGACTCCATTGAGATTGTGGACTATCTATGTGAACGCTTTAAAGATAGAGGAGACCTTAAAGTCTTGGACTTATGTGCTGGAAGCGGAGTTGTTGGCATTGAATTTTGCTTAAAATATAAAAAAATTTCAAAAGTTATCTTTTTAGAAAAACAAATTGAATTTATAAAGAACTTAGAATTTAATATTCAAAATTATATACCAAATAAATTAAGTCAAATTATAAATGTAGATTTTCAAGACTTTTCTACTGAGGAGTTGTTTGATCTTGTTATTTGTAATCCTCCTTTTTACCTAAAGGGGAGTGCAAGAGTTTCGCCGAGTAATAAAAAAAATATTTGTCATTTTATGTCCGAGAAGGAGATGACTTCTTTGTTTGATCTGTTTGAGAGCTTAAAAAGTAGAGGAGCCGAAGTTTGGTTCCTTGGAAGGCCAAACTTAGACTATATCAGACGATTAGAGAATATTGGTCGAATCCATTTGGTTAAAGATCTTGGAAAGACTGCGATCTTTTCAGTTTGATAACATAAATTCTGTGAGCATCTGTCTTACCTCTTCATCTTCAATACCATCGAAAAATGATTCAGCCTTAGATTTTTTTGCAAGAAATTCTGGTGAAAAAGGATGTAGCGTTTTTTTCTTTTTCGTGTTTTTTTTGGTAAATGTGGATGCTCGGACGTTATCCGTAAATTCTTGTGAGGTCATATTTGAATGAAGAAATTTAATCTTATTAACTTCATTCTCTAGTTCTGGAAATTGCTCTTTAACCTTTTCTAAGATGAGTGGAGTCAGAAACCCTAGTTCTTGAGCAAAGATTGAATGTTTGGTACTTATAAAAAGGGTTTGTCCTTTAATTTTTAGGGGGATGGTGTTCTTGGCCATCATTGTTCCAACAATTTTCTCCCAATTTTTTATCAGCTGTAAAAAATTGAAGAGTCCTTTGTTTCTACTGAATCGTCCTTTTTGAGCTCGCCAGTAGCGTTTTTTTTGTTCGGAAGTGTAGACTTCTTTTTTGTCATCATCTCTTCCAAAAATATCGATTAAAGGCTTTAAATCACTCATTTCATGTTCATATCACGTCGCCTTTAAATTTAAAATTTAATTAAAAGATGCACTGGGTTATTCCTTGTCTATATGACTTAAATAAAGTAGCTATAAACCATGAAAATTTCTTTGTTTTTAATTTTATTTCTAAGCTCTTGTGCTGGGTATCGATTTCAAAAAAAATCAAACCCCTTTTCTCAGTATGGGATAAGATCAATTAGTGTTCCAATGTTTTATAATCATAGTAATCACTCTGATGTTTCAGGCGTTTTTACCAAAGAAATTTTTAATACTTTAACGGAATTTAAAGACCTTAAAATTACATCGGGCAATTCAAATAGTGATGCAGTCCTTATTGGCATCGTGAGTACTCCCCAAAGACTAAAAGATTCCATTAAATCGGTTGGTTCAAAAAGTGTTATTAACACACACGGAAAAAATATTATCGGAGATCAAAGAGATGACTTTTTTGTTACATCTGTTAATAGATTAGATATTTATTTAAGAGTCATTGTTATTAAACATCCTACAAAGGAAGAGATAAAATTTTTGCAAACAGAAATGGGGCAAAATGTAGTCAATTCTCGGATTATTTTTAATGAAAGAATCTCTATTAGGGAAAGTTACAACTTGAAAGAGTTGCAAGGTGAAGCAACAAAAGTTCTTGGAACTCAAAATAGAGGGCTAAAAAAATCTTCCATTCTCAATCTCGCTAAAACAGCCGCTGGTAACTTTAAGGATATGATACTGTATGCATTCTAAATGGAAAATTTGGGATTTTTTAAGATCACGTCCAAGCGTACTGGAGGGCGAATCAAAAGTTATTGCTTTTTCCTGTTTTGATCCATTAGCATTCAAAATTCTAAAAGAACGAATTACTCCCTCAAAATTTGCAGATAATCGACTTAATGTCATGCTTGGCAAAGAAGTTACTGATGTATGGTTTGATGATAACTTTAACTCTCTTGGTTTATTTGGAAACTCAGACTCTTATTTGATCCATTATGCTGAAGAGTTGAATGCGAATATAAAAGAAGATTTTTTAAAAAGCGACAACTTAATCTTAACAGATAGATATGTCTTACTAAATTTTACAAAAGAAGATACTTTTTATAAAAAACTTCAAAAAGATAAATCTCCCTTAGTAGAAACAATACAGATTCAGGCCCCGGCCTTTTGGGAAGAGGATGAACTTTTAAGCTTTATCTGTGAAGACCTTAAAGTTTATCTTACCATTCAGGGAAAGCAATTTATTAGGGAGAAGGTTCCATTTCAAATAAATTCGTATTACCAGTTAATTGCTCAATTAAAAATAAATTACCCTGATAAGAATAATATTGATGTTAGTGATATTTCTCCACTCATTTCTGAATTGAAAATGGACCAATTTCAACTTGCAGAACTATTTGGTTCTAAAAAATTGAAACTCTTTTATAAAAAATTAATTGAAGGTCATGAGCAAGGACATGAACTAATTGGTGTTTTTTATTTTCTTCAATCACACCTTCTGAAAATTTATGATCTATCATATCTAGATGGTAAATCTAAATTAACAAAATATGATAAACAAATTATGGCCCAATCTAAACTTTGGTCTAAAAATGATTTAGCTCGTGCGATAGCTTACCTAGGAGATTTATTAATTTTAGCTAAAAGAAAGGACTTCTTTTTTGATGATAAGATCAAAAGAGACTTCTTCAGGACTATGAACTTCTAAGATCTTAATATTTCTTAATTGGAAACTAGTTAGACACTGTCTAAACAACCTCTAGTATCTCCCCCTTTTTTTCCCTTATTTCGATAACTTAAACTGTACTTTTATGGCATCAATTTTGCTTCTTAAGCTAGGTAGTAAATCATTTTAACGAGGGAATATGTTTAAAATAGTAACTCTGTTATTCACTTTTACCCTGTCATTCTCAGTAATGTCGGCAAACCATATTGCACTTGGACTACGTAATAATGGAATTAAAACTCTACTAAAGGAAGTTGTTAATCACTATCGAGCTGGAAATTCAAGGTCAATGATTGTCCTTCCAAAAGAGCACTTTAGAGGTGTTGTAAGAAAAGAAGAAATTAACCAAAATCCAATAATTAAAAAGCTTAAAAACTTTGTTGATATAAACATCGATGAAGACTTAAACTTTCATGTTAATTGGACACCGATTACGATCGAGGCAAAATTAGCTGAAGAAAATTTGGAAATTGAAACGATTGGCAAAGGAAAAAACTTTGATGCAATAGTTAAGTTAGATATTTCTGAATTAATTATTAAAGGTGCTAAAATTGAATTTTGTGAGTTTGAAACCATTGATAAAACGTGTGATACAAAAAATGGTCTTTATGGACGCTTTAACAATTATGAATTGAGATTAAAAGATGGTGAGTTAATTCAGACATTAATTAAAACTAATATAAGAGTTAAGGATGGAATTGTTCAACTTGATTTTGATAGAATGATTTCCAATCTCATTAGCCAAAAATCTAAAATGGATAAGATGGATATGAATCGATTTCTAATGGTCCAGGAAGCTCCAAAGTTTTGGTTGAACTTTGAGTCGTTTTCCATGCCACCACCAGTTTTGATCATGAACGGAACTCGAATTGAATTAGAAACTGAAGAAATAGGAAATACTCTTTTGGCAGAAAGAGAGTTTTTAGCAAACCTTTTAACAGGTTTTGCTGGAGATTTTGTTGCTCAAGATCTTGTGAAAATTGTAAATAAAAAATTCATAAAAAAGATTCAGGAAATAAGATCATCCTTTCGGCTGATTGATTACAATAAGTATGAGTATAAAAACGATATGTTTGTGAAGATGATGAACAACTCCCCTGAGGATGCTATTCGATACCTTCATAGGGAAGAGAATTCTAGTTCTGATGAAAATTTTGTACAAACTTTGACCCGAATTTTTAGACACACTATTTACTCCGCTAAAAGTAATCTTGGATTTAAGGAAATGAACACAAAGGATGGGCAAGATATAATTGCATATTTTGACTCAGATTTAATTGTAAATAAAAAGAAAATGATTATTAAAAAAGAAGTTTGGAATGGTAAGAAGAAATTCGAAAACTTTACTCTTGATAATTTGGATTTTAAATATGACTTTGCATTTGCTATTAGTGAGCCTTTAATTAATGCATTTTCTGAAACAGCAATGAAAACAGGACTTGTAAACCAAGTGTTTAAAAACTTTGCAAAAATGGATGGCGTGAGTATTGATAGCCTGAAGTTTCATATTATGAATGTAACAGAAAGTTGTGCCTTTGATAAGATTAAGGTTGTAGCGAATCTAAAAGTAAAAATGTCCGAGCTTAAACGTGAATCATGGTGGGATCACATTTCTTTTAAATTGGGAGAATACTTGGAGAGTGATTGGGGAGGGGACTGGAATCCACTTCCAAAAGAACAGGACTTATTCTTTCCTGTAGAACTCGATTTTGTATTAAGTTTAAATCGTGATGAAGATAGGACGTATCTTTTCCTTATGAATGATTCTCCTTTCGGAACTCTTGGTATTAGAAATACTTTTGGGTACCCGGTAAAAGATATGACTGGAGTCGTTAAGGATGCACTCTATGAAAAGCTAAAGGAAACTCTTGAGCCACACCTAATTGAATCACATAGTATTGATATCACTGACTATGTGAAGGCCATTCCTGGTATTGAAATGTCACCAAATTCTTTGTTTGCAAGTAAAACAGGGCATCTAGTTTTTACATTCAAAATTGATGATATAGACTTCCAACGACTTGGAGGGAAAAGAAGATGAGAAACTTTTTGTGTACCATTATTTTTTCTGTTATTTCAGGCTGTGCATTCGCGACTTCTGGAGATATTTATATCTATACTAAAACTAATGCAAGTTGGAACATCTTCCTATTGGATGAGTTGCAGCAAACTATGATTAATCTTGGTAGCCATTATAATATGAGAAGTCACCAGTATATGGATTCAGATCTCATATATGAAAATTCGACAATTCAAGATATGTTGACTGACGATACCGCTGAGTTATTTGAGAAGTTGGAAGATATATCTGGTTTAGGTATTTTGAAAATTAAACCAGAAATTTCAATCAAAAGTTTAGGCTATGACCTATATAATATTTCACCTGAAATTACGGTAAAACCCCTATATAAAGGTCTTGGTCTCAACGCAAAAGTTTCGATCAATGGACTCGATATTTATGCAAATTCCCTCGATATTAACTTTGTCTTACCTCAGCAGTATGCAAGCGAAAAAATCATTGCAATGCAGGTGAAAATGGTCAAACCTCGTTTAAGCTTTTCTCGTGGTGTGACTCTTCCCTTTGAAATCGGACTCTTGTTGGACAAAATTAATTCCGGAGTTAAGGTTTCATTTTCGAGATTAGATTTAAAACTATTAGCTAATACGCTTAGGAACTCACAACATGCGTTTGACTTTGATTTTGAGAGGTTAGACATCTCAGAAGTTAGCCTCGAAATAATGGGGAGAACTATAACTGTCGATGAAGATCAAATACTCAAGACAATTATGGAATATAAAGAAAACTTGAAGAAAATTATTATAGATCAATTAGCAGCAGTTGTGGCAAAAGACGGATTCTTAGCACTAGTTAAAATGTTTGATGGACAGATTTTACCTGATGAATATTGGTTTAATACAAATATTGATAAAAAATATCCTTTCGTCTTAAAACTTAAAAGCCTAAAGGCCATAAACGAAAAGACAATTAATTTGAATATTGATGGCGATTTTTGTACGAAAGAAGAATTTGATATTTCTCATAAGGACTGTGTTTTAAATAAAGATATTGCAAATTATCCGAACACTATAAGTGAAGAAGATGATAATCAATCTAGGTATTTGATAGAAAAGAGTCTGAAAGAGAAAAATAAACAGTTTATAGCAAGTATTAGTGAGAACTATATTACGAAGCTTGTTCTTGGAACTATTAAAAATAATGAATGGGCAGATGTCCTCAAAGAAAATAAAATTAAACTAGGCGATAAAAAAGCATTTATTCGCTTTGATGAAGAAGGTGAATTTGCAAAACTGTACATTGATGCCATTTATAGAGTTGGAAAAATCAAAGGTCTACTGTTGGGGCAAAGAAATATTAATTTTCCTATTGTTTTAAAAATTAAACCCAAGGTAAAATATATCGAAGTCGAACATCAAAAGGGGGATTCTGAAATTACTAAAAAAACAGAATTACCTCATATTGTTTTTACTGTTATGGATATTATTCTTGAGAGTGATACTTTGCGCTATGGAGTACCAGAATACGAACTTGACTCTAGCATTCAAAGAATAAATTTTGGACTTCGTCGTGTAATAATTAGGAAAATTCGAAAAGAACTTTTTCAATTCGACGAAGAAACGAATAGATATGGAATAAATTCGTGGAAAGGCGTTGATTTACCACCTTTATTATTTCCAGAGTTAAGCAATCTTTATCTAGAAAAATTAAAGTTCCATAGTGATGGAATCGGAAGAGGCAATTTCTCTTTTGATGGAAATCAAGTTCTCCTTCGTGATCTAGAATGGTAATTAATTAACCTTTGCACTGGCCTGAATGAATGAATAAAAGAAAACTGCGTTAGGGTCTCTTGCAACTCTTTTTAACTCATCATGAGCATCATTCGCAATCTCTGCCGAAATGACTCCGGCTTCAACTAAAGTGTCTTTTGCACTCATAAGTAGGTCTGTCCAAAATTCAATAATTTCTTGTCTTTGCTCTGGTTTCCTATTGTCGTAGTGCCAAGTTTTTATTTCGGTTTTAATCTCAGTGAATCCTAATTCAAGAAGAAAATTTCCTAATTTTGCCCCAACAAAAGGGTCTCCAGCATTTTCAAATTGATAATCATTAAATGCCATCCAGTACTTCCAAACATTTGGAGAGTAGGGATCAAGAAAGAAGGATGAATTCATAACTTCAGTAATATATACAATTGAACCAGGTTTAAGTACCCGTCTGACTTCATTTAAAGCAAGTTTTGGATTAGGAATATGTTCTAGAACCCAGCATAAAAAAGCACCATCAAATGTATTAGGTTTGAATTCCATTTGCGTTGCATTCATTTGTTGAAGTTCAAATCTATTCTCAGAAACATGAGAGTTTTCTAGATTTTTTTGAGCTGCAATTATTTGTTTACCATTAAGTTCAATACCTGTTAGGTGCATTTTGGGATATCGTCTAAGTAGAATTTCAGACTGTGCACCAACTCCACATCCAACCTCTAAAAGTTTTTTTACTCTTGAAAAATCAATATCTTTGTAAATAATATGTTCTGCAAATTCTGCTTGTTGAGTAAGTCTTTTTTGCTCTATTTCTGAAAAGCCATGTAGGTAAGGGAAGTCTGCTGGATTACTCATTGCGTGAAACCTTAATTTAGTTAAGTATGTGCATTTATACTTTTAAAATATTAGTTTTATTCTTATCATTTCACAATTATTTAAATAAGGTTTTTACATGAAAAAACAGAATGACTTATTGAGACGATACCTTGAAACTCGACATAAAACTGTCGAAATTAGTCGGGATCTGGAAGTTGAAGACTTCATCATACAGGCCGCCGATTTTGTATCACCAACAAAATGGCATCACGCCCATGTCACCTGGTTTTTTGAAGAATTTGTCCTCTCTATAAATTCAGGCTACAAGAGGTTTAATCCGAACTACAGTGAAATCTTTAATTCTTATTATAACTCTATTGGTAGCTTTTGGAATCAACAGAAACGTGGCATTCTCTCACGTCCGACAGTTAAAGAAATTTTTCATTATAGAGACTTTGTAGACCTTAATATAAAACAACTTTTTGAGAAAGAAATTGATACAAAACTTTTAAAAATAATAGAAATAGGAATTCATCACGAAGAGCAGCATCAAGAGCTTCTGCAAATGGACATTAAGTTTAACCTTTTCCAAAACCCTCTCAAACCAACTCTAAAGAACTCGATTGTAGAGCCTAGCATTAGCAAGTTGGATAAAACATTTACGAATTATGATCAAGTTAATTGCTTCAGGATGGGAGTTAATTATGGAGATTTATTTTGTTATGATAATGAAACACCGGAGTATGATGAGGTCGTTAGGCCCTATTGTATTTCAAATGAATTAGTAACCAATAGGGATTATAAAGAATTTGTCGATAGTGGAGCTATCTCAAATTTTGAGTTTTGGTATAGTGATGGGTTTAAGCTTTATAGTGCAGGCAAACAAGGAATACCTCTATATTGGTACAAAGATAATGGTGAATGGTTTGAGTATCATATTGACGGGACTAAGCACCTAGAATTAGATGCTCCTGTTAAACATCTAAGTTTTTATGAAGCGAGTGCATTTGCATCTTGGAAAGGGTGTCGATTGCCAACTGAAGCAGAGTGGGAGTTTCACGCAAAAAAATCAGATGACCAAGAACTGTTAAACCAATTATGGCAATGGACAAGCTCCCCTTATAAAGCACATCCAGGATATAAAAAACCTGAAGGTGCTATTGGTGAATACAATCAAAAATTCATGTTAAACCAAATTGTTCTTAAGGGAGGATGCTACTTTACTCCTAAAGGACATCACAGAATATCTTATCGAAATTTTTTCTATCCAGATCAAAAATGGATGTTATCAGGCCTTAGGCTGGCAAAGGACTTTTTATGAGTTTTACAATACTAGATTCAATTAGACATCAGCACGCTGGTACACAAAAAGATATGTTTGGTCTAGATGTGTTGACTGGTTTTTCAAGTAAACCTAAGTTTTTAGCTTCAAAGTATTTCTATGATGCTAAGGGAAGTGAGCTTTTTAAAAAAATAACAGAAACGAAAGAATATTATCCAACACGATGCGAATTTGAAATTTTTAATAATCAAAAGGATAATATTGTAGGTGAACTACCGGCGGAGTTCTCGCTTATTGAACTTGGTGCTGGAGATGGGCGTAAAACAAGAGTTTTACTTAAAGAAATGTTTAAACAGAAAAAAAAGTTTGAATACTTACCAATTGATATCTCCAAGAGTGCTATTGAGGAAATGACTGAAAACTTTAAGAGTGAGTATGCACCTGACTTGAAAATGCATGGTGTTGTTGGTGAATATATTGAGGGACTAAGATGGGTAAAAGAAAACAGAGATAAGCCTAAAGTTGTACTCTTTTTGGGTTCAAACTTAGGGAACTTTAATGAAACTCAGGCGATAGTTTTTTTAAGAACAATTTGGAATTCTTTAGCAGCTGGAGACATCTTTATTATGGGGGTGGATTTAAAGAAAGATATTGATGTCATGTTGGATGCTTATAATGATGCAGGAAAAGTCACAAGTGCTTTTAACCTCAATGTTTTAACACGTATTAATACTGAGCTAGATGCTAATTTTGATATATCGAAGTATCAGCACTTTGGTACTTATAATCCTAAATTAGGTGCTATGGAGAGTTATATTATCTCTATGGTGGATCAAGAGGTTTCAATTGGCTTTTTAAAGAAAAAGTTTAGATTTAAAAGCTTTGAACCTATTCATATGGAGTATTCTCATAAGTATTCAGAGCAAGATATAGAGTTCTTGGCCAAGGAAACTGGGTTTAAAATAGATAATAGTTTTAGTGATTCAAAGAAGTATTTTACAGACTTTTTATTTCAAGTCACTAAGGAGGATTAGTTCTTTTGGGTGAACTGTTTTGCCATTGTTATAATTTCACGAATACTAATTCCATCTATATAGTTACCAAAGAGTACAAGTCCTCTCGGGACTTCAACGAACTTTGAACGGATTTGCAAAATAGTTTTGTATCTATTTAAATCGTATAGTGGAATCCCTTTTGTCCAACAGGTTATAGTTAAGCTTTTTTTTCCGCCCATAACTTGGTCCTGAGAAATATAATTAAGGTCTGAATGGACTTTTTGTTCTATATCCTTTGTGCCTTTGACAATAAAAGTATAGGAATTGAGTTCTTTTGAAACTGTTCTTTTTGGATAAATTTCAGAGTTACTAAGTATTCCGAGCGAATTAAGATCTTTAGATTTTGGAGCGAATAAAATTCCAAATGAGGATCTTAAGAATGAAATAGGGGTTTTAGTGATGAGAGTTGCTGTTGAGATATCTCTGTATGTGATCTTATTAAGTTCTTTTGAGATCATTGGGTAGCGATTTTCTAGTATTGCTGCTGCTTCATGGGCATTAGTACAAATTATCATGTTGTCAAAATCAAGGTTTTCTACTTCCAGGTTTATTTCAATATGGTCTTTTAACCGTACTCTGAGCTGATCGATTAAGGTTTGCATGCCTCCATCG
>JBLIAG010000011.1:0-100409 GCA_047634375.1 Bacteriovoracaceae bacterium
AATAATTTCTTTTTTAGTTCCATACATTCCGGATATTGTTCGGCATAAAGAAGTTTTTCCAGCTCCATTAATACCAATTAACCCAAGTCTCTCACCTCGTTTTATTTCTAAATTAAGGTCTGTGATTATATCAATTTTTTTAGCTCGATTAAAAAAGAACTCAATGGGACTGTTGAACATTTCGACAAAAATATCTCTTAGGCCTTTACTTTGGTAACGGGAAAAATTGTAACTAATAGTTAAGTTAGTAATTTTTAAAATAGTATTAGATATTGATGTAGAGCTCATTTCGTGTTTTCGTCCAGAAGATAGTTGTTATAAACATAATTATTCCTAGAAAACCTAGAGAATACAAAAAGGCATCTTGTGCGCCAGCGTAGCTAAAATCCCATAAATTTACCTTAAAAATATTAATGAATGCGTAAAAAGGATTTGCATCAACAAATATTTGGTACTCGTCTGGAATTAAATGACGAGGATAAAAAATTGGTGTTAAAAAAAACATGACACTTAATACAAAGTTAGTAATGTATTGAGTATCTCTAAAGAAAACCTGAAGTGTTGCCAAGAAAAGGGCCATATAAGTTACTCCTAAAAATAGAATAATCATGGCAAATGGTAATAGTAGGATTCCGTGCCAGCTGAAATTTTCAGAGTCATACAGAAGTATAAACAAAAAGATAAATGGAAAGATGAAATTAGTGAAATTATCAATACTCTTTGAAACAATAACTGAAACGGGGTGGATTTGAAATGAAAGTAGAGACTCCCTCATTGTCAGGAAACTATGTACCGTCTGAGTTAGTGTATTATTTATATAGATCCATGGAAGTAATCCACTAAGTAAAAAAATATAGTAACGATCGACATTTATTTTTAAAATATGTTTGAAAATTAACGCATGAACACCAAACATAATCAAAGGATTAAACATTACCCACAATACGCCTGCTACAGTGTTACGGTATCTACCTTTCATTTCAGCTAGTGTTAAGGTAGATATTACGGTAAATTGTTCTTTAATGCGCATTTTCAAATTTTATAAAGTATTTCAACGCTTGGCAAAGGAATTAATTGAAATCAGTTAGCTCAATTTATCTACATTTTCCATTCTGTCAGCATTTATGTAATTATTGTGACTTCTACAAACATAAACTAGAGAGCGACAATCAAGTTAAGCAATTTGAAGACTTACTTGATAAGCAATTTGATTTTCAAAATAAGTTTTTATCTGATTACAATCATGAATTAGGATTATTGAAGAGTTTTTATATAGGCGGAGGTACACCCTCCCTTTGGAAACTAAGAGGCATAGACTATATTTCCAAAAAATTACAAAATGGTGAACTACAACTAGATTCTGATTGTGAGTTTACTATTGAAGTTGACCCAGATACTTGGACTGAAGAAGAAATCGATGGTTGGCTATCTATTGGAGTTAATCGATTCTCTGTTGGATCTCAGGCCTTTTCTGATAAGTATATTAAAATTATGGATCGGACACACCTCTTAGAAGATGTGGAAAAAACAATAAAATATTTTTCTGATAGAGGACTAAATTATAGCGTTGACCTAATGCTAGGACTTCCAAACTCTGAAGAACGTAATATTGGAAATGAAATAAGAGATTTATTAAAATTTAAACCGAACCATATTAGTGTTTATATATTGAAAACGAGAAAAAACTATCCATTAAATTCTGTTCTTCCTGATGATGAGAAAATAAGAGAAGAGTATTTGGAAGTCTCTAAAAAACTAACTTTGAATGGATTTGATCATTATGAAGTATCAAACTTTGCAAGGGATGGTTTTTATTCAAAACATAATATTAAATATTGGAACTATGACAGTGTTGCAGGTCTAGGGCCTAATGCGACAGGATTGCTAGTAGAAAATGATAAAGCTCTTCGTTATCAATGGAAAAGTGTGACTGTCGGAGTTGAGAAAGAGGAATTAGAAGGATCCTCTTTACTCATAGAAAAACTTTTTTTGGGATTAAGGTTTAAAAATAGATTTAATCCAAAAACACTATTTAATAAAATAAATGACCATAAAAAATTGGATGTTTTGTTTTTGAAATGGAAGGATTTAGGATATCTTAATCAAGAATCAAGCTCTGATAGTATCAATTTATCAGCACTTGGCTATTTAATGTGTGACAGTTTAATTGATGATATTTTTAAAGAGATTGATTTTTAGGAGTGATTCGTGAATAAAAAGATCATTTACAATTTAGATTCGCTACATAATTTTTCAGATTATGGCATCTCAGTTCCTTTACTAAATAATAGGGTTATAAATACTGTTAATGCATTAAAAGAGAAGTACCATCTTGAGGAACTCGACTTCGCACCAGTTTCTAATGAAGACTTATTACTAGTTCATACGAGTGGCTATATTGAACGCGTTGAGAATGAGCCAGATAATGTTGTGAAAGATGGGTATGAGTTAGTAAATTCTGACGGATCTTTTAATCGATTTAACCCTAGTGAACAAAGACTTCCGTTAAATGATTTTATTAACAAAGCTAAATTGCATGTGGCCGGAACTTATCTTGCTACTCTTGAAGCACTTGATTCCGGTTTTGCTTATCATATAGGTGGAGGAATGCATCATGCAATGTCGTCTAAGCCTTCAGGTTTTTGTTTGTTTAACGATATTGCTTTCTCAGCCAGAAAAATAATTAAAGGCGGGAAAGCTAAGAAGGTCTTGGTCATTGATTTAGATTGCCACAAAGGTGATGGAACAGCTCAAATTACTCAGAATGATGAATCAATTTATACATTCTCGATTCATATGAAAAATGGATGGCCTTTGGTTGGGGATAAGTTTGATGAAGAGGGAAAACTCAACCAAAGCTTTATCCCAAGTAGTTGTGATGTGGCCATTAGTTCAACTGATAACTATTTAGAAAAATTAAATTCTGCTTTGAATATTACACTAGAGCAAAATTTTGATTTAGCTATTGTTATACATGGAGTGGATGTACATATGTCCGATGGACTACCAAGCTCTGAGGGCATTAAACTCACAACAGAAGAGCTTTTAGAGAGAGACCTAATTGTATACAATAGACTCGTCGCATCTAAAACCCCGCAGGCCTGGTGTTTAGGTGGTGGATATGGAGAGGAAGTACATAAGCTATATATACAGTTTCTCGAGGAAATTCTTGAATAATAGCTAACTAAATGGTTATTATTACGTCCCTTAATCTTTTTTAACTTTTTTTAATGTCAGATCATTGACATTAATAAGACTGATACCATTTTAATAAGTAGAAGATAGTAAATAATGGAGAATTTGAATGGAAAATACAACAGAGAGCAATGATCCTCAAAAAGAGGCTGAAGAAGTTGCTGCTGAGACTGCATCTGAAAATACGGAAAGTACCGAAGGAACCCAAGAAGAATCAACTGATAACGTTGAGGAACTAAAAACTGAGAAGAAGGAAGACTTTAAAGAAAAGTATTATTACTTAGCTGCTGAAATGCAAAATATGCAAAGAAGATTTGATAAGGAAAAAGAAAACCTTTTAAAATATGGTAGTGAAAAAATTCTAAGAGACATGTTAGATGTTGTAGATAATCTTGAAAGAACTGTTGGATTCATCCAAACAGATGAAGATGAGAAAATTAAGAATATTGTTGTTGGAATCCAAATGATTGAAAAGATGTTTATTGATTCTCTTGGAAAGCACGGATTAAAAGAAATAGACGCATTAGGAAAAGAGTTTGACCCACATGTTCATGAAGCATTGGCACAACAGCCGGCAGAGGGAAAACCAAATATGGAAATAATTCAAGTACACCAAAAAGGTTATACTTTAAACGATAGAGTAGTTAGAGCAGCAAAAGTAGTTGTTGTTAAAAACGATTAAAAACTAGAAAAATAAAATATTTAAGGAGCAAATTATGGGAAGAATTATCGGAATTGACTTAGGTACTACAAACTCTTGTGTATCTGTTTATGAAAATGGAAAGTACAAGATTGTACCAAACGCAGAAGGGCATAACACAACACCTTCAGTAGTTGCGTACAATGATAAGCATGAAGTACTAGTTGGACAAGTTGCTAAAAGACAAGCGGTAACAAACCCTAATAAAACAATTTACGGAATTAAAAGATTAATTGGTAGAAAAGCAACTGATAAAGCAGCAAAAGAATTTGCAGCTGTTGCTCCCTTTGAAATCTTTGCCAATAAAAATGGTGATGCTTGGGTAAAAGTTGATGGTAAAGAAATGTCAGCTCAAGAAATTTCAGCAAGAATTTTAGAAAAAATGAAAAAGTCAGCAGAAGATTACTTAGGTGAACCGGTAACTGAAGCTGTTATTACTGTTCCAGCATATTTTAACGATGCTCAAAGACAAGCAACAAAAGATGCAGGTAAAATAGCAGGACTTGACGTTAAAAGAATTGTAAATGAGCCAACTGCGGCAGCGCTTGCTTATGGTATGGATCAGAAAAAAGATATGAATATTGCAGTATTTGACCTTGGTGGTGGTACTTTTGATATTTCAATCCTTGAAATTACTGAAGATGGTGTATTCGATGTTAAAGCAACAAACGGAGATACATTCTTAGGTGGTGAAAACTTTGATGAGGAAATAATCAACTGGATTGCAGCTGAATTCAAAAAAGATCAAGGTGTCGATCTTAAGAATGACCAAATGGCATTACAAAGATTAAAAGAAGCAGCTGAGAAAGCTAAGCATGAGCTTTCAGCAACAACTCAAACAGAAATTAACCTTCCGTTTATCACTGCTGATGCTTCAGGTCCTAAACATTTAGTTTTAACTTTAACGAGAGCTAAATTTGAAGAACTAATTTCTAAGTATATTGATGCACTAGTTGTTCCATGTACAACTTGTTTAAAAGATTCTGGATTAGAGAAAAGCGAAATTGATGAAGTGATCCTAGTTGGTGGTTCTATTAGAATCCCAGCAGTTCAAGAAAAAGTTAAGCAAATTTTTGGAAAAGAGCCTTCAAAAGGTGTTAACCCAGATGAAGTTGTTGCAGCAGGTGCAGCAGTTCAAGGTGGTGTTTTACAAGGTGATGTAAAAGACGTTCTTCTTTTAGACGTAACTCCTTTATCTCTTGGTATTGAAACTCTTGGTGGAGTTATGACTAGAGTTATTGATAAAAACACAACAATACCAACTAAGAAATCTCAAGTGTTCTCAACAGCGCAAGATAATCAACCAGCAGTTTCTATTCACGTACTTCAAGGTGAAAGAGAATTTGCAAATGATAACAAAACACTTGGTAGATTTGATCTAACTGGAATTGCTCCAGCTCCAAGAGGTGTTCCTCAAATTGAAGTTGAATTCAATATCGATGCAAACGGTATTATAAACGTTTCTTCTACTGATAAAGCTACAGGGAAAAAACAAGATATTGTAATTACTTCAGGTTCAGGTTTATCTGAGGAAGAAATTGAAAAAATGGTTAAAGATGCTGAAGCAAACAGAGAGTCTGATACTAAGAAAAGAGAAATCGTTGATGCTAGAAACAACCTAGACTCACTAGTGTTCTCTACTGAAAAAGCAATCACTGATGCTGGAGATAAAGTTCCCGCAGAAAAGAAAGCTGATGTAGAAGCTGCTCTTGTTGAAGCGAAAACAAAACTTGCTTCTGAAAATTTAGACGAAGTAAAAGCTGCGACAGAAAGATTACAAAATGCTGCTCATGCAATTGCACAAGACTTATACGGTCAACCAGGTGCAGGAGAAGCAGGTCCAGAAGCTGGTGCACAACCAGGGCCAGAGGCACAAGCGGGTGCTGAAGCTAAGAAGGACGATGATGACGTTGTAGATGCGGACTTTAAAGAAGTTTAGAACAAAAACATAACTAGTAAAGGGCTCTGCTATCGCGGAGCCTTTTTCATAATAAGAAGAGATGTATGAGTAAGAGAGATTATTACGAAATTCTAGGTATTCAAAAGAATGCAACCAAAGATGAAATCAAAAAAGCTTATAGAAAGCTTGCAATGAAGTTTCATCCAGATAGAAACCCAGATAACCCCGAGGCGGAAGCAAAATTTAAAGAAGCTTCAGAAGCTGCAGAAATTTTGGCCGATGAAAATAAGCGATCAAGATATGATCAATTTGGCCATGCTGGTGTAGACGGCCAAGCCGGTGGCTTTGGTGGTGGTGCTGGAGGAGACTTTGGTGATTTAGGTGATATATTTGGAGATCTATTCGGAGACGTTTTTGGCCAAGGTGGTGGACGTGGACGTGGTAGGTCTGGAGGTGGAAGATCAAGAGCGAGAAGGGGTGAAGACTTACAGATGCCTCTTGATGTAACTTTTGAAGAAGCAGCTTTTGGTTGTGAAAAAGAAGTATCTATCGTTAGAAATATAGTTAAAGAAGGAACAACTCCTAAGACTTGTACGACTTGTAATGGTCATGGTGAAATTAGAAGACAGCAAGGGTTCTTTACAATTGCTCAACCATGTCCATATTGTCAGGGAACCGGTGAAGTTGCTGAGAGAATTAAAAAGAAAGTTAACCTTTCAGTTAAAGTTCCAGCTGGTATTGATCACGGTCAAAGACTTAAACTTTCGCAAGAAGGGGATGTTGGGGCCCATGGTGGACCAAACGGTGACCTATATGTTCAAGTGAGAATCGAAGATCATGCTTTCTTTGAAAGAGATCAGTTTGATGTTTACTGTGAAGTTCCAATTAATTTTTCTCAAGCTGCACTTGGAGCAGAAGTAGAAGTTCCAACACTTTCTGGTAAAGTTTCAATGAATATCCCACAAGGAGTCCAATCAAGTAAAAAGATGAGACTTAAAGGAAAGGGAATTCAAAGATTAGGTGGCTATGGATTTGGTGATCAAATTATAACTATTGTAGTTGAGACTCCTACTAAGTTATCAGATGAGCAAAAAGCGTTATTTGAGACACTTGCAGGCTTTGAGCAATCAAATACAAACCCTATGTCACAGGGCTTCTTCGAGAAAGTAAGAGAATTTTTCCAATAATAAAGATTTAAATCTCTCTATGATATAAAATTATATGACAGCGGTCTTAATGACCGCTAAAATTATCATATTATTAATTTATTATAGAGAGAGTTTAATGCGTTTTGTCCTAAATATATTATCGATTATTATCATTGCTGTTTTTCTTCAATCTTGTTCAAATATAAAAATTTTGAATGAAAGAGATTACTACTCCGATTCCTTCTTAAAAAAAATGGAAAGTATCCAATTAATTTACAGAGATGGTGATAAGCAGTTGGCCCTTCAAAAATTAAAGGGAATCAATGATGAAACAATTACATCTTCTGAAAAAGCTAAGAAATATAATTTAATGGGAGTTATGCTCTTTTCAAGAAGAGATCTTGAGGGGGCAATAGAAAACTTTCAGATTGCAAAACAACTTGTAGGAGAAGATTTATTCCTAGCTTCTAATATTCGTCTCAACCTTGCAAGCTCTTATTTTAAACAACAAAAAACTGAACTAACTCTAAGAACTTTAAAATCCATTGATGAAGATTATTTAAAAGGAAAAGAGAAAACTAGTTTTCATAAACTCTCTTTTACAGCTGCCAATCAGTTAAATGATCACAAAACTGTCGTTAACTCTTTGCTCTATTTGACTCATGAAATTGGCTCGTTTAAACAATTTGAAGATTATAAATTTAAAGAAATTTTGGTTGATAATTTTAAGAAACTTGGACCAAGCGAGCGAGTGGATATTCTATATAATCAGTACAAAACGAATAAAGTTGTAACTGCTTACCTTGGTAAGAGCGAGGCCATGAGCCGCTTTTATATGGGGGATAGAGAAGGATCGCAAGATGTAGTTACATGGCTTGAAAGTCGATTTACTGGGGTCGAGGATGTACAGTCTTTTATTAATGATTATAAGTTTAGAGTAGATAATTTTTCCAAGATAAACTCCGGAGCCATTGGGGTAATCGTGCCATTAAGTGGACGAGTTTCAAAATATGGTAATAAAGTTGTTGCAGGAGTTAACACAGCAATTGCGAACTCAAAAACTGACCAAACTTTAAACGTATACGTTAAAGATAATCAAAATAATACGTACCTTGCAAAAAAACAAATACAGGAACTAGTTTTAAAGCATCATGTTTCTGTCATAATAGGTGGTCTGTTTCCAGACCTTGCTAAAGAAGAGTATTTAGAAGCTAGGAAATATGGTGTTCTTTATATTTCATTATCTCAGGTGTATCTTCCTCGATCTGAAAAAAATCACTTATTAGTAGAAGTATCAGGATCGGTTGAATCACAAATCGCAAGTATCCTAAAACCGGAAGTTATCGAACATTTTGGAAAGAGAGTTGCAGTTTTATATCCATGGTCTGATGATGGCAAAAGCTATATTAACGAACTGTGGGGATTACAAAACTCTAATAAAATAAAGCTTACTAATATTAATTATTATAAGAGAGGAATTGATGACTATAGAGAGTCAGTTAAATCTTTATTAGGACTAAAGTTTCCCAGAGAAAGAGAAGAAGAATTAAATATTTGGCGTGATATAAAAAATGCGAACAAAAGAAATGTTCGAATTGTAAATATGCTTCCACCCGTGATTGACTTTGATTGGGTATTCATTCCATCACTTCCAAAAGAAGCTATACAAATTCTTCCTACATTTAGCTTTTTCGATGCGAAAGACGTTAAATTCGTCGGGGGGCCTAGTTGGATAAACAAAAGGCTACAAAAAGAAAGAAGAAATCTTGGCGGCCAAATGTATGTTATTGGAAGTGATACTAATGATGTTAACGTTGACTTCATGAAGCTGTATAAAGAGCATAACGGGGCGTATCCGCATCTAGTTGATACACTTTCTTATGAGGGGATGAGTATCGTTTTAAAAATTCTTGATAAACAAAACTTTTCAAAAAGAGAAGAGCTTGGAACTAGAGTTAGAGAGTTTGCTAAATTTGAGGGGATCACTTCTGAGTGGAATCTTGACGGCGGACTTTGGATTAAAGAAATGGATGTGTTAAAAATTGGCTCAAAAAGTTTTACAAAGATAAATACAAAAATCTAATATGAAAACTATATTATTACTAATTCTCCTATTCATAAATTCATCATGCGGTTTGAAAATAACTGAGGAAGTAGATGATAATATTCTATTGGGAACGTGGAACTTAACGACGATTTCCTGTCTCAGTTCTGCTGAGAGTACGATTGAACTAGAAAGATATGTATTTCCTAGTACTATTCAAGTAAAGCTGATTTTTAGTGGAAGTAAACTTACATATTCTGCAGTTGGTACTTGTTCAACAAGTTCTGTTGGACTTTATTCTACAAATTTTAATGGAACAAGTACCGGTGTTTTAGATATAATTAATGTCATTACTGGTGGGACTACTTGCTCTGAGACATTGACCGATTCAGGCTTAGGAACAGTTGGGGATCAATCAATTATCACGACATTAGATGGAAATTATTCACAAGGTCTGAACTGGTTAATTACTAATGAAAGGGATATATTAGAGCTATCTTATTATACTGGATATAATGGCTCATCAAATATAACGACCTGTGAAGGTAATTGTTATTGTAAGGCCATTTTTAAAAAATAATTAGTTTGGATATTTAAGATAAAATAAGTCACAAATATTTCGACCATACTCTTCAAGGTCAAGACCATATCCAACAACAAACTGATCTTCAATTTGTTTTCCGATATAATCAGGCTTAATTGGTACAACTCTTTTATAGGGTTTATCAAATAGAGTTAAGACTTCAACACTTCTTGGGCCAGCTTGGCTTAATCGATTTTTTAAAAAATGAAGTGCTCGACCAGTATCAATTATTTCTTCAACAATTAAGACATTTTTTTCAATGATATTAGTCTTAATGTCTTTATTTATTATGATTGTTCCTTGATTTTCTTTAGACCTTCCAACAGATGATATGTGTACGAAATCCACATAAACCTTAATGTTTTTAAGGTGCTTAAGAAGGTCTGCTAAAAAGACCATGCTACCCTTAAGGACTCCAATAATAATGAGTTCCTCACCTTGATATCTCTCATTGATAGTTTTAGCCAAGGCCATTGTAATGGATTCAATTTCTTCTCGGTCGATATAACTCACAAACTGGTCAGAAACAAAATTTGATGGAAACTTATATAATTCGTTCATAAATACCTCTGTTTATAAATTGTAACAACACCTAGCTCAAATTAAAATACCTATAAGCTTGAGTGTTCAAGTCAGATTTGGTCGGGGTATTCTTACCTCTTGTCCTATTCGTGGCTTGGTGATACATTTTAGAACAGAATATCATTCATTTAAAGGATTAAAAAATGTTTAAAAGAGTTTTGGATTGGTTCTCAAATGATTTAGCAATTGACCTTGGAACTGCAAATACTTTAGTTTATTCAAAAGATGGCGGCATTATTGTTAATGAACCTTCTGTTGTTGCTGTTCACCAAGGCTATAGAGGTGAGCAAAAAGTTTTAGCTGTTGGGGATAAGGCCAAAGAAATGTTAGGGCGAACTCCAGGATCTATTAAAGCTATTCGTCCAATGAAAGATGGAGTTATTGCTGACTTTGAAGTAACTCAAGCAATGCTAAAACATTTTATCCAAAAATCTATGAACGGTTCTAAACTTGTTAAACCAAGAATTATTATTTGTATTCCATTTGGTATTACTCAAGTTGAGAAAAGAGCAGTTAAAGAATCAGCTGAACAAGCTGGAGCTAGAGAAGTATATTTAATCGAAGAACCTATGGCAGCAGCGATTGGTGCAGGTCTTCCAATTACTGATCCTTCAGGAAACATGATCGTTGATATCGGTGGTGGGACTACTGAGGTTGCAGTTATTTCTTTAGGTGGAATTGTTTATTCTAAATCAGTAAGAGTTGCTGGTGATAAATTCGATGATGCAATTGTAAATTATATTAAGAAAAAATATTCCTTACTAATTGGAGAAAGAACAGCTGAGATGATTAAAATTTCAATCGGTAATGCTTATCCATTTGATGAAGAAGTAAAAACATACGAAGTTAAAGGACGTGACCTTATTGCTGGTGCGCCTAAAACTATTGAAGTAACGAGTGATGAAATTAGAGAGGCGTTGTCAGATCCTATCGCTGAGGTCATTGAAGCCATTAAAACATCCTTAGAAAAAACACCTCCAGAGCTTGCTGCTGATATTGTGGATAATGGAATTATTTTAGCAGGTGGTGGATCATTGCTTGCTAACTTAGATATACTAATAAAAGAGAAAACAGGTCTCCCTGTTTCTTTAGCTGAAGATCCATTGACTTGTGTTGTTCGTGGGTGTGGTAAAGCTTTAGAAAATATTTCTCTCCTAAGACAGGTAACAACACTTTCGTAGTTAATTATGGCAGAGGAAACAGATCAGAGGGTTCATTTTAAGAAGTTAACTGATGAAGAGAAGCACAGTAAACTATCTCAGCTCGCTCGTTCCACTGAAAATAAACTTACCGTTTGGAAGAAAGGTGAGACGAAAAAATATGATCTGAGTCCAATTCAATACTTTCGCTCTAAGAGTGATATTCAAGTCAGTGGACACATCCCTGATGATTTTTTAGATAAAGAAATTCTTTTTAGCTATGAATTAGCTGGATTGAACTTTTTTGGAAAATCAAAACTTATCTCACTAACAAAAGAAAGAATGTACTTAGAGTGCCACTCTGAACTTTTTAAAAGTGAGAGAAGGGCGAACTTCAGGCTTCTAACTTTTCCACATCAACAAGTTTTTATTCATATTCCAGTTCCTCAAGTAGAAGGGGAGCAGTCGAACCTTATAAGCCTAAAAACTAAAACAAGTGAAACAGGCTTGTTTCATAACTTTCTAAATGTTATTGATGATAAAACTGCAGCAGTAAAAATTGATGGTCATTTGAAATTGAGGGTAATAGATATTTCTGTTACTGGTCTTGCCGCTCAATTGGGTTATACAGAAAATCAAATCTTCGAAGAAATAAATATAGACCTTGGTCCCATTGAATTAGAATTCAATGGAAGAATGATAAAAATACCCAATGGTAAAATTTTATATAAGCTTGATTACCTAGCTCCTGATAAAAAAACAAGAATGTATAAAGCTGGAATTCATTTTCTTGATGTGGATACAAATCTTGATGAAGAGCTAGCGAGTTTAATTAATTTAACCCTTCGAAGTCTTGAATCCGAATTCGAGGATTTTCTTAAATGAGACTGCTTATTCTTTGCTTGTTGTTTAGCTGCGCAAGCCGAGATCGTTTAATGCAAACAAAAGACAATTTGTCTGGAAGTCGAATATATATCTATCAAGATTTTTCGGGGCAATACCTTCTATCTCGTGAAGTAAAAAGTAGTAATAGCAAGCTGATCACAAGAGCGAAATTACTTTCCAAGTCTGGGAAGGAGCTCGAGAGTCAGGTCTCAGTTTCACAACTTGGTTCGGTTAAAAATAGTAAGAACAAAAATATAACCTCATTATTACCTCAGATTTCGCAGTTTAGAGTTTGGTTTGATAAGAAAGAATATTTTTCACAAACTAAAGTTCTAAGAAAAGAAAAGTCGTTAGAAGTTACAACAAGAAGTCCTGAAGAAAAGTGGAACTTTGTGAAGAGTCATAAGATACCTAAGGGAAAATATTTTTGTTATTTTTCTCAACTCCCTGAGTGTTTAAAACTTCAAAATTTACTGCTTTTAGCAGCGAAAGTAAAAGTTCAGTTGTTTGTTATTTGGGATAATTATCCATACCATAACGAACAATACGAGGGATTGGGACCTGATCCGATAAGCATTGCAAGTCTTAGTCTTACAAGTCATAGTAAGACTGAGTTTAAATATACTTTAGATATTGGTAACCAGATAATTTTTTATCACTTTGACAGAGAATTAGAATTTGAAAAAATGTTTTGGGTTTCGCAAGGTATAAGCATAGTGAATGATCAAAAGGAAGTTAAATGAATTTATTTGAAGTAGGTCAGTTATTTATTACTGGGATATCTGGGTTAACACTTACAGAAGAAGAAAAATCTTTCATTCAAGAAAGTAATATTGGAGGAGTGATTCTCTTTAAGCATAATTATAGTGATCCAGGCCAACTTGCTGAACTTGTAAATGAAATTCAGACTCTAAGAGATGAGTACCCACTTTTTGTCTCTGTTGATCAGGAAGGCGGACGTGTTAAAAGATTCCAAACTCATTTTTCTCAATTTCCATCAATGTATGACGTAGGTTTAAAAGATTCTCCCAAATTAACATTTGAAGTTCATAAAATCTTGGCCGAAGAGTTATCCGCATGTGGTGTGAACTTAAACTACTCACCATGTTGTGATATTTGGACCAATGAAAAAAATAAAGTCATTGGGGACAGATCTTTTGGTAAGACTGTTGAGATGGTAGAAAAGCATGTAAGTGCTGCGATTAGGGGATTACATACTGGAAATGTACTTGCTTGTGCAAAACATTTTCCGGGTCATGGGAATACAACTAAAGATTCTCACTTTGACCTTCCTTATGTTAAAAAATCTCTTGAAGATATTAAAAAAGAAGAATTGGGACCATTTAACAAAGCTTCTAAGGCCAGAGTTGAATTTATGATGATGGCCCACTTAGTAGTTGATGCTATTGATAAGGAACTTCCTTGTACATTAAGTGAAAAGGCTTATGACTTTCTCAGGACGGAGCTAAAATTTAAAAAATTAATAATAACAGATGATATGGAAATGAAGGCCATCTCGGATAATTATACATACCCTGAAGCTGGTAGAATTGCCCTTAGTGCCGGTGCTGATATTATACTTTATAGATCCTTTGAAAGAACAAAAGAAGTCTATGAAGGTATTATGCTGGATATTAAGGAACAAAAAATCAAGAAATCTGATCTCGAGCAAAAGATTAAAAGAGTGCTTGAATGTAAGAAGAAATTTTTCCAAGAGTACAAACCCATCTATATTCCAAGCCTTTCAAAAGTATTTAAAGAAGGAAATAACTCTAGTATAATGAAAGAGTTCATTGAAGACTAATACTCAGGTTTAAATCGGTCAATTTTTCCCAGTCTCTCAGTATCTGAAGAGTACGCAAATATTTGATATTCTATAGATAGCATGTATTTTGCAATGGGAGTCAAAGTAAAATGACTAGATGTCTAATTCTTATCATATTTTTTATAAGTGTGTTTTCACTTAATGTTCAGGCACAAACATGTGGGCCAACTTTTGAAGCAATTGATATTAATTGTATTAAAGGCTATGAAAAGAAATTAAAGGCCATAGTCACTAGGGAAGAAAAGAGAAAAAAGACTTTAGAGGAAGAAGAGAAAAATCCAAAGAGTAAGAAATTAAAAATATCTCAACTCAAGCGTAACCTTGTGTTTTCATTTAAAACAGATGAGGACGAACTTAAGGCTCAGGTAAATCAGGTATTCTTTTATCAAACCAGTATTAACGAAATTGGAAAAATGATAGTTAAGAATATTTCTATGTCAAAGAAGAGGTGTTCTCTTTTTACAAAATCTATAACGTATACGAAAAAAGGAACTTTTGAAAAAAATAGTACTTTTGAAATAAAAAATGAATCCAACTCTTGGAATGTGGATCGTGGTTCATTTGGTGAGGTTGGTGGAACTGATTTTGCACTTGTCCGAGAACATGGAAGGTGTCTATTCAAGAAAGTTAATGGAAACATGGTTAAGGCGTTTACATTAGAAACTCTTGAAGAAGAAATTGGAAACGAGATTCTAATGTGGGCCGGTTTATTTTTGATCGGTCTGGCAGTATTTTTAGTTGCACGAACTGTCTTTCAAGATGAAGATCGTTTTAAGGCACAGGAAAAACTTGAAGATGCTGATCAAGATGAGAAAAAAGATATTCCCAATGATATTGTTCTAAAGTACTCAAGACCATTTTTTAAAAGGTACTTTACACCAATAATAAAGGGGATGAAGAATAAGAGAAAAATAAGGGATAAATATAAGAGACCCTTGGCTTCATCGGGAATGAATAAATTTTTAACACCCGAGGATTTTTACGCCTTTAAGCTATTTTTAATTATTGGCTTTCCTATTGTTTATTTAGGTTTGAGAGCATTTCTCGAAGAAACTTGGCCCTTAACGTATACGCCATTTATTTCCGTATTTGGATTCTTTTACCCAGATCTATGGATTAGAGGAAAAATTGAACAAAGACGTAATGAGGTTATGGAAAATATGCCTTTTGTTGTGGATATGCTAGCTCTCTCAGTTGAGGCAGGTCTCGATTTTGTGGCAGCAATGCAAAAGGTTATTGAGAAGGCACCTCCATCAGCGCTTGTTGATGAGTTTGAAACATTAATTAAAGAAACAAAAGTTGGAGCAAGTAGAGCAGAAGCTCTTAGAGGATTGTCGTGGCGAATTGATACACTTCCTATCTCTTCTTTTTGTGCGACTTTGATTGCAGCGGACTCTGTTGGAGCCAATATTGGACCAATCCTAAAAACTTTGGCCCAGGAACTAAGGGAAAAAAGATCTTCAATGATCGAACAAAAAGGTGCTCAAGCTGCTACGAAGATTTTAATACCAATGATCTTTTTTGTTCTACCTGCAGTTTTAATCATAATAGCTGCACCAATCGCACTCCAGTTAATGGGAGGCGTATGATAGTTATTCATAAAAAAACAAATCGAACAATCGCTAGTGATGTTAAGTATGCAGATACAATGATTTCCCGATTGGTTGGTTTAATGTTTGTTAAAGAAATAAAAGGAATGGATGGGCTATTATTAGATCCATGTAATTCAATTCATAACTGCTTTGTGAGATTTCCCATTGATGTTGTGTTTTTAGATAAAGAAAATAAAGTTGTGAAGATCATTCGAGGTTTTAAACCATGGCGATTTACCCGAATTTATTTCAAGGCAAAAAGAGTCTTAGAACTCCCTTCTGGAAAATTACTAGAAGGGATTGAAAATGGAGATGAGTTGGAGGTAAGAGGTGTTTAAACTCGTTGCTGTTGGTGGAAAGAAAAGAGGAACTGAGTACGTTCTTGAAGATGGTGAGAATAATTTTGGTCGTGCAGGCGACTGTGAACATATGCTTGAAGTTGAGGGAATTTCAAAGAAGCATATGAGAATAACAGTAAGTGGAGATAATTGTTTTCTTGAAGATCTTGGGTCTTCAAACGGTACTTTTGTTAACGGAAAATTAGTTAAAAAGAAAACGGTTAAAGATAAAGATCGAATAGCTCTGCCTAATATTATTTTTCAGGTAGTTTTTGTAAAAGAGAAGAAAAAAATAATAAAAAAGAAAATTCTCAAATCAGGTGAAGAAGATGATTCATTCGATTTTGTAGAAAGTGAGCCAGATAATCTTCTAGGTAAGATAAAATTTGCGTATAAACATAAAGTCATGAAAGTTCTTTATGGATTTAATGAACAGTATGAATGGAATGTCATGCTAGGTATTCTCATCTTTTTATTCATTTGTGGGAATATATATTTCACTGTAGGGCCAGTTCTTACCTCCACAGAAGAGATGGTTTATACAGAGATTAAATCAAGAGGAAAACAATACGCTGATGAAGTAGCACGTACAAATGCAATTCATCTTAGTCGAGGGGATCTTCAACGAATTGATACATTGTTCATGGAAAAGCTTCAGAGTGAAGGGGTTGAATCTTATGAATTATTTGATATGGATGGAAGAATTGTAAGACCATCATCAAAAATTGATACTTATATCAGAGACGTTTTCTCTGTAAAATCCAAGGATATATTTAAAAACTCAGGACGCTATAATAAGACGTTTATTGACAAAAATGTGGGCAATGGAGTTGTTGGAATTGCTAAAACTTTGATGGTTAACAATATGAAAACAGGACAAAATGAGCCTGTTGGTATCATTGCTATTAGGTTCAAACCAGATTCTATGAGAAAATTTAATGTCATGAATTCAACTGCTTACTGGAAGGCCCTTGTTTACACTGGGATCCTAGCAGTTTTTTTCTATGGATTTATTTACTATCTAACTCTACGACCTTTAGAGGAACTGAGATATCAAGCAGAAGAGGTTATGCGTGGTAAAAGAAAAGAGCTGAGTTCAGATAGCTTGTTTGTCGAGTTAAATAGTCTTAGAAACTCCTTTAATTCAGTTTTATTAAAAAACAGGGAATTACGAAATGAGGATGTTGGGGATTTTGCAGAAATTGAAGACGACATAACTTATATTTCAGTTTTAAAGGAAGTTATGCAAGGTACTAATGGTGCTGCGATGATTTTAAGTTCTGAGAAAAATGTGGAATATGTTAACGAAGCTGCTGGGGATTTAACAGGTATGAGAGAGAACTTAGTTCAAGGACAGAATATATTAGATTGTGCTAGTAACGAAGGATTCGCTGGAACACTGATTAAGCTATGTGATGATTCCGCAAATAATGCAGGAACAAGTCAGGAAGAGTTTTATGAATTAGAGGGTGACCCATATGTCATTAATGTCATGTCAATGATGGGGAAAGATAATTTTGCGAAAGCATTCTATATAACCTTCTATAGGGAGAAATAATGGCTGCAGCTGTTAAAATTTATAAGCATTTTGACATGCCCAAAGAAGTTGGGGTGTATCATCGTCTTATTTGTTTAACAGGTGAGGATAAAGGAAAGGCCTACTTTCTAATGGGAAAGCGTATTGTCATGGGAAGGTCAGAGAACTGTGATGTTACAATTCTTGATTTAAAATCTTCTCGGGAGCATGTCGAAATAATACTTGTTGGGCGGAATTTTATTTTAACGGATCTTGGTTCGCAAAATGGAGTTGTTGTTAATGACCTCAAAGTTAAGCAGCACGCTCTTAGCAATGGTGACAAAATTATTATTGGAAAAACGGTCTATAAATTCTCTAAAGTTGAAGTGAAAGAATCAAATGAAAATATTGTAAAAAAGCAAAAAGAAAGACATCGTAGGCTCGAAGGAGCTGATGATGAAGACGAGGATGAGGAAGAAGAACCAAAAAATAAAAGGTTAACCCTTGTTTTAGGAGCTGTTATTATTATTGGGATTGTTTTAATGATCGGAGACGAGACTAGTGAGAAACCAATAAAGAGAGTGAAGTCAATTTCAAATAGTATCGGAGAAATTGATCGCTCTTTCGAAAGAGCAAGTAGTAAGAGAATTAAAGAAAGTAAAAAGAATAAAGAAAAATTACAAATATACTTTAAACGCGGCCTTCGAGAATTTAGAGAAGGAAATTATTTTAGAGCGATTAATGAATTTGAGAGTGCAAAGCAGTGGAGTCCAAATGATCCTTTAGCTAATTTCTATCTTAGGAAAACGCGTGAGGCTTTAGATGAGGGAATTGAATCCTATTTCAGTAAAGCAACCCGGGATATTGATTCTATTAATTATATGTCGGCGGTGACTTCATATTGTGCTGTTATTCGTCTGTTGGCGGACTACAAAAAGGACCCAAGATTTTTAACGGCTGAAGCTGGAATTAAAAATTTAGAACAAAAAATGGGCCTTGATGAAGGTGAGATCCAGTGTTTAGACGCTGCCAAAGGTGATAAATGAAAGTTGTCGTAAAGCAATTTAAGAAAAATATATATGAAGCTTCGATTTTGAATGAAGATATTCTCAATGGTGGAGAGCTATTTCTTGGAAGAGAAGATGATTGTCATATCAAATTAGACTCTTTCCAAATCTCAAGATACCACGCAACAATTTCCATACTAAATGAAAAGCTAACCTTGCAGGTACTTTCGAATTACGGCGGTGTAAGGGTTAATGGTAATGAAGTTAAAAGTATCGCATTGTCCGATGAGGATATAGTCGAAATTGGGGAGTTTGAAATACAAATTTCATCTCTCCCTATGGTTCAAGTTATCAATGATGTTATTGATGAAACAGTTATTTTGCCAAGTGGAAATCCTGGTCCAGAGCTAGAAGATGACCTTGGTCTGAATCAAGTTGTTGGACTGGGTGTTGATGATGAAACGGCCTTTGTTAGTCCAAGTGTTGAATTGACGAGTGATGAATTGGGATTGTTAAATCAGGATAAACTTGATGATGATTTATTGGGAGCAGTTCCAGTAGATGATGTTGTTCTTGGAGATGATCTCTTAGATAATTCAGATTTCGATTCCGAGGAGGATTCTGATTCCCTTGAAAGTGAGAATGGTTTCTCTGAGGATCAACCCGCTGAGTTTTCTTCTGATGATGTAGAAGGACCATTTGATGGAGAAGAAGGTATTGAAACTCCTGTTCATGAAAATGACGGTAGTGACATTGAGAGTGACTTCTCATCTGATAATGAATTTGAAAATAATGATGAATTCGGAAATGATGAATTTGGAGATAATGGCTTTGGTGATGATGAATTTGGCGATAACGACGTTGGTGGTATTGCTATGGGTGGTGATGAAGCAACCCAAGTTATGCAGTCGTTCGCTAAATACAGCTTAAAACTTTTTGGCGAGTACGCGCCATTTGATCGCTATACAATTGAACAAAATGAAATATTCATTGGACGTGATCCTGAAAAATGTCAAATCATTCTTGAAGACCCTGAAGTTTCAAAGGTTCATGCAAGAATAAAAAAGACTTTTATTAACTGTATTGTTGAAGATTTAGACTCTGCAAACGGGATTATTTACAATGGTGAAAGAGTTAATAAAGCTGAACTGACTAATGGTGATGAGTTTATTATTGGAGATACTACTTTTACGGTTGCCATCAGCTCTGACATTATAGAGGCCGAAAAAGGTATCCTCATGCCAGTTGAGGATAACCAAGAAGTTGAAATTGAAGAAATTGTCGAAGAAGAAGTCGATTTCGATGGATTTGAAAATGAAGGTGCTGCCGAAGATCTCTCTGAAGAAAAAAGTTTAATTAAAAGGATTATGAAAGATCCTAAAAAGAAAAGAATAGCTTTAATTGTAATAGGACTTTTTGTTGCGATGTTACTTCTTGATTCTGGAGAGGAGCCTGCACCTGTTGGTCCAACAGATAAAGAAAAGGCAGCATTACTTAAAAAGAAAAAAGAAGAAGCTGCTGGTAAAAATGCGAAATATAGTGCTGAAAAGCTTGAGCAGTTTGAACAAAACTATGCATTGGCCACAGCTAAATTCTATGCTGGAGAATATGCTGAGGCAAAGGAATATGTTGATATATTAGTAACTTCGGGCGGTGCTGAATATAAGGATACTCAATCTCTATTGAAACTAATTCAAGAGGGGCTTGAGAAAGAGATTCGATTAAAGGCAAAAGAACAAGAAGAGAAAGAAAGAAAAGAGCGACAACTAAAAATTGCTACTCTTTTAGAAAAGGCAAGAGAAGCAGTTAAGTCGAGACAGGTCAAAGCTGCAAAAAATTATTTTAATCTCATCTTTGAAATAGACCCTGAAAACTTAGATGTACCTATCTTAAAATTAGAAATTGAAGCTTATGTTGAAGAAGAGAAAAGAAAGAAAAATGAAATTGAGTTAAAGAAAGCAGCTAGGCAGGCAAAAGTTGATAAACTAACTCCTGGGAAAACACTCTTTCTAAAAGGTGAATGGTATAAAGCTGTAGATAAACTAGAGAAGTTTTTAAATGAAAAAGATATGGATGAAGACCTTTTGACGGAAGCTACAAGTATGTTGAAAGAATCTCAAAAGAAACTTCTTCTTATTATCAATCCACTTCTTAGTAAGGCTCGTTCTTATAAAGAGGGAGAGGATTTAAAACAATCTTATGAATCTTATGGTGACGTTTTGAAGTATGATCCCGCAAATGAAGAAGCCTTGAATCAAAGGGATGGAATATTTCTTACTTTAAAAAATAGATCACGAAAGATTTTTCGAGAAGCTTTAGTTGCAGAATCATTAAGCTTATATGGAAAAGCAAAAGAAAAATTTCAAGAAGTACAACAGGTCTCACCAATTAATAGTGAGTATTATATTAAAGCATCTGAAAAACTAAAAAATTATTTGGAGTAATAAATGGATTTAATAAACTTTTCGGTCGAAACTCATCAAGGACCATTTTTAAACGTTAATGAAGATGGGTTTGAATTTGATTTTGAAAATGAAATTTTTATGATTTTTGATGGCTTTGGCGGAAATAATATTGGTGACAAATGTGTGGGGAACTTACAAAAAAATATAAATAAATTTTATAAAAACTTTGTACTCGATCGAGATTCGACACTTCCTTTTTTTTATAGTCCAAAATACTTACTAGAGGGAAATGCCCTTATTAATGCTGCCTTATTTTCACATCATGAATTGTATAAGGATAATCTTTCGAAAGATGTTTCTCAAAGAGCAGGTGCATCTAGTATACTCGCTGTGAAGTCAGAGAGTATTATATCTTTGTTGAGTATTGGAAATTGCCGTGCATATCTTGTCCGGAAAGGAGCCATTACTCCTATTTTTACAGAAGACAGCTTTCGGTTTCTTACGAGAGATAAATACGAGTCTCATTTAAAGAATGTTCCTTTGTCTGGATTTGGCTTATTTCCTGATCTTCACTATCAAGTTAAAGAAGTTCGTATTGCTAAAGATGATAAGATCGTTTTGATGACGGATGGTGTATATGGCCGTCTAGAGAGCGAAGAAATTGAGTCAAGTATTAACAAGCACTGTTTAAATATAAAAAATAAAATCCAGGAGCTTTTCGAGCTATCAAATACTCGAGGTAATTTGGATAACCAAACTTGTATGATCCTGGAATTTTAGGTCTAAATACCTCAAATTAGACATTTCGCTCTTTGTTACTTAACATATTTAATAATGTGTTTTAGACAAGGATGTTTTTAATGAAACCACGGATAATCATAGCGGACGATAGTCAAACTATTCAGAAGGTTATCAAAATTACCCTAGCAAGTGAAGATTTTGAGTTAGTCGAATGTCTAACAGATGATTCTCTATTGGCCCTTGTTCAAGAGAACAACCCATCCCTTGTATTACTTGATTTCAATTTATCAGAAAATAAAACCGGATATGACTTAGCAAAAGAAATTAAGGCAATTTGTCAGCCTAAAATTATGATGTTGTATGGTACCTTCGATTCGATTGATGAAACTTTGTTGGAGGAGACAGGTGTAAACGGTCATATCGTAAAGCCATTTGATGGAAATAAATTTATTAATAGCTGCAGACAATTAATTAGTGATAGCGAGCTAGAAACATCGGATGATACAGAAGACTTTGAAGAGCTTGAAGAAATTAAAGATGAAGTCGAATCTGAAATCGATTTTGGAGAAGAGTTTGATGACGGCGATGAAATTGATTTCTCAGAATCGGAAGAAGATTTCTTAGAAGTAGAAGATGAAAATCTTGAAGTTGAAGAATTTGAAGAAATATCTTCTCCAATGATGGATTTGGAATCAAATAAAGATGAAATCTCTATAGATGAAGAATGGGTTGTTAATCAACCTCAGAATATCGAAGAAGATGACGGACTACCAGAAGAAATTGTCACAAAAGAAGAATTAAATACGTTGGAAGCTGGTATGCAGGAATGGGGAATTGATGTTCCCGGTATTATTGGACAAAGTACTTCGGGACCTGAGTTACCTCCAGTTATTGGTGAAGAACCTCAAATCATGACGACAACATCTATCGGAACAGTCGAACATATTGAAATCGAAAATGTTGAACTCAAACCTGAACTAGAAGTTGAGGTTGAACCTCAATTAGAAATTGAAGTTTCTCAACCAAATAAAGAAGAAATAGTTATTGATGATTTCCCTGATGAGATTATTGATGTACAAGAAGAGATCGTTGAAAACGTTGTTCCTGAAGATGATGACCTAGAATATCCAGACTCTCTAAAAATTATAGAAGAGGTTTCTAAAGAAGAAACTTTCTCTAGCCTAATACCTATTTCGGAGTTGTCAGATGAGGTTGAATTCTCTGATGAAATACAAACAGATGGAATTTCTCTTAATGATACTCTTGGTACTAATACTGAAGAAGAAATAAAAGCACTTGAAGAACAAATCGCTGATGAAGTAGATGAAGAAAAAAATCTATGGAGTACAGATGAAGTTGTTGAGGAAGCAGACTTACAAAAAAATAATATGGATATGGCGATTGAGCGTGTAAAAGCATCACAAGAGAGCCAAATTACACCAACTCCACAAATAAAAATCTCGGAAGAAGAGATTAGATCTAGAGTGGAAGAACTCTTAGGTCCAATGGTGGAAAGAATTGTTCGTGAAAAAATTGATAGTGTAATAGAAAAAGTTTCTTGGGAAGTGATTCCAGATCTTGCTGAAAATATTATTAAGCGTGAATTAAAACAAGTTACAGAAGAAATTTTACAAGATAATTGACCCTGAGAAGTAGGAAGCTGTAGTTCCCATATGGTGAATTAGAGCTTCCCCGTTTCTTCCGATTCCAATAAATTCCCCCTTAATCTCTTTTTCCGCATCAATAAAAGTAATCTTTTTATTTAGGTGAATACATTTTTCGTTCCAAAATTTAACGACCTCATTTGGGCCCATTCGATTGGACTGAATAAAGTGGTAAATACCTTTTGCTTCATTCTCTTTTGAGAAACTTATCTCTTTGGGAAGAATAGAGCCCGCAGGCGTTCTATACTGATCTGTGGACGTGAGTGGAAAAAAATTAAGGCCAACACCTACGACAAGCTGCTTATTACTAGAGGAGTTATTTAAAAGGATTCCTCCAACCTTTTTAGCCTCACCTGTTAACGCATCGTTGGTTAGAACATCATTTGGCCACTTGAGCTTTAGATCGACCTCATACCTAGTTGAAATATACTTTGTAATTAAGCATCCTACTTCCAGAGAGCTGAGGGTTATGACTTCATTAGGGGACAGGGTGAACGATATACATAGGCTACCTTGATAACTATCCCAAGGCCTCTCGTATTGGCCATGGCCTGAAAGTTGATTCTCACAAGAGATAAGAACATCAGAACCTAGCTCTACCTGATGTTCAACAAGGTAGTCTTGAGTGGATTTAATGTCTTCAAAATGCTTATGATTCAATGCTTTTTCCAATTAGTTGTTGATATCGCCATAATATATCCTAGAATAAATGTGTCAAATTTAGATTTTTAAGGAATTTGCGCTGCGTAATCATTTTCAATTCTCCTTTCTCGCCTCCTGAAGGGGAAGAAGAAAATATATGTAAAAATGAATGAAGCATAAAAACTTATTGCCAAATAACCTAAAATAAATTAAAAAGTTAGCTCGACTATTAATCGGGGTGTAGCGCAGCCTGGTAGCGTAACTCGTTTGGGACGAGGAGGTCGGAGGTTCGAATCCTCTCACCCCGACCAGTTAATACTCGACATGTTGATTATCCCAAATGAATCAACACTTTAAAAAAGCCTTTTCTTCGGAAGAGGCTTTTTTTTGTCTTTTTCCCAAGCCTTCCCAAGTCTCCATTAAATTACTGGAATTAATGATTGCTTATCCCAACACTTCTCTAGTGATAGACCTACACATTTAACTGTCTCAGCCTGAAGATTAGTTGGAATTTTTGCGTATTGCTCAGCCATCTTAATTGAATGATGTCCTGTTACTGATTGTGCAGCATCAAGGGTTCCCATTAATCTTCTGGATTCTGTGGCCATCGTGTAACGCATAAAATGAGTTCCACTATAGGCGGGAAATAAACCAATTGCTTTGAGACCTTTATTATAGCGATATTGAACGTGTCTATATCTAAGCGGTGTGCTTTCATCGTGAAAGAGATAAGTACAATCATCTCTAACATCGTTCAGACGTCTTACAATCGCCATTTTAAAAACATCAGAGCTAATTGATACTGCTCTTGTATGACCGTTCTTAGGATACATCTTAAGTTCAAGGAACTTTTTACTTTGATCTTCAACAACGACCTCCTTAATTAGAAGAGAATTGTTAGCAAGATCAATATTTTTAAGTTGAATCCCAGCAATCTCACCAAAGCGAGAAGCACAAAAGAATTGGATAATCGCAAAATCTTGATAAAGAGGAGAGTCGATAGCTCTAATAAAGTTCACAAGCTGTTCTTGTGTTAGAACTTTCTCCTTTCTAATTGTTTTTTTGATAATACCAAGGGAGTAGTGACGTTTGAGAACTGGATTATGAAATTTGTAATCATAGTTCTCTCTATGCCATGAAAAAATAGCTTTTAGTTCATCAAGTGGCTTATCGAAATTAAAGCGCTTTGATTTTGGATTCGCGATAGCTTCTTTTTTTCTCTGTCTAATAATGTAGTCAATGTAATCGGGTGTAATTTCTGAGATTTTGAATTTACCCATAAGAGTCATAAATATTGCAATTTTTTGTCTCTTGATTCCTTGAGTTGATTTTTCAACAGTCGCGAAGTGAATCTCTTCGTATTTTTCCCAAAGTTCACTAAATGTAATTGAACTGTGTTTTGATTTTTCTGAAGCTTGCTCAAAGGGGTTAAAAGTATTTCTCCATAAAACAGCTTCTTTTACTGTGTTAAAGGTTTTTGAGAAGACTTTTCCCTTTATACTTTTAAGAGCTTCATACTTGGCACTAGAAATAACTTTTCTAATGCCAACGTGATTTGGTAATTTTTTATACTTACTCAAGGTTTCCCTCCAAAAGCCAGTTTTCTATTTCTTCTGGCCGAAAGTATAAAACTTTTCCTTTCTTGAAGTGAGGTATCTCACTTCTACTCGTCTTATTATAGATAGTCTTAACCGATAACTGTAAGTACTCGGCTACATCTATAATTCTCCATATTTTTTTGTCAAAGAGCGAAATATTGATTGAATCTACAATAAATTTATCCATATTCTAACTCCCTATGTAATTATTAATACCATGTTTTATAAGGTGCGGATTTATCTCAACAATTTCACTTTTCCTTCCATATCCTGAAGCTGGAGTTACTTCTTTAATTTTAATCCAATCTTGTAATTCTAGTTCTGATAGTCCATTTAGTACTTCTTGAGGGTGCTTTAGTCCTTTCCATCCTTTTCTATTAATTTCTCTAATTGTCATTCTATCCCTGATCAATCCAGCATCTATCTTTTCAATGAGAATATGAGAAAGGGTTTTATTCGGATTTAATTGTTTATATAACAGCTTTTCTAAATATTGAATGAGCTTGAGACATAGGTTATAAGCGGTTTTTGCTGAGTCATGACTCACTTCTTTGAGGCTAGATAATTCTCTATAGTTATCTAGAATTTCAAAAATCAATGCTAAGGAAACAAAAAGTTTTGGCATTTTTGCTAGGAAAGAAAATAATATCTCATATTCTTGTGTGTCATAAGAATTATTAGGTTTTATTTGTGTTATTAGGTCATAGTACTTTCTAGCTTCTCTAGATATCTTTATTGTTTGTGGGGCTTCTATAGACTCGTAATAGTTAAATACTAAATTCATTATATTCTCCAGTTTGAGAAGGTATTCTTTGTTGTAAATTCCATTTGATGGGATTAATTCATCAAAGTCAGGAAAAACAACGAACTGAAAGCGTTGTAAAAAACCATCATCATTTAATCCATGTAATACTTCACTGAGTAAGGGGGTGATCTTACTAGGCTGTATTGACCCAAGAATTGAAAGGCTTAATCGCTTTATAAACTCAACACCGTCTTGCTTTGTTTCCTTGTAGTAATCTTCTGTCCCGTTCCAAGCTTGTAGTAGGATTGGGCGAAGGTCCGATTTAAAACTATTGTTAAATGAACCTAATAGACCAGAAAGTTCGTCTTGATAAAAAAGTACGTTTTCGTTCGTAAGACTCAGTCTTTTTATTAGGGCGCCGCTCGTAATATCATTGACGATAAGTGTCCTGTATCTCAATGGTACCTTTTCTAGATTGACCTCTAACTCATTAGCTTCAGATTTTACTTTCTCGTATTCCTCTACATTATATTCTTTTAATTTCTTTAAGCTTCCCATTCTACTATTAAGTAATTTTAGATCTTTTTGAACTTGTCTTCTTTCTGAGACTCCTTTTTTTTCTAGTTCCATTAATTGTTTATTAATTTCACCAATTATTCCAAAGCACCCTTTTTTAGAAGCCGTAGATTTCTTACTACCTGGAGGTGCTACAATTAATCCCCAAATATTTGAGGACTCTATGTAATATGGGTTCTGATTAATCGGTTGAATATTAAAACATCGTGCAGTGAAGCTTCCAATCGATACGAGAGCGGAGGCTATGTACATATCAGGATGTGTTTGAGAAATTGCAGCTTCTTCCATCGCGAAATCGTAAATTAATGGGTGGCACTCTTCTGAGGCAATTCTCCTGACTCTTGGAAGACGATGTGCAATTATTTTAGGTTTCTTCCAGGCTTTAAATAGATAATTAGAATATGCTGTAGAGATAGATTCCTTGCTGGATATTTCCTGTTCAAGCCAATCTTTTTTATTGTTAGGTGTTAAAATGTAGACCTTATATTTTGAGGTTTCTTCATACTTCACCTTTGCTAGTTTTGCTGCCCTTTGACCAGCTTCATCGTTGTCGGCCCAAATAATAATAGTCTTAATTCTTTTATTGGGAAGAAAATTTGATAGTCCTGCGGTTCCGAATCTTGGGATGACTGGTTCATCAATTATTGAGGATATGATTGCTGCATCTTCATTGCCTTCGGACAAGTGAAGAACTTCGGAATTGCTCTGTCTTCCAAATGTTGATTGGCTTTTTGTTATCTCGCCATAGCTAAGTTTTTTATGTCTACCTTTGAAATCTTTAATATTAAATCCTTCCTTAGAAATAAAAATAAGGTGGGCACCTACTTGATTTTCTTGATTTAGATAAGAGTAGGAGGGGATTTCTATTGCAAAATTTTCGGAATCTATTTCTCTAAGGTATAGTTTTGTATTCTCAGCTACAAAATTTTTAATACCCCTTTTATTGTAATAAGTTGTAATTAGGGTGTGACTGTTAATTCTTTTTCCAGCCAAACTTTCAATATTAAAAATCGGTTTGATGGTTGTTTTAGGTTCTTTGTAAACTTCATCTTTTAAGTGTTTAGCTATATCTTCATAAGAGCATCCAGCATGACAGTACAAAACAGGAACATCTCCGGAAGTATTAATTGATAAAGATGGGGATTTATCGTTATGAGCAGGACAACAAGCTTGGTATTGATTAGGACCAACTTCTTTTGCCGAAGTCCTAAGTATGATCTCTTCATTCGAAAATGTCATTACCATCTCCCACGTTTTATTTTTAACACTTCAATCCAGTCAAGGACTTCCGCTTTTATCCAACCGACTCTAGCATTAGCGATATGAATTCTTTTTGGGAAAATTGATTTTTTTTCTAATCGACTGATTGTGGAACGACTTAGATTCGTCATTTTTTCGACTTCAGATATTGATATAATTTCGTTCATAATGTTCTCCTTGTGTTGAACGCCTATGAACTTATATGTGTACGTATGAAGTAACACCAATTGCAAAAACCCTTAAAATCCTTGTTTTCGTTGTTTTTGAATACTAGTTTTGAAGTTTTGATATACTGAATTTAAAAATTCATCACCGATAAAATAATTGTCATTGTGATTTTTTATCTCAATATCAATTTTCGTTTGTATTAAGAAAATAAGATGTTCTTTTTCCAGTCTTACTTGTGAGTCGGTTGAAATCTCCATTATTGACCTAATAGTGTGCCTTAATAAAGACTTATATAGATCACATCTATTGGTATCCCCAGATAGGGTGTGAAATGCAAAGGGAGTGTATACATATAATTCAGGAATTTTTACTGCTGATGTGTAACTTACAGAAGTATAGAATAATTTATCTAAGGTTTCACCGACGTTATTCTCTGCTGAATTATAGTGATTGTGATAAATAGATTCTATGAAATCTTTTAGGATATTCAATTCTTTCAAGTGATAACCAGCTCCCCCTAGGTAGGATACAGTCTCCTTAGAGATGATTTTTTTGGAATATCTTTCTTTTTCAAGTAACAAAAATAAATCTTTTATAGGTTTGGCTATTTTGTTTAAGTTCTTGTTAATTCTATTCGTGGTTGGTTTGCTGGTATATTTAAATAAGGTTACAGGCAGAATAAGTACCTTTATTAGATCTTTGCAGTATTGTTGATTATTTGTCTGTTTTGTCAGTGTACTTATAAGATTTAGTAAATCTAGATTCTCCATGAAACAAACAACCTCTTTAATTAAAGATTGAATATTTTTAAATTGAAAGTCTTTATTTCTGGTTTCTAGATCTGGTACATTATATGGTGACCGCTCTATTTCAGAAATTAATTCTTTAAATGTATTTAAAATAATTAAATGATTTTCACTCATAAAATAACTTTACAATGAAATTGGCTAAGAACAAGTGACCATGTAAAAGTTGTGTATGTACCTGTATATACGGTATTTTACGCTATCTAACTGACAAAACTGACAAATGGTGCTCCCGACAAGAAAACTTGTTCTCGCATAAACTCGTTTATCCAGACGATTCGTTGGTTTTAATACTTAGTCTCCGATAACCCCCCGCTAGGATGAGTCTTTGATTGAAAATTTAACTTCATATTTGTGTGTACGTATCACAATTATACTCAGAGTCAGGAAAAGGAACAGTGTTAAGTAAGCAAATTTCTAAACTTGTGCAGTGAAAATTGAAATAGCCTTGTAACTTATTACCACCACCCTTGAGGCTACCATCGGGTTTATATATGGTATAGTCATACTTCATCTCAGTATCACTTTCGACAAAATTTTGATTTGGATCTACTGGATTAATTGTTCCAGTGTACTGGTTATCAGTTCTATCGATTTTAATTTTATTTGCATCTAGTGAAATATTATAATCATATCCGTTAAGATTATACGACCCTATGATTGTGCCTTCATCGCATGGCTTTATGTTATTTGAGTCATTTGAACTCCCGCCAGTTTCTTGGCAACTAATGAGCAACAATAGGAACAGTGAGACAACAAAAAATTTCATTTAACCTCCACGATCAGCCAAGTCCTGACTTACAAATGAACAGCCAAAACTGACAATTCCATCTTATCACGAACTAAGTAGTACGTGGTGTAAAAAGTACGTGAGCTAGATAATTATTAAATGAGCTACGAAAAAGATTATGAGAGATTCTTAGTAAAACTATCAGGAACAATAAAAGAGTTACGTACTCAAAATGGTTATACACAGGAGGATATGGTTGATTTTGGGTTTAACTATCGTCACTACCAAAGACTAGAGAGTGGGAGCCACAGCCCATCATTGAGTACACTTTTTAAATTATCAAATATTTTTTCTGTTGAAGTAAAAGACTTGGTTAGGTAGTTAAATTTGCTCGAGTTTTAGTGAAATATAGCTTGTTATTTTTTTCTTTTGCACTTCCCCAATAAAAACATCATATCCATTTATGCTTTTAGCTTTATTATTTTCTAATAATGAAATATCTCCCTGCGAGATTTCTGCTTTTACAGACAAGTCCTCTTGAGTGATTGATAACTCTCTTCTTGATGTTTTAAGCCATATTGCAAACAAATCACTAGGTAGGGCGTGGGCAACATTAGAGTATATTTTTAAAACTTTGGAGTCAGGAGCATCACTTAGGAGGGAGCTAAGGCCTTGTAATATTGTATCTGATACAATATAAAACCTTCCCTCTTTAGATTCCTGAGTTGTTGTAAATAAATAACTTGATAATAAACTCAATGGATTAGGCAAAAATTCTCCTTGGTTTAGTTTTTAAATTGATGTTAATTTATTGTAGCTTATGCTATAAAATAATTAAGAGGGGTGCTTAATTCCCACTGGAATCAAAGCTTAACGCATGTTAGAATATAGTTGACCTTAACCGTAGGTTAAGTGTATAGAAAACCACGCCGATAAGTATAAAAGGCTAGGAAGAATATGATTAGTACTAAATTAGAAAACACATTTAGATTGATAATCAAAAGACATAGAGAAATCTATGACGAAAGCCCTACGCCTATGAAGCTCCAAAAACTTTGTTATTATGCTCAAGGATATTTTTTAGCAGAAAATGATGGTACTTCTATTTTTGAGGAAGATTTTGAGGCTTGGGTAAATGGCCCTGTAATTCCAGATCTTTATTACAAATTCCGATCTTATAGCTGGAAACCAATTAATGAGGAAGTTCCAGAGTCAGTAGAATTAAGTGAAGCTGAAGTAGAAACAATTTCTGGTATTGTAGAATCATATGGCCGATACGATGGTGCTGCCTTAAGTACAATGACTCATAGAGAATCGCCATGGTTGGATGCAAGAGGTGATTTACCTGAGAGTGAAGTTTGCCAGGAGAAAATTCCAAAAGATTCGTTGTTGAGTTTTTTCCAAAAAAAAATAACTGCTTATAACTAAGGCACTCTTTAATGGCCAAAAAAGATAAGTATTCAAAACTAGCTGAAGATGACCACAAAAACATTGAAAATGAAAAAATAAGAGTTAGATTTAGTTTCTTAGACTGGAGTAACGATTCATTTTTTGCTGATGGTTTATCTTCTGATTATTACCAAAATCTATTTGAAAGCTTGGATCAAATTAAAAACTTTAAAGAAAAAGAGTTTGTTGAAAGACATCCAGATACCGATGGGTTGAAAATTAAGCCCATAAACTGGGATTATGAATATATTACAGAAACGACATTTCCAATCTCAGCCATAAAAGATGAAGAAATGAAAGTAAGCGCGAAAATAAGGGCTTTTGAATTAAGAGTAAAAAAAAACCAGGGTCGTATCCATGGTTTCATTTTTTCAAAAACATTTTATGTTGTTTGGATTGACCCTGCACATAACCTTTTCCCAGGTAAGGGAAAGTTGCCAGTAGAAAAAAAAGACTATATTCAAATAAAAGCAGTATCTCCTGATGCTGTAAACTTACTTACTGATGAAAGAGAAAAACTTAAGTCTGAAATTCTAAGCTTAGAAAAAAAATTGAGTGAAACTGAGCAGGCATTTGAGGATTTAATTATTGATCCATAACTTTAATTAAGCTTGATGTCGTAGAATTTTAAGAGTCGCTAATATGAATTTTACAGCCAGGCTTTGCGCGCTCAAATGTTTCATTATTTATTCCTTCACAATTAAAAAAACTGGTATTGTTTAGGTCTGTGCCCTCGAAGCTGCAATATTCTAGGTTGCAATTATAAAAATTCGCTCCCTCTAAATTGGCTTCATCAAATCGACATTGAACTAAAAAATTATCTTCAAAATGACTGTTGGAAAGATCAGCATTCACAAAGCTGGAGAGAGGAAGATCAGTACTGATTAGTTTAAATCCCCTAATGTAGTGTCCATCGAGACTTATTCTCCTGTTTCCATTTGAGAGAATTTGTTTAATTATTTGTTGAGTTCTATATACTTCAAAGTTCGTCTTGGGTGCATTAAGTTGAGAGAGTAATAGGTTTTCTAACTGAAAAGCATTCTTAGATTTCTCCGCTTTGTGATTGTATAATGAAAAAATTATTCCGATGAATATTAGTTCAATAAGTGAGCCATGGGCCTCTATTAGAATATTCTCAAAGGTCTCGGGCTTACTGTAAAAGTTTATGCTGTTTCCTAGGGTAGTTAATATTAAAGTGAAAATAACTAAAAATACTAGCCCTAAGAACCTTTTGTGTTCAAATATCCAATCAATAAGGTTTATCAAGACTTCTGCTCCAGCGTCTTGTTGACTACATTCTGGATACCAGAAATTTCTCAAGTAATGCGGTATTGATAGGGCTCCATTTATGAGTCGCCTTGATTTAAATCGTAAATGTTTAAAAAACATTTCTATATTTCCATTTTGTTACAAATTAAGTGCAATAACTAACAAACTATATTAACACTTGGAAGTAAGCCGTGCTAATCGTGTTGTTTTTACACTGCTTATATCCCAAGTAATCCCAGGTTAAACTGCGAAAAATAACGAATAAAAGTGAAAATTTTCTTATTAATAGAAGTAACTAAATGCTCTACTTTATTTCAGTTTTTGGTTGTTCTAAACAATGAGCAGTTCTAGAAAACTCAGGGGTAGAGTAAATTAGGCTAGTTACTAAAGTAATTATGAAGAGGATACTTCCTATTATCGATATTATTTTTAAAGAGCTGTACCACTTAAGGGCTTTTGACTTTAAAACGTCTTCAGAACTCTTAGTGTAACTGTAAATCTTTAATGCAATGGTTGAAACAATGGTAAAAAATTGAAGTATAAACCAAATTGAAAAAATACTTGGATACTCTGAAATTTCTCGGTTACAAAATCCATTCAAGTCTTCAGACTTATTAAGTTCAGCAAAACAGTAAAAGCTTATAATCCCAGTTAGACCTATACAGACAATCTTGATAATTTTCCATTTTGACATAAACAAATGATAACATAATACGTAGAGTTTCTATTAAAAATTAAAAATGAGTAATTATGAATAATGATACAAATATCGAAGTTTCTCCCTCTGAAAGATATGGCAGCGATCGAATTGGCTGCTTGCTAGTAATGGGCAGTGTTACAACCTTAGTTGGTATAATTATAATGATCCTCTTGGCGGCAACTTGGAATAGCCATTGCCTCTTTAGAGATGCAGCGAATGCTTCAGGGATTTATTGTATTAATGAGTATAAAAGTCCTCTGATTGGAAAAGAGATAACCTTAGATATGGATTATTATTATACAATGGGCTTAGAGAAAGAGTTGTGTGAAAAATATCCATGTGGTTATAAAGGGAATAATTCACTAACTCCATCAAACTTTCCAAAAGACGCAAATGGATTTAAACAAAAAGTGATAAAAAAAGGATCCAAATTAACAATAATAGACTCTTATCAACTAACAAAGATGTCACTTTTTTACTTTTTTATAAAATGGGGAGATATGAAGATGCTTGTTTATAGGGATGAGAATGGTATCGTATCTGAAGGGTTTGATCGAAAGTACGATTGAGTATAACTACTATTTAGAGAAAATATTAACTACTAAATGACTCAGTTTAGTGCTCCCAACTTCTTCCCAAGCCAGCTCGTGAAATATAGTGAAAAAAGATGAGTAAAAGTGAAATACCACAGAAAGGAAAAACTCTATACGTGGTTAATATTACTGTAACTTTAGGCAGTTACCGCCGCTTTTAGGGGAGAGTTGTAGTGACCTCTCACCCCGACCATTTAATAGAAGACATGTTGATGAACCCAATAGGATCAACACTTTAAAAAAGCCTTTTCTTCGGAAGAGGCTTTTTTTTTGTCTTTTTCTCAACTTACCAACTTCTTTTCATGCAGTTTCCTTACCTAGATATTCGGCCCCTTATACTTTAGATAAGTGGCGCCGCTCATCAGAAAATATATAATTTACTCAAGAGCGAAGGTATCAATTTAAAATAACCGACTGCTTAACACTAATACTTCACCAGGGTTTGATTGTTATTTATTTTTAGATTTAGATCTTAAAAGCCGATACTTTTCTTATGAAAAAAATAACTAATCAATCCCTTTTATTAATATTAGTTTCTGCGATTCTATTTGGTTGTAATGAGTTTTCAGAAATGACTCAACTTGAATTTAAAGAAATTTCCCTAACATCATTCCAAGAACCTGTCACTGGTGACGAAAGTTATGGGCCACCGAGAAGACCGAATGGTGCCATTGTTATTGATGGTAGCTTTTGCGCCTGTGAAGGTATAAAGCCTATTAGTATAGGTAGTTGTGAATCTGTATGTTTGGAGCGATCTTCAACGCATGACTCTGATAGGAAGCTTTTCTTTGATGTTCATTTGACTAGAACGATTACAGATTCTCACTTGCAAGATATGTATGGATTTTGTTCTACCCAAGAAGGGGAGGAGAAGGTCGCTAGCTGTTATGGAGAGCTAAAGGATGAGTCGGGTATTACCTTTTTTAAAACTCCCATTGCCCCTAATCCAGGACAAACCTCTTTTTCCGTAGATATTGGTGCGTTAAAGAAAGATCATACCTATCGATTTAGTATTGTTGAGGAGTCTTCCGGGGCTCGGTCTACAACTAGACAGCTAAGGCTAATCCCTGATAACCCTAACCAAACGATAACGAACCCACTTCAGATAAGCCTGGTCAATCAATACTCATGTCTGTTTGCAGTTCGTAGACTTCCTGTTGGAGCAACAAGTGTTAAAGAAATTGATAAGCAGCACTTTTATTTTACATCTGAAACAAGACCTGAGCCTTTGCAAGAATCAAATGTATCAAAGGTTTATTGTCATGATATAGAAAAGTTTGGAGTACCACCTATAAATAATCCTTTAATGGAGGAAGAAAGTGGTGTGTTCACATTTTGGAGTAAGAATGATCCGAGGTTTTATGACCTTGATGGCGATTCAATCCTTGATATTCATAATATAATCTCTGGGAAAATGGAGGACCTAAATTTTAATACTACTTGGGAGCAAGAGTTAAATTTATTCCATGAACTAGATTGGTTTAATGGTTTAGATCATCTGAGTAGTGAACTTGAGAGAACTAAAGCGACTCTAGGTTATTATTTATATCCATTGTTAGATGACGAAACATTTAGATCATATTGTCCTAGAGAGGAGCACTACTCTAGTTCCGATCCTTTATTGCAAGCTCTGGGTGATGTTATTGGTATAAATACCGAAGGGATATATACTGCTAAAGCTGAAGGTTCTTGTGATGTTACACTGATCAGAGAATCACAGCTAAAGAAAATTGGCTTTCACTTGAAAGATGGAAAGCCTGTCATGCCTACTTACGATTCGATTGTTAAAGATGAGATTAAGTTTTATTGGCCGGCGGATACAATAAATCCATTAGTAAGAAAGTCTCATCAAATAATTTATACGATTAAAGCGATTGATGAATTACCCCAAGTCTGTGGGATTGAAGCTCTAGAGCCGAACTATTCACCGTCTCATGACAAGAAGTTTGGTTGTATTCCTACTTTAAACACTGACATTTAATTTTTTTATTTAGATGTTCTTTGTGGATCTTTAGCATTCCAAATTTCTTTATGTATAATCGTACTTCTTTTTTGGCTTTAATTCTTATTAACTATTTGAGGTTAATTTTAAGCTCACAGCTATAATGATGATTGGTAATTCGACTACAAGAAGTAAAGATTTAATCCGGTTGGAATAATGCCAATAATTAACCAGACCTAAATAGTATTTCACTTAATTTAAACTAAAGATAATCCCCTGTGTACCGTTAATAGTGTTAAGAGAATTTTAAATCTTTATTCTGGTGGGTGTACATTGAGAAGACTGAGCTTACAAAAAAAAATGATGCTTCAAAGTATAGGTATTTGTTTCGTTCTAATTGGTATTTTTACTTATTCTAACTTTAAACAAAATCAAGTGATGGAGAGTTATCATAATATTTCAATAAATGAATTTCCAAAAGTTGGTAGTATTTCAAGAATGATTGCAAACTTTCGTCTGATAAGGATCAAGGTTCGAACATTAGGAGTCAATGGAAATAAGGAAGAAGATCAAATTAAGTACTCTCAAGAAACAGTTGATGCAATTGAAAACTTTTTAGCTGAAAAGAAGAAATTCGATAATATGAATTTCTCTGCCGAGGAGTCTGAATTTGTAAATGGTCTAAATAAAGGATGGGATGAATTTCTCGCCTTTGGGAAAGATTTACTTTTAAAATATAAAAACCCAACTAAAGAGAGTCTTGAGCAAGGCTCACATATGATTCGTATTGTCTGCCCTGTAAAAGCTGGAAAGTGGATGAGTGTTGCAGAAAAATTTTTACAGTTTCAACAATCTAAAACTCTTTCAGAAGTAACTAAGTCCATCCAAAGAGGAGGTGAGAATCTCCGTTTAGCGATAATACTTCTCGTGATGAGTACTATTATTGCAATTTTATTAAGTTATTTTTTCTCAAAAGAAATATATAAACAAATAAGCCAAGTTGCACAAAAATTGATGGAGACTGTTAAAAATGTAACCTCTTCAAGTGAAACAATTCTTTATAGTAGTAATGATCTAAGTTTGGGTTCAAGCGAATCTAGTAACTCGCTGGTGGATACAGTTGCTTCCATAGGTGAAATTAGTTCGAGAACTTTAAAGAATGTAGAATCTGCAAATAAATCCACAGCAATTTCCAAAGAATCTAATAGAGCGGCCATGGAAGGAAAAACTAAAGTCGATTCAATGATTAGATATGTAAACGATATTTCAGATGACAATAATGAAATTGCTCAGGAAATGAGAAAAAATAATGAAGAAATTTCAAAAATCGTCCATCTTATTTCAGAGATTGAAGAAAAAACAAAAGTTATAAATGAAATTGTTTTTCAAACGAAGTTACTTTCGTTTAATGCCTCTGTTGAAGCCGCTCGTGCAGGTGAGCATGGGAAAGGGTTTGCAGTTGTTGCTGAGGAAGTTGGAAACTTAGCTTCAATGTCTGGTAGTGCAGCTGCTGAGATCACAGAGATGTTGGAAGCTTCAACTCAAAAGGTGACTGAAATAATTGAAAATGCAAAACGAAAGGTTGATATTCTTGTTTCAAAGAGTCAGGAAAATGTTGAAAAAGGGAAGGAAGGTGCCTTGGCCTGTGGAACTTCTTTAGATGAAATTTTGAGAAATGTAGATTCAGTTAACGCTATGATTAGTGAAATCGCTATTGCATCAGATGAGCAATCAAAAGATGTTGATGAAATTACCAGGTCTATAGCAATGCTTGATAACACGACAAAGAATAATACGAATATTGCTAAAGAGTCTTCTAGTGTAGCTAAAAAACTGGAAGGACAGGCAGAAGACCTTAATGAAACAGTTGAGGAATTAAGTCTTATCGTTGCCGGAAAAAAGGCTGCTTGATTTAGTCATCCAAATACTTTAGATAGTGAACTTTCTTAAAGTTACTAATGCCTTATTTGCTATGTATATAGTCTAAAGTGTGGGAAATTAGATTAAGTAATAATAAAACCATTTTAGGAGAAAATTATGGCCAAGGGACAAGATAAGAGAACTGACAAGACTCAGAATAAGGAAAAAACAAAGCTTTCAACGAAAGAGAAAAAGAAAATAAAAAATGAAAAGAAAGCTAAGAAGTCTGGTTTAGGATCTTCATAAGTAAATAACTATGACTGAGCAATTTTTATTTTTTTGTACAAATATTGGGAACGAAAATCTTCTAAAAGAAGAGATTAGTCTTTTTTATCCTGATTTTAAATTTAGTTACTCTCGAAAGGGATTTATTACTTTTAAAAATTCTGGTATCCAATATGACACAAATACAATCTCTCAATTAGAGTTAACATTCTCTACAAGATCTGGAATTTGTTTAGGAAAAGCGGAGCCTGATAGCTTGGTCGAACAAGTGACAGCTAGCTTTAAAGAACTAGAGCTAGAAATTGATAAATGTATGATTCATAGCTTTAGTATAAATACTGAGTTTGAATTAGAGGCTGAAAGCCTATTTGGGAGAAAGATTAATGAATACAGCCCAATCAACAAATCAATAATTAATCTTATTTCTCTTGGGGAAAGCGAAGTGTGGTACGGAGTCCATAGAACTGGAAAGATGACCACTAACTATCCTAATGCTCACGTAGAAATTGACTTACCAAGTGATTCACCTTCTAGGTCTTATCTTAAGCTTGCTCAGACGATTGAGTTATTTAATATAAATATTCAACCTATTGATGGGTGGCTTGATTTTGGAAGCGCGCCAGGTGGTTCAAGCTACTATTTACTGGAAAAAGGTTGTAAAGTTTGGGGCGTTGACCCAGCAAAGATGAGTGATGACATTATTCGAAACTCAAACTATACCCATATTAGTAAACCAGTTCAGGACCTTTCTCAAGAAGAACTGCCCTATAGAGATATTCACTGGGTTCATGCGGATTTAAATCTTAATCCTAAGCAATCTATTAAAGAGGTCCTTAGGCTTTGCAAGAAATATAGTGCTCGCCTTAAAGGGGTGATCTTTACTGTTCAAGTTATAAAGATTGACTATGTAAAAGAGATTGAAGCTTTTGAAGATGAGTTTTTTGACTGGGGATTTACAAACGTATCAAGCCGCCAAATTCCGTCACATAAGAATGAATACGTTATTATCGCAAAACGCTAATTCTAATTTAAAAATTTAATTTTAATTCGAGCCCAAGGTCTGTTTCATCATGACTCGTTTCTAACATTTTTATCTTTTGAATATAGACTACAAATGTAAATAAGCTAAGGCTAAACAGCTTTATTCCACCCAGTATTCTGGCCTCTGTACTGGCAAAGGTCTCGTCAGTATTTAGATTATAAATACTCTTTAAAGCGCTTAAAGATGATCCCGTAAGGTTTGTGCTTAGAGACTCTGATATACTTGCTTTTCCATACCCAAATTCAAAAAATGCATTCTTTTTGTAAATTGCAATATAAGCTCCAACTGAGTTTATTTTATAACTCGCATCGCTGTTTTCACCATCATGCTTCAGGGTAACCGACGAGTTAATATTGGTATTATAAATTCCAATTTCGGTACCAGCATTTAAAAGACCTAATTTGGCAGTAGAGCTTGTACCTGCGGCTTTACCTGATTTGTTGTTGAGTTCTTTCGTCAGAAATTGATTTAAGCCATAATTGGCAGAGAATACAACTTCCGCATAAGCAGTTTGTCCAAAACACAGGTAAATAATGAATAAAACTAGTCCAGCTCTCACTTAAATATTTTAGCATTTTTAAAGAAAATTTCATAAGAACCAAAATATTCCAGTACTTGATTCGAGAATATTTATTAAGAAAGTTTTAATTAGGTGAGCCGATAAGTAATTGTGAAGAGTTCCTCTATGAAAAATACATTAAAGAAATACTTATATCCAACTCTCATGGTTTTGTTTGTTGCATGTGTGAATGGGGAAAGTCCTGAAGAAACATCTAGTTTAATTGATGCTGGGTCAAGTGGGTTATTTATGGACCCTACAGATATTGTGGTGACCAACTATTTTTCTGATTCAGCTATCCTTCTAGATTCAGATGGAAATTTTAAAGAGCTTCTTTATAATGTAGAAAATAATCAAGAGCAGGTTGTTGGTGTTAACTGGAATCCAATCACAAATGAAGTCTTTCTCTCAATTAATGGGTTCCCCGATAGAATAATGGCAATCTCTGCTATTGATGGAACTGAAAGAACTGTTATTCAAAACACCCAATTAAATGGAAGTACTTTTGGTGTGGCCATTAATAGTGACGGATCTATTTTAGCAATTGAATCTCATCAAATTGAAAAATTTAGTGCAAATGGAAATAGAGTTAACGACGGAAACTTTCCAACAGGAACTTTATTAAACAACTTATCTCAGGTGAATTCACTTTCTAGTGGTGGCTTTGTGGTTTGTGGATACGGTGGTGATAGTGTTGCAACTTATGATGAAAATGGTTCTCAGTTAAATATTGCCGTCTCGGGAATCGCTGGAACAACAAATGGTTATGGGTGTGATGAAACAGGGGCGGGTGAAGTCGTGGCAAGTTGGGAAGGTACTACGGATACCGTAGTTATTTATGATAATACGCTTGGCAGTGTTCTCGCTACTTATAATGACTCAGGAACTTTAAGCTCCCCAAGAGGTGTCGAAGTTTTAGAGAATGGCAATATACTCGTTACAGATGTTGGTTATCATTACCTAGTAGAGTTAGAGTACAATGTAGTCGCTGGAACTTTGACCTATGTTCGAACAATCGGGGGAGGACTTTTAAACTACCCATGGCAGCTTGTTGAAATTCCAACATATTTGCCTTAAAAACTCCTACTGTCTAAATTTTGGACACTTCAAAAAAAAATTACAAATTAAGAAAATTAAGCTCTGTTCTTTGATAGTGTTTTCCAAACATAAAAATGGAGATACCAATGAAGCATCTATTTACTGTGGCAAGCTTAGTTCTTGTTTCGATGTGTACAGCATTCGCTGAGGAAGAAAATATTTCGAAGTATCAATCACAAACATCTGTTCAGATAAAAATGGAGAATGATAATCCGTTCTTAAATTTAATGCCGGATTTGTTCTACGTAGATGATGATTATGGCTATACACATGGACTAGGGATTAATGTCGAAATTATTCCAAAGAATGGAGTCTTCAGTCAAGGAGAGCGTTGGAAAATTAATTTAAACACCGAGCTCTACACGAGAGATATTACCCCAGAAGGGGAGGACTTATTTCCAACCCCACCACAAAAATTTAATGAGATTACAAAATTAGATATGAGCTGGGATAATGTATTGGAGTCTCAAGACAAAGGAACTGTGTACTATCTTATTGGTGGTGGTATCGGTCGTATAAATGATTCTGATGATTCCGGCTGGGGTGGGGTTGGTCAACAAAGAAGATGGCATGTTTATAAGCATAACAATCTAACTCCAGAGTCTACTGCAATGTATGATAACGAATTTGGAGATACAAATAAAACATTTTTTTCTGCGAAAGCTGGTATTGGAAAAGTTGTTCGTTTAAGTGGAAGAACAAATGGATGCCAGTGTGAGATCAATAGAGTTCGTGTTGAAGCTGGCACAGAACTTGTTAGTATTAAGAAAGGATCAAAGGCTTACCTTTTTGTCGGGGTTGATAAATCCTTAGTACAGTATGGAAATCATTCAATCGGAGTTGAGTTTAATAATACGGCTAATATTCATGCTAGTGGTGATAGAGAAATTAAAACTTATGGCGGTGTATACTATAAATCAAAAAGCTTCACTATTAAGACTGGTTTTACTAAACAAACTGGTGACCAGAACAATGATTTTTATAAATATACAGATGACGATAATATTTGGTCTTTAGAAATTAGAAAAGACTTTAGATAATTTAATAAAAAAGTTCCATGGAAGGAGCATCACACCATATACCTGTCACTTTAATCATGATATTCTCCCTTTAATAATTCTATTTATTTAAATATTTAAAGGTGAAAATTATGAGTCTTATAAAAAGAAGTGAGCCAAGAGCGATCAAATTTGCTAAATCAATTAACCCCTATGCTGAAGGTTCCGTAATTGCGGAATTCGGAAATACAAAAGTACATATCACAGCAACAATAGAGGAAAATGTTCCTGGTTGGATGAGAAATACTGGCAAAGGTTGGGTTACAGCTGAGTACAGTATGCTGCCTCGTGCTACACATGATAGAGTGAGAAGAGAGCGCAACGGTGCCGGCGGAAGAACAATGGAGATTCAAAGGTTAATTGCAAGATCTCTAAGGGCGGTTGTTGATATGAAAAAGCTTGGAGAAAGGCAAATCGTTGTAGACTGTGATGTTTTAGTCGCTGACGGTGGAACAAGAACGACCTCTATTTCAGGGGCCTTTGTTGCTTTGGAGATTGCGATTAATAGTCTTCTTGAAAAAAAACTTATTAAAGAAAACCCAATAAAAGAAAGATTAGGTGCTTTATCAGTAGGTATTGATAAAGAAGGGAATATAATTGCAGATTTAAATTACGAAGAAGACTCTTCATGTGAAGCCGATGTCAATATTGTGATGACTGAATCTGGTAAATTCGTTGAAGTTCAAGGAACGGCAGAAGGCGAACCATTTAGCAGGGAACAATTAGATGCATTACTAGAATGTTCTGCAATCGCACTTAAAACAGTTTTCGCTGAACAAAAAAATGCGGTTGGTGCATAGTCATGAAGTTTATTTTAGCATCTGCAAATCAACATAAAGCTGAAGAGTTAAATGTATTGTTAAGTGCTGGTAATTTAGAAATTTTACCAGCTTCTGAAAAGGTAGAAGTTGTAGAAGATGGTTCAACCTTTCAAGAAAATGCACTTAAAAAAGCTAAAGAGTACTTTGATAAGTTTGGCCATCCAACTGTGGCGGATGATTCAGGACTCGTTCTTCCGGCAAAGCCAGATATTTTGGGGATTCACTCAGCAAGGTATGCTCCAGAATATTTGGACTACAAAGATAAAAATAATTTTTTAATTAATGAAATAAAAAACTTAACAGGTAGTGATAGGGACGCTTATTTTATCTGTTACCTCTGTTTTTATATCTCTGAGGAGGAAGTTTATTTCTTCGAGGGGCGAGTTCATGGAGTTATTGCTGATACTCAATCAGGTGTAGATGGATTTGGTTATGATCCAATATTTATACCTGATGGGTGTGATGGAAAATCTATGGCCGAAGTTTCTGAATGGAAAATGACAAACTCGCATCGAGCAAAGGCGTGCCTAAGCGCTAATAAGTTTTTTAAAGAACAAAGATGAACTTTATAAAGGAAAATAAGTACTTCTTAATTTATATGGGAATATTTATTTTTCTTTTTTGTCTTCTATTTAAGGTTATCCCTGGTGTGCCTATTTGGGATGAAGCCTATTACCTTGGTCAGTCATTATTAGATATTTCTTTTATAAAAAATGGGGACTATTCCCAAATACTAAGATCTGAGTATAAAGCAACTGTTTTTTCGTTGATTGGAAGTGCCTTTGGGATCTTAATCTCAGAGGATGAGTCGGTTTTTAAATTTTTGACGAATTTTTCTTTTTTTCTCATATTGATTGTTTCTTTATTTAAACTTTTAAATTTATATTTCGGAACAAAAAAATCAATTTTAATTTCTAGCTTTGTTCTCACCCTTCCACCTGCTTTGAATGCCTACCCACTTTATATGAGAGATATTCCCTTTACCGCAATGGCCATACTTTCAATTTTCTTTGTTGTGACATGGAAGGAGGAACAGAGTAAAATGAGGACAGTCTCTAGTCTACTCTCTATCTTATTGTGTCTATTGTTACGTCCTGTCTTTAGTGTTGTCTATTTCTTTATACCTTCTTTAGTATTTTGTTTCCCAGGCATCAAGTATCAAAGATTATCCGGTATCTCTCTGATTTTACTTTTATCTTCCTTCTTATTGGAAAGCGGGCTTCAAGTTACAAAAATTAATCCCGGAGTCATCCATTTAAGTAGTGAGATCATAGGACATATCCCTTCAATACAGTTAGTTCTTTTTTTTCTGCTTTTTCTTATTTCAATATTCTTGTTTGTAAAAAAAGAAAGTAAGCTATTTCTTTATGGAATTCTAATTCCCCTGATCGGCTATTGGATCTTTTTAAAAGGAAAGTTATATACCTTCTATTTATTTTTAATAAATGCTATTTTCTCAGGTTTTGCAAAGGACTTAGGAACATTTACAAACGGGACTTCTGATATTTTTTCAAAGGTTGTTCAAAGCATTATCTCGTATCAATCCTTATATTTTTTATTACTATTTTTAAGTGCTTTTAGATATGCGAAATTGAAAAATAATCAATTCTTAAAACTTATTCTTGTTTTTATTTCTGTTTTACTCTTGTTTTTTCATGCCTTCCAGCCAGCTCATGATTTTAGGCAATTTCTTGGAATATATTTTGTGACTTTTATCTTTCTCTTTGTTCAGTTAGGACAGAGCGAATATCGAAAGTTTTTTAATTGGAAAGTACTCTGTTCTTTAGTTGGATTAAATATAATCCTCTTTACTTTTAATTATGGCACTCTTTTTAGAAAAGTTGATGGTTATTCTCTTTATGAGCCCGTTATTGAAGAGATAATGAAGAATAACATTGAAACTGATGCAATGATAACCTTGTTTCCAACAAAGCCAGAAATGGTAGATGTTTATTCACTTAGATATTTATCTATTAAGAAAGGTAATGATTGGCGCTTTCTCTTTTTTGGAAGTCATTATCCTAATGTGTTAGATCAAAAGTTAAAAATAAAACTAAGTGGGTTTCATAATTGGCCTGGAACTTTTAGGTATTTTCTATTAGGGCCAATGATAAATGGTTCAATTCCAGCTTTGGAAAACAAAGTTTTAACGGAGAGAGAAAAGAAAATAGTAAAAAGTTTTTTAAGACTCCATTCACAAGTTGAGGAGCAATTAGAGGTTGGAATCAACCTATTGACCTTAAAAAGATTCACCATTCAAGGACATGGAGACTTTGTTCTATTTAAAAGTCTTGTCGATTAAGTAAATATTGTAAATTATCAAATTTTTCATTACCATTTTATATGGTTCTCTTTATCACTTTAACAACATTCACCCACGGAATACTCTTCTTTTATGATGAGTATATACTTCATAAACGTCGCTCATTATCTCGAAATGAGATCAATAGCGCTCTAATAGATGGTGTTCTATTTCTTGTACCTGTAGGCCTTACTCTGTTTACAAGCTTTGGTCCTATAATGAAGTATGCCTATATTGTACTTGGGCTTATGTCTTGTATATCTGTTATAAAGAATGAAATATTTTATCCTTACTTAGATAAGGTTGAACGATTAGTTCATGGTGGACTCTATGTTCTCCACCCACTTATACTCTATGCTTTTTTCGTATCTTGGGAGAGTAACTTTTTTGCAACCAATCTTACTTATTGGATGCTACAGCTTTGCTATTTTATCCTGTGCTTTAAAGGAATTACGTATCATCTGATCTATTGGAATTACGTTCATGAAAAAAGTAAGGATCTTGAGAGATAACAACTTCCTCGATATACTACCTTTTATAAATTATGATTCCAGTAACTTAGGCGCTCAATCCATTGCTTATCTGTAATTATTATATATGTCCTCTCTTAATTAACGACGCGATGCACGATGTGTTATACTTGTGAAGTATTTTAATTAAGGAATTTATGAAAATCATTTTAATGTTTGCCTGTTTTTTAGCTTCTAACTTTGCCATGGCAGAAGAGGTTTCATTCAATCAGTTAATTGGTAGTTACTCAGTTGAAAGTATGGAACCTATTGAAGTTCTCGGCGAAGGCGTAAGTATTCGTCATCATGTTAAACTAAGCGCTAACGAAACAATAGCGCTAGTAGAAAGTATTGTCCAAAACCTTGATGGAAATGAAACAGTTCTGATGAGAATGGAATGTGCAGGTTCAGCACTTCTTGATAATACTCAGACTTTAATCTCAAATGTAATTTGCACAAACGGAGAAGAGTTCATGCAGCGAGTGGATCTGTCCAAAGTTCAAGATATAACTTCTGCTCGATTTACTGCCCCAGTTTTTAGTTCTCTTTACGGGATGACAGTTAAAATGGTTTTTACTAAAAAATCACTAAAATAATTATTTATTCCACATCATATCATTTGGATTGAAAACAGCTTCTTCAATAATTTTTCCATCAACTTTCAACTTAATATCTATGATTGGATTTTCTCGATCAAACTTTATATCTAAGTATAGATAACTTATTATGTTATCTTGAGTCTTCGTTTGAAATATGTCTGAAGTTGATTCTATTCCACTGGCCGTTATTTCAAATTCAACTTTAGAATCTTCTAGATGTTGATGGAATAATTCAAATCTTTTATAAGACGTATCTACTGATTTACTAATAACGACATCACCTCTTTTGATGATATCTGTTATGACTCTTGGCCTTCTCCCATCCTTAATTTTAAATCTTTTAGGAGAATTATTTCCAAGTTCTAAGGTTGGGAATTGTCTATCGAAAAATCTTTTGTAATCCTGTGTCTCTATATCAAAGTGCTCAGACCAAGATTTAAATTTATCCCATAAACTAAATGAAGTTAAGTCGGAGGTATGAAGAGTAGGGAAAGTTTCAAGGCTTTCTGGTAATTCCTGTTTTTGTAAGTGCTCAAGAATTTTTAACCTTAATTGTGAGACGAGGAAAAAGTCTTCTGCTTCTTTTAGGGCTTCTTGACCTCTGTCTTCTATTAGAAACAGACCAGTTTTAAATTTAAAAAGCGATGGGTAAGAGCCTTTCTCCGTTATGAGATTTGTATCTTTAAAGTGATCGTAAGTAGCTTGGGGGTCTAGTGAATTACCGCTTTTATAAAGTACTCTATAGTCTTCAAATGATTTTTGTACTTCTTCGAATCCGGGCTTTTCATCCATTCTCATGGCGTTACCTTCAGGCCCAACATCAAGTCCCATAAAAGGATGGTGAAGCCAAGGTCTGTTATGAATATATGCCGCATATTTGACAACAAGTTCAGGCTCATTTTTAAGTGGATTTGTCTCTTCAGTAAAGCCGCCCATATTTACATGACAACCACCTTCCGTTCCACCTTGTACACCGTACCACCAATTTCTATAAGCAACGACACCTGCTCGTTCAGCTGCGATGAAAATCGGCTTTGCCATTTCAAATGTATTATTTATAAGAACGGGAGGAGTTTTCAATTCAATGCTTCCTGGATCCATTGTTACATAAAATTGAGTTTCACCGCTCTCATTGGTAACTTCGTATTGCATATGATCCCACATATCTTTTGATTCAAAATATTTACCTTTTAATTCAATTGCCAATTCTTTAGCGAAATCTAACATCTTTTCTCTTTTGATAGGTGTATCAGATGTGGAAGTGAAACCTGGTTCTGTCCACCATTCAGGAATAGTAAAAGTTTGTTCAAACCCAAAAGTCAGCTGATTTTTCAAATCATTTTTCATAAAATACCTTTTAATTGTTGTTGCTTTATTATCGTCATAAAAGAAAAAAAATTGAGTTTACTTTTCCTATCTATATGAAAATACATATGGTTATTATCAAGAAAGCCAGTGTATTTTCAGCTGAGAAAGGGATCAGAACATCTTCGTTTTGTTGTTTACCTGGTTAGGGTTATTTTATTTAGTTATCATCTTCAATGAATTGAGAAATGAAGGTTTGAATAATTAAATACTTAACCATTAATCGGGCTTGGACTTGTTTTGCTATGCCGCGCATAGGTCAGCGTTAATGCTGTTTTTCCGATAAAACCTAGACAATCAATAGCTAGTTAAGAGAGAATGATGCCCTATAGGGGCATTCATTTACGCAGGAAGCAAAGACGAGTAAACCTATTTTACACACACACGAGAAAACATTTTTTAGAGGGATATAGTTCGTATGAAATTACTTCGTCTTCATTTACAGGGCTTCAAGTCTTTTAAGGACAAAACAACAATTAACTTTGATGATGGTATTACTGGTATCGTCGGACCAAATGGTTGTGGAAAGTCTAATATTGTTGATGCTCTATTTTGGGTAATGGGGGAGCAATCTGCCAAGCACCTTAGAGGAAATAAAATGAAAGACCTGATTTTTGCAGGTTCTTCAAAATACACTCCAGCAAGCTTTGCAGAAGTTACTCTTGTTTTAGAGAACGATACTGGGAAACATATCCATATTGGTAATCAAGTTTTAAAACCTTTAGAGATTGCTTTAACGAGAAAGCTTTATAGAAATGGTGAAACAGAATATAGAATCAACAATCTGCCTGCTAGATTAAAAGATATCCAAGAAGTTTTCATGGATACTGGTGCAGGTGCTAAATCATACTCAATTATCGCTCAAGGTGAAATCAACAGATTAGTTCAAGCTAAGCCTGTGGAGAGAAGAACCATGATCGAAGAAGTTGCAGGTATTACGAAATTCAAAATGAGAAAGAAAGAGTCGATGAAGAAAATCGAACAAACTCAATCTAACTTAAACAGATTAAGTGACCTGCAATCAGAAATTTATAAACATTTAAAGTCTCTAGAAAAACAAGCTGAAAAAGCTGAGAAAGCAAAGAGACTGAGAGATAGAATTAAGCATCATGAGCTAATTGTTAAATCTCACAAAGAATTTGATTTCTTATCAGATTTTGTAAACGCGAAAACTAATTTAAATAATAATGAGCTTATCGTAGAGCAAGGGAGCTTGAGAAAAGATCAACTCGAACTTGCACTTGAAGACGAGAGAATTAAGAAAACTGACTTAATTGAAAAGATTGATGAACATCAAGCTGAATTCAATGAACTGAGTAAAGAGCTAGCTGCAAGTGAAGAAAGGTTGAAGCACTTAAAGAGGTCTTGTTCAGATAAAGAAAAGCATATTGCAGACAGAAGTAAAGAGAACGAAGAACTTGAAGGTGATATTGAAGCAAGATCAACAAAGCTTGAAGAGTTAAAAGAAAAGTTAAGAGACCTAGAAGCTCAAAACTTTGATGAAATGGACTTTTCAGAGCTGGAAGAGAAAGTTGAATCTTATAAAGAAACTTTGACTGAAAAAGAAGAAATGGCCAATGAGATTTCAGTAAGCTTAGAAGAAGCAAAAACTGAATTCAATGAAGTAGACCAAGTCATTTTTAGAAATAATTCTAAATTAGAAGAATACTCAGCAAATCTAGAAGATATATTCGTAGAGATTGAAGAGATTGAAACCAATACAGCAAACTTCTCTGATGAAATTGTAAAGCAAAGAGAAGATACTCAGGTAGCTAAAGAAGCATTATTAGAACTTGAAACAAAGTTTGGAAGCGTTAAGCAAGAGTATGATAATAAGAAGACCCTTCTAAAAGAAAAAGACCTTACTCAAAGAGCTTTATCAAAAGAAGTCATCCAACTTGAATCAAAAGTTAATTCACTGAAAGAAGTAAGTAAAAATGGTGAAGGTGTTAAAGAGGGAGCTTTAAAGTTTATTGAAGAGTCTGAGACAACATCATTTGAATTACTTGGTAATGTTATTGAGTGTGAAGCTGAATACGCTAAAGCATTAGAAGTATTATTTGAAGACTCATTTGATTCACTAATCGGGAAAAGTAATGATGTAAATGCTCTTGGTGAGTGGAATCAAGCTAATCTTGGATCTAGCTTTGACTTTATTATGCCAGACGCTGGTGAAGATAAATGTGGTGATGAAACAATAGAAAGATTAAAAATCAAAGGTTGTGATGAAGTCATAGCCATTGATAGCATTTTAAAAATAAATAATGCTGAATATGAAAGCTCTTTAAAAGAGTTCTTTAATGGTTTTTATATTGTAAATAACTTAACAGCCGAACTAGCGCTAAAGATCTCAAATACAATGAGATTTAAAGGTCTTGTTTCACTTGATGGTAACGTTTACCTTAATATTACTAACAACGGTGTAAAGCTTTCTGCAAGATCAGCTGATACAAGCACGATGGGTGTTGTTCAAAGAAATAATTTAATAAATGAATTAAGTGTAGATCTTGAAGATAAATCAGGAACTCTAGAAGCACTTGACCTTGAGTTAAATGAATTAACTACGAGAGTGGATGAGCTTACTTTAGAGCTTGATCTAGTTTCAAAAGAGCTTAATGAAACCAATACGAAATACGTATCATTGAAGTCTTCTCTTGAATCAAAGGAAGTAAGCTTTGGTTCAACATCATCACGTTTGGAAATCCTTACTAATCGTAAAACAGAAATTTCTAAATCAAAATTAGACTTACTAGAAGTTGAAGAAGATGTGGCGACAAGGAAAGATACTCTTGAAGCTAAGGTTGAAACTTTATCTGAACAATCATCAGAAATTAAAGATGAGATTGATGAACTTAGATCGTTGTATGAAAATTCTAGAGGAGAGTTATTAGAGTTACAGGCTAACGCTAAGACTTACCAATCTCAAATTGATAACTTTCAATCTCAAATTACAGATGTCGAATCACAGGTTTTAAGATATAACGAAAAACTTGAACAAAATAATGACTTACTTAACCAATATGAACAAGAGATAGAGGAAGCAGAAAATGCTGTAGTACTTCTAGAGGAAGCTAACTCAGAGCAAGCTGATGTTATGAGTGAGAAGGAAAACTTCCTTAATATTGTGAAAGATGACCTAACATCACTACTTGCAGATATGCAGGACCGTGAAAATGAAGTTAAGGAAATCACTGGTAAGGTAAATAAAATTGAGAAATCTAATGTTGAACTTAATTTAAAAGTTGAACAAATAATCATTGATGAAGAAATACTCGTTAAAGATATGTTTGAAAGATATAAAGTAGATCTAAGAGATGTGCTACAGGCTCACCTAGAAATACACTCAGACAAGATTGATGAACTTTCGGATCTAACTGAAATAAATATTGTCGAAGCTGAGGATGGAAGTACTCGTACTATTGAGAAAGAAGCTTATGCTTTTGACAAAAAATTTCCAGCAGTACTGAGAGAGTCTAGAGAAAAATTTAAAAGATATAGAACAGACCTGAATCGTTTAGGAGAAATTAACTGGCAAGCAATTGAAGATTACGATCGTCAAAAGCTAAGATATGAGTTCTTAAAAGCTCAAGAGCTAGAGTTAAAGAAATCCCTCGAAGATTTAGAATTAGCTATTAATCATATTGATGAAAAATCTAAAATTAGGTTTAAAGAAGCTTACAACGAAGTAAATGTTAGGTTTGAAAAAGTCTTCCCAATAATTTTTGGGGGTGGTGAAGCCAGACTCGAAATTGTTGGTGATGTTGATAGCCCTGAATGTGGAATTGAAATTATCGCTAAGCCACCAGGTAAAAAAATGCAGTCAATTAACTTGATGAGTGGTGGAGAGAAAGCAATGACGGCTGTATCTCTTATTTTCTCAATCTTCTTAGTTAAGCCAAGTCCATTTTGTTTATTAGATGAGGTTGATGCTCCACTAGATGATGCCAATGTTGGTCGATTTAATGAGTTGTTAAGAGAAATGAGTGCAGAGTCTCAGTTCATACTTATTACACATAATAAAAAGACAATGGAACTTAACGATATGCTTTACGGTGTTACAATGCAGGAACCTGGTGTTTCTAAAGCCGTTTCAGTACAACTTCATTAATAGGTAATTTATGTTTAGAGCGATTATAGCATTCTTTTTTGTTTTACTTCTTATCGACACGGCAAGTGCAGCTTCAAAGTTCTTGCCTAGGGCGTTTAAGGCGAGCTTTGTTCAAGAAAAGAAAAGTCCGATTTCAAACAAAGTTAAGACAAATGATATTCTTATAAAGTATCAATACTCTAGTAATTTTTATCTTAAAGAACTATCTGCTGATACTACATATATTTGTAATAAGACAAAAGTTTGGCTTTATAGTCCACCATTGTTTGATGGAGAAAAGGGACTTTTAAAAATTGGGGCATCAAATAAATATTGTTATTCAAAAATATTTGATTCACTCAAAAAAGGATTAACGGATAATTCTTTATATAAAGTGAAGAAAGGAAGCAATAACAGCTACACCATTTCATTTGAGCCAAAAGCAAAGGCCCAGTTAGGAATCAGTAAGATGAATATGGTTTTCTTAAAGACAGATTATACTTTTCAAAATATTTCAAGTTTAGAACTATTCTATACAGGAGAAAAGTTCCCTGTAATTCTAAAGAGAAAATCTTTTGATGTTGTGAAAAATTTTCCAAAATCTACATTTACCTTTAAGGCTCCAAAAAATACAGAAATTCAATCAATGAAATAATTGATGAAGAGACTCAAAGAAAATAAAGCATTAATTATTTTTTCTTTATGCTCTTTAATGGTCTTTATTCTTTTTTTTAAATCTTTTCAATATACACTTTACTCAGATGAAGCTACTTATCTTGCGGAATCTTTAAGTATTTCAAAGATGTTCTCAGAACTGGGGTTTTATAAGTGGTTAATACACATCTTTAGTTTTGATCACTTTACCTCAACAAGATTCGCCGCCTTGGGATCTTTTTGGCCAGTACTCTTTGGTGAGGATTATAAGCTTGCCCATATTTTTAGTAATAGTACTTATTTCTTAATTTTTATAACTTCTTTATTTAAAACTTTAAAAGGAAAGCTAAGTAATAAAGAGGTCATGTTGAAAGTCGCTTATCTTGCAACAGTCCCTATAATTGCATTTTCAAGTCTGTGGTATTTAAAAGATATTAGCTTTATTTCCCTTGGTTTACTGTGTTTTGTTTTATTTGAAAATTACAATAAAACTAAAACAACAAAATCATTTATGATCTTTATCTCAATATTGTACGTATGTGTTTTAGTTCGCCCCCTTTTTTCTATGATTGTTTTGATCATTCCTTTTGTTTTAAACGTATATTTGAAAAACAGTACAGGGTTTATTAAAAGGTATCGTTTCTCGATTGGAATTATGATTTTCTATTCAATACTAGTAATGAGTACACGAATGAGCGTTTTTATTAAATTGCAGCCTCATGAACAAATATTTGCTTCATTCTTAATTGTAGGTATTTATATTGGTTTTGTATTAATGAGGGGGAAGACTGGTATAAAGCACTCTGTAGTTGGAACCTTACTCTTGGTACCTATTGTTTTAGTCTTTTATCCGTCATTATTACGATTCATATACGCAACAGTTTTTACACAGATTGCAATCGAAACAACTGGAGTTTTTAATTTCTCCACGACTCATTTAAAGGTATTTAATTGTTTCTTAGGATTTAATGGCTTGATGGTACTTTACTTTATAAAGAGTTTTCGTATTCATCAACTAAGTAAAAATAACAAGATTCTTATCACTTATTTTAGTTTATTTAGCATACTTATTTTTACGATTATTCCTGAGTATGATTTTAGATTATTAATCCCTTCATTTTTAGTATTTCTTTTATTTTGTATTCGTCAGAAAACTAGTTTGAACGCACTGATATTAGGGGTCTTTATTAATATTCTCTCTATTGGCCTGCTCTATGAAAATCCCAAATTTACGAAAAAGATATATGAGAGTGAATTACAGTTTGAAAACCTCGCATTAGAAATTGGAAAGATGGGAATTGTTAGTCGTAATATAGAGGTTATTGGTGGTAGAGCGTTTACTGGTAATATAAGTAAACTAAGATTTTACATGGAAAACTATAATTTAGATAATACGGTTAGAGTTATTTCTCCAAGAATTAAGCTTGAGGATAAGATCAATATAGCTCAATTTATTGACCCCAAATTACCTCAAATCTTATTGTTAGGGCCAGAGCATGAAGGAGATCCCCAACTAATGAACTTATTTAAAGCTCATAAAGAGGGAACCTTAGGATTGGGCTTTGAACTTCTCAAGCTAAAAACTGGGGAGAAGTTCCTATTTTTAAACAAAGGTGGATCTATTCAATAACTTCTTGAACCTGATCAATCATATCTTTCGTTAGCTCAAAGAAATCTTCATCATTAATATTATATTCAGATTCTTCAAAGCTTAAACCCCTAATAAGTTGCTCGATATTTTGTGGTAGTCTAGCACTTTCTTTAATACTGTTTTTAACAGACTCTTGATTCTTAATGATTAATCTTAAAGCTTCATTAAAGTCACTTCCCAATTCTTTTTCGTATAGTGAAAGGAGTTGGTACGCTTTCTCTTTGGTTTCTGCATTAAGAATCTGTGCGACATATGCTCCAATATCTTCTTTGTTATTCGAAATTTTTTCGATAAGTTCTACAATTTCTCTTTTTGTATGAATTTCATAAGAGTGATTTAAAACCCCACTTGATAAGACAAAGAGTTCTGCACTTCTTAGTTTCTTTCTTAGCTTAAGCATACGGTATGTGAAATCATATAAAATCTTAATCACTTCCGGGTCTGTCCGGTAGCTATAGTTGTCGTCTTTTACTATCGCTCTTGCCCTTTGAACTCCAAGTTCTTTTTTTGTAAGATTTGTAAAACATAGCATGAATGAGAAACTTCTACCTTGTTCAGCACAATTTTTTTCATCAGTGGTAAAACCATTATTAATATTTCTACTGAATTTATTCCACGCTAGATCGATAGATGATGAAACCTCATCTAGACTTCCACCCGTTTGAAAGTATCTTCCTACAGCACCTGTCCCAACACCTGTCATTCCTACATAGATAACAGTCTTAAAGTAATTTCCAACAGCACCAGTTTCTTTTACTTTATTGGCAGCTACATCTGTTAATTTAATATCCATTTTAGATAAAAGCTTTTCTTTTTTCTTCATACTTCTAAGGAAGTCGGTTCGCTCTGCTTTAAGTTCTTTTATTTGAAGCCTTCTAAAGGCATCAGGTCTTGGAGAAAGAGTTTTATTCTCTAAAAGTGCTAGGGATTTTTTTAATAGTTTTTCTTGTACAGCAGATTTTTCATCGACTCTTTTTAAACTGTCTCTTAAAAATTCGAGTCTACGATAATCAATTGCTTGAGTATCCATTATTTTATAAATATCACTTTGAGTTGTTAGTTCCTCGAGGCTATTTCGTGCGAAGGAAGACTTTGAAATTTGAATTTGTTCTTTAGTGTATTTCTCTAAACTATATAAACTCTGAAATGTCTTATCAACATTCTCAGTTGTTTTTCCATCAACTACATTTGTAAGTTTTATTGTAACTTGATTCCCACCAAAAAAATCTTCAGCCTTGTATTTCTTTAGTGCCATTTGTAATTCTGGTATCTGTTTACTCGATTGAAATCCAGCATCAACAGCTTGATTAATCTCACTCTGGTAGCTTTCATAGTCTGAAAACCATTTGTTTATTTTTTCTAAGACTTCTTGCCCTTCATCTGTTTCTAACCTTTTAACATCCTTTGCAATTTCAAGAATTCCTAATGTTTCCTCTCCAGATTCTCCATAAATATGAAATGCTGGAATATCATTTCCGTTTCTAACTCGGTACCACTCCCGCTTTGAAAGTAGTTTATAGCGGCTTGGTGATTTTACATACTCCTTCCACATAAGGTTATGTCTTTTCCAGATCAGCTTTTTATAAAGGGAATTTGATTTATCTCCACCCATTCTTATAAGTGTTTGGTTTATATTTCCACGCTGGTATGTACTCACATTAGGGTTCATTTTTTCTAGATCATTTATGATGTCATCTTCTGCAATCTTATTGGCTTTTTGAAACTTTGTTAGGATTTTTCCACCGCCAGCACCGATAGCAGTTAGTACTGCATCCGTTCCTAAGTCAGTGTAGAGATCATTTGTCTGGTTTACTAAACCTATAACATTTCTGTAGTCTGACCAACCACCAAAGTGTACCGCCTGGCCTCTTACTTTCTGTTCATAGGAGATATAACTATTATAAGCTGTTTCACCGGTTAAAAGTGCTCCACCAGCTCCCATTGCTATTAAGCCTGGTCCAGTTCCAAGGCCTAAGAATACCTGAAGGCCTGCGCCAACTCCAACAAGGGTAAAGCCAACTCCTGTTTTCCATGTGAATTTTTTTAAGTCTTGTTTTGGTTGTGTTTCTCGTAAGTGACAGTAACCGGCATGATCTCTAACCATAATATTTTTGTAGTTATCACGTAAGACATTATTATCAAGGACAAACTTTACTAAGTCTTCGTTATGATGAAGTTCTTTTCCTTTATCTTCACATATCTTTTCTGCACCGTTGTTAATTGTATTTATATAGTTTTCTAATCCACTTTGAATAAGTTCTTTGATCTCTTTATTTTGAATTTTTGTTCTAACAAACTCATCTAAGTAAAATTGATTTCTTGGTGCTAATACAATATTCTCAAATGAAAGAATATTGGGATATTTTTTAAAGTTTTCCTTTAATTGGTTCATGAGTTCGTCAGAAAAACCCATTAAAAGTGACTTCATAAAGTCTGACTCAATGATGGTGGTATCTATCCAATCAGTTACTGAAAAACTATTATCAAATTGAAAAAGTAGAGGAGAAGCTTGCATCATTGTCCCAATAGGTAAAAACGCGATTTCTTTTCTTTCATCATACTTTTTCTTAGTCGCTAAAATTTGATTTTTTATTTTTAAAGGTAATCTTCCTCTTGCATTAGTTTTGTGCTCTAGTTTTAATCTTTTAATCTCTTTTTGTTTTTCTTCTTCTAATTCATTTACGAATACAAAGAGGATTCTTGCTTTAAATGCATTTATAAGATTGTTAATAATAAAGGCTTCGTAAAGTCCTTTCGATTCGACATTGTTTTCAATGATTGCTTTGGGAGTAAGTTTTCTGAAGTGATCATCTGATTGGAGACAAGTTTTTAATTCTTCCATATTATCTTTTATGTCTGATATTTTTACAATACCCATAAAGCTTTTTTGTTTTTCTAGGATTTCATTTATGGCATTATAAGCTAACTTTTTTTGAAGGTTGATAGCATTTTTCCTTTTTCGAAATGAAAAAGCTTCAAAGTGATTCTGAATAAGGTCTTTAACGTAATATGTTTTAAGTTTACTATCCACAGCACTTTCATAAATTCTATAATTACCGTGTTTATCTGAAAGGTATTTTCTTTTATTCTCTAACTCTATATTTTCCATTAACTCACAACTATCATCTAAACTCATATCTTGTTGAGTGGGCACAGCTTCTTTTTTTTGAAGAACTTCTTTAAATTCTTTTGGAATATTAATGGCCGAAGGGGAGTCAACTGGCTTGGAGCTAGTTGAATTGCTATGGCCTGAGCTTCTATCGGGTGTTGGTTGACATGATGCTAAAATAAGTAGGCAAAATAAAATATTCTTATTCGATGTTAGTTTAATAATGAACTCCCTCATTTAAATATCTCTCTTTATATATAATATTAAAAAATAGGAGGAGATTGTAATTTCTTGAAGAAGTTACAAGGGGCCGACTAAACTTTTGACAAAAAAGAAGGCCTATTTTCATAGGCCCAAGGTGTGATAGTGAGGTATTATAGGTTATTTAGATGTGCTAGCGTCCATGCAAGGCGGGACTCTTCCATAAAATTATATAAGTGAAATTTATTGTTTTAATTGAGGCCAGATCCTTGGCCAGTAATTGGTAATCCGTTATCTAAAGCTTTGGGCATTCATTCTTCCCAACTTCCTTGTTTTATGAGGCGACACTAAGCTCCCATGGTGAGGAGAGAGTAGGAGCTTCGTGACTCGCAGTAATATCCATATTACTTTTTTCTTCTTCTTCAATATTACAATTGTGGAATGCTCCAGTGTTTGCGGAAGCCTCCCAAGTATTTGTGATATACGTGCAAGAAAGAAAATTGCAGTTAAGGGAATTCGTAATGCAAAAGTTACAATTCTCAAACTTGCACGCAATCAGATTGCAATTATTAAGCTTCGAAAAGTTAAAATTGCAATTTATAAACTCACAGTCAATAAATTTTGTTGCTAGGAACTCAGTACTTTGGAAGTCACAATCAATAAATGTGATGTTTTCAAAGATAATATTTTCATACTTGCAACCTGAAATACATTCATTAGTAACCTCTAGATCTTTAATAATTTGATCAGAGAGACTAAGGTAAGTACCTGTGATTGTTAGCTCAATTTCAATTACCTTTGTTGTTTCCATCTTTAACCCCGATGTTTCGTTTGATCTTTAATTAGTTTCTCATATATGACTTATTGCGTCAAGAAATAAAATTGCATAAAGAAATAAATTTTCATTCCGATAGGTAAAACATGAGGTTGCAATGAACCAGCTTGCAAACCGGAATTGATAACTTGTTGAAACTATGTTGAACAAATTATCTTAGGAGGAATTATGGTTAAATTTAATTTGGAATTCATTGAGATGTTTTTGGGTGTAGTTCGTAAGTATATGCAATTACGGGGAGGATTATCCCAAAAGGATCTTGCAGTTGCAATTAATGTCGGAATTTCAACTATGAGCCGCTTTATAAATCAGAAAACAAAGGAGTATGATCCTCAAATGATCGCCTCAATGGTGGCTTATTTGAATATACCCCTTCATGAAATAATAGATTTTGTTGAGGAAGACTCTACTCCAACCTTTAAAAAGCTCGTTTCCTTTTATAAGGAAAGTAATAAGACAAATGAGGATGATACAGTTTCTGAGGGTGATGAAGAGATGCAAAGCTTTGAAGAAGGTCTTGATGAAGAAATAACGAGAACTCAAACCACAGCAAATATTAAAGGAATTAAAGTACCATTCGGCGGTGAAAGACGATCTCAGGACGCAGCAAATCTTTCTATTAGAGATAAACTAAACCAGCTAAGCCCTAGGCAAAAAGGCTTTCTGACAGACTTCTTAGACTTGGATGTTGAAGGGAGAGATTTGATTGTCGATGTTGGTAATCAACTTTTTAGATACTTTAAGCAGAGCCAGGCAAATTTCTAGTTTTCTGGCTAAAGACATTTTTAATACAAAATTGTTTTGTACAATTTCTTGAGGGAATATAGAAAAAGACGGATACTTATAAAATGACCGTTTAAGGTAACTAACCCTAAATTGAACAACTAGGATTTGGTTCTTTTGAGATAATCATTTTGTTTAGACCTAAACGAGGCTTTGGGAAAAAAGTTCCAAATAGATCCATAGGGGACAATAATTCAAAACCTTTGATATCAAACCGAAAAGCCATGTGGGGCACAAAAGAGCCTCGTATAAGGATAGATTGGGTTTAAATGAAACTTTTTACTTTTTTAATTTTAATTTCACTTACTTATAATTCATATGCTTTACCAAAAAGAGTAGAGGTGTGGTTTTTAAGTATTGATAAAACATCTTGGTTGGATAACCTCAACAAATCTAAAGTAGGAAAAAAAATAGCCCAAAGAAATTTACAATGTCAGGTTATGGGGGAGTACTGTTTTGACCCTCAAGTTGGTTTGTATAAAAGAGGTGAAGAGCAAGGTGCTCAAAGCGAAATTGACATGGCCGAAATTGAAAAAAGTCAATCTTATGATTTTTTAGAAACCCACAAAGGTCACGAAAGAAATATGATTGAATGCGATGAAAATAGTAATTTTTTTGATATTTTTTGTGGAAAGGCTAAGAAAAAAATAAATTCAGGAAAAACAAATCTAGAGGTTTGGGTAGACGTTTCTTCAACGATGAAACAAGTTGATTTTGATGGATTTAATACTGAGTGCAAGAGAGAGAGATTTTTAAAAGATCTTGCGTTATCCTGCCCTATAAATCAAAAAATGAAAGTATATTTCTTTGAGGAATTTAGAAAAGAAGCAAGTACTCTTGATAGAGTTTGTCTAAGTGGTGGACTTAACAATATGAAACGAATTATTCAAGATATCGAAAAATCAAAATCAGATAACGTCATAATTATTACTGATATCTTTGAGGCAGAGGATAAATTCATAAGTGCGATCGAGAATACAGGTCGTGGAATTATCAAGGGATTAAAAGAACCAATCTATGCTGCGGATCTTAAAGGTGAACTACAGAGGGTAGGAAAGCTGTGTAAATAAATTACTTTTCGTGTCGTTGTCACATACTGCATAAATTGTTATATCCATTAAATGTTTAAAAAATTAATTAAATGGTCTGAGTCAAATTATTCGCATCTACCTTGGAGAATTGAGAGAAACCTTTATACAACTCTCGTTTCCGAAATAATGCTACAACAAACAACAGTATCTACTGTTCTCAATCACTTCAATAGATTCATTAGTAAGTATCCCGATATTAAAGCACTTGCGAGTATCAATGAAGAACAAATTCTTATCGATTGGAAAGGCTTAGGATATTATAGACGCGCTAAAAATCTCTTAAAGGCAGTGAAAGAAATAAAAGAAAAATTCGATGGTAAAATTCCTCTGAATTTTGAACAACTAAAAGAAATTCATGGTATTGGTGACTATACTGCTAATGCACTCATTTCAATTGGTGGTAATGAAAATGCCATCTCCCTTGACGCAAACTTGGAAAGAGTTTTAGCAAGGTTCTACGGAGTTAAAGCAGAGAAAGGCCCTAAACTTCAAAAAGAATTATATCGTCAATTTAAAGCCGGACTTATATGTAGGGAAATAAATTTACTTGGTGCTAGAGCATATAATGAAGCTCTGATGGATCTTGGAAGATCAATATGTAAAGCAAGGTCTGCAAGCTGCGAACTTTGCCCTTTGGCCAAAGAGTGTTTTGCAAATAATAGAGGGCAAGCATTATCATACCCTGTTGAAAAAAAATCACAGAATGTTGATAAACCTAAATATTATCAACTGAACTTATTGAGGGTTATAGTTTCTAGAGAAGATGAGATTCTAGTCTACAAAAAAAGTCCAAAACAGTGGCTCGCGGGACAATACGAACTCCCAACTTACAGCCTTTTTTGTGAGGATGCAGATTTTGATCAATACCCAGATTTAAGTCATAGATCTGAGTTAAGTCTTCTACCTTTTATTAAAACCTCCATAACAAAATACAGGATCAGTAACCATATTCTTTATGCAAATGAAGATGAGTTAAGTAAAATTTCGAAGAATGGCTTTATGTGGAAAAAGCGAGCTGGACTAAATCTATCGACGGCTTCTCAAAAATGCTTAGACGCTTTCTAGAACTAAGCTCGAAATGCTATAAAGTGCTGGGTAGCTATCTTTTAGAGTAATTATAGATGTTAAGTATACCTGGGATATTGGTTTTATATTTTCCATAAATAAGAAACTAAATATCCAAAGCCTCATGCCATTTACAAGCGAAAATCTAAATACGGAATACGAAATTCTTTTAAGGCTAAGTGGAGGGAACTTGTATTTTAATTCTCCTAGATAGTGAGATAAGACAATTGAGAGAATAATTATAAATGCGAAAATAATCAGTTGATTGACTTTAATAAATATAGATACAAACTTGGCTATAACCTCAGGCTTTTTTAAAGATTGAAAAAGAAACTCAGATAATAATGGTGTCTCTTTTGTATACCCCTTAATGAAAAGGTTTTTGGTGGATTCTCTTATGAAGCTGCTTATTTCTTGAGCTGACTCTGGCGTGACAATCGCAATATTTTCAATAAGAAACGGTTCAAGCTTTTCAGGAGTAGAAAGAATTTCTTTAAGACTGAACTTGTTTGAAGCCTTACTCATTATAGGGGAAAGCTCAGTCTTTAGATCAAGAGTACTTCCAATACTATTCTCGACTCTTTCAAGAGCAAAACAAGAAAAGGTAAAAAAAATACTAAAGATTAAGATTATTCGTTTCATAACTCTCTTATCGAAATCAATGAAAATTGTATGATTAATGTTTAGTTAAGGGAAATTATTACCACCTCTCTTTCTTGATTATACGTATGGATGCCTTATTTCGATAAAGCACTACAGAGAGGTTATGAAAAAAACGATACTAACAATTTATTATATTTTATGGATACCTTTAAGGGCCATCAGCTCCTTTATGAGTATTGTTTTAGCCGTTGGTTTTTTAGCCTTGAGTTTAGTATATGCAATTAGTTTTGAATTTATTCTGGATCAAGATATCTTTAAAGCTAAAATTTCAGATATTATGAAAATTCAAGACTGGAAGCCTCACGATAATACGATTATTCTGGATAAGAATGGTGACACCATTAGTGAACAGTTTAATGAATATCACGTATACCTTCCTTTTAATAAAATCCCCAAAAAGATGCTCGATGCTATAATAGCAATTGAAGACAGAAAGTTTTGGGATCATAAAGGTATCGATGTTTATAGTATCTTAAGAGCAGCAAAAACTCACCTAAACCCGAGTCATAAAGGCTATAAACAAGGTGCTTCAACTATTACTCAACAAGTAGTTAAAAATCTCCTGCTTACAAATGAAAAAACTATAACAAGAAAAATAAGAGAAATTGTTTTGTCTCTCTATATAGAAAGCGTCATTTCAAAAGAAAAAATTTTAGAAATTTATTGTAACACAATGTTTTTAGGGCAAGGTTCCTATGGTGTTGGAGCAGCTGCTAAAAGATTCTTTAATAAGAACTTAAATGAACTTGATGTTCATGAAGTCTCCCTCATTGCGGGGCTTTTTCAATCTCCAGGCAAGTTTAATCCTGCAAGGCATCCTGAAAGGGCGAAAGAAAGGCAACTCTCTGTTCTAGCTTCAATGTTTGAAGCCGGTTTTATAAAACAAGACCAGTTAAAGATGTGGAGTGAGAAAAAGATAGAATACACAAAGTATGAATCAATCCATGGTAAGGTTGCTCCTTATTTTGTGGACTATGTAATTGAAGAATCAGAAAAAATCTTAGATGAGTTAGACATTGACCTGAAAGATAGCGGTTTGAAAATTTATACAACATTAGATCAAACTATTGATAAATACTCTCAATCGATTCTCAAAGACTCTACCAAAGTCTTTAGAAAAATGGAGAAAAGTATAATCTGGGATAATAAATTGGAGAATTCTGAGGCCCAAAATGTTGAAGGAGCTTTTCTTGTTCTTGATAGAAGAACTGGCAAAATCTTAAGTATGACTGGGGGACGAGATTATGAAATCTCCCAATTTAATCGAACAATTCACTCATTAAGACCACCTGGTTCAGTCTTTAAAGCGGTTACTTATGCTTTAGGTTTAGAGAGGGGAAAGACATGGAATAAACAGTACTATATTTCACCGATTACAATTGGAAACTATAGGCCAAGGACACAACAATCAAAACTTTTCACTGAAACAACATTGTTACAAGCATTTTATCAAAGTATTAATTCTCCAGCAGTTCTTCTCGGGAATGAGCTTGGGGTCAAAAATGTTTTAAAGTTTGGGCAGAGGCTTGGAATAGAAACACCTTTAAAGGATGAGGCAGCAACACTTTTAGGGAGTTCTGAGGTTACCATGATGGACATGGCACGGGTTTATCAAACCTTTGCAAATGATGGAGTTTCTATTTCTCCTGTTGCTATTGAAAAAATCCAAACAAGGGCCGGTAAACTTATTTATCAAGCAAAAAACCTTCAAGAAAGATCTAAGAGAGTTATTAGCCAAAGTACAAGTAAACTCATTGCTGAAGGATTAAAATCAGTAATTCAATATGGTACTGGATATAAAATAAGACATCTTAAGGGAAGAGCAGCAGGTAAAACAGGTACATCTAATAAATCAAAGGATAATTGGTTCTGTGGTTTTACAGATGACCTAGTTGTTATTACCTGGCTTGGGAATGATGATCAAAATTCCTTTAGAGGAAATATTTCTGCTAGTAATACAGCGGCTCCAATCTGGGGGAAATTAGTTTCGAAGAGTATGAACTATTTAAACACATCGCATTTTAAAAGAACTTCTCTACTAGAGTTTGCAAAGATTCATCCAAGATATGGGCATCGAGATAGTATGGGGGTAGGAATGTACTTTTTAAGAGGTACTGTACCCAGACAAGAAGAGTCTGACTTGATGGCGCTAGAAACAGGTGAGCAATTACGGGTAGGTATGAATGACTTTTAAACCTTTAATGCTTCTAATTTTAAATTCAACTTTCTTTATATCATGCAGTACAGTTGTAATTCCGAAGAAAGCTTCTAGGGATATATTAGAGAAAAAAACTCGAATCGTTTATAAGCAAAGAGCAAAATGTGAGTCCCAAATTAAGTACTTCAAATTATTATCCAAACTTAGTGATAAAAAAAATGGATTCTCCTACTTAGCAGAGAACTCTACTGATGACTTATGTGATTTGTATTATAAAAAAACCACTAAATTTTTTGAGAATCACAGCGGTAAAGTCGGTATTATCTTTGAAGCTAATTCAGATAATAGTGATATGGATAGGGCGATCCTCTCAGGAATTCTACGCTCTTCGAAAATTAATAAAAAATCAAAAGGGTATATCGTAAAGCGAGTTATACTTAAGAATAAAAATATTCAAAATGCGCTTAGTTCTTTAATTTTAAAAAAGAAAGTTGGTGTCATTATAACCTGGGGAAATACTAAGTTTTTAAAGAAAATTGAGAAATGGCAAAAACGTTTAAGTATGCCAACCCTTTATATTGATAATAAAATTAAGAAATCTAAAACTGCTTTTAAAATATTTCCTAATAGAAATAACTATAGTATCGAGCTTGTAAAATCTTTAAGGAAGAAAAAAATAAAGCGTTTAGCGATTTTAACTCCTAAGGCTTATCAGAAATCAAAATTACTTTTGAATATTAAGAAAAATTTGAAAAAATACGACATCGAGATTGTTCATGATGTTATTTATGAAGCTGATGATTATCACACAATGGAAATGGCCTGCCGAAAAATATTTAACATTAATATTAACGGACGAAGGGAAGAATTTAATCAAATTCTTAAGAAAGAAAAAAAACAGGCCAATGCTGAAGGCTTTAAACTAAATAGAAAACACGTTTTTTTAACAGCTCAAACTGATTTTGATGCCATTTTTATTCCTGATAACTTTAAGATTGTGAATCATTTTGCAAAATTATTCGATTACTTTAAAGCTCCAAGAATTCCATTAGTGGGTACTTATGAATGGAGATCTCCAGAGTTAACTAAGACTAAGAATAAATACCTAGAGGGAGCAATCTTTGTAGATTTTATAGGTAACCCCAAGGACCTTCCCATTTGGTCAAAAACAAAAGATGGTCAAAATAAAAAGGTTGGATTGAAAGCCGACTATAAACTGATGGGGTACTACTCTGGATTATTAGGACAAAAGGTTTTAAGAAAAAGTAATAAAAGAAAAAGGGTTGAGAACGACCTACGTTCAATAAAGATTAAAGATAATTTTATAAAAAATAATAAAGCTTTTAAGAATAACGAATTTAATTGGCCAAGTTATGCTTTTGAGGTGAGAGATAATCGATTCAAACCCTTAAGTCATAACAAAAGTCAGCATGGGGGAACTATAAATGAATAAAGTATTATTTATATCAATTCTAGTATTGATACAAGCATGTTCTAGTTTTGTTCGTGAGAATAGAGCTCCGGCCAATGAAAAAAATGGAGAATACAGAAAGTCACTTATTGTTCATAAGAACAATGGTACTGAGCTTGAGATTGAAATTGGTAGGTTACATGGTAGCCAATCTAATTATAGAATGTATGTTTACTTTGAGGATGAAGCTATAAAGAAAGCTGAGCCAGTGAGCATCGGGGATAAATTCACCTTTCCTGTAAATAAATCAGGTTATTATCGAATTTATTTTAAAAGAATGGGTGGCTGGGCAAATTTAATTAGTCAGTACTGGGTTATCTGGGATCAATTTATATTTACTCAACCTGAGCTAAAAACAACTTCTGCAGCGATTAGTGAAATTGCAAAAAGATTTTCACCTGTTGTTTTAACTCCGGAGGAAGAAAAGTTTTATCCAGTAACACTCGATTATATGTTTAATAAAAAAGATAAAGATGAAAAGTTGGACGAAGAAATATTTCATCTAAAAGTAAAAAAGGAATCTCGTCACTATACAAGGGTTCCAGGTGCTCGTCATAGAAATATTTATTTTCCTTATAAGGATATCTTAAAAGTTCTTCCGTTTAATAGTGATAGAATCGCTGTTTTGAATATCCCTAAGTCTCATCGTAATAATTCAAGACTTAAGACTAGGTTTGGAACGGAAGATGAAACAGCAATTTACTACTCTTACTTCGAACAAGATAATAATCTTATCATTAATTATCATACGTTATATACATATGATCCAAAGAATACTGAAGATGCTTCAGGGGCTCATGCTTTTGATAGGGAAAGTATCACTCTAGTTTATGATCTGGTTGAGCATAAACCAACGAGAATAATTTATGGAGCTCATCTTGATACACAAAGACTAGGTGTTATTGATAAACTCGGAAATCGATTACAAAAGTGGACTGGTGGACGTGTTTCATTGAGTTGGGACGAAGTTCCTAAGTTAAATGAAAGACCAGTGGTGAGTTCAGCACTTGGGTCTCATGCATTCTTTCCATTCCCTGGTGATTACCAAGTTTACTTAAAAAAGCATGTCGCCATGTTAACGGAAAATGCAGGTGGAAATCGTGTGTTGTACCCTGAAGTCGCAAAATTTGAAATAAACAAATCTTCACTTGGAAGTGGTTCTCGTAGTTATAAATTAATTGATTTAGAAATGGGACGAATCTCAAGTTTTAGTTGGAATAGGCCATTGCTATTTAGTGGAGATTTCGTAGATGTCCTTGATATACCATTTCTTACCAACAATGCTTCTTTTCCTCCATATACAGGAAGAGAAATGAAAATATTAAAATACATTAGTAAGAAGTTTACTTATAAATGGCAGGTTGAGCTAACAAGTGATGAAGTTAAAAAAGATTTAGAATTGCAGATATCAAAAATTAAAAGATAATAAATAACTAGCAATGAAAAGAGTTTAAATTCTTTTCATTGCTTTTATTAAATTATTTAACGATTTTGCAGTTTAATTGTGCCGTTCCACCAAAGTGGTCATCCATCCAACTCATTATTAAGTAAGATTTAAATTCCTTTGAGTCATCCAAATTTACCAAGGTTTCAGTTGGTACTATGAGATCTAGGTAGCCATAACCTTCTGAAGGGCCATTAGAAACTGACAGCGAAAATTTCATATGATTCTTATATTTTCTAGGGTTATAGTTTTCCATATTTGGAAGGATAGATTCAAAACTACTTCCCTGTGACCATACGCTATTTGGTTCATTCAGATCATAGATTAATGAATACTCGACCTTAAAGTTTGTAAGATTCACTTCTTTTTCTGAGATGATTTCGATTTCACTTGTTGTTTGCGCTTTTACATAAAGATCTTGAGTTTCCCAACCTATCTTTTGTTCACAGTTCAAAGTTGCTGCAAAACTATTGGTAATAATAAAGAAAGAAAAGATGAAGTACTTCATTGATTTGCCCCTGGCTACTATGCTTATACAAAATGAATGTAGTTGGATTTCGCCAAACAGATAAGGAAGGTTGAATTTTTTATAGGGTTAAGATAAGTAAAAAAACCGAGAAAGAAGTAAGCCGGATCCTGTCGGTGAATAATAATATAAAATTAATATCCACGGATCATCATTCATCTAGGCCTAGAATTACTCCTAGGCTCAAGCGCTCTACCCGCCAGCTCATACGAGCAATACCAAAACACTGGCCTATTTGAGCTTGCACCACATAGAGTTTACCTGGTTTCACTACAGCTTCCCGAAGGAACGTACTTGCTTTCTGTTGCACTTGTCCTCGCCTCACGGCGGACGGGCATTACCCGCTATGCTGCTCTTTGGTGTCCGGACTTTCCTCCCGAACTAGATAAATCTAGTCCCGGCGATGATCAGTCTTTCTCGGTTAAGGGTTTATAGTCGACATCAGTTAGAATGACAAGATGCAATGTTTTAAAAAAGGACAATTATCTTGAATCTAAGATTACTTTATATGCGGGTTTTAGAAAAATTTTATAAAGCTCCAAGGCTAGATTCATAAAAGGAAAAAAAAGAGGCCAGCATTCGCCGGCCTTCTCCTATATATAAAATCTTGTTCCCCAACAATATTTTTTAGTGCTGTACTTCAAACCCTTCGATTTCAAATCCAGATCTTTCACCTCTACCATCACTATAGAGCATAACTGTTAAAGTATCACCTTTTACCCATCCAGTTGAGTATGAACCATAAGCTTGTTCATTTCCTCTTTCATCTTGTGAGTTAGTTAATTTTGCGATTTCATTACCTTGAGCGTCTTGGATAATTACAAAGTCATATCCAGCTTCAACATCGATATTTGCGATATCAAGCTTAATCATTTTTGCTCCTGGCTCAGATAAAACTTTCTTAAGCTCTCCCTTTCCATCTCTTCTATCACTTCTATGGTCTGGAGCGTATGGGTTACCAGTTGAAAAAGTATCTCTTAGGTTAATGTATTCAGTTCTTGGAGAGTTATCATTTCCACCTGTGTTACCACCTGTACATTGTACTGGAGGAAGTGGCTCACCTGGAACTTCAATTTCTACTTCTACTTGTCTAACTAAAACATCAGATTTACAAATAAGATCGTAAGCTTCATTTACACCATCTCTTTTTGCTTGACCTCTAGCTGAGTTGATTCTGTTCATTCCATCTTCACAACCAGCACCGTTATCAGCTGCAAATGCGATCAGGCTGTCTTTGAATGTTGTTGCTTTATTAGCTTCGTATTGCATTTTCATACATTTCTCAGCTCTCACTTCTAATCTTCCGTATCGGCCTTCAACTTTTGCATATCCACCATGGTTTTTATCACGTTTTGTGATTAGTCTATCTAACATAGTTTGCATACCAGCTAGAGTAGGCTGAGCACTTTGTTCAGCATTTAAAGCTGTTGTTGATGTATTTAAAGCTCTATGAGCTCTTTGAACTTTAGAATCAATTTGAGCCAGTTCTTTTAGCTGCGCTTGTGCATTATCTCTTTGTGCTGTAAGTGGGTTTAGTACATCTGCAGCTTTTTTCAAATCCTTCTTTGCATCTCTACAACTTCCTCTTAGGTCTCCTCTCCAGTCACACTTCTTATCTTTTCGCTTTTTAGCTGCATTATAAACTGTTTGCGCTGCTGGTATCTTTGAGGTTGCTGAAGCAATAGCTTTATTCGCCGCTTTAATTAACTGTGGCTTTCTTTTTTGTTTATTAGATAGGGATGTATAAGAACTGTTTGCTTGGTTAAATGCTGCTTGTAATTGCTGAATCCTTGAAGCCTTTACATTAACTTGTCTTCTTTGAGCATCAATTTCTTGATTTGCTGATCTAACTTTTGCTGCGAAGTTATTGTATGCTTCTTCAGCTTCAAAAAGGTCTTCTTTGATTTCTGCACAAATATCCATACCTTTGTGCTGATCTCTATATCTTTCACCCATTTCACGGTCTCTAAAGTCCGCCATTGCACTTGTTGAAATGCACATTAGGGATAGTAGCATTAGTCCTTTTTTAGTTGATCTTTTCATGTCCGTCGCTCCTGCTTTTGGTTTATTTCATGTTTAGATTTAATAAGTTAAAAGGACGTTCGCCCTTAATCAGGCCGGACTATATAGTAATTTTGGACGCGGTGCAATGGTTCTTTTTGACACCATGTATTACTTACAGGAATTTACTAGATTGCGGTATGAGGATTCGTTCACAGCTTGGACAACACATGAACTTGGATTGCTTTTCGACTGCGCCCAAGATCGCCATAGGAACTAGGTAGCCACACATCTCACAGCAGTTATGATCAGTGATTTGGCTCAGTGGTGCTAATGAAAGTCCTTTATCCATTAGATAAGTAAGCTTCTTAGAAACACCTGGAGGTAGTTGGTCAAATAGAATATCTTTTCTATTCTTCTTGGTCTTTATTTCTTTATAAACGTCGTGGTTACTCTCATTTATTTCTGCTTCAATTTCACTGATTGTTTCCAATGATCCTTCTAAAAAAGTGGTGCAATTTTTAATTTCTTCACTCGCTTTATCCATTTCTTCAATAATTTCGAGTCCTTGCATTTCAAATTCATCCATCTCATTTTGAGCATTTTCAATTTGACTACTTAGGGCCGAAACTTCATTTTCGGAGAAGACCTGATTTAATTGAGCCTTTCCTTTATTTATAAGGTTATCAAAATAAGCGATACGCTCTTCTATCTTTGAAAGCTTCTGTCTCAATTCTTTTAAAGTGAGCTTAGAACTTTCTTTTAGCATGGAGCGTTTGTTTCTCATCTCTTCGATTTTAGAAATCCTATTGAGTTCGTTTTTAATAACTTTTTCTAAGGAAAGAACTGAATTATTTAAACTATTTATCTCTTTTAAAATTCTATAGTTCTCTTTATTCAACTTGTAGCCTTTAGTAAAATGTTGTAGTTTTTAACGAATGCAAACCCAGACCTATAATGAAATATTAGCAATCATAAATCAAATTGAATTTATCATTATTGATAAGAAAGTTTTTGATTTATATCCAATAATCGCAACCGCTTTAAAGAATAAAAAATACTACTTAATTGAAGACCCAGAGAAGAATAAAAACTTGGATGATTATCAGAAGATTACCAATTATTTTTTGAATCATAAAATCTCACGAAGAAGTCGGATCCTTTCTATTGGTGGTGGAGCAGTCAGTGATCTTGCGGGATTTGTTGCAGCAACAGTTCTTAGGGGTGTTCAGTGGGAAGTTATTCCTACGAGTTTATTGGCAATGATAGATGCAAGTATTGGTGGAAAGGTTGGTATTAATACAGAAAGTGGAAAGAATCTATTGGGAGCTTTTCATGAACCAGTTACTATTCACTTGTACCCTGAGTTTATAAAAACCTTGCCTGAACAAGAAGTGAAATCCGGACAAGGGGAATTATTAAAGTATACATTCTTAAGTGAAGAGATTTACCAAGAAGTACTATCAAATGGATACACTGATAGTTTAATTGCAAAGTGTACAAGCTATAAAAAGAAGATTATCAAAACTGATCTCCAAGAAAATGGACCGAGGAAAATGTTAAATTTTGGGCATACCTTTGGGCATGCGGTGGAGAAAAGCCTTGGCATCCCTCACGGTGTTGCAGTTTACTTTGGTATTAAAATGATTCTTGAAATGTATTCTCCTCATCTTGTTGATGATTTCTCTAAGATTGTTCAAAAGTTGGAGTTTAACTTTGAAAATTTACCAAAGATGGACTTTAAGAAATTTTGTCATTATTTATCCTTTGATAAAAAAAGAAACGAATATGGAGCTATTGAGTTTATAATCCCTCTGGGGATTGGTGAATTAGAGATACGGCCGTTTGATATAAATAACGTATCAAAGGAAATAGAGGAACATGAAATTTTCAAAAATTACTTCGTGTAAACTCAAAACACCTATTCATTGTCCTACCTCTAAATCATATGCAAATCGTGCCCTGATAATAGCTAGTTTAAAACCTGAAAGAATTGAAATAAACGATATTCCTGAATCTCAAGATGTTCATGACCTTTTAAGTATTCTGGAATCTCTGAAAATTGAGGTTATAAAAATTCCAAGTGGGATACAAATAATTAATTCATTCCCAGAGTGTGAGCAAAATAGTTCAAAACCCATTCTTCTACCAGGGAGTGAGGGGGGGACTACAGTAAGATTCATAACTCCTTTATTGGCCCTGGGAAACAATGAATACCACATACCACTCTTAGGGAGGATGGCCGCTCGGCCTATGGATGAGTTATTACTAATCATCAAAGGTATGGGAGCAAATATTTGGATAGAAGATGCTATTTTAAAAATTAAAGGTCCAATAAGCCTACCTGAGGAGTTAAGTGTTGATTGTTCTAAGACGACCCAATTTGCAACAGCTCTATATAATTTAAAGGCCAAGTATAAAATAAATATTAAATACAATAATGTGGAAGCTTCTAAAAAATATTTAGATATGACTGAATCTTTAATTAAACATTTTTCTGGCAGTAATCATTTCATAGTTCCAGCAGATTTCAGTGGACTAGGTTATCTATTGGCCTATGGCGTATTAAATCAGGATTTAGTTGTTTCAAATGTTTTTAAAATGGATATGTTACAAGCTGACTCTGTGTTAATTGAGATTTTAAAAAGGATTGGTGCCAGAATTGAGTTTGGGCCGAATGGACTTTCGATATTTAGAACAGAGTCGAAATTGTCTGGTTTTGAAGTGGACGGTTCGGAGTGTATTGACCTTGTTCCAACTCTGATGTTTATTGCTTCATTTTGTGACTCTGAAACGAAACTAACAAATATTAAATTCCTGACTCATAAAGAAAGCGATCGGCTTTTAGAGATGATGAAAATTCTAGATATATTTAAAATTGAATATTTTTATGATGAAGCAGGTGACGTTTTTACTATATTCCCACTAAAGGAAACCCTAGAGAATATTTTTAAGCCAATTAAGATTACCACAGCAAATGATCACCGAATGGTTATGGTATCAGCCCTATATCTTAAAACACTTAAAGGTGGTTCTGTAGCACCTATGGAATCAGTAAATAAGTCATTCCCAAACTTTTTTAGTCTATTCTCGTAAATAAAAATTATTGTCTCGAGATAAGAAGTAAAAATTAAAATAATAAGCTATTTAAGGTTAACCTTTAAGAATAGCCTCCGATAAGTCTGTTATGTTAGTAAATGTAAAAGAATTAAAATTGCACTTTGACGGTGATGAAGAACTTATTGGTGAGTTAGTAGAGGTATTTGAAACTTCTTATCCTGACACTTTGGCAGCAATTAAAACTTCAACACAGAATAGTAACTTTAAAGATCTAGAACTTCATGCTCATACCATGAAGGGAATGATCGCCAATTTTTTCTCAGAAGAGCTAAAAGAAGCATCTTTTGTTCTAGAGAAAATGGGAAGAGATCAAAAGGCCGGGGATTATCAGCAGTATATTGATATTCTTGATGAAGGACTTCCTCGTTTGATAGCAGATATAAAATCAATCTTATAAATGGCCGATAACATGAAAAAGACAACAAAATTATTACTTGTTGATGACGACAAAATGAACGGAACACTTCTTCAAAAAAGATTATTGAAGAAGGGATTTGAAGTTGATTTTGTAGACAATGCAAAATTGTGCTTTGAAGCACTTTCGGAAACTCATTATGATCTAATTTTACTTGATATTATGATGCCGGATATGCCCGGTACTGAAGTCTTGGCAAAGATTCGTGAAACTAAGAATAATTTTGAATTACCAGTTATAATGGTTACTGCAAAAGATGAAGCAAGTGATCTCGTTGATGCTCTTAATAGAGGTGCGAATGACTATTTAACTAAGCCGGTTAATATGGAAATTGCTACAGCAAGAATAAATACACAATTACAAATTAAAGATCTCCTTGAGGAAAGTCTAAAGAATAAACAGATCAATACGATCAACACAATGGTGACGACATTAAATCATGAGATTAATAATCCACTAGCAATTGCTATTGGTAATCTTACCATCTCGAAAGAAAAAATTGATGCTACTAGAATTGAGAAGGCACTTAATGCTCTAGATCGAATTACTCAAATTGTAAAAAAAATAGAAACTATTACAAATGGTGAAATGGAAGAAGTTAACTATTCCACAACTGTTAATATGTACAAACTCTAATGGAATCCCTTTTAATTAGTAAATGCTTGTTTGGTGAAAATGTTCGCTATGATGGTGGTAATTGTTTATTGCGCGGGGATTATATTGCTCGGTTAAAGCATAGGTATAACCTTGTTTTTATTTGTCCGGAGATAATGGCCGGAATGTCTGTTCCAAGAGAGCCAATAGAGTTCCTGAATGATAGAATAATTGATAAAGCAGGGAACGATCTTACTGAAAGTTTCGATATGGTCAAAGAAGAAATCTCTAAATTAGTTCAAAAACACAATATTAAATACGCACTCCTTAAGGACTTTAGTCCCTCTTGTGGTTCAACTGAAATTTATGATGGAAGCTTCACTGGAAAAACGATTAAAGGGGATGGAATCATTTCTAGGGCCCTTAAATCATCAGGTGTTAAAGTCTTCTCAGAGAAAAATATCGAATCACTACTTAAGTAGATCTCATCCAATATATCCCAGTATTTTACTTTAAATTTTTCTTATTTACAGAGTAACACCTAAATGAAAGAATTTTATTGTTAAACCTGTGGAGGGGTAAATGAAAAAAATTATAACTTCTTTAATAATATTACTATTCTCATTTAATTCGTTAGCCGAGCTAGATTTGAAGTTTGATTTTAAATCCACTGAAGCTGGAAAAATAATTAGCTTAAATCAAAATATAAAAGCTAATTTTGATGAAGTAAAAACTATTAAAATTCCTGATTCAGATCAAATTATAGAAATGATGATTACTGAAAATATTCCTGAATCAATGAGAAATGATGATATTGTTGTTGGAGAGGTTTTTCTTGATATTAAAGTTTATCAAAATTTCAAGTCAGGAAAAAAGCTAATTTCTTCTCCAAAAATAATTACTACTTTTGGAAATGAAGCTTCTTTGGAAATGATTTCGGATAAGAATGATAAGAATCCGAAGACATCAATCAAAGTAATTCCTACTGTACTTTAATAATTAGTCATTCCGACTCATACAGATTTTCTCAAAAAAAACATATTCTTCAATGTGTAATCAGTGTGTTAGTAGTGTTTTTTAGCATTGTTTATGCTGCATCACTCCGGGTCATACAGTATATGTGCTGTTAGGATCCACACCTTACATAGAGAGGGGAATATAAATGAAGTTATTAGTACTAATAATGGCCATTATGTCCATTTCATCAAGTTTTGCTGCAGAGTCTTTCAGTTCATCTAGTGCACAATTCACAGAAACAATTTCGGTCAACAAAACGATTATCGATGTGAGAATCACTGATAGAGGTTGGTACACTGAAGGATCAGTTTTTCCAATTCTTAACCTTGTATCACAAAAATTAGTTACTTTTGAGTATCAGTTCAATCCATTTAGTCGAAATGAAGTAGAGGGAATTTTTTCTAACTTAGAAAAAGAATCACTTTTTGATTGTAGAGAAATTGGGAATAAAGAATATAGTCTGGCTACTTTGGCTTACCCTTCGGATAAGTATGAAACAGTTTTAAACATAGATCACACTATAAAGTTTAGAGAATTAGATGAGCTTGATTTCGGCTTATCTGCATTTTTGGAGACAAAATGTCTTTTACAAATAAGATTGAGAGAGAAGAGACAATAATTGAGTTAACAAGGCCTCTAGAATTAGAGGCTTTTTTTTATTTAAAATCTTCTTCATCTCTTAGAGTGAGAATTTCAAAACCGTCTTTTGTTACAAGTATCGTGTGCTCCCATTGCACTGATAATTTTCCATCCTGAGTTACAACAGTCCACTCATCATCAAGGTGCTCGATTTCTTGTTTTCCCTGATTTACCATTGGTTCGATTGTAAATGTCATTCCCTCAACGAGTTTAACGCCTTTACCTTTTTTTCCATAGTGAAGAACCTCTGGAGCTTCATGCATTTCAGCACCTATTCCATGGCCAGAATATTCTCTAACAATTGAATAACCATTTCTAGTTGCATGTTTATGAACAGCGAATCCAATATCACCTAAGGTATTTCCTGGCTTAACTTGTTTTATTCCCTTGTACAGACACTGTTGAGCTACATCAGATAATCTTTTAGCTTCATCACTAACATTACCTACCAGGTACATTCTTGAGGTGTCAGAAACAAGCCCATGCTTTTTTACAGTCACATCAAGATTTACTGTATCACCATCTTTTAGAATTTCATCTTTTGAGGGGACACCATGGCAAACAACATCGTTAACTGAACTACATAAAGCATATTCAAAATCATATTGGCCAATACAGGAAGCAATAGCATTATGTTTATTAACAATTAAGTCTTCCGCTATTTTGGCTATTTCATATGTACTGACACCTACTTTTACGTGTTGAATAAGTTCAGTAAGAACTTCGGCGGCAATCCTTCCGGTATCACGGTAGTTTTTAATTTGTTCAGCTGTTTTAGGTATAATCATGGAATGCTCATCTAGTTTCAAATTATTATTTATAGATTGGGAATATATGGAAAATAACAGGAATTAACAATTCTGAAATGGTCGAAGGGTAAAAATAACTTCATAAAAATGAGCTTAATGAATAAATAGAGAAGCAGGACGCCAAAAATGATTATTCTTAGAGGAATTTGGCCTTAACTAATCAAAGCGATATCACTTAACATCTTGAATTTACCTGGACCTAAGGATGATTTTTCACTCTTAAGTAAAATTATCAAATCTGCTTTACTATATAAATAGGGCTAGTTTTTATTGTAAAAACTACAATGTTGCTTCGGTAGAAAGCAAATGGTTGATAAAATAGGTTGTGTTTAAGGTCTTGGAGAAAATCTTCTCAGTCGACTCAATTTAATACTTCTTATTTCAAAAAAGGATTTTATGAATAAGCTACTTACACTTTCTGTTATTGTTTTAGGTCATTCGGCCTTCGCTTCTGATTATCAAGTTTATAAAGTTAAAAAAGGAGATACACTCTCTGAACTTCTTGGACCTCGCTCTACCGAATCTCTATATGGAGAAGATAAGCTTGTGGAAAAAAGTCTAACTATTAATCGGCTTGATGAAAAAAAGGCAAAGAAACTCCGAGTTGGTAGTTACTTAATTCTTCCAAAAAAAGAAGTGATTATCACAGACTCAACGAGTACTTCACAGGCAGCAACCTCACGTGATGGAATTCTTAGTTCAAAAATCTCTCATCATCAAAATATTGAAGTTGGGGTGGAGTTTTCAAAAAAAGCTCAACAACTTGAAAATGGAAAAAATATAATTATAAATGAGAATTACCAAGCGAATATTAAAGTTGTTGGAAACCAAGTTGGAAGCCCCACTGTTGGAGCAAGTATTTCAACCTCAAATGGTGTTACATTTGAGGATGATTCAAGTCGCTTAGTCGAACTACGGCCCAATTATGAATTACAAACTTCTTATAATTTTTTAGAAAACAATAGGATTAATATTGGCGCATTAGCAAACTTAAGTGAAGAGTCAAGTGTCACTTATAATGATTCGGAAGTTGAAGTACGTAGAGACCAATATATGTGGATCGGTGCAACAGCGGCTACCACACTCTACTATAAGAAATTTGAATTAAATTTATCCGGTGATCTAAAGCAAAAGGTTAGTGCATACAGTATTACTAATAGTGAGGACTTAAATTTAACACGTGCTCAATTCACTGCAAAAATTAACTTAACGAAAGATTATTATTTAACGACTTCGTATAAAACTGAAATTGGAGATCGTAGTGGAAGTGCACTTGGCTTAGGATTTATTTATGAACTATAAAAGGATTTTTATGTTTAATCACAAACTAATTTTACTCATATTAATTATTTCAGTAACAGCATGTGAAGATAAGGTTTCCGAATCACCTACTGGCCCAGCTCCTGATGAGACGATCATAACTCCAATCTCTGATGACAAATGCGATAATGTTATTGATTACGATGGTATCAGCCAAGTTGACGACGTCACAGATAGCTCTGTCAAAATATCATGGAAAAAAGATTCTACCGGTATGGGCTATGGATTATTTAAAAGTGTAGATGGAAAATTAAAACTCATTAAGAAATTTACTAATATTAATAAATCGAGCGTTGTAGTTAATAAACTTACGCCTGAAACAAATTACCGTTTCCTCGTAAGAACGATTAGTGAAAATGGGCACTTTGATTGTAACCAGAACTTTAAAGACGTAACAACAATCGAAAAACAAACATTTATTTCATGTCAGGAAATTCATGAACATTACTTGGGTGCAAAACCAAGTGGTGTTTACGAAATTGATACAGATCTGACTGGGCCAAAAGCTTCTTTTGAAGTTTATTGCGATATGGAAAATAATAGCGGTGGCTGGACGAGAGTTTTTAACCATAATACGGTTGCTGGTTTATTTTTGAATGATCAGGAAGCAAAAGAAACAAATATTACTGATGTCACTAATGATAAATATTCTATTTTGAGTAAACTAGAAGAATTTAAAAAATCAGGCAAATATGAATTTTGGATATACTATCCTGAACATGATGGAGTTGATGGAGGTAATATTTGGTCTCAAACCTCAAACCCAGTAACAGATGCAATTACTGGTTATGTTGCAATTAGAGAAACTTACAATGGAAAGTACTGGGGAGGCCTTGAAAAGAGTAGCTACAGCGGTACTCTAATTGATGGTTCTGTAGGGCATGGTTGGTGGTACTATGCAATTGGCTCAAATAAGTATTGGCCAAATGGTACAACTATTCCAGGACCCATTTCTGCAGGGATAAACGAAGTTCAACTCTTTGTAAGGTAAATCCCTTTCTAAATTATAAAAACTTATTAAAATAGATCAGGAGGCCTAGACCTCCTGTTTTTGTATGTTGTTTAGTATAACTTTTCTCCTACTATTTAGAATTTACTTATTTCCTTCCTAAAATATGACAGTTTTATTTAATTCAGTGTTACCAATTGATGATAATTCGCTCATCTCATTTGCAAAATTGTAAATTCTATATGTACCTAATAAAACAGTGCTGTGGTGCATTGGTCTTGTGATATGTAAACCAAAAATAAGATATTAAAAATAAGTGGTTACGAAAGTACGGTTACTTAAATTAATAAGGATATTAAAGAGAATGTTGTTCAAAAAACTAAAGTTTAAGAACAGAGAATAAAAGACTGTCTATTGAAAAGGCAAAGGGTAGATTCAAAAAAAGGAAACCCATGTTTACAAAGAAAATAATTTTATGTTTTAGTCTCTGTCTCCTCTCGCAAACTATTTGGGCACGACCTTGGGTTAATGAAGATGACCCTAAGTACTTTAATATCTCAGTATATGAATATGAATTCCTTCAAAAACAAGGGAAGCTTGATTTAGATAGCAATGGAATGTGGTCTGGGTATCATTGGCCAAATAAAGTGGATAGTCTTAACTATAGAGCTGGTAACCAAAAGTTTAGCCCGCTTGAAAAATGGGAACAAGTTCAAACGATTAATCCTAAATTCGATATTAGAGAAATGTTAGCACCTTATATTGCTGAACAGGATGTCCATCTTTGGGGAGGTCTTTGCCATGGTTACTCTGCAACAGCAATTTATTTTAAAGAACCAACCAAAAAAACTATAGATGATGTAACTTTTTTTCATAGTGATATAAAAGGACTTCTCGCAGCTTATTATGATTATTTATCAAACCAAAACTTGGTAAGGAGTAATTATTTAGGTCTGCGTTGTGATGAAAACCTTCCTGAGGGGATGTCCTTTGGAGAGTCTTTATCTCCAGCTTGTGATGATGTAAATGCCGGTGCATTTCACTTGGCGCTAAATCATAGAATAAATAATGAAAAGAAAGCTTTTGTTATGGATATGAACTCTGGGGTGGAAGTTTGGAATGTACCCGTTATCGCTTATGAATCTGAAATCTTAAATGAAGACTATCCAAGTTATTCATCTGCCTCCGAATCAAGCGCTAAGATTGTTCATGTGAAAACAAAGGTTTCATATCTTGGATACCAGATGCCTGAACATGATTTTGAGATTCCGGGTTTAAAAGGGCAAAAGGTTAAAACAAAAATTTATGAATACACTTTAGAAGTCTCAACTGATGGCATAATTGTTGGCGGTGAGTGGATTGGGACTGATCGTCCAGACTTTTTGTGGTTCACCGATGATATTCCCTATCCTAGTGGAGAGTGGCAAATATTAGGTGACTTACTAAAAGATTAAACTTAAATGAATTATTAGATACTTATGGATTAATTCTCAACTAAGAGGCTTTTCGTTCTCAATAGTTTTACTCTACAAACACTTAAATTTATGTAATTATGTGGCCTTAGCTAACGCTATTTTTTAAACCCATAAAAAGAGGTAGTACATGGATTTTGGTAAAAACTATTCTGAACATATTGTTGAAAAACAAAGACGAATTAAAACGATACTAGAGAGATCTGAAATGGACTCGGTGGTAATTGATGCAGGTAAACTTGTTTATATGTTTCAAGATGACATGACTTATCCATTTAAATGTAACCCACTCTTTAAAGCATGGTTACCGTTAATTAATAATCCAAACTCATGGTTAATTCTTGATGGAGTTTCAAAACCTAAGTTAGTATTCTACCAACCAGTAGATTTTTGGCATTCAGTTCCAAAGGATCCTACAGATTTTTGGGCAACTGAATTTGAAATTTTAAAATTAACTACAGTTGATGACCTACAAAAATTTCTTCCAAAAGATAAATCAAAAAGTATCTACCTTGGCGAGTTTGTTGATGATGCAAAAAAATTAGGTTTCACCGAAATAAATAATAAAATTGCACTTGATTATCTTCACTACCATAGAGCATATAAAACAGCTTATGAAATGGACTGTTTACGTGAAGCAAATAGAATCGCTGTTGCCGGGCATAAAGTGGCGAAAGCAGCTTTTATGAGTGGTGCCTCAGAATTCGAAATCCAGCTACAGTACTTTAGAGCAATCTCTCAGTCACAATCTGAAGTTCCTTACGGTACTATTATAGGATTAAATCAAAATGCAGCAATACTTCACTACACAACATTAGAACGTCAGGCTCCAAAAGAGATTCATTCAATGCTGATTGATGCTGGGGCCAACTGTAATGGATATGCTTCTGATATAACTAGAACTTATGCCTATGAGAAAAATGAATTTGCAGAGCTTGTGAGTGCGATGGATAAGGCCCAGATAGAATTATGTAATTCTTATTCTGTTGGAGAATCTTACACAAGTGCTCATCTGAAATCGTTTGATTTGATTGCAGGGCTCTTGTCTGACTTTAAGTTTATTAATCTATCAGCTTCAGAGATTGTAGAGAAAGAGCTAGTTAAACCATTCTATCCACATGGGTTGGGCCATCACCTTGGTCTTCAGGTACATGATCTTGGTGCTAATTTAGCTGCTGATGACGGGACCATGGCCGAGAAGCCAGCAAATCACCCGCACCTTAGAGCAACAAGAGTTCTTGAAGCAGGAATGGTTTATACGTGTGAACCAGGACTTTACTTTATCGATAGTCTTTTAAGTGAAGTGAAAGAATCTGAAAATTCAAAATACATGAACTGGGATAAAATAGAATCATTTAAAAAATTCGGTGGTATTAGAATTGAAGATAATATCATTTTACATGAATCTAGAAACGAGAATATTACACGTGAATGTGGATTAGAATAAATTATAGTAAAAAAATAAATTAATTATTATCTAAGGCCTCTATTTATTAATATAGAGGTCTTTTTTATTAAATTACAGAACTAATTGTTTTAGTTTTTGTACAAGTGATTTCCTCTGTTTAAGTGTTTTTCTCTTAAGTTTTCTTTCACCATAGATATATATAATCCTTTTAAATTAACAAACCTACAATTTACAGTTGGTTAGCCAGAACTTTTCTAGTGAGAGCGGATGAGTCGATTTTACACACCTTCATGACAAAGTGGTTGAAGATATGTATTTACAATTAAAATAATCGACCAAAGGAATTAAAAAATGAAAATATTAACACTAGGTTTTGCTTTAACAATGTCACTTTCTGCTTTTGCAATCAGCTTCTCAGATATTACTGGTACATATGAAATCACTACTGATCTTGCTCCAATCGTAAATACTATTGAGATAGACAAAGATGGTAATGTTAGTCTTACTGAAAATTCACCTTACGGAACTTTCTCTTGTACAGGTGCTGCTGTTATAGAAGATCAGGTATTAACTTCTGAAGTTACTTGTGAAAACGGAGCTACTTTTACACAAAGAGTAGACTTTGAAGGAATAAACAACTTTGAAGAATTTTCTGCAAATGTTTATAGTTCTCTCTATGAAGCAGAGTTACCAATGAACTTTAAAAAACTAAAATAAAAAATTTTAGAGGATAGAAAAAATGCGCTTAAAAATAATTTTATTCCTTATATTGATTCAATCTACATCTGTATTTGCTATTAATGTGGAATACTCAGATGACATTTTATCAATGCATGAGCAGTACAACTCAACCGAACTTGAAGATATAGCTGAATTGGTTGAAGTATATTTGAAGAATAGTTGTGCAGGTATTAGTGGTGAATATACTATTGTCTATACAAGTGGCTCAGCTGATCTATTTGTGAGTTGGGATAAGTGGAAGGTTTTAAGTTTTGATAATAAACCTGTTCTCGATATTGATGTTACCTTGTGGCAAGCACCAGGTAGTTACAAGCTAGAACAATTTTCGAAATTAAACTGTAACGTTAAATAAACGATAGTAACAAATAGCTTATATGGGCTTTATTGCTTTCTTAAGAATTTACTTAAGTGGTGATAAAGCCTTTTTTTTTATGAAATTAGAAAGTAATTCAACTAAAGTTGCTGTCCACATTTTAAAATTATTCTGAAAAATAGTGAATAAATCTCTTTTAATATTCCATCCTTTTTTCTCGACACGTATCTTAAACTTTGTGAAAATAATTATAAAAATAAATTAATCTCACCCTTAAAACTTTTGGAGGATTCATGAAAATACTAGTACTCATACTTACGATTAGTTTTATGAATATCGCTATGGGAAAAACAATGCGAAAGAATGGTGTCATGGAATTAAATAACTTGAAAAAGTTATTAATTGAAGGAGATTGGGAAGCAGTAAATTATGCTCAATTATTAGGGGAAGACTCATGGCCTATTCTTAACGAAATAATACAGAATAAAAATTTTCTTCCAAAGCAAATAGCAATGGCTTGTGCTGCCCAATTAGATATTAAGAAAGCAGGGGCTTACTTAATTATGGGCTTAAATGATAAGCATATAAATGTATCATTAAGGGCGGCAGGTGAGCTTTCTAAAAAAAGATACGATGGTGTATTACCGGCTATTCTAAAGAAAATGAGTGAATGTGACTTTGAGCTAAAAGGTGAATGTAGTATTTTATTAGAGGCCCTTGGACACTACCCTGGCGATGAAACCTTAAATACTATTAAAAAAATACAGACAAAAAACACATCTCATAAAGCAGAAATATTAAAAACATTAGTGAAATTAGAAGATCCTATTGCTGTAAAAAACTATCTGCAGATACTCAAAGATGGAAATAGTTCAATGAAGTATTTTGCCATAAAAGATTTAATTTATATAAATCAAGAAAAATATTTTCCTAAATTAAAAGAATTACTTCTAGATAAAGAAATTGGGATGAATGTAGGTAATCCCTATAATAATCACAGTCGGCGATTTTGTGACCAGGCAGTTGATACAGCAGTGGAATGGTTAGGACTAAAAACAAGTTTTAAACCAAGTAATGGTAACTACACTGATACACAAATTGCTGAAGTTCTTTCATTAATTATCAATTAAATAAATTGTAAAAATAACTCTTATGGTCTCAACTTGGGAACATTTTGTTCTCAATACAAGTTTCGTTTTAAAAGATCTTTTATATAACAAGCAACAATGGTTTAGAGAAACCACTTACTTATTATATGAAAAATTTATTGTTTGTATTATCACTCTTAGGCCCTATATCCTCTTTTGCAGATTATTCATCTCAAATAGAACAAGAACATCACAGGGCCCCTGTATTTGATGTCGTACTTGCTCAAAGAATTGTCTAAAAAATTGACACCTACTTCATTATTACAATGTGACTTTGATCTTTTTCAGAAGTCTGGAACAATGTGTGCACATTAAAATACATTAATGAGCTTGAATCCTAAATTGGAGAACTTATGAAAAAACTATTTATTGGCTTGACCCTAATGACAACTATGTCAGCAACTTCTTTTGCAGGTGATAAGCTTTCTGTAGAATCCTATCGCCCTGTTTATGGTGAGAACTGTACTATCTATGTTGATATGGATACGAATTTCTCAAGAGAAAGCGGACTTAGTACTTTTGGTGGAGCAGGAAGTGTCGAGGAGCTTAATAGTTTAGAAACAATCAAAGAATTAATTGAGAGCCGAGGTTACACAATTATTGAGAATAAAGAAATCGCAGAATTCTCTCTAGAAACTTCAAATGGTGTTCAATGTGTGATTTTGGAAGATAATGCATCAGAACTTACTTATACAATGTCGAATTTACTCGCAACTGACTTTTATCTTTCTGGAAAGTTTAAGGGTGATGGTGTGGAAAATACTTTTAATAAGACTATTGGTGGATTATTTCAAAAGACTAGATTCAAAAGCCAAATAAAGAAAATTCTTAATTATTGTCAGAAAAAGTATTAAAAAATATCACTTAACTTTATGGAGATCTATTATGAAAAAACTATTATTTGGATTAACACTTTTAGCTTCAATGTCATCGTTTGCCAATGAAGGCCATGTTTCAGGAATCGTAAAACAAATGGAATGTGATTCTCGGGAAGGAAAAGGGATTGTAGAACTTGAAACTATGGAAGGAGATACAATAGTTAGCTCTTGGTATAAGGTTGACTCAGGTGAATTATGTAGCCCTACAGAAAATAGCTTAATGTTCCTTGGGAAAACATCAAAGTTAGGAGCTTTATCTGCTGAGAATACAGGTTTGAATTCTAGTGGGAATGGTAACTATACAACTTTTATAACTGAAAATGGTATGATTGTTGAAATTGAAAAGAATGAAAAGGTCGCTTTTGAGGGACTTTATGATGGTGCCAAACATTCAGTTCGAGAAAATGTAGCTGAAGCTCATAAATGGTACTACGGTGAAGTGAAAGGAATGGATACATCTAATTGGCCAGATAACTAAATAAGTAAGGATTTTAATATGAAAAATTTATTAATAGGATTAGTACTTTTGAGTTCAGCTTCATCTTTTGCATATGATTGCGAAGCCGAGCTCTCTGATAACACTGCTTCGACTCAAGAAATTGTTCAAATGACGGAAGTAACTGAAACTCAAAGATCATTCCTGTTAGGAGTTAGTTCAAATGCTAGAGAATCTATTGAGCTAGCTTGTGGGCTAAGGGTTGCGAAAGAAGTTGATCCATTGGTAGAAGTGGAAAATGCGAGACAACAGATTCTTGAGATGGAAGGTATTTCAGACGCTCAAAGATCACTGCTTCTTGAAATGAATTTAAATACTAAAAATATTGTTGAGCTTTCACTTTAAAACTCATTCATTTAAATAAAAAAGCCTTCTCGATTAACAGAAGGCTTTTTAGTAAATGGTGGTTCATCGCAACCCTGGCACGATCTTATTTTCCTCAGTGACATTAATTTTTATCTATAATAATAATCGAATGTGTTTTTAATAGTTTATAAAATTGTGTAAACTTAGTGAGGAAAAAATTATGCCTTTGAAGATAGATGCAAAATTACGTTTAAAGATAAAGTACTTATTAAGGAGTTTGTTTCCTCAGCGTTAGATTCACTTAAAGGAGTTAAGTTGAAGAATATATTAATAGCATTATTATTTCTTATATCAGTTAAATCGTATTCTGCATCATTGTTTCTTACGACAGACCTACTGGGAATTGCTTTCGGTGTAAATACTGTTGGAGTTGGTATTCAAACAGAGAATATAGATTTTTCAATTGCGTACTCACATATCGATACTGATATTCCTGAGAGAGATAATCTTGAAGGTTTTGGAAGTGGTATTAGATTTAATTACTACTTTAGTGGCAGTAGTCGTGACTCATATTACTTTGGCTATGCACTCTCGGACGTTGATGTAACAATTAAACCAGAGGACGACACCGCTTATGATAAGCAGTATCAGACTGATGTCGCTCTGATAGGGCGTAAACTTCAATTTTCTTACATTTCTTTAAGAGTTGGTGTTGCCTTTGCAAAAACTTACAAGCCAAATATAGAAATAGGTCCTGAGTTAGGTGTTGGAATTCATTTTTAAAATTAAAACTCTAGATGAAGAGCATATCATTAAATAGGAAATGTATGTACCGTGAGTATAATGTCATTTCGTTAAAGAGCTTTCTCGATTAATAAAGGCTTTGCTGTGCTAGTCTTTCATTCTCTTTCTATAGTAACCTTTTAGTGCTCCAATTTGATTTTCATTTAATCCATAAAGGTAGGTATTCAATATTAGGAATCGATAAAGAATCTCTGCTGATATTCTTCTCGCTTTTGGAGTATTGATATAAAGTAGTAATAAAGTGAGCCCAAATTCAGTTATATCAACTTTTCTATATTTTCTTTGACGGCCTTGAGGGCCAGATAAGTGACTGTTTTCAATGAGATTCTTACACAACTCAAATTTGAGTTCTGTTCCAAGTTCCTCTATGCACTTGTCAATTGCTCTTAGAATGTTGTGATGTTTCATATCAAAATGCTCAGCTATTTTTAATGAATTAGTAACTGAACCAAAAGGTGAATCTCTCACCCAAACATCTCCCATAACATGCTCATTTACTAAATCCTTAAGTCTCGGTGGTCTTGTTTCGAATGGTTTCTCAATTCTAAAATCGCTCATATGTTCTCCTTGCTGATATATACTCTGCAAGAAGTTACACATTTAGTTTTCTGTATGTTGCTGAAAAATTTGAGGTCGATTAGAAGGTCATTATTATTTGGGCCACTAGGTTGAACGTTTTGGCATGATACTGATTTTAGAAAGTAGAAACAAAAAAGCTCAGTCCGAAAACTAGGCTTTTTACAAACATTGAGGAAGATTAGTTCGTACAATGTAAAATGGTGGTCCATCGCACTTCTAATGCGAATTTTTTTCCTCAGTGATTTTGGTCTGTATTTTGTTCACTCAATTAATGAGTTTTCAATATGTTGTATTGAAGGAATAATGTAGAGAGGAAACAAAAAGAGGTTATGGTTATGAAGAAGATTCTGGTTTTAGGTGGTAATCACTACTTTGGTAAAAAATTGGTGAAGTTACTATTGAATGAGGGCTGTAATGTTACTTTATTGAATAGGGGAAATCGAGAGGATGGCTTTGGAGACAGAGTTAAGAGAATTAAATGTGATAGGCATGATAGGTCATCTCTAGAAGAAGCTATTGTCGAAAATTACGATGTTGTCTTTGATCAGTCTTGTTTTGATTATGATCAAGCAAAAATAGCTTGTGACGTATTCAACGGTAGAGTTAAAAAGTATATTTTTACTTCTAGTATTTCTACTTATACATATGGAGCCTCAATTAAAGAGAGCGTCTTTGATCCTTATAATTTTTCATTTGATAAAAAAGAAACATCAGAAAATAATTACGGAGTTGCTAAGAGGCAAGCAGAGGCTTCGTTTTATAAATATGCAAAATTTCCTGTAACTGCTGTACGCTTCCCAATTGTGCTAGATGAAAATGATGTAACAGAAAGACTTCAATTTCATGTTAATAAAATTAAAAATAAAGAGCCTATTTTCCTTTCTAACATTGAATCAATGATTGCTTTTATTTCTGCTGATGATGCAGCGAAAGCTCTTTATGAATTAAGTCAAAATGAGTTTAATGGACCTATAAATGTAGCGAGCTCTGAGCCTATTAGTCTAAAAGATTGCATGGGAAAAATAGAAGAAATTGTGGGTGTTGAATTAATTCTAGCTGAAGAGCAGACTGAAGAAAATGGATCTCCGTACAATATATCAGCAGACTGGTACATGGACTGTTCTAAGTTGGAAGATTTGGGTATTGAACTTGAACCTATAAAGAATTACTTACCTAGAATGATTAAATCTATAAACTCTTAATTGAAATAAAAAAGCCCTAATCGTTAAACTAGGGCTTTTTAGTAACTGGTGGTCCATTCAGTTGCTTACGCGAACTTTTCTTCCTCAATCGTAAGGCATTAATTTAATTCTACTTTTTCTTTGATTTGGTTATTTTCCTCAGTGATATTCATCTATATATTTAAAATTGGTTAAACGAACTTTCAGTTATTTGGAGATATGTGAAAAGTGGGTGAGGAAACACTTTTGGTTATGGTTATAAGGCTGTCTAATTAGTTTACACACATTTCATTTTTACAATCTCGCTGTGATCTATTCATTAAGTCTGGGATAATGTGATTATATATAAAAATATAAGCCATTAGATTAATGAACGGAGAGTATATATGAAAAGATTTCTGATAGGATTAACTTTATTAGCATCGATGTCATCTTTTGCAGGTATTGACCTTTCTCAATCAAAAGGAAATCATTGTGTTGTTTATGATGATAGCCCAACGCCTGTACTTAAAAGGGATATGATAACGTCAGAAAATTCATACCCACTATATGGTAGCAATGATGAAATTCAATATTATGCTGATACCCTTTATAATAAAGATGGGGTCCGCTTTGGTATTTCTGTTCACGGCCATGATGGAGCAGGTCACCTAACAATGGATATTACAAAGACTATTAATGGAAGATTTATTCAATCTATTAGAGCGAGGCATAAGTCATTTTTTGCTTTATCAGATGAAGATACAGGTCTTCTTATAAAGTGTAATGAATAGCTAAGATATATAGTTTAGAAATAAAAAAGCCTTCTCGATTAAAAGAAGGCTTTTTAAAAACTGGTGGTCCATGCGATCATATAAACGAACTTTTCTTCCTTAGTCGTAACCTCTTAATAACATTCCGATTTATTGATTGAAGTGTATTCTTCCTCAGTGATAATCATTTGTTATATTTAACTTTGATGAACGTTTTTTTGGTTACTTACAAATAGATTAAAGATGAGTGAGGAAACAGATGTTGGGTGACTTTCTCTCTACAAAATTTGGAATTCGTGACAAAATAGCAAAGACTTAGTATTAGACTTTGGAGATTCGCATTGAGTGTAGATAATAATAAAGAGATAAGGCTTGCTAGAGAGGATGATTTTGACGAACTTATTAGCTTACTTCAAGTCAGTTTTATTGAGTCTAAGAAAGACCTCCAGGTTAATCTTAAAGGACAAATCGAAAGTAATACTTCAGAGTCATCATCTTCAAGGTTTTTTATAGGCCTCATCAATAATGAAATTGTTTCGTATGCAAGAATTTTCTATTATTCTAAGGACAAAATGAAGGTTGATTTCAAATCTCCAGATGGGTGGTACACAAACGGAGTATTTGTAAAAGAAGAACATAGGAGAAAGGGGCTTGCGGCTAGTCTACTTAAAGCTAGAGCGAAGTATGCGAAAGAGAGCAGTATTGACGGAAAACTCTTTTCGATTGTTGCAACAGACAATTATAGCTCGATAAAATATCATCAAAATCTTAACTTCAATGAGTATTCAAGAGCTACAGGATTTTTAAATGTTCAGTTAAAGTGTGGAGAAGGAATCTTGTTCTATAAGAACTAAATTTTAGTCCCGTCTTAGGTCAAAACCTTTAGTGATTTTATAAGCTCTAGTTATTAATTAATACATCGAAATAAAAAAGCCTCTACGATTAAATAGAGGCTTTTTAGTAACTAGTGAGGAACAAAAGTTCAAGTACTAGATGGTAACTGGTGGTCCATCGCACTTCTTACGCGAACTATTTTTCCTCACTCCTAAGTATATAATCTAATTCATCTTTCAGGTTATGAAATGGTTTTCCTCAGTGATATTGCTCTCTATTTATTCTTATTATCGAATGTCTTTTTAATAGCTTATAAATTGTGTAAGCTTAGTGAGGAAATAAAAGAGGTTATGGTTATGAAAGATAAATTACCTACATTTGAGACAGATAGGCTTCTACTAAAAGAAGTTACCTTGGAGCATGCTAGTTCTTATAAAGAAAACTTTGTTGACTATGAAGTGATAAAACACCTGTCAGCTGGAGTTCCTTGGCCTTATCCTGAAAATGGAGTGGTTGAGTTCATAGAGAATGTAATAGTACCTAATCAGGGAAAAGATCGTTGGATGTGGGGAATCTTCCTAAGAGATAATCCAAATGAATTAATTGGTGGAATTGATCTTTGGAGAGATGGTATTCCTGAGCACCGAGGATTTTGGCTTGGTCAAAAGTATTGGGGTAATGGGTATATGACAGAGGCTAATATTCCTATAATCAATTATGCTTTTGAATGTCTAAGTTTCGATGAATTAATTTTTTCAAACGCATTGGGTAATGTCGGTTCTAGAAAAATTAAAGAAAAAACAGGAGCTACGTTCTCTCATTTTCAAGAAGGTCATTTTGTTGATCCTAGCTATAAAGAAAGAGAGATTTGGAACTTATCTAAGATATCTTGGTTAGCTTTTAATAAATAACGACTTTAATGAAACAAAAAAGCCTTCAATTAAGAAGGCTTTTTTCATAACCTACTGGTCGAAAGTTCGTACAGTTGATAAATGGTGGTCCATTCAGTTGCTTACGCGAACTTTTCTTCCTCAGTTGTAAGTCTCTAATATAATTCTACTTTTCCTGTCTTTTGGTTATTTTCCTCAGTGATAATCATCTATATACTTTGATCTATTGAAATGAGTTTTCAATGACTTAAAAGATTGGAATAATGTAGTGAGGAAACAAACTAGGTTATGGTTATGATGAAATTAATGCTTCTTTTATTTCTTTCTATCCAGGTTAATGCAGGTGAAATTAGCTTGTCCTTTGATGATGCCCCCACTGCTGATGGGCAAATGTATGCAGGGACCGATAGAACTAATATATTAATAAATAAATTACAAAAAGCTAAAGTGAAGGCTGTGTTTTACGTTAATAGTATTTGCATTGATCGAGATAGTGGGGATTCAAGATTAAGACAATATTCAAACGCAGGGCACTTAATTGGAAATCACACGCACTCTCATTCTAAGATTAGTACTGTGGGGCTTAAGAGTTATGTAGAAGATATTCAAAAAGCACATGAGCTTATTAAGGATTATAAAAACTTTAAATCATGGTTCAGGTTTCCTTACCTTAAAAGAGGTGACAAGGAAGCCACGAGAGACTCAATTAGAAAGTTCCTGGGTGATAGTGGTTATTTTAATGCTTACACAACAATTGATAACTTTGATTGGAGTATGAATAGTATTTTTGAAAATGCAATTAGGTCTGGGGCTACACCATCTAAGATTAAAGTTTGTGAAGCATATTCAGAATTGCTCTGGGGAAGTATCAAATATTATGACAATATGGCACTTAAATATTTAAAGAGATCTCCAAAGCATGTTCTATTATTACATGAAAACGATCTTGCAGCATTCTGTATAGATGATCTAATAAATTACATTCGTTCAAAAAAGTGGAAGATTATTTCACCTGAAGATTCTTATACAGATGAAATCGCTAATATAACTCCGAATACACTTTATCTTGGTCAGGGAAGAGTATCTGGTATTATTCATGAGATGACTGGAATTAAAGCTCGCTCTAAATGGGAAAGTGTTGAAGTATTGAAAAGTGAATTTAAGAAAAGAAAAATATTTGATTAAATAAAAAATCCTACTCCGAAGAATAGGCTTTTTTCATAACTTAGTGGATAAAAGTTCACCCAAAAAGTAACTGGTGGTCCATTCAGTTGCTTACGCGAACCTTTTTTCCTCACTCGTAAGTTCTTAATATGATTCAACTTTTTCTTTGAATTGGTTATGTTCCTCAGTCATATTCATCTTATTGTTTTGATATCATTGAATGTGTTTTTAATAGTTTATAAAGTTGTGTAAACTTAGTGAGGAAACAAAAAAGGTTATGGTTATGGAAATAGAAATTAATGAAGAGATTAAACTAAAAAGGTTCTCTCTAGAGCTTGTAAATGAATTCTATAAGTCTATCCATGAATTTGAAGACCCAAGTGATGATTACAGAGTAAGACTTCAAAATAAGCATAAGACCTTGAAAAATACTAAAGCTGTTATTGTTGATGCTATTGATAATAAATTTTTATTAGATGGAACGCCTGACTTCTTTATCTATTATAGAGGAAAAATCGCAGGAGTTTTTGAGTTTGCACCACTTCAGGATAATCTTGATTTCGTTGAAGTAGGATATTGGTTATATAAGCCTTATAGAAGAAGAGGGATTCTAAGTTTTATTTTCCCTACAATGATTAATTATGCGATTGAACATTTTGATAGACCTAGGTTGATAGCAACGACAAGTCTTGAAAATCTTCCATCTCAAAAGCTTCTTGAAAAATGCTCATTTAGAAATACCGGAAAAATTGAAGAGTTTAAAAAAGAAAGTGGAGTTGTGGAAAAAGACGTTGAATATGAAATAATACTTCACCATATATAACAATTAGTAGAAATAAAAAAGCCTTCTCGATTAAAAGAAGGCTTTTTAGTAACTGGTGGACCCTAGCATTCGTTGTGCGAAAAACGTCCTCAAACCAGAATTAGCTATTATATCCAATACTTATATTACTTCCCAAACAATTTCCAAAGCCGTCCTCAAGCAAAAATACACGGTAGAACAGCTCTCTTTAAGGCAAATTGCCAAGGATTTATCGTCCTCAAAAACCACCATTAGAAACTATCTAATCAAGTTTAATATCCCAATTAAAGAGGCTGGAAGAAATAGAGACTCCAGTATCAAACGCAAATATGGAGAGAAATTATTGAATGGAAAATTAATTGAACATAAGCAAGAAAGGCGAGTGATAGATTCAATGCTTGAGATGAAGGAAGAAGGCTTATCTTACAGTGCCATTGCAAGAGTTTTAAATCAAATGAAAGTCAAAACAAAAACCCAGGGAAAAAGTTGGTCATGGGCAACCGTGCGAAAAATAATATTAAGAGAAACAACAAAGGATGAACAAAATGAGTAATTTCTTATCAGAAATTTACGACTTAATAGCAGTATCACTTCTAGGTGGTGCAATCTTTCTCTTTGCAGGAGAGGTAAAACTTGAGGCGCTAAAGAGAGCCTCACAAGGAACTGCGAAATTAAGTAGCTTCACTGAAAGAATGACGGGCCAGACACTCGATCTAAGTGACGAGAGGGTTTATGGTAAAAATTCTAAAAAGAAAGGGAGGTATGATAAAACTAAATAACAATAGGGAATTTATACCAGACATTTAAAATGAAAACTATGTAATTATCATTTATTATGCAGATGTCACTTGGTCGAATTTCGTTTAGAGTTTCGTCGGTCTTCTCCAATCTTTTACTATGAAACTTAATGGTAAGAGAGTGTAAATTACAGTAAATTAACTCTTAGGCTAACTGTGGCTTAGATCTTTTACTGTTTAAGGAAACGAATAGGCTTGAACTCTTAGGTTTTAAAACAATTTTGGTGGCTTCTATCTGAGTGAATATATTTAGGTAGGACTTTTCTTGTTCAATCATTGAAGAAATACCTCAAGTTTGTCCATTAATTCTACCTGCTCTATTTTAAAATGATTTACTATATGTATAATTATTTCCAGTTATCCATATAAATTACCATTGTTATATTACAACTTGTATACCAGTGGGGGGTATGCTAGTAATATATAGCAAGGAGTATGCAATGAAAATATTAATCCTACTTTCTTTATTAGTGCAAGCTACAACAGTTTTTGCAATCAATAAATCCATATTAATTGATGTCCCTCTTTCTCCAGCAGGATCGTTTCAAATATCTTCGAAACGAATTAAAGGAAAAGTGAAATTAAGTGGTTCTAAAATTTCAGCTTCAAATATTAAAATAGCCATTAAAAGCCTAAAAACGGGAATAGCTCTAAGAGACAACCACCTTCAAAAAAAATTGGGAATCGAGAAGGATCCAAAGGCCAATTTACTCTTAGTCAGTGCTGAAGGTTTTGATGGTAAGGGCCAGGGTGTTTTTAAAGTTCTAGACCAAATACAAAAAGTATCTTTTACTTATCAAAAAATTTCTGACAAGTTGATACAGGCTAAGTTTAAATTAAGTTTAAAAGAATTTAAAATAAAAGGAATTAGTTATATGGGGGTTGGAGTACAGGACATTGTTTCTGTGAAAATCAGCCTTCCTTTTAAAACGGTTGAATAATGAATAAGATTTTTCTTCTAATAGCGATTAACGTATTTTTAATTTCTTGTTATCAAGAAGTTAATTCTAATAGTTTTGATGACCGTTTTTCAAAATCGAATGGAGTTGACACATCTACAGCTGCAGGCCAGAGACTTTCAGATGCATATGATGTTATGAAAAACAATTGTATGAATTGCCATACGGGGTATCATAATAATTGGAGTAGTTTAAATACAGATCAGAAATGGATTGGGGAAGGTGTGATAGAGGTTGGGGAGACATATAGCTCAACACTTCTTGTTAGGCTTAAAAACATTGGTGGAAATATGCCAAAAGACAACCCACAGATCTCAGAGGAAGACTTTGACAAAATTGTTGATTGGATCGATAATATTTAGTGGGGTATTTAAAAAGGGATAATTTGGGAAAAGTTAGATATGAACTTCTAGATTATTTAAAAGCACTTGCAGTAATTTTGATGGTCGTATTTCATTTCTGCTACGATTTAAATGCATTTAAATTTATTGATATTCAAATTAGAAAAGATCTCTTCTGGAAAATTCAACCTAAAATTATAATTACATTATTTTTTATTTCAGTAGGAGCGGGCTTATGTGTTGTCCATTTAGAGAAGATCCAATGGCGAAAATTTCTCTTTAGATTTACTAAGCTGGCCACGATGGCATTATTAATCAGTATTGGGACTTATTTTATATTTCCAAGGCAGTGGATATATTTTGGGACATTACATAATATAGCTATTTCATCACTTTTAGTATTACCGTTTCTAAGGTATCCAACAGTATCTGTTTTAGTGGGGATTTCACTAATCATTCCGTCTGCTTTTTATGGTTATACCTATCCATTTATTAAATTAGGGCATAAAGCGTTTGATCACATTGAGCTATTCCCATGGTTAGGTTTATATTTAATTGGGATTTTTTTATATCACAAAGGTTTTCACAGGATAAAGATTCCAAACCATGTAGGGAAAAAATTTATACTTTTTTTGGGTAAGTACTCTTTAGAAATTTATATTTCTCATCAAATAGTTTTATTTCCAATGGTTTACTTGATGCGTAAGATGTTTAACTCATAGCAGGTAAGTTCTGTTGAGTTCTTGTTCGTTTCGCTGATAATTTCAATATTCTTAGAGGTAACTTAAGTGTCAAAGTTGTAGGTTAGTTTGAAATTCCAAAAGCTATCGGGGTATTGTTTTATTCCACCAATTGATATTTCAACTGCATATTTTTGAAAGATCCATTCAGCACCAATAAAATACCCAAATGAAAATGTCTCTTCCGCTGTAATCTTTCCTTCTTTAGACGGTTCGTAGTCAGCTTGATGATATACCAAGGGAATACCAAACTTCATTGCCACTTGCTCTTTTGGCTTCCAGAGAAAATTTGAAGTTAAAACGACAGCATCTACAGGTACGTTACTTTGATTATATTTTATGACTGTTGAGTCCTCACCGACTGTTGCTGAGAGATAGCCATAACACAATTGTGATTCAACCCCCCAGTAGCCATTTTGATAACGAATACCACCCCCAAAACAAGGACCTATTTCTTTGGAATATAAATTGGCCTTTTCTCCATTGGAGTCTTTAAGTTTTAAAGAATGGTTCCAGGTTAAATAGGATATGCTAACAAAATAATTCAACGTAAATTTGGATTTCTCCCATTTCTCCGTTTCTAGTTCAAACGTTTCTATTAAGTCATCAAAGTCATAATTATCTAACTCAAAGTCATCTGACATCATAATAATTTGTTTAGACTGTTTATGTTGCTCATCGTTTGGCTTTACAGTGCCAGATTGTATACCAAGTATGTAAGCTTTGAGCTTAAAGTATAATTTAATCTGAATATCTTTTGAATAACTAGTTTCACTTAAAAGCCGGGTTGGATCTAAGGAATTACTTTTTAAATCATTATCAATTTTATTTATAATTTTAGGATAGTTTTTTTCTAGATCAAGTTGTCTTAGTTCCTCTAGTGAGAAAACTTCAGCATAAGCAGTACCTGTTAAAAATATTATAAAGAGTAAAATATATTTTATTAAAACCATAAATGAATCTGTCCTGCAAAGTCCCATGAATCTTTTGTGGCAGCATCTGGACTATAGCTTTTTGTATTATATAAATCTAGACGAAGCTCAACTCCTTGGACTAAAAAATACTGTAAACCTGGTCCTAATCTCAACGTCTCAGATTCTTTTTCTATATTGGGTTGAAAATATTCGCCTGTCATAAAGAAATAAGTACCCCGCCTTAAGAGCATATGATTTTGAAGAAAAAGGTAGATACTGCTTATTTCTTTTTGGGTCGATTTTATTTTCTGTGATTTTTTTCCAATTTCTAGTAAGGCACTTGATCCTTTTGAAAAACCAAATTTACCATGAATAGCTGCTAGCGTATTCTCCACATGATCAGATGTAGATTTAAGAAAGGAGACTCCCGGTTTAACAGTTGAAGAGACATTGTATTCAACTTTTGTAGATACTCCTTTTTGGCGGAGTTCAGTATCTTGAAATAAGCTTCCTATAAAACCATTTAGGCCAATTTCAAAATTATTTTTAACAACATGTAATAGTGCACCATGAGTTTGATCGTTTTGGGTTAACTCTGTTACGGACCTACTGAAAGCTATGTGATCAGGAACTCTAATCCCAAAAACCTTATCCATAAAACCAATATAAAATCCAAAGTCAGTATTTGGTCTTAAGCCTACATAATGTTCTCTTGTTCTATAATTTCCAGTATCTTCCCCTTTTTGTGAAATAGGAGTTGGAGCATAACCATATGATATTGAAGCGATATACTTATCATCTTCACCATTAAGTCTTATGACCGTGTTGACATTGGCCATCATATTTATATAGGTTGATTCTTCGTTTTTTTGAGTGATATTTCTAGTGAGATTTAAACCACGGTAGTTCACCGAAGGTCGTATATATGGATTAAAGGCTTTCATATATAAAAAACCACTTTTTTCGGCGATTTCTTCTTCTGACTTACTAGGTTCATGCAACCATCTGTCCGAAATCGCTGTTGCGGATAGGGCCCTACCATAATCATTGAGAGGGCCGTTTCCGTAAGGGTTATAGTGGCAGGTTATACACGAGTTATAACCATGCCCTATAAAGTTGGGATATGAAAATGCTCTGGAACTACATAGAGCAATTGTAAAAAATAATATATATTTTAGCATTATTTTATTCATTTTAAGTGGCACATCAATTTGTTTTCTTGATGTGCTAATTTATAATTATTTTTCGTGACATTCAAATGGATCAGATGCTTCGTGTCTGTGGCAGCCATAGGAAATGTTATTACCGTCTGTAAGATAAACCTTAACAGACATTCCACCGTTGGCAGGTGAAGCTTTAATACCCTTATAAAGGTCTATTACATCTTGAGTATTCTCTGAACCAAATACCGTTAAAGCCCTTGTAACAGCTTCACTTGTATCAGTTAATTTTTCAAGTGAAGCATTTGAAGTTGAGTGATCTCCACCGTCTGCAAAGGCACCAGTGCTAATTAGTAATGCTGTAATTGTTGTAATCATCATTTTTTTCATAAACATTCTCCTGTTAGTGTAAATTAAAATTCTTCATCTTCACAATCATCTTCATCATCGCAGTCTCCCCAGTCATCATCATCTTCCCAATCATCGTCGTCATCACCTGGAGGTGTTGAACATTCATCAGGGATCTCTTCTAATGTTTCCTTTGGAGCACATGCATTGATCCAATTAGTTATGAATTCTATTTCTAATTTACTTAATTGGTTGGCATCTAAAGGCATTCTTCTTTCTAAATCAGTGTGTGTCAACGATTTAACAAGACGGCTTTTTTCACCTTTTCCCAATATAAACAATGGTGCAAAACGATCAATCATCGTCGTTTCATAAGTACTAAAGTCAATCGGGTCACTTGCAGGCTTTGCATCTTCACCTGCGTGGCATGATATACACTTCGGCTTTAATATATACTTTTTAAGGGAGGAAAAGTTAAGGGGGGCTTCACCCCTAGCAAGAAGTGTCTCTCTAGATGTAAAATTATTTTTAGAGTATTTCACATCAGTAGCATTTCTATCAAAGCAGCTATTTAATAAAATTAGTGAAATAAATGTAAAGATAACTTTTTTCCCCATGTCTAGATTTAACAATGAAAATTCAAAATGTAAAATACCATGTGGGGGTATGTAATTATTAGTTTGATTTGATGAATTTTGTTATACAAATATATATTTAGGAGGTGCACTACGACACCAATAGATCATTAACTATTCTTGAAAATAAACTTAGGTCTCCAACTGGTAATCAGTGCTATCATTTATTTAAATGCTCTAGATGCAACTAATTGGAGAATTTTCTTTAATATACCTTTCCATAACATCCCAATAATACACTCCAGAGTGGTGAAAATATGGTATTTTACCCTGTAGCTTTTTGGGAATTAATGATCTAAGTGTATGTGCCACCTCGAGAGGCAATGCAAAGGAATACTTTTTGCTTCTACGAATTCTTTTTCCATTCACTCTTAATTTCCAAACTAATGTTTTACCACCAATGAAGGGAATCCGATGGGGAATTTTCCATTTTTTAAAGGTTATACCATGAAAATTCAACCCAACTGTTAGAGAAGTATTTGCTAGAGCAATCATGAGCCATTTCAAATATCTTCCATGAAGAGAGAACTTAGCTATTTGCCACCCATTATCACCATATTTTGTTAAATGCGGGAAATTATCTATCATATCAATAAACCTTATTGGCCCTGCTGGAATTAAGTCCCCCTCGAAATTTGCCATATGCAAACCTATATCTGAATCAATGGCTTCTTTTTGCATTTTTGCCATGTGTTTGCCCCAGCATGATGGCTTAAGCACCATTACTCCGTTTATAAAACCAGAGAGATCGATATCACTGTATCCGATAACTTCGTCAATATCTCTATTGAAATACTGTGATAAGTTTTCATAAGCACTATTCACAAAGTCTTTAACTCCTTCATTCTCTATAATGCTGTCATCGATGGGAATTAATTTATAATCAACTACAGTGACAGGTTTACCCGGTACGACATCAATTAAAAGAGATCCAACATAACGGGAGTTTGATCCGGCTTGAACTATTGGGACAGGTATTTTATTTTTGTTGTATATAATTTTTTCTTTTTTTAGCGCCGAGTGGCTATGTCCCCCGATGATGAGGTCAATGTTTTTCGAATTTGAAGCCAGCTGTTTATCTTCCCCGAGTCCAAGGTGAGTTAAGGCTATGACCAATTCTTTTCGTTCTTCTTTTGCAATATTTGCTTGATCATTAGCTATCTTTAAATACGGGGCAATATGCCCAGGTTTAAGGGGATATTCAAAATGGGGGGCCGCTGTTGTAAGACCTATGACTCTAATTGAGATCCCATTTTTTGTTATATCAAAGAATGGTTTTATCGTTTCTCCAATATTCATTTCAGGAGTACTTACTAGGTTTGCAGATAAAAACTTTGTACTGATATTTGCACGATTTATTTGAGAGCTTAAAACATCACCACCAAGCATGTAGTCATGATTACCGATGACACTAACTTCAATTCCTAGCTTTTCTAAGGCAACTAAAGAATCACTTCCATCATTAGACAAGAAAAAAGAGGTTCCTTCACCAAAATCCCCTGCATCAACTTGCAGAACGTCTATATTATTTTTAAAAGCTTTTTTCCTGATTAATTCTATTTTTGTTTTGAGTTTAGCGTAGCCTCCAGTACCATCTCGTGGCCCATTAAAGTAAGAGTGGAGGTCATTTGTATGAATAATTTGTAATAGTTTAGTATGACCAGAACTACAAAAGAATATAAACAAAAAAAATATTGTAAGTTTCATTAGAATTTCCTTATCAAGGTGTTATTCCATTATCTCATAAAGAGCTTTAAGTTATAGGCAGAGGAAAATTTTACGGGAAGAGCCGGATATATTGGATTTTTATGAGGAGAAATAGCTTATAATACTGTACTATTAACATTTTTAAGTTCTTTTATTAAGAGGAGAGGTTACAAGATATAAATTGCTTGTAACCTTAACCTCAGTTCAATTTTTATTAACGTCTAGCATAGCATGAGTAGGGTGTGTGATGTCCTTCATCTGAACAGTGATGATTGTAGTTAGCTCTTGAGTGATGAAAGTGGTAGCTATCAGCTAAATCTCGACAGTCATGTCTACTTCTTACACATCCTAAATTTTCCCAACTATCAAGAAGAGATTTATTTCCTGTGCCTTCATAAACGAATTGGTCAAGAGCAAGATTTAGTTCAGCCTCTTGTGTAATGTTTGAGCCGTTAGTGACCTCTTCGTTTTCTGCAAAAGCCAGCTGTGCTTGAAAAGTAAAAATGGTAATAATCGTTAATAGTAATTTCATTCTAATCTCCTTTTAAGATTGTTAAAAACTTCTTTTTTACAAGTTCAGTTTATTCTTAATTGATTTGATTATATGAATGCAAAATAGTTGCCAGGTTAGTTTTTGTGAATTTAATAGGTTATGGAAAGTATGTGGTAGTGTTATGCCCCGTGCATTGCTTCAATAGGTAGAAGTATGCACCATGCCTTGAGTTAAAAAGAATGAACAATATTATAGAAGTTTTCAAGTAATCTTAATTATAAATTTCACCTATATAATTTAAGAATAATTTTTGTACAAAAGACTCATCTCAGTATTGTATTAAGCCATTATTTAGAAGTGAAGACTAAGAAAAATGATTTCCCTGTTGCTAATTAACTTCTTCGAAAGTAGAAGTTTTTCCGTTTTTGTCAAAAGACAAAACTGTGAATTTTTCCTTGTGACTTCCGTAATCCATTCCGGGACTGCCCATAGGCATATCAGGAACAATTAATCCCTTAAGCTTTCCAGACTTTTTTAAAAATTTCTTGATACTTTGCGCTGGTATATGACCTTCAAATACATATTTACCCATAACTGCTGTATGACAACTTCTCTTATCCTTAGGGACTCCTAAAGAGTTTTTAATTTCTTCAAGATTATCAACTGGCTTTTCAACAATTTTGAATCCATTATTTTTCATATGTT
>JBLIAG010000012.1:0-90468 GCA_047634375.1 Bacteriovoracaceae bacterium
TCTAAAAAATATAAAATTCAAATAGTTAAACCCATTAACTTAGAACTCACTCTTAAAAAATTGAGTCAAGTAATTAAGCCTCGACTTGAGTTTTCACCTAGTTTACAAAATGTAACTGATAGCATGCTAAAAAAAACTATAAACTGGGGAATGCTTCATACATTAATTGTAGACCTTAATCAAAACTTTCTTTCGTCAAAGAATATAAATGAGTTCACACAATCACTACTTAGCTTAGAAATCTTTCAAAGTTTCAAGACTATTCATTTATTTTTACATGAGAAAGGAATGAGGGCATCAAAACATATTCAAATCACAAAAGCTTCCTATTCTGAATCTGTTCAAAACGTGGCCGAGTTCACGCAATTATACAATGCCATTAAGAAATCTAAAAATCGATCTTTTGGACAATCAACACTCAAAGCTTCTAACCATAGTATAATTGGAACATGTCTAGCTCATGAACTTTCACTTCAAAAATTTAATATCATATTTTTGATATCGAATGATGATTTTTTACCACAAGAGGAAAAAGATATTCAGGCATTTTCAAAAACAATACCTATACTTAAATTTTTCTTTAATCAAATCCTTACCGAGGATATTAGTAATAAGAATATTAATTTAAATAGATTATTACTTAATCAACTCAATGCAAATTCTGATGAATCGAATGAATCCATAAGTATATTAAAAGATGATGTACTTATTCAAAATATTGAAGATGTTTTAAATACAATTCAAAAAAATAATTTTAACTCAGCAGATGTTAACCACCAAGAAAGAATCTCTTTATTAGGTGAACTTTTAAATACTCTTAAACATGAACTATCCAATCCTCTCTTTGGTCTTCAACTTACTACAGAACTTTTACTTTTAGAGGATTTAGTAGATGATCAACAAATGTTCGTTCAGGAAATTGCTCTTGCGATTAAAAGAAGTCAAAGTATAATTCATAGCTTCTCAGAGATGTATAACGATAACCCCTCTTTTGAGAGTGTTGATTTAATCCAATTACTAAAAGAAGTTATAACTTTAACCAAGAGTGAATCCAAAGCAATATCCAAGATTATTATTCTTGAAGAAGATGTTGCTCAAGACAATGATCAGTTATATTTAAAAACTAATCAAACATGGCTGGCCCAAGTACTTTTTAATTTAATAATTAATAGTACACAAGCCCTGAATAATTCAAATACATTGAAACCACAAATCAAAATCAGCTTATCAAAAAAGGTCCAAGTCATTGAAATAAGTGTTAGAGATAATGGCCCTGGCCTAAAAAGTGCATCAATTAAAGATGCTTTTAAGCCGTTTTTCACAACAAAAGATGCTGGTACTGGTCTTGGTCTAACTATCTCAACTTCCCTTATTTCAAAGCTTTCTGGAACTATTGAATATATTGATAATGACAATGGCGCGCATTTTTTATTAAGATTGCCATATGAAAATACTGATAATTGAAGATGAAATATTAATTCAAAAATCCTTAAAGAAACTATTGGAAAAGCGTGGAGCCGATGTAGATACAGTTTCATCAGGTAGGGACGCGATATCTAAAATTTTAAATCATGATTACGACAGAATTATTTGCGATCTCATGCTTCAAGATATTTCTGGATTCGATATAATTGAAGAATCCAAAAAACGCTACACTCTAGAAGAAATTGGGAGAATATTTGTTATAATAACTGCATACTCATCTCCACAGGTACTAACTAAAGCAAAATCTTATCAATGTATTGTTTTAAACAAACCATTTGAGAGTATGGCCAATGCCATTGAAATTTTCATGACTATAAAGGTTTAATATGAGTACAAAAAGAATTAATAATATTGGAATAGTTTTAAAACCTTCTCATATGGATGATTTTCCAAACGTGTTAACTAATCTAATAAGGTGGCTTACTAAACGACAAAAAAAAGTCTTTCTTTTAGACAAAGAAGAAAAAAGATTTGAAGGGTCCCTTTCAAGTAAAACAATTTCCCAAATTAAATTCGAAGATGAAAAATACGTATTCAATAAGACGGATCTCGTTATTTCTCTAGGAGGAGATGGTACGTTATTAGGAGTGTCTAGAAAGATAAACTCACAAATACCTGTTTTTAGTGTCAACTTAGGAAGGCTTGGTTTTATAACTGAATTTAGTAAAAATGATTTTTATGAAAAGCTTAATGTTATATTATTAGGTAAATATGAAGTTTTTAAAAAGAATTTATATAGCATTGAAGTTAAACGTAAAAACCAAAAGCCAATTAAAGAACTATTTTTTAATGACGCAGTCTTCACTAAGAATGATCTAGCGAGAATGTTTACCCTCGCAGTCGAAGCTGATGGAGAGCATATTTACAATATATCCGGAGATGGTTTAATAATAAGTTCTACCTATGGATCTACTGCCTATTCTCTCGCAGCAGGTGGCCCTATAGTACACCCAGCAGTTAAAGCCCTTATCTTAACCCCTATATGTGCACATAGCCTTACACATCGTCCTTTGGTAATTCCTGATAACCAAAGTTTAAAAGTTAGCTTAATGGAAAATATTGACACTGTTAATATAACACTTGATGGACAAACATGTGTCCATTTAGCACCAAAAGATACTGTTAAAATTTCGAAAGAGAATAGAAAGACTATTACATTAATTAAAAATACAGAAAGAACATATTTTCATACATTGAAAGAGAAGTTTGTACATGGTAGACGAGAAGTCTACTAGGAGAAGTCATATGATTGAAAAACAATTTGGTTTAAATATTTCGAAACTTACATTAAAGAATTTTGCGACATTTGATGATCAAACAGTGAATTTTGTAAATCAATTCAATGCGATTGTTGGAGAAACAGGTTCTGGAAAAAGTTTAATTCTTGACGCTCTCCAACTTATTCTTGGCCATAGAGCAGACAAAAAACTTGTAAGAAAAAGCTGCGATTACGCAATTGTTGAGGCTTGCTTCAGTTGTAATGACTTAGGAATCAAGCAATATTTTAATGATATTGGTTTTCCCTACGACGAAACTGAAATTGTAATAAAAAGAATTTTATATAAGACTGGAAAAACAAAATCTTATATAAATCATCAGAGTTGTTCTCTTTCTACACTTGTGGAATTCTCTAAGAACTATATAGATCTGGTTGGTCAATTTGAAAATCAAAAACTACTCTCAGATGATTACCAACTGGCCCTCGTAGACAACTATGCAGTAAACAATACCTTAAAAGATGAATATAGTATTACTTTTCAAGAGTTACTAAAAACTATTAAAGAACTTGATCAGCTTTTATTTAAGAAAGCAGAATTTGCACAAAAATTGGATTATATCTCATTTCAAATTTCAGAAATTGAAAAACTAAACCCAAGCCTGGAAGATGAACAAGAGTTATTGGCCAAAAAGCGCCTTTTACAAAACCTTGATGAGAATAGATCTTCTGTGGCGCGACTAAACTCTCTTTTTGATGGAAACCAAGCTTCGTCAGGCTTATTGTCTTTAATAAATCAAATAGAAAACTTACTGACAGACAAATTATTGGATGAAGAAACACTTTCTCAATTTCAAAATGCAAAAGAAACTCTTAATGATATTAACTATAAGATAAACTCATCTCTAGATATTGATTTCAACGAAACAGAGTTTGAATCCGTTTTAACCTCTCTAGACTCTTATCAAAAATTAAAAAGAAAATTTAGTGTTGATACTGAAGGCTTAATTACAATTTTAACAAATTTTCAAACTGAAAGAGATGAAATTGACAATATTCACGAAAGCATCAACCTCTACGAAGAACGAATTACTAAACTTAAAATTCAAGCTTATCAACTTGCAGAAAAGCTTCATGAACGTCGAATTAAATTTGCAAAAGAGTTATCAAAAAAACTAACAGAAGAAGTTAGGCAACTTAGAATGATAGGTGCAACAATTAAAATTGAGTTAACAAAGAGTAATGATATTAATAAGAATGGGGTTTCTTTAATTAATTTTTTAGCCGAAACAAATCCAGGAGAAGGGTTTTACAAGATCAAAGACATCGCATCAGGAGGAGAACTCTCAAGAATACTATTAGCACTTAGAACTGTTTTATCTACAAAAGATTCAATCAGTGTATTCTTGTTCGATGAAATTGACAGCGGAATTGGTGGTGAAACTGCCTTGGCAGTAGGAAACGCATTAGCAAAGGTCGCTTTAAGCTCCCAAGTTATAGCTATTACTCATCTTCCTCAAATTGCAAATTTTTCTGCAAAGATTATTAAAGTATCAAAAGAAATAATTAGTTTTAATGACTCAGAAAGAACAGTATCAATTGTTAAAGAAGTATCAGGTAAAGAACTTAAGCAAGAGGTAAGCCTTATGAGCAGCTTAAATTAGTAGCCTGCTCTTACTGCAACGATAACTTTATCTTGATCAATGGACCAAAGTGAACTTGTTGTTGGAGTATTACCATCCGCATTTATATAACCAGCAGCTGCAGCAGTAAAAACCTGTGTATCACTACTCAGCATACTACCTAAACCTTCTTGTACGTCTCTACTTGTAACTGGTCCAGATCTACTAATACTGTTATTCGTAGCTATAATTGCGGCCTGAAACTCAGCGAGAGTATTCATAACAGCGGAGCCAACACCGTTACTGGCTAAAAAATAACTTTGATCAAGAATCGGTCCTAAATTGGCAGGACAAGATCCACTAACCAAACCATTTGCTACGGCCTGATTATAGACAGCGGTATCTACAGCTGCTGTTAAATTAGGAAAGCCAATGGCATAAAACCTTTTTGAATTACCAGAGGGTGTAAAACCCATATCACTTAAACAATTTGAGTAAAAATCAAATTCATTGTAAAAAATATTCTGAGATGTATATATTGCGGATAGTTGAATTTTGGCTTCCGCCGCTCTAGACTTTGATTGATATGTTTTAAACTGAACTCCCGCCACAGCTGCAAGGACTCCAATAATTGCAATAGTTATCATTAGCTCAACAATAGTGAAGCCCTGTTCATTTTTTATTTCTTTCATACATTAATTATACATAGAAAATGTTAGTAAAGTATTAATATTTAACAAATTTGAGATTATTTTAAAAAAAATTAATAATTCACACCTGGAACAATTTAATTTTCGAAGAAGTTTTTGTTTTTTTACTAATTAGGAAAGCGATTCTTTTTGAAACTTTTCCCCATTAAAATAAATGAAGTGTTTATCCTTAACCGGGAAACCCGTGTTTAAATAAATTGTTCCATTCTTAAATGTATGAAATTCAGCGATATGAGTATGGCCTGCAATTACGCCCTGAATATTTCTTTCTTTTATTAGAGCTTTTGCTCCTTGAATATACTTTTCTTTCATCACAGGTAAATCAAAAGTTTTCTTCCCTCTTTTTTTAGAGTCTTTAGAAGCCCATGCACCCATTTTTTGAATTAAACCGAATGTAAGTAAATAAGTTGTAAAGAATTTAAATAATTTCGAGGAATAGATCTTATACCATTTTTTAAATGCCATATTATCATAGTCAACTTCGTAACCATGGCAATATAAATATTTCTTATCACCTAAAATAAGCTCTTCGCCACTTAGCAAGTATCGAAATTTATTTGGTGTATGACATTCTAACTTTATGTATTTTTCAAATGCTTTCTTAAAATGAAAATCATGATTCCCTTCAATAAAAACAACTTCTTTTCCAGAATTTATTAGTTTTGATATTTCTTTGAAAAAGAATTCATACTTAAAGATATAGCTATAATGATCACCAACTAGGAAGTCAAAGATGTCTCCTAATAAAACTATTCTATCTGATTTTTGAGTTTTTTCATGACGACAGAAAGCAACAAATATTTTTGCAGCATCATCTTCTGGGGAATTTATGTGTAGGTCTGATATAAAAGCACATTTCATTTTTTTATTATATCCAATTTAATTTATTTTGAAAATCAAATTGCTTCATCTAATTCAATGTATCTGAATACATAATCCTCAATCTTTTTCTTGATAGGGTTGCGTAGAGCAACATAGCTTAAACATATTTTCCATCCTTTATAGTGAAGGTCATTTTGGGAGTTTGGCTCAACCTCCAAAATATTTACAACTTTTGCGTCTACCATTACTTCTTCATTATCAAGACTTAATCTTATAGCCTTTACAAGATCACTGTATTTAAAAAACTTCTTCTCAGGTTTTGATATTATGAAAGAAAGACCTCCCGCACTTACATCAAAACATACTTTCTTAAACTGTTGTGTTGCTACTTTTTGTCCATGGTTTTCTTTTGAAAAATTCAATTCTACCTTAATTCCATTTTCAACAAATAACCTTAAATCTTTTCTTCTATCAACTTGAGCTATCATAGTAGGAATCTTAATTCTAATATCTCCGCTCAATTCAATTTGTTTTACTTCCGTTTGGAATAAAACCATATCACCTGGTAAGTAGAAGTTCAGTGTTTGTGCTCCTGCAGCTAAGTTCCCAAGGTTTCTTCTTCCTTGTGGACCAACCGCCCTTACAACAATTTCATTTCTAAACTTTCTAATTATATGGAAGATAACTTCAACTGTAACTTTTTTACCAGCTACTATCTTCCAGCCTAAAACAGTTTTCTCATTAACTTTTGTATTGTTAATGATGCTAAAGATGGCCCAATCATTAAAATTCTTTTTCAATGTATTTCTACTTTTTTGGTTCATCATTTTGCTCTCGCGCCTGTTTAAAATAGCCTCTCTAAATTCATCGTGACTTTAGAGAGGCGGGGCTTAAGATCTGATTGAATAATTATATTCAACTTACTCTATAAGAGGGGGATCACTCCCCCACCTCTCTACTTACCTAGTGATTTATCCAATTAGTCTTAATGCACTATTCGGAATGTTGTTAGCTTGCGCTAAAGATGAGATACCAGCGGATTTCATTACATTTGTTGCTGCTAACTTCGCTGTTTCTTCGGCTACATCCACATCTTCTATTCGTGATCTAGCCGCTTCAGTGTTAACTGCTGACGTATCTAGATTTGATATTGTTGATTGCAGTCTTGATTGTATGGAACCAAAGTTGGCCCTAAATCCTGCTACTTTATTAATTGCTTCATCAATGACTTCTAAGTTTGAGTTAGCATTATCTTTATCGAGGATATTTGTCCCGTCAATTCCAAGTGCTTCACCTGTTGCCACTGTTTCAGTTGCATCAAAGGAAATTTTATTATCCTCTCCAGCATATGCACCGACATGGAAATCCATTGTACCGTTTTCATTTTCGCCGGTTAATAGAGGGGATCCACTAAATGTTGTAACTTTTGAAATTCTATCAACCTCTTGGGTTAACTGTTCATATTCTAAGTTGAGGTAACCTCTTTCTCTTTCACCAACTGTATCTGAAGCTGATTGAATGGATAGTTCCCTCATTCTTGTTAAGATGTTAGAAGATTCATCCAATCCACCTTCGGCGACTTGAATCATTGAAATACCTGCACTGGCATTTCGTTTTGCCATTTGGTAACCTCTAACTTCTGCTTCCATTTTCTTTGCAATCCCTAAACCGGCAGCATCATCTGCAGATTTAGTAATTCTTTTACCTGAAGATAGCTTTGCATAACTTTCATCAGTCTTGGCAGCTGCCTTTGATAATTCTTTTTGTACCATTTGCGACGGTACATTCGATTTAATTCTTAAGCCCATGTTTTTCTCCTTGTTGTCAGATTAATCATTAATCTCACGGTTAAATCCAATGATTGAGTGTTTTCATCAGACACTTACCCTATCGTCGCGGTCAGGAATTACTTTAGGATTTCTGGCACAATTCTTGACTAAACATGTCAAATACTTATATTTTCAGTATGTTAGAGGTATGAATAAGTACAAATTATTTATAACTACTTGAGGTTTGTTCACAAACGTAGCTAGGTTTCAGCAAGCAAAAAGAAAAAATAGCGCCTTCACACAATCTTTGATGACTTTTAATTAAGGAATTTTTATTTGTTTTAAGTACTCTACTCAAATTAGTTAAGAGGATATTCACTAAGCTTTATAGATCTAATTTTTCAGAAAGTACTTCTCTCTGTTAAAAATAGATTTTTAAATGATGATTATTCATAAAGATATTCATTCTAATCCCGATAGTCTTAACACTCACAAACGACTGATGAAGAGTCATCTTCTAGGAGACAGACATGTACGGATTAATAATCAAATTAAAAGATTCTTGTTCTATGCAAGTTGAAGTTGGTGAATTCGAGAGTAGATGCACAGTGTATAAGGAAAAAAAAGAGCTTTACTCTTGCATGATAACGACATCAGCAACTCAAAAACTCCTTGAGGAAACTAATGAAAAGAACATACAAGTTTTTGACTTAACTCCCCAGAATAAAGAATTCACAGGATTGCCCTCACCTAAGCTATCATAAATTTCAACTTTGAATTTTTTCTATAGTACTCGTTGTTGAAAAACCATCAACAAAATTTAGAGATTTTACTTGCCCGCCATTGGCCAAAACTATATCTGACCCGATTATATCTTCAACATTCCAATCTCCCCCCTTAACTAAAACATCTGGTTGAAGTTGTTGAATCAGATTGTAAGGTGTGTCCTCTTCAAAAATAAATACGTAGTCCATAGACTTCAGATTTTCTAGAACGAATTTTCTATCCTGTTCACTATTAACTGGTCTTGATTCACCCTTTAAACGCTTAACACTAGCATCACTATTTAAACCAAGGACTAATATATCACCCTGGGCCTTAGCTTCATTGAGGTAACTTACGTGTCCCCTGTGAAGGATATCAAAGCAGCCATTTGTAAACACGACACACTTTCCTTTGGTTTCATTCAAAAATTTTTCAATTTTTTTATCCATTATTTATTCACAACTCTAGTATCAGTCATTTTATCTTGAAGCTTTAGAATGAGAGGTAATCCAAGCAAAGCAATGGAAACAAGTGTTAAGCAGACTCTTGTAAATGCTTGAACGAGGGATATATTTCCTTTTATTCCAACAACCTTAAGGTTTAAAACTCTTTTACCTATAGATGAAAAAGATGTTTTATCGAAAAAAGAAAAATAGAATGTATAAAACATTAGACTTAAAAGTGTAAAGCTCATAAAGAGTTCATCTGAAATCATAAACACATTTATAATTTCCATAGGTAGGTCTGAAAAATAAATAATACTCGTAAAAGTGACAAGCATTGTTGTAAGTAGGATTGAAAGATCAATAAACCATGCACAAAATCTCATTGGAAGTGAAGCGTCTATTTCATTAACAGTTTCTTGAATTTCTTCTGAAGCAAGTTCAAGAATTTGTTGAGGCTCTACTTTAGCTTCTGTACTACCAGTATAGAAAGGAGCTAGCTCCCCCATATTCACACTGCTTTTATCCTCAGGGGAGATATTCATTTGATTCAGCCGAGTTTCAAATTCATTATTTAAAGCTTTAGAATTCTGCTTTAAACTTATTTTGATCTCTTTTTCATCTTTAATTGAATGATGAAAACCAAGTCCGTCAGTAATTGGTTTTAAATCAAAATTATCAATTAAATTATCTATTTCATTTTCTATGCTTTCACTCATATAAATCCCCTATATTACTAGGATCTCATAAAAAAAATCATCATACAATTATTATTGACTCGTAGCCCCCAAAAAAAAACCAACTCCACAGGCCACCGCTGTTGGAGTTCTCATTATTTCAGTATCCATATTAATTATCCGAGTTTTCGACAATCCTGCTATTTGACCCTCTTCGCTTGTTGAAAAACCACCTTCTGGTCCAATAATAATTAACGTTTTCCCCCGCTTAAGGGAATCGCCTCTGCTTGCAAATTTTGGATTTGAGGAGAAATACATTATATTTTCGTAAGCGTCCGTTTTAATATCTCTAAATTCAATCTCTGATAGATTTGGTAAATAAGGATTATTAGCTTGCTCGATTCCGGAGATAAGTAATTTCGATGTTCTTTCTGGTTTCATCTCATACCTCTGAGAAAATTCGCTATTTAAGATAGTTATGTTGTTAATGCCAAGTTCACAACACTGCTTTAGAGACAAATCCATTGCTTCTTTTTTAACTTTTCCGATCATAAGATCTAGGTCTAGCTTTGCGGGGGCCTTTTTTTTCTCAATTAAGGAAACGATTATCTTTTTTTTAAGGACCTCTTCGATTTTAAGATTATAGATTGTTCCAACTCCATCCAGACCTAATAACTCTGTTCCGACCTTAATTCTTAAAACATTTATTAGATGATGGGCCTGAACACCTTCAAGAGTAGTTTTTCCCTCACCAATAATAGAATTTAAATATACGGCTCGCATTATTTACCCATAAGAACAGCAACCCAGTCACCCTGACTTAAAGTTTCAATGTGTTTTAAACTAGAATTATTTTTAATAATTGATGCTATAACTTCATTTTCTTGCCCTGCTAAAAGCCCTGATAAAATCAGATACCCATTATCACCTAGAGAATTCGCAAGGTATTCACTTTCTATTAAAAGAACATTTTGTAAAATATTTGCAAAAACTAATGAGTATTTACGATCGATTTTTTGCCTATCTTTGGGAAGGAGGAGTCTAAACTCTTCCACTTTATAATTATTCAACTCAATGTTTTGAATAGAATTTTCAAGAGCTTCAGAGTCTATATCATAAAGGTCAATAGGCTCATTATTATAAAACATTTTGTATGCGATTCCTAAGATTCCGGAGCCGCAGCCAAAATCGAGGCATGAATTCATTTCTATATTTTTACTATTTAAATTAAGAAGATGTTTTAAACATAAGAAAGTGGTTTCATGGCTTCCTGTTCCAAAACCTCTACCAGGATATATGAAAAGCTTATTAGTAGAACTCGATTCATAAGTTTCTTTTTGCCACTCAGGAACAACCTCAAGCTTTGGCCCAACCAAGATAGGAGAATAAGTTTTCTTCCACTCTTCATCCCAATCTTTTATTGCTTCAGAAACAATTTTTGAATTAATAGTGAATTCTTCTACTAAGTAAGTTTGAAAGCTTGTCGCGTTTTTTAAAGTGTTAAAATAGTACTTTTTATCAATACCCTCACTTTTAAGGGTAAATTCCACCTCATTTATAACAGAGGCCGGCACATCACCACCAGAATAAGATCGCTCCCCCAAGATTTCATCAACTTTGGCCTCTTCAATAGAAAATTCTTCTATCCCGGTGGACAGAAATTCACCATGTGCACAAGCGTCAACTTTATCTTCAACTTCTAAGGGTATTCTAGCTTCTAAATAATAATACATTTCCATGGGCCAGATATATAAAATTAATCACTTAATGGATAGCAGGGATTGTTAAATGTATAATTATTTCCTTTTTCATTTCAAAGTTTAACTTAATTGTGTTACTAGGTATCTATCTATAATTACAGGAGTTTTTGTGTATATAATTGGAATAGCTGGAGGCTCGGGCTCTGGAAAAACAACTTTTGCGAAAAAAGTACAAAATCATATTGGTGATTCTAATTCGACAATGATTTCGATGGACTCTTACTATCTTCACGATGTTCCTTCTGAACTTAATACTTCAACAGGAAGCCCAAACTTTGATCATCCACATGCATTTGACTGGGAACTTTTAAATCACCATATATCAGAATTAAAAAAGGGTAACTCTATTCAAATTCCTTTATATGACTTTAAAACAAACTCAAGACTTGAAGATACTGTGGAGTTAGCTCCATCAAAAATTGTTTTATTTGAAGGTATTTTCACTTTGTTCGATAAAAAAATCAGAGAACTTTTAGATATCAAATGTTTTTTACATGTTGATTCAGATATTCGTTTTACAAGAAGACTTCATCGGGATGTTAATGACCGAGGAAGATCTTTAGAGTCAGTCATTGAACAGTATTATCAGACAGTTCGGCCTATGTACCAAAAATATTTAGATCCTCAAAAACAGTTCGCTGACTTTACAGTTGGTGAAGAAACAGATGTCGCAGCTAAAATTTTGTCGGCACGAATAAAAGAACTACTACATGAATAATCTTAAAATATATCCGTTCGGCGGTGTTGGGGAAATTGGGTCTAACATGACCATCTTCGAAACTGAGAATAACTTAGTTGTAATTGATTACGGAATTTTATTTCCTTATGAGAACTTTTACGACCTCAATTACTTAATCGCTGATACCTCTCAACTTAATCGAGATAAAAAAATCACACTTTTTATTACTCATGGGCATGAAGATCATATCGGTGCAATTACTCACTTTGTTACAGAGTTTCCAGAAGTTGAAATCATAGCCCCTGAATTCGCTGCTATTTTAATGCAGAGTAAATTGGAAAGAAGAAAGCTAAATCGAAAGATTCATATTTACACAGAAAATGATTCTTTTAACTTCGATGAATATACACTTCATCCTGTTCACGTTACACACTCCATTCCACACACTTATGGAGTAATATTCGCTTCAGAAGAATTTACAACTTTATTTATTTCGGATTTTAAATATGACTTATCCCCATCATTTGAAAAGCCATTCAATGTAGATAAGATTAAACATCTATTTTCCAAATCAAATAAAACATTAGCGATGTTAGATAGTACTAACATCTTATCTAAAGGAAAAACCGGTTCTGAATCAGATCTGATTGATGATCTTGAAAAAATAATGACCAACAAAAAGAGAACATTTATTACCATGTTCTCCTCAAACACATACAGACTAAAAAACATTCTTGAAATCGCGAAAAGGAATAAATTAAAAGTAGCAACAATTGGAAGAAGTTTAAATCATTACCTTGAAGCTGCAAATGAAGCAAAGTTAATTGTAAAAGATGAATACCCGCTAATTGAATTTGATGCTATTCAAAACTATAGTGATCCTAAAGTTATTTATCTTGTGACGGGTTCACAAGGCGAGCACTTAGGGGCTGCAAAAAGAATTATTTCAGGTGATCAAAAAAATATAAAGCTTACTCCTGAGGACCAATTTGTTTTTAGTTCAAAGCCTATTCCAGGAAACGAAAAGGGTATTTACAGGCTTTACAACTTACTTGCTGAACAAGAAGTTGAAATCATTAACTCTTCTACCCATCTCATCCATGCTTCAGGCCACCCATGCCAAGAAGATTTAAAACAGTTAATAAATGAAATTCATCCTAATTTTTATATCCCAATTCACGGGGAAACTTATTTTTTGAGAAAACATATTGATTTTCTCAAGGAAAATTTTCCAAATATAGAACCAATTTATCTACAAAACTTTGAAGGTATTGAAGTTAAAGATAACAAGCCTTTCAAAATAGAATTCGAACAAACAGCACCTCACCTAATTCATGGTGATCATATTATGATTGAACGTGAAAAAATAAGCGAAAGAAGAAAGATGGCAAATAATGGTGTCATATTTATCTCACTTAATCACAAAAACCAAAATATAAATATTCAAACCAAAGGCCTTCCAATAGAAATGGATGCCCACATACCTAAAGTAAAAGACTTGGTAGATTATTGTGCTTTTGTTGAAAACAAAAAGCGTGACTACGACTATACAACTGAACAAGTACGAATAAAAACAAGGACCTTTTACAATACAATACTTGGTTACAAGCCTATAACACTTGTTCAAATGGTATGATTTCATTTTTTAAAAAGTTATTTTTCAAAAATCAAACCAGCTCTATTGGTATTTGTTCAATCTGTGGGAAAGAGTTTAAAGATTCAGCTCTGGAGCTGCATAATACATTAGCATTTTGCTCTACTGACTATTCTGTTTTTAAAAACAATGATTGGACAGTAATAATTGATGTAAAAAGTGACCCTACTAACCCACAAGCAGCTCTACACACTCAAAATATAAAAGACATACTTCAAAACCATAATATCCCTTCCTTTATAACAGTCAGCTATGAAAGTAACGATGCAGTTATCTTCTCAAGATTTAATTTATCTATTCCAAAACTCCAAGTTAGTAAATATCATTCTTTAAGCCTACCAAAACAACCCCTATAAATATTGATCTTTCTTTTCTAATGGTTCAAAATATTAAAATAACAAGAGAGGCAAGATATGAAAATTCTTATTACTGGTGGAGCTGGATATATTGGCTCTAGGTTGGTTCCATTTCTATTAGACCTAAATTACCAAATAATTGTTCTCGATAATTTTTACTATAATCAAACATCATTGCTTCCTGTATGCACAAATGAAAATTTGGAAATTATAAATGGTGATGTTAGAGATGAAGCCACTTTAAAAAGGGCCCTAGTAGGAGTCGATTTAATTATTCCTCTTGCCTGTTTAACTGGGGCACCTGCATGTAAGGCCAACCCAGATTATGCAACTTCAACAAATCTTGAGGCAATTCGCTTATTATTACAATTAAGAAGGAATGATCAAAAAATTATTTACCCTAATACAAATAGTGGATATGGAATTGGAACTAAAGAAGAGCTTTGTAATGAGAAATCTCCTCTAAATCCTGTTTCACTTTATGGGATTTTAAAGAATCAAGCAGAGAAGCTAATATTAGAATCTGGTAATTCTGTAGCTTTTAGGTTTGCTACTGTTTTCGGTGTCAGTAATAGAATGCGTACGGATTTATTAGTTAATGATTTTGTTTATAAGGCCATTACCCATAAAGAGATCACACTATTCGAATCACACTACCGAAGAAACTTTCTTTATATCGGTGATGCTGTTAAAGCCTTTCATTTCACTATAATTAACTTTGATAAAATGATTAATAATACCTTTAATATCGGGTTAAGTTCGGCAAACCTTACAAAAATGGAATTATGTAAAGTTATAAAGAGCGAAATACCTTCACTTCTTATAAAAGAAGAGGAATTCTCCACAGATCCTGACAAAAGAGACTACCTAGTTAGTAATGATAAAATCAGAAAAATTGGTTTTGAAGCCAAAGTCAGTATTCAAAAAGGTATTTTAGAATTAAAGAAATCCTATGTGTTTATAAATCCAGAAAATCATAGGAATATTTAATGCAAGATAATCATTTTCTATTCTCTAAAACTCCTTACCGAGTTTCTCTTTTTGGAGGTGGAAGTGATTACCCAGCCTACTACAAAGAACATGGTGGAGCTTGTATAGGCGGAGCAATTAATAAATACTGCTATATTGGGAGTCGTTACCTACCACCATTTTTTGCACATAAACATAGAATAGTTTATTCACAAACTGAACATCCACAAAGTATTGATGAAATAAAACATCCATCAGTCAGAGAAGTTCTTAAACACTTAAATATTGAAGAAGGCCTTGAAATACACCATTATGGTGATTTACCCGCAAGAAGTGGTCTTGGCACGAGTTCATCATTTACAGTTGGTTTACTTAATTGTTTAACCTCTCTCCAATCCAAAAAACTCAGTAAGCAAGAACTCTACCTAACAAGTATCTTAATAGAACAATCCAAAATCAAGGAAGCCGTCGGCAGCCAGGATCAGGTAATGGTCACTCAAGGTGGTTTCAATTATATAAAATTTAATCAATGTGGAAAAATAGAATGTGAGAAGATCATTGAAGAAAAACGAATACAAAGATTATCAGAAAATCTAATGTTATTTTTCACAGGAGTATCAAGAAATTCAAGTGAAAATGCGGAAAAAATAATCAAGAACATTCCATCAAAAGTGCAGACAATCAAAAAAATGGTCTCTTTTGCTCACGATGCCAAGATCATCATTGAAAATCCATCTGGTAATTTAGATCATATCGGAGAAATGTTAAATGAGGCTTGGCTGCTTAAAAAAACTTTAGCCGATACAATTACAACCGATTTCATTAATGATTATTACGAAAGGGCATTAAAAGCAGGAGCTATTGGAGGTAAAATTCTAGGTGCTGGTGGAGGTGGCTTCTTGCTCTTCTACGTGCCGGAAGAGTCTCAAAATAAAGTAAAAATGGCTCTTTCAGAACTTTTATATATCGATTTTAAATTTGAATTTGAAGGTGCAAGCCTAGTTAAAAACTTAGGGAGAGAGCTATGAGTAATTTAAACTCCGCCATTATACTGGCCGGAGGTAAGGGAACACGAATCTCTGACATATTTCCAAATATACCTAAAACTCTTATTGAAATAAATGGGAAGTCTATTCTTGAAAGACAAATAGAGAAACTTATTGCAGCTGGAGTTGAAACTATTATCATTTCAATTTGCCATTTAGCAGACAAGATTGATGATTTCCTAAAAAATCACACATTCTCTAATGTAAATATTTATACAATTAGGGAAAGGACTCCCTTAGGAACAGGTGGAGCAATTAAGAATATACTGCTTAATACTAATACCGAACAAGCTATTATTATAAATGGAGACACTCTCAATAATTTTAATTATATAGAAATGATTTCCGCCCATAATTCTAAAAAAAATGAGAACACCATCGGAGTTTTAAAAGGAAATCAAAACAGTAGCTTCGGCGGCTTAGATATTAATAAGAATCAAGTAATAAGGTTTTGTGAGAAAAGCGATGAAAATCTACCTTATATAAATGTAGGTATTTATATATTACATGTAGACGTTTTTAACCACACCCACAGAGTAAGTTTTTCTTTGGAAGAAGAAATTTTTCCATTTTTAAAGAACGGAGAATTATCTGCTTTTGAGTACCATGGTAAATTTTGGGACATTGGTACAAAAGAGAGGTTTGAAATCGCCCTTAAGGAAATAGATTAATGACTCACCCATTAATGAATGAAGCTGTTTCAGAAGAGCATTTCGTAGATCTAATTTCCTTTCTAGAATCAAAACCCAGACTAACTGCTGGAGCCAAAGTTAAAGAATTTGAGGAAGAATGGTCTAAGTGGTTGGGGGTTAAATACAGTGTATTTGTTAATTCTGGTTCATCAGCAAATATTTTAACATGGAAGGCTTTGAAGACTCGTGCGGGTGAAAGAAACGAAGTCATTGTTCCACCACTTACTTGGGTTTCAGATATAGCGGCCTTAATATATGCTGGCTTTACTCCTAAATTTGTAGATATAAATCTCTCAAACTTAGCTATTGATGAAACATTAATTGAAAAAAACATTACAAATAAAACCTACGGAATTTTTCTGACACATGTTCTTGGGCTTAATGGTCTAACAGAAAACATAATCAATTTATGCAAAAAAAATTGTTTAGAAATTATAGAAGATTGTTGTGAATCTCACGGAGCAAGATTTAACAACCAACGAGTTGGAACATTTGGTTTGGCATCAAACTTTTCATTTTATTTTGCTCATCATCTAACGACGATTGAGGGAGGTATGATATCAACCAACGACAAGGAACTTTATCATCAACTCAGACGCTTACGTGGACATGGTATGCTCAGAGAATCAGGAGATGAGCAATATAACGCAAGTCTTATAGCGAAACACACAGACCTTCACCCAGAATTTATTTTCCCTGAGCTAGGTTATAATTTTCGTAGCTCAGAAATAAATGCTGTTCTTGGCCTTTCACAGTTAAAAAATCTCGATCACTTTATAGATGAAAGAAAAAATAATTTCAAATACTTTAATTCAAAACTTAGTAACAGCTTTTATAAGGACTTTGAATTTTCAGGTCAATCCAACTATGCATTTATAATTATCCTTAAAAATCCTGACCAACAAAATTTCAAAAAACTCATAACGATACTTTTAAAAAATGGGGTTGAGTTTAGAAGAGGGTTATCTGGAGGTGGTAATCAGTTAAGGCAACCATATTTAAGTTCAATAGAATGGTCTGCCCATGATTTCTTAAACGTAGAACATATTCATCATTATAGTTTATACATTGGTAACTATCCTGGAATAAAACGATCTAAACTAGATCAAATAATTGAGATTATAAACTCTTCATGTATGTAATCAAAGGTTTTTTCCTCTAAAAATTTTTCTAAAAAATTCCATTATAAACTGTGAATAATAAGCAGCTCCCCATCTTATTATTTGTAATTTTCTTTCACCACCAATTCTAGCTGGCTCATCACCTGGTATTTCAGATATATTGAAGCCCATTCGTGCTGCTCTTGCTGAGAGTATAGGCTCCCACGAAATATCAGTAAAAAACATTTTCTCAACCAGAGAATAAGTTTCTTCCTTATCTAAATTTAGTTTATATATTAATTCCTTTTTAAAACCACGATACATAACCATTACATCAGTATAATTTGAATTAAAAAAGATATTAACTGTCGCTGTAAATAACCAATTTCCAAAACCAGTTATGACATCATCATCTTCACTCGTGGCCCAGTCTAAATAACGAGAAACAATGACCATATCATGCCCTTCTTTCATCTTTTCAACCAATGGAGGAATTCTATCTGCAACACTATTTCCATCTGGACTAAACGTAATAACAACGTCACCCTTTATATGTTCCAGTGCTTCAAAATAACCGCTCTTAAGACCTTTTGTTTTTTGAACAACGATTTCGTAGTTATTATCTTTAAACCATTCAATAGTTCCATCAGTTGATCCACCATCAATTACTAAAATTTGATCCACCCAACTTCTTTCTATTTGCGGCATAATTACTTGAATGGCTTCTATTTCATTTAAGGTAGGAATTAAGAGAGTTGTTTTCATTATTGCCCTATATATTTTTTAATTCTATTTAGTATTGTAAATTTATCAAGTCCAGCTAGTTCATGAAGGTATTCTCGACCTCCGTTTTCAAAATAATATTTTTCTTTTATTCCTATTCTTAGGTGAGGTAATAAGATTTCGTTATCACACATAAGCTCAGCTATTTTACTTGATAGCCCACCTGATAAAAAATGTTCTTCCACCGTTATGACTTTCTTATATTTTCTAATTAGGTCAATTAGATTTGAGTCAACTGGATAGTTTTTAAATAGATCAATTTGAGTCGCTTTTAAATTTTCATCGCTTATAACCTCAGCAACCAAAGGGGTCATAAAACCTGTTGTAAATATTAAATTATCACTCTTTTGATTTTTCACCCTGAAACTCTTAAATAATTCATCCATTTCCACTGAAGGTAAGTACTTTCTATCAAGACGGATATATCTTAAACCAGGGTTTTCGATGCAGTTCCGTGCGATCATCTCTACAGTTTTATTATCACTAGGTGTAAATATCTCCATACCAACTAAAGAACTCATCCAAGCAATATCCTCAGTCGCATAATGCGTTGGCCCTGCACTATCATAACCATATCCAACACCAACACCTACCAGAGTTAGTGCTAAACCCTGAGTTGCAATTGCTACTTTTATTTGCTCAAGGCATCGACTAGTTATAAACGGGGCCATCGCATAACAAACGACCTTATTTCCCTGCATTGATAAGCCAGCTGCCACATCAATCATAGATTGTTCACTAATACCTGGATGAATAAATTGATTTGGAAGTTCGGCTCGAAATTGATCTAATGCTTTTGCACCTAAATCCGCACTCATGAATATAATTTTCTCATCAGATTTGGCTAAATTAAAAATTGTTTGGATAAATACATCTCTTGGTAATTCATTATTCATTTATACCCAACTCATTTTTCGCTATTTTTAAAAATTCTCCATCAGGAATTCTATTATGCCATAATGGCTTATTTTCCATATAAGAAATTCCCTTCCCCTTAATTGTATCTAAAATGATACAAACTGGTTTTTCATCATTCATAGACTTAAAAACATAATCAATTTGCGAAAAATCATGTCCATCAATTCTAAATACGGTAAAACCAAAAGCTTCCCATTTTTTATCTAGTGGCTCGATGGAAATACAATCTTCCGTTTCCCCCATGATGCAAAGTTTATTTCGATCTATTATTGTTATTAGATTTGTTAGCTTATGATGACCTATAAACATAGCGGATTCCCAAATGGAACCCTCATAGCATTCACCATCACCAACAATACTAAAAATTTTACTCGAACTATTTTTTCTTTTTAAATCTAGGCCAATACCAGCTGCAATTCCATATCCGTTTCCAAGAGAACCAGTTACTGTATCAATTCCTGGTATCGAAGGATCAGCATAGAGTTTTAATAAAGCATCTTTTCCACAAAAGTTTAACAGCTCTCTTTCCGGTATTAATCCTAGGCGACAAAAAATTGGATAAAGGGCCATTGCAGCATGTCCCTTACTAATGATCATTCTATCTCGATTTGGATTAGTGATATTTTTAGAATTAAGATTTATTTTTTGATTAAAAAATATATAAACAAGAAATTCAGCGATAGAAAAACAGGAAGGTATATGTCCCTTTTTAGCATTTATTACCAGATTAAATATTTCTTTTCGAAACCATATTGCTTCAACCGTTAACTTGTCTAAATTCATTAATACATTATAGAATATCAATTATATTTGTCATCCATTAGATTTGAGGGAAAATGAAAAGAAAGCTTGATACCATTTTAATCAATCCAAGTGCACTTAAGCTAATTTATCAAGATCTAAGTAATGATTACTCAGCAATAGAGCCTCCTATATGGGCAGGCTTACTTGCAAATAATTTAAGGAAAAATGGATTTGATATAGATATAATAGATTGTGAAGGCTCAAATATCAGTTTGCCCATGACAATCGATTTGCTCAAGAATATTGAAACAAAATTAGTAACGATAGTTGTCTACGGACAGCAACCAAGCGCGTCAACTCAAAATATGCACGGGGCATCTCTTCTCGCAAAAGAAATTAAAAAGCAGCTTCCCAACTTAAAAATCCTCATTATGGGAGGTCATGCCGCTGCTCTTCCTAAAAGAACTATTACTGAAGAAGATTGTGATTTTGTCTGTGACGGCGAGGGTGTGGATACTTTAAATAGCATTTTAAAAACTGATTTTGTTTCTAATTCACAATTAGCTACTGTTCCAGGTTTATGGTTTAAAAAGGATGGATCTGTATATTCTCCAAATAAAAAATCCGTCCCAACACCGCAGGAAATGCTTGATATTGAACTTCCTGGTATGGCCTTTGACTTACTTCCGATGGCAAACTATCGGGCCCACAATTGGCACAGTTTTGGGGCCCTTAATAATAGAAAGCCATATGCTTCCATTTATACTTCTCTTGGTTGTCCCTTTAAATGTAGTTTTTGTTGTATCAATGCTCCATTTGGAAAACCGAGTTTTCGATTTTGGACTCCCAATTTTATTGTGGATCAGATTGAGATGTTAGTTAATGATTACGGAATAAAAAATCTTAAGATTGCTGATGAAATGTTTGTTCTCCAGGAAAAGCATTATTTAAATATTTGTAAAGAGATTATCAGACGAAAATTAACAGGACTTAATATTTGGGCCTATGCAAGAGTAGATACAATTAAAATCGATAATTTAAAAACGATGCGACAAGCAGGTATTAAGTGGCTTATTTTAGGCATAGAAAGTAAAAGTGATTATGTAAGAGAGGGCGTTACCAAAGGCCAGTTCAAGGAAGAAAAAATCATTCAAGTTGTTAGGAAAGTTCAAGAAGCTGGCATAAATGTTCATGCCAACTATATATTTGGATTACCGGATGATAATTTTAAAACAATGAATGAAACATTGGAAATGGCGATTGAAATTAATGCTGAAATGTCTAACTTTTATAGCGCGATGGCCTATCCAGGGTCACAACTTTACAACAATGCCGTTCTTAATGAGCAAGTCTTACCAGAGAATTGGCTTGGTTATTCCCAACATTCAAAAAATTGTTTACCACTTTCTACAAAGTATATTAGTGGTAATGAGGTTCTTGGCTTTAGAGATGCTGCTTGGAACAAATACTTTAAAGGAGAATATTTTTTAGAAATGTTAGAACAAAAATTTGGAGAAAAGACTAAGAATCATATAATTGAACTATCTAGAAATAAAATCAAAAGATATTATAGTAAAGAGTATAATTTTTAATTAGTTCGAACAGTATTTAACAACTATTTTCGCATCTTTTATTAATTGGTGGTCTGCAATTGTCACTAAATAATCAGCTGGAAGACTATAAAATTCAGGTTCTTCAAAGTATTGAAGTAAATCCCAACGAACCTCAAGATTTTGTTCCCTATAATCCTCACCTAAATCAATCCAATCGATTCCATTAATAAAGTTACCGTAGTCCAGATTATTCCAAGAATAACCAGTGGTTGGGCGAACGTGGTCATCAACACTATGATAATTTCCAGAGCACGTCTTCAAGTGAGATTGACAAAATTGAGCTTCATGATGCCAAGTTGTATCGTACACTCGCTCTCCGCTATAAACTAATTCCATTTTCAAAATTTCCCCTTCAATACTTCGAAGTGAATCAAAACTAAACGGAAGTACTAATTGAGCATTAAATAAAATTTTACGAGCAACACCTTGGAGAACTACTGTATAGCTATATTCATTTAAGCTTTTTTCATCAAAATAAAAAGGAATATCTGAATGGTTTGATCTTCGATCAAACTCAGGCAGTAAATTAACTGTTTCAATTTTATCACAAAACTCACCCGTTACAGGTGGAGTCATTATTACTCGTTCAGGCTTATCTTTATCATCTAAGTATGCATTTTTACCACATGAAATAATGGCCACTACAATTATAACAATTTTTAAAACCTTCATTTTGTATCCCTTGATTTATTAATATTAACACCTTAATTTCTCTCCAATCTTCTTAAGAAAATTTTTCCTAATTATATGATTTAAAAAGTATGTTATTTTTTAAGAAACCAACAAAAGTGATACAAATGACAAAAACAAAGATTCTAATAACTTTTTTTATTATTTTTTTATGCACAAATAAAACCTTTGCAATCAATCTTCAAAAGTTTCATTTCTCCAATAGTCCTACCTTCGCAACAGTAGAGGACGGCCTATTAAGTGATGGTCTAATTACTACTGATTATAAGTATATTGTTATTGGAAGTTATAATTATGTTAGGGCGCCTTTTATTAAGATAGATGGCGGGAATAGAAAAGTTGATATTATTGAATGGATGCATACATTTAATTTTGGTGGTGCCTATAGGATTAGTGATAATCTACAAATTGGTGCTTCAACATTTGCCACTTTTGAACGCGTTATTCCCACTTCTGGATCTGAAGATGTTGAGGTAACAAAGCTAGGAGATACTACTCTTGATCTAAAGTATAAATTTTTTGAAAAAAACAAAATGGCCGTTAGTTTAACACCTAAGTTATATCTAGGAACAGGAGATGAGGAATATTTCACATCAAATAAAGAAACAGGGTACTACCTAGGTTTCGCTCTAGATAAAGCATTTAGTTGGGTTCAATTCACTTTCAACCTTGGTCATAAACAAAATAATGGAGCTGAGTACCTACAGGTAAATCATAAAAACCAACTTCATTTTTCCATCGGATTACTTACACCCTTTTCTGATAACTTAGATATAACTGCGGAGTTTTATAGAGACACCCCTTATCATAGCTCCAACAAACAAATACCAAGTGAAGCAAATATCGGGCTTAGATATAAGTACAGTAATGATACAGCATTATTTTCAGGTGTAGGTGTTGGTTCAACTGAGGAATCAAACTCTACAGATATGCGACTGTATGCTGGGATTAAATTTTTTCCTTCAAACAAAGTTAAAAATGAGAAGGTTCTAAAAGAAGAGTTGTCCTACGGAAAGCTTTACAGAGTAGATGAGATTTATTTTGATACAGCAAAAGATACTATGACTGAGGTTGAAGAGCTTAAGTTGGGAAGAATATTCGAACACATTAAAAACGACCCTTACATATCGAAGTTAGTTATAGAGGGTTATGCTAGTAGGATTGGGGAGACGAAGAAAAACAAAAAGTTAAGTGAGAGAAGGTCTCTTCAAGTAAAAAAGTTTTTAGAATCAAAAGGAATGAGTATCAATAATATTCAAATCGTAGCTTATGGTAATGAAAAATCTGATAAGATAGATTTAAATAAAAGTCTTGATAGAAAAGTGATGCTTAGAATCTATAGATCTAGATAAAAAAGGCTCACCAAAGTGAGCCCTAACATTTATTATTTCTTAAACTACATTCCAGGATTATTGTGATTGTCTTTTCTTAAATAAGACGGAGTATCAAACTCATCATCATCGAAGTTCATAAATCCTAACTTTTCTGCAATAGACTTTGCTTTTGAACTATCATTTCTAGGAGCTGCTTCTCTCGGCGCTTCTTCCTTTCTTTCTGTTCCAGCATTAAATCTTGCTGCTTCATTTCTAATTGATTCAGATAATGCTGATCTTGGAGCTTGTGTTTCAACTCTTACAGTCTCTTCACTTGCGTGTAGCTCTGTATTTTCAATTGTTCTTTCTTTAACTTCACTTACCTGAGTACTACCTAAGAATGAATCTAGTGAACTTGAATTGTTTGATATTGCACGAGCAGTCTCAGTACTTACTGTTCTTTCTTCCGTTCTCTCAATTGGTGCAGCTTCAACTCTTCTTTCTTCAACTCTTGTTGGTTCAATCGAGTCAATTCTAACTTCTTCTCTTACAATTCTTTCTTCGCTAATTGTAGGAGTAATCATTTCTTGCATTGCAGGAGTTGTAGTTTCAATTGGTGTTTGAACATAAGTTTCTCTTGATAGACCAACTGTTGCTCTATCACCACCTAAACCAGTAGCAATAACAGTTACTTTTATTTCATCACCCATTTCATCATCAACGACAGTTCCAAATATAATTTCTGCATCTTCATCAGCTGCTTCCATAATAAGAGTCATTGCTTCATTAGTTTCATGCATTGATAGGGTTGAATTCCCTGTAATGTTAACAATAATTCCAGTTGCTCCATCAATTGTAATATCTTCAAGAAGTGGTGAACTAATAGCATCTGTTGCTGCTTTAATTGATCTTTCTGGACCAGTTGCAATTCCTGTCCCCATTAATGCGAGACCTTTGTTGGCCATAACAGTACTAACATCAGCAAAGTCGGCATTGATAAAACCAGTGTTATTGATTAGATCTGAAATACCTTGAACAGCATGAAGTAAAACCTCATCTGCTTTTTTAAAAGTATCTACCAAAGAAAGACTTTCTCCAGCTATTTGAAGAAGTCTTTGATTAGGAATCGTAATCAGTGAATCAACACACTCTTCTAGGTTTTTAATTCCCATCGCAGCTTGCTTCATTCTTTTTCTACCTTCAAACATGAAAGGCTTAGTAACAACACCGACAGTTAATGCACCTAACTCTTTAGCAAGTTTTGCAATTACTGGAGCTGCTCCAGTTCCTGTTCCGCCACCCATACCGGCAGTAACAAAAACCATATCTGATCCATCTATATACTCTGATAATTTTTCGTAATCATCTAAAGCGGCTTTTCTACCTACTTCAGGGTTTGCTCCAGCTCCAAGACCTTTAGTTAGATCATTTCCTAACTGAATCTTTGTTGGGGCTAAACTTGCAGCAAGTGCTTGAGAATCTGTGTTAGCTACAATAAATTCAACACCTGTTAAGCCAGATCTGATCATTGTATTAACAGCGTTACATCCACCACCGCCGACACCGATTACTTTAATTTTTGCGCCTAAATTGGCATCTACATTATCCGCTACTTCAAACATACTATCCTCCGAATTAAAAAATTTCTTTAAATACATTTTTAAGGGAACCACTGAATCTACTTATTAAGTCGACTTCGAAATTGTCCCCACTATTTTTGCTTGTTTTATCTTTTGTCGCAAGGGTACCCATATTTTCCTTATTCGACTCGAGGAGCAGTCCTAGAACGGTTGAAAATTTTGGATTTTGCATCACTGTTGTCATTCCACCGAATGGTCTTGGGTAACCAATTTTTGTTGGTTTCTCTAATAAATACTCACCTAACTCTGCCAGATCTTTAACAAGTGCTCCTCCGCCAGTTATTACATATCCACCAGTAATGAATTCAGCTAAGTCTTTATCATCAATTTGTTTTTTTATTACTGTAAAAAGTTCATCGGCCCTTGCGCCTAAAACTTCTGCAACTTTTCCAAGCCTTACTTCTCTAGGCTTTGTTCCAGATAGTCCATGAACAGTTATATGAGACTGTTGATTGAGCCTTTCTGCCAATACACTACCGTGATTTATTTTGACTCTTTCAGCTTCGTTGTGGGGAATCTTTAGGGCCACTGCTAAATCATTTGTAAAATGATTTCCACCAACAGGAATTATTTGAGAATGAATTAAACTTCCATCTTTCCATACTGCTATATCAGTTGTTCCGCCACCAATATCAATAAGCACAACACCCAAGTCTTTCTCCTCAGAAGTAAGAACAGATCTTGAACTCGCAATTGGTTGTAAAATAATATCATTAGCTTGAATTCCTGCTGCTTCAACACATTTCAAAATATTTTGAATTAAAGGAGTTTTACCGGTAACGATATGAACATGGGCCTCTAATCTTGTTCCACACATTCCTACTGGGTTTTTAACACCAGTTGTACTGTCTACTCTAAATTCTTGAGGGATAACATGGAGCACTTCTCTGTCACTAGGTATTAAGACAGCCTTAGCGGCTTCAAGAACCCTTGTAACATCCGCATCAGTTATTTCCTTGCCTTTTATTGCAACAACTCCTGATGAGTTAAAACAGTATATATGATTACCTGCAATTCCAATCGTAGCTGAAGTTACGTTTGAAACACCTGCCATTAACTTTGCATCTTCTAGTGAGCAGTGAATTGATTTTACAGTTTTATCAATATTAACCACTGAGCCTTTTTTAAGGCCGTAGCTTGGGTGAGATCCGACACCAATTATTTCAAAACCATCTTGGTCCTGATATCCAATTGTTGTACAAACCTTTGTTGTTCCTACATCTAGTGCGACAACTAAATTCTTTTCATTCATGAGAGATTCCTTTCTCACTGCTTACTTAACAGTTACAGATTCATTCTGTTTTTTTTAAAAAGGTAAACTAATCCACCTTACTAAAAATTTTAGAATGCCCCAATTGAGTTGACAACTTTTTTTTAGTTATTTGATAGTGGTGGTAGGTTATTAGATCTTATCAGAGAACTTAACTACCACTTTTTTAGAGTTAGTTAAGTTGATAACAGCTGGAATGGTCTTCTTCTTTCCCATATACTTGACTATTTTGTTTAGCTTTGTAACTTTCTCATTCCAATACTCTTTTCCTAAGAATGCACTTGAAGGCTTTCTTCCAATGGACATTATGATTGTTAGTTCTTCTTTTTCGTTAAGAATAACTTCTGAAATCTTATTAACAAATTCATCTCCAAAACTATTTAGCAAGCTAGTCAACTTTTTATGAACCTTAGAATTTATTAAAGATGCAGGAATTGCAAGATGAGGAAGCTCTCCTTTTATTTTTTTCTCAGATCTTAAAAGTACTTCGTATGTAGGGTCATATAATTTTCCGTTTTCAACCAAGATCGCAGTATAGAACTCTTCTCCATCCTTTCTGTATATCTGAACCTTCATTAAAGGTTTTGGACAATCATAATTAAATTTTATCATTTTTTGAAGGGGATTATAATTAATGTCATATGATGATAAATAATATTTCTCTTCTAACTTATCTTTTAAAATCTTCTTCTTCACATCTAATAAGGATTGATTCTTTTCGAATTCTTTTATTAAAGTTAAAGTCAACCTTCCTACAACTTTAGATGGACAGTTACCAAAAATAGTTCTGTAGTGGACATTATTCTCATAATATTTCGTCGTTGCTGAAAAACTTAGTGTCGAAAATAATAATAGAAATAATGTGATGAATCTTTTCATATGATAATTTTAATAAACTTTTACTTCTAATTCAAACTTTAAGCCAGTATGTCGCTCAATTTCTTTTCCTAATGCGTCTATTAGCTCTTGAAACTCCCTCGCAGTACCCTCTCCGGTGTTTTCAATAAAATTGGCGTGTAAGGTGCTAACTGCTATATTTTCAGTCCCAAAACCCTTCAAACCAATTGAGTCAATTATTATACCGGCCCTGTGAGTATCTAGGTTCTTAAAAACACTTCCACAATTTTTTGTTTTAAGCGGTTGTGTTTTATTTCTATAATCTAAATAATTTGTTATTTTTTCACAAATTTTTTCATCAATTCCATTATGAAACATAATGGCGGAAAGAATGACCTCACCTTTCTCTAAAAAATTATTATTTCGATATCTAAAAGATTTCTTTTTGCAATGATAGCTATAAACTGAGCCATCTGTTTTTAAAATCCTGATGGATTTTATTAATTGCCCAATTTCACCAAGTGCAGTTCCAGCATTCATACAAATCGCTCCACCAAGGCTAGCAGGTATTCCAGTAAAGATCTCCCACCCCGAAAAACCTTTCTTTTTAGCAATTGATGTTAACAAATTTAATGGAACTGACGCGGGTAAATTAAACTCGGTTTTATTAGAATTAAAAATATCTCTATCAAAAGGAAAATCAAGTTTAATAAAAAGTGTCTTTTCACTATTTAAAAGAACTTGATTAGCTCCCCAACCAACAAGATGATATTTTATTTTTTCTTTTAAAAGAAATTCTATTAGGTCAATTAGTCCCTTTTCACTTTTACAGATGGCGATTGAACCAATATTCCCTAGTTTAATTGTTGTGTATCGTTCTAAGTTTATATCGATATTGAATTCAACATCATTAACTTCAACGTTTTTTAGCTTTTCCATTCTTCAATTTTAGACCTTGTGGTCTTACTAATAGAACCGGCCCCCATACTTAAGACAACAGATTTCTTATCTTTGTTTGCATTGAAGATTTCAGTTAGTTGGTCCCAAGACTTAATATAAAAAGCATTCTTATATTTATCATTTATTTTTTTAACTAAGATTTCCGAGTCAATATATTCAATAGGTTCTTCGCTAGCAGCATAGATTGGTGCGATATAAACTTCATCAACTGTAGAAAAGCATTCAATAAACTCAGACCAGTGCTCCTTAGTTCTGCTGAACCTGTGGGGTTCGAAAACTGTGATAATTTTTCTATCTGGGTATTTAGCTTGGGCCGTTGAAATAGTTGCCTTTAACTCTGTAGGATGATGTCCATAATCATCTATCACAATCATATTCTCACTTTTATATAGACACTCAAAACGTCTACTAACACCTTCAAAGTCTTCAATAGCTTTACAAATATCTTCCAAATTTAAACCGACTTTAGCAGAAATAGCTATGGCCGCAAGAGCATTTTGAACATTATGATCCCCTGATAAAGTGATTTTGACTGGAATAATTTTATCTTCATAAACTAAATCAAACTTTGAATACTCCTCAGAGTGAACTACATTTCTTGCAATATAATCCAAACTATCAACAAACGAATCTTTACTTTCAAGTCCATAGGTCAAATAAGGTCTTCTGAGATTACTAATAAGTTCTGCAGAATTTTTATCATTACCATTTATTGCTACACAGCCATAAAAAGGTGCTTTATTAGAAAATTCTACAAAAGCTTTTTTTATATTTTCCTCAGTTTTATAATAATCTAGATGATCATTATCAATATTTGTTATAACGCTCATTATAGGATTTAAAAAAAGAAATGAGCCATCTGATTCATCTGCTTCAGCTATAAGAAACTCACTATCACCCCTAACTGCTTGCCCACCAAGGTTTTTAACGACCCCACCAACAATGCATGTCGGCTTTTGATCAAGGTTTTTAAAGATTGTAGAAATAAAACTCGTTGTTGTTGTTTTACCATGTGAGCCAGCAATAGCGATTCCATATTTTAGTCGCATTAGTTCAGCAAGCATCTCTGCTCTTTTAATAATTGGAATCTTTAATTCTAGTGCTTTCTTTATTTCTGGATTTTCATAATTAATAGCAGAAGAATAAACTACTATTTGAACATCTTTGATATTCTTTTCAGTATGACCCTTAAAGATCTCTATATTTTTATTCCTTAAGCTTACAATATTTGCATTTTCATTCAGATCCGAGCCACTTACATTGTAGCCAAGATTAACTAGAACTTCAGCTATACCGCTCATTCCAATTCCACCGATACCAATAAAGTGAATTTTCAAATCTTTTTTAATTCCGAACATATATTTCTATCTCTTTTTTTATCATTTCTGATGCATTTTCTGCTTTATTTTCGTTTTGGTAAACGAGATTATTTTTGATTATATTTAGCAAAGAATTTTTTATATCCATAGTTAAATCCTTTCCTTTTTTTGATTGATCTAATATTTCAACTAAGAACCCATCTTCTTTTTTAAGCTCCATAGCATTAAAATATTGGTGATTATCTGTAGCTTGAGGAAATGGTACGATTATGGTTGGACGTTTAACCACTCTTAACTCTGAGACTGTCGATGCTCCGGCCCTTGATATGATGACATTACACCAATTATACTTCTCATTCATATCATCAATATATTCTAGCTGTTTGTAATTTATCTTTTTATTTGTAACTTCAAAGTTATTTATGTTATTTCGGCCAACTTGGTGCAAAATATTTAATTGTGAACCATCCCAAATTTGAACTAAGCCCTCTATTGCTTCATTTAATTGACTTGCGCCAAGGCTTCCACCAAAAATTAAAATATTGACTCCGTCATTTTCAATTAAAGTATTAATTGAACTCTTGATTGTACTTCTAATCGGATTGCCACTTACTATCACATTTTTTAAGTTTGCTATTCCTTTCGTTTTTTCAAAATTAGTAAAGATTTTATCTGCAAACTTACTTAAAATTTTATTAGTCATTCCCATGACTGCATTTTGTTCAACTATAAAAATAGGTATGCCAAGTAATTTTCCGGCCAAAAGAGTTGGGCCACAAATATAGCCACCAGCTCCAAGTAGAAAAGCTGGACGAACATTAACATAGCTCAACATAATTTTAATAAAGACTATAAGGTTATATGAAATATTTAAGAATAGGGTTATTGGGTTTCTAGTTCGAAGAGGCTTGCTGACTAAATGTGTACATTGTTTATTATTAAATAATTGGTAATCTAAATATCGAGTACCGCTTAAATAGCGTACATCATAATCACTAGAAAATACTTCTCCTAGACTTAGAGCTGCATTTATATGGCCACCGGTACCACCAGCTGCAATGTAAATTATTTTTTTCACTTATATTCCCAAAGCTGTTTGGCTATAAGCGGACTCCGTCTCCGAGCCATCTGAGATCTGGGACTTAGAGTTCAGGCAAGACAGTATAACTCCAACCGCAACTAGGTTTGAGAATAACGACGACCCCCCATACGAAATAAATGGAAGGTTCAAACCTTTTGTCGGTAATAATCCAAGAACTACTCCCATATTTAGAGTCGCCTGCATAGAAATTGCGAAAACAAGGCTCGCTACAATTTGCTTATTAATATTAGACTTAGGTGTTAGAGCTAATTTAAAACCGAGAAAAGTAAAAGTAAGGAATAAACTTACTATTACAAATACTCCTAAGAACCCTAACTCTTCCCCTATTACACTTAAGATAAAATCATTATGTGCTTCAGGAAGGTAGAATAGTTTTTCGTTTGAATTACCTATACCCTGACCAAAAATATGGCCATTTGCAAAAGCAAGGTAAGATTGAATTATTTGAAAGCCACTATTTTGCGGATCACTCCAAGGGTCTAGAAAGACTAATAATCTCCGTACTCTATAGGGGGCCGCAAACAAAAGTGAAACACCTGCTACTAGCCCTGTTGCGAAAAACGAGTAAAAGTATTTTCTAGGGAAGTTTGATAAAAAGCATGCAAATGCCACTAACATAGCAGCAATACTGAAAGTTCCAAAGTCCGGTTGAATTAATAATAGAAGAAGGGGAATTATAAAATGAAGTGAATTTAGCCACTTCTCCTTAGTCGTATACTCATAATATTTATGAAAGTAATAAATGGCACTCAAACATACAGTATATTTTATAAACTCACCTGGCTGAAAACTAAAGCCGCCCAAGTTTAACCAACGCTGAGATCCTTTTATACTTAAACCCAGTGGAGTCATTGTTAAAAAAAGTAGGGTAATTGCAATTGAATTGAAAAAGTAGGTATTCTTAAACCAAAAAGTCATTTTTGTTTTACTGATACCATAGGCCGTTCCAATTCCAAGAATTGTAAAAGCTAATTGCTTGAAAAAGAAATGAGTGGATGTTCCGAAGGTCTCTTTGGAAAACATGTAGCTTGATGATAAAACCATTACAATCCCGATGATTACAATCAGGCTTATATTTACTACAAAATATTTTTTTATTTTCTCTACTACGTTCATAATCTGCTACCCTTTTTAAATGATAGCAGATTACTTTTATAAACAGAAATTATTCTTTGATTTTATAGTTGGAAGATTAACTTTTTAAAGTAGTTACCTTTCTCATCATAGTCTCTAAAGATATCGGTTGATTCATTACCTGGACATAAAATAATTGTGTCGCCAGTTCTTGATTTTTGGAAAGCTAAAAGTATAGATTCATCAAAAGATCCAACGAGAAATGTCTGAGTCGCATCACCGATTGCACGGTTCATATTCTCTTTACACTCACCAACAAGAACCATTAGGCGGACTTTCTCTGAGATTATATCGGCGTAACCTTCGTACATTTGCTCTGTATCCTTACCACCCGTAATTAAAATTATAGGTCCCTTAAGGTTTTCAAGAGTTTCACGCATGTCATCCATCTTTTCAGATTTAGCGTCATTATAAAATTTAACCCCATTTTTCTCAATGATAAATTCCATTCTATGTGGAATCCCAGGAAATGTTTCAATACATTTTTGAATTGCATCATCAGATACTTTCAATGCCTTACATGCCGTGATAGCTGACAATAAATTTTCTCTGTTATTCTGGCCAACAATTCTCATATTCTTAACAGTAAACTCTGAGTGGCAGTGGATATTGCTATGAATTCTTTTATCGTGAAAATGAGTTCCTTGAATTTCTCCGATAACTCCCATTTTAACAAAAGACCTTCTTGAATACCAAAATGTTTGAGCAGGTGAGTTTCTTAATATTGAATTACTCGATAGTTTATCAAAGTTTACGATCAGATAATCTTCAGCTGTCATATTTTTTAAAACTTTAAGTGAGTTTTCAATATATTCACCAGCAGTATTGAATCGACCATCGATAGTTCGTTCTTCAATATTTGGGTAAACTGCCAAAATTGGGTGAAAGCTATCCATACTTTGTAACTGAAGCGGTGAAACTTCGACAACTACATAATCGGTAAATTCTTTATTAGGATGAACCAAAAAGTTACAAAATGGTTCTAAATTTGTTCCACCAACAAATACATTTTTTTGATCCATTTTTAATGAATAGCCAATCATATGTGCAATTGTTGAGCGTCCTTTAGATCCACAAACAGCAATTACAGGTTTATTACAATTTGCGTAAGCAAAAGCAAATTCACTAAATACTTCTCTACCATATTCACGTGCACGAACAATTTGAGGAAGGTTAGGATTAACAGAAGAAGAGTAAACAATTACGTCTGCCTCTAAAAAATCATCATCTCTATGCTCTCCCAAAGTCATTTGAGGAGTTGGTTGAACCTTTTTTAATCTTTTAACAGCTTTGTTAAGATCAAAAATTGGCTTGATGTCTGTAACTTTAATTTGACATTCAAATTGATTAAATAAATTAATTAATGCAAATCCAGTTTTACCTAAACCAACAACTAATACTTTCTTTCCACGATATTTTTCCATTACTTCTCCTGATTACCTTAATTTTAGTGTTGCAAGGGCAAGGATGGATAACATAATTGATATTATCCAAAATCTTACGATTACTTTAGGTTCTGGCCAACCAAGTAATTCAAAATGATGATGAATTGGTGCCATTTTAAATATTCTTTTCTTTCTTAGTTTATATGATCCAACTTGAAGGATTACTGAAATGGCTTCCATAACAAAAACCCCTCCAACTATCACAAATAAAAATTCATTTTTTGTAAGCACGGCTATTGTTCCCAAAGCTCCACCCAATGAAAGCGATCCAACATCGCCCATAAATATTTGAGCTGGGTTACAGTTGTACCAAAGAAAACCAACACTTGCTCCAAGGATTGAAGCACATAAAACTGTAAGCTCCGATGTTCCATCTATATAAGGAATGAATAAATATGATGAAAGTTCAGTGTGCCCTGAGATATAAGCTAAAATTGCAAATGTCGCAGATGTTGTTATAACCGGGCCTGTAACTAAACCATCAAGGCCATCTGTCAAATTAACTGCGTTACTAGATCCAACAATCACAATACTTGCAAAACCAATGTACCACCATCCAAGATCTATGATTGGATCTTTGAAAAATGGAAAATATAGATTTGAATCAATAACTTCGAGTTTTAAGAGAAAATACGAAGCGACAATAGCCGTTGAAAATTGCCAAAGCAATTTACCCTTTGCTGATACCCCATCAGAGTTTTTCTTTATTACTTTTAAATAGTCATCAATCCAACCCAAAATAAAATATGAAGTCATAACCAATAAGGTCATTACAAATGGATATGAATTATAGTTTCCAACAAAAAGTGAACTTATTAACACTGAACCGATTATAAAGATTCCACCTAAGGTTGGCGTTCCTTTCTTTTTAAAATGTGATTCAGGACCATCTTCTCTAATTGATTGGCCAAACTGCTTAAGCTTCATAAAGGCAATAAACTTTTTTCCCCATATGATGGAGACAACTGTCGCGATTACGAATGCTAAAAAAGAGCGGAAAGTTATGTATTTAAAGACATTAAATAGAGCGAATTGGTCATTTAATGGGTATAGGATATGATAAAACATTTTACAGTAGCACCTCTAGAGATATTTTATTAAATATTTAACCCTAACTTATATCTAGGATTGTCTCTAGTTGTAAAGACCTACTGCCTTTAATAAACACATATTTATATTCTGCAATGCATTCGTTGTATAAGTTTTTTACCTCTATTGAGGTATTCAAAAGAATAGAGCTTCCTGAAAATTTCTTATCATAGTCTGATGCGTGGCGCCCCACAAATATAATTTTTCCAAACTTAAATTTATTTAGAGATTCACCAAGCGCTTCATGATAACGAGCCGCATCAACACCTAACTCATTCATATCACCAATAATTAAACAGCTTTCACTTTGTTTTGCCCCTATAGAACCCAAATGGTCCGCAAATCCTTTTACTGCCAAAATCATAGAACTAGGGTTCGCATTGTATGCATCTAGATAGATTTCCTGATTTTTAACTGAAAGCCATTCCGACCTATTCTTTGTTGGTATAAAAGTTTCAGCATGTTCTTGAATCTCACTCGGATCCTCTAGAACTTCACGAGCTATAATAAAGGCCACGGCCAAGTTATAAAAATTGTGCTGTCCCGTTATATTATTATTTTTAACGACTACCTTATTTATAGAAACTGAGTTGAATTCAAAACCTAGTTTTTCTTGATTAGATGTTATTCCATATGAGTGTAAATTCTCTTGTGGCGCAATTGTGCTCAAAAGTTCATCATCCATGTTTAAGAAAAACTTTGTGCCTGCGTACTTATGTAAAATTCCTTCTTCTTTAAATACATTTTCTCTATTTTGGAAAAACTCTAAGTGCGTATCGCCAATATTGGTTGTCACACCGTACTGTGGTTTCAAGATCTCGCAAAGAACCTTAATTTCACCCGGATGATTACTACCAAGTTCTACTATCGCGTATTTGGTTTCTTCATTAATTTGAAAAAGAGTAAAAGGAACTCCGAGATGATTGTTAAAATTTTTCTGGGTACAAATAACTCTTTGATCACCAGCTGACTTTGATAGAATATGAAAAAGCATCTCTTTTGTTGTGGTTTTTCCATTAGATCCAGAAATAGCGATGATACTACCACCACGATTTTTAAACTTTGAAGCAACAACCTTACCAGCTTCTTGAATAAATTCTTCGATGTTTTTCACCTTAACAAATACAAGTTTTTCAATATGACCTTGTACTAAATTATCGTTGGCATCATTTTTTTCGTAAATAACAAAGCGGCATCCCGATTCATAAACTTTATCCAAATGTTCTAACGGATTGAATTTTTTCCCCACTATAGCAATAAAAATATCATTATCAGTTAGAAGCCTATTATCTGTTACCAGCTGAAGATTAACATTCATTAATCTATCAGTAGTACCTATAAAGTTTTTTAATAAACTTAATTCTTTAAGATTAATCATTCATTAATTCCTGTACTGTTTGCAAGTCGCTATATGGTTTTTTAATCCCATTTTGATCAATATAATTTTCATGGCCCTTCCCTGCGATTAGAAGAACAGATTTATTTAACATATTAAAGCCAAGATTAATGGCGGCCTTTCTATCAACACAGATTTCAAAATCGCCCTCAAGTCCTACAACGGTATCCTTAATTATTTGTTCGGGCTTTTCAAATCGTGGATTATCGCTTGTAACAATAAGGTAGTTTGAGTGCTTCCTTGCAGCTTCTGCCATCTGTGGTCGTTTACTTTTGTCCCTGTCACCACCACAGCCGAAAATAGTAATGAGGTTGTTTTGAGGAAAGCTTATTTTTAATTCTCTACAAATGGACTCTAGTGCATCAGGAGTGTGAGCATAATCTATAACAATATATGAATCTAGATAATTAATTATATTAAATCTACCATCTGGAGGCGTTAGCTTTTCAAAGTCACCAGTACTGAAATTTGTGATCGAACTTAAGCTGTTAATTGCAAGGGACAAATTATCAAGATTATAGTTCATTTTAAAAAATGGGTTTTTTAACGTCTTTTCCACGCTTACTAATTCAATTTGTTTTTCTTTATTTATTTTTTTAGCAAGCTCAGCCTGACTTTCAGGAATTAATACCTTCATATTATTTTTTATTTTTTTGAAAACTATTTTTTTAGCCTTCAGGTATCCTTCCATTGTTTCATGATAATCAAGATGATCCTGAGTTAAATTTGTCCATCCAATCTTATCAAACTTCAAACTACCACTACGGTTTTGAACAAGTGCATGAGAACTCAATTCCATAGCAAAAACATCAATATCTTTGCTGTATTTATTTAGTGTTTTTCTAAGGTCAATATAATTTGGGGAGGTCAAATTGAAATTCTCGACTTGATTTTCATTTAAATAAACACCAAGAGTTCCTATTGTTAAGACGTTAAGTTTCTTTAAAATTGCTAACTGTCGAATGAGATCAATCGTAGTCGTTTTCCCATTTGTACCAGTGATACCTAAAGTGAAGATCTTTTTATTATATGGATAAAGTGCGTTTAAAAGCTCTTCTTCTAGTGTCTTAAAAACTTCATTATTTATTGCGATAATATTAGGTAAATCAATAGCTTCTGAACTATTGATAAAACAATATTTAAACTTTGAATTTGCTAACCTTTCCTTGGCAACTTTTATTTGATTTTTACCAGATTCTCTTAATGTATAAAAAAGAAAGCTGTTCTCGTTCGAATCCTGAGTTTTCCATTGTACATTTAAACCCTGAATATCTCTTGGAATATTTAGTTTTAAAAGAATTGTTTCTAATTTTTTAGTCATCATAAGATGGGGCTTTAAACTTTAATTGAATGACTGTATTAAGGGTTATATTAGATCCGGCTTTTGGCTCTTGGGACTCTACAATTCCAAATCCTTTATGGTCATATTTAGCACTTATAGAATCAAGGACTTTGAAAGCAGAACCCTTATCTAAACCAATAAGATTAGGTACAATTCCTTTTTGAACTCTTCTTTTTGAAGAGTACTTTACACTTATATTGTCCATTGTTGTCTTGCCACCCTTTTTAAGTTTAGCAAGGCCACTATAACTCTTATTCTTATATAAAATATTTTTAACTATTTTTTGAAATATCGGTGCAGCGACAGTACTTCCATAGTACCCTTTTTCAGGTTTTTCCACATAAACAAAAACGACAAACTTCTTATCAACGTTAATTGGATATCCAATAAATCCAGAAATATATCCGGAGTACCCACCTGCTCCATCGGCTCTTTGAGCAGTTGAAGTTTTACCTGCAATTTCAAAGTGGCGCACACTCGCATTCTTACCAGTTCCCTCGCTAACAGCAAGTCTCAGCATTTCTGAAACGGCCTTGGAAGTATCTTCTCTGATAACTCTTTTAGATTTTATTTTTTTCTTATCTTTTATTTTAAGTAAAGTTGGTTGAACATAATAACCACCATTCGTAAACGCAGAGTAAGAAGCCAACATTTGTATTCCAGTTGTCGCAACTCCTTGGCCAAAACTAATATTGCTAAGCCTAAGAGGGCTTACATTTTCCTTTTGATCCAAAATCCCCCTCGACTCACCAGGAACTTCAATATTAGTCTTTTCCCCAATATGAAAATCTTCCAGTGTCTTCTTAAGGCTTGGATAAGTTAGATCAAAAGCAATTTTCGTTGTCCCAATATTAGAGCTATACTTCATAATATCTGTTACTGATAGCCATTCATGAGCATGGTTACTATCCGATTCCGTAATATAATGATTTCCAACTCTGAATTTTCCTCTTTCACAAAAATAATTCGTGTCAGCTCTAACGACATTATTTTCAATTGCAGAAGCAATAGTTAAAGCTTTAAAGACCGAGCCTGGTTCAAATGGATCTGATATAAATGACAGCTTTCTATTTTTACTTTTTCTCGCATGGTTTGGATCAAAATTCGGATAATTTGCCATTGCCCAGATTTCCCCGGTCACAGCATCCATAACTGCAGCACCACCTCTTAGGGCTTCATGCTTTTCAACTCCATCTTTTAAATATTCTTCTACACTTGCTTGTATATCTTTATCAATCGATAGAGTGATGTCTTTTCCACGCTTGTCTAAATTAGCACTTTTAAATTTAACCGGTCTACCCTTAGCATCTTTTAAATACTTATAAATTTCTGCTTGCCCTTGGAGGTCATCATTAAATTGGTATTCAATACCAGCTAAGCCATCATTATCAATTCCAACAAAACCGAGTGTTTGACCAAGTAGTTCATGATTTGGGTAAAAGCGACTCGATTTACTTTCAATAAAAATGTTTTTAAATTTTTTTATTTCAGCAACTTGAGTTTCATCTAATTCAATTTCTCTTTTAATCCATGTGAATTTTTTTCGAGTTTTAATTTGTTTAATAATTCTTGTAATATTTATTGATGGAATTATTTTATCTAAGCTTTTCAATTCATTTATTAAGTTTTTTTCTTTTTTTACAAAAGTAAAAAGATTATATTTTTGAATATTTATCGCAAGTGGATTATCGTTTCTATCAAGGATATATCCACGTTTTGGGTAGATTTTTGTTTTTCTAACAATTTGGCTTTCGGAATAAGCAATTAATTTATCACGGTTAATAACTTGGACATACATAGCCTTGCCTAGAATAGTGACATAGACGATGATAAAAAATAAAAAGACTCCTGTAATTTTTGCTTTCATTATGGAATTATTATCACTCTCTTTTCATCTGGTTCATTAAGGTTGTAATCTTTAGCATAAGCTTTAAGTTTCTTCACTGATAATTCTCTGGCACGATTAGCTTTCAGTTCTTTATTTTGAATTTTTTGAACACTAATTCTTTTCGCAATTTCGTTATACTTATAATCCTGCTCTATTCCCTTCATTCGAATGAGAACAAACATGATTCCAAGAATTGAAACTACAAAGATTAGCGGTAACGTCTGCGACGTAAAGATTTTATCTGAAATATACTTAAAAAACGGGTTTTGTTTTTTTCTTGTTCTTGATTTTCTTACCACCTACTCCTCCCTGAGCATTCGGATCTAGTTTTTGTATGAGCCTAAGTTTGGCACTTCTAGATCTAGAATTTTCCCCAATCTCTCTTTCAGATGGGTAAATCGGTTTCTTAGTAAGTATTTTAGCAATATTTTTATCTGTTTGAAAAATTTCTTTAAATTTGTGCTTTGCAATACGATCTTCAAGAGAGTGAAATGAGATAACTTCCAAAACACCGCCATCGGCCAATAAACCAAACAATTTCTCTAAAGTATTCTCAAGTACCTCTAGTTCACGATTTACGAAGATTCTGAGGGCCTGAAAGGTTTTAGTCGCTGGATGGATCTTATTATGACGTAATTGCTTAGGATAGCTATGAAAGACGATCGACTCTAGATCTTTCGTTGTTTCTATTTTTTTATCATTTCTAAATTCAATTATATTCTTCGCAATTCTTCTAGAATAGCGCTCTTCACCATATTTAAATATCAAATCTGCTATTTCATCTTCATCATAAGAATTAAGAACTTCCGCTGCTGTGTAGAGTTTGTCATTTTCGTGATCCATTCTCATATCAAGTGGTGCTTCCTGTCTGAAAGAAAAACCTCTAGAAAACTCATCAAAGTGATGAGAAGAAACACCTAAATCCATTAGGATACCATCAAATTTAAGACCTGGATGATTAGTTGAAACCCAATCAGGGAATTCTTCGTAATTCATTTTATTTAGGAATACTTTATCTTTTAAATCAAAGCTCTCTATTAATTCATTACCATTTTTTATAGCGTCAGGATCTTGATCAACTGAATATACGATAGAGTTTGTAATTTCCTTGGCCACACCTAAACTATGTCCGCCACCACCAAAGGTCATATCTGCATAGTACCTAGTTTCTTTTTCAGGATTTACCTTTGAAAATTCTTCTAAACACTCGGTGTAAAAAACTGAATAATGTTTTGTATACTGTTTAGTCATTGATAAGGACATCAACGATTTTTTGTTGTTCCACTGAAATAATTTCCGCATTTGTAATGACAGCATATTTGTTTTCAGCTTCAAACATAATTGGTTCCTTACTTAAGCTTGGAATCAATTGAGTTAATAATTTTTGAGCAGATTTATAATTATCACCCATAACCTTCATAATTTCTTCAACAGAACAATGCTCTTCTTTCCAACAATCGTAGTCAGTAACCATAGCAACTGTTGCGTATGCCATCCCTGCTTCTTTTGCGAGATAAGCTTCGGGAACATTTGTCATACCAATTACATCTGCACCAAAGCTTCTGTAAATTTGAGATTCTGCCCTTGAAGAGAATTGTGGTCCTTCAATACAAACATAAGAACCACCAAGTGAAAATTTGATATCCGTTTGCTCTAAAATCTTAGCAATTCTTTCTTGAAGTGATCTCTCAATTGGATAAGCCGTTGAAACATGTCCAACGACACCTTCACCAAAAAAAGTTCGAGGTCTTAAACCTTTAGTCCAATCTATAAATTGTGATGGAAGTACAAAGTGTGTTGGAGCGTGCTCTTCTTTCAAAGAACCAACAGCTGAAACAGAAACAACCGTATTTACACCCATTAATTTTAGAGCGTAAATATTCGCTCTATAATTAATTTCTGAAGGGCTGATTGCATGACCTTTTCCATGTCTTGGAATAAAAAAGAATGTAGAACCATCTACACTCATTTCCAAAACATTAGAACTTGGCTTCCCAAATGGAGTTTCAACTTCATGCTCTTTTATTAATGTAACGGCTTCGATATTATAAATCCCACTTCCACCAATAACACCAATTTTACTCATACTTAAATCCTAATTAAAGATTAGCTTGTGCTTCAGACTTTTGACCAAGTGACTTAGATTGTCTTCCAATATAATTCCCTTGCTCTTCTCTTTCCGCTTCATCTTTGCAAGAAATACAAAGTTCAGCAGTTGGTCTTGCAAATAGTCTTTCGAATTTAATTGTTTCGTCACACTCTTCACAAATTCCATACTCAGCAGCTTCAAACTTACCAAGAGCTTTATCAAGCTTCTTTTTATAAAAAACATCTCTAGCTCTAAAGCGAAGCATTTGTGATCTTTGATAATCTGAAGCGGCTTGATCGACTTCATCAAATCGATCATCATTGTTTAAATGATATTTTTCTGCATTAATGTCATCAAAACCGTTTAAAACTCTCTCTCTGTCGGCTTGAATCTTGTCTTTTAAAGTGTTCAATTGCTTATTAGATAATCCCATAGAATTACTCCTTATCTCTCCAATCCACCTTTAATATTTAAAAGTACTAACTTACTAATCGTTTTTAATGTTTCAAATACACCATCTCCCTTCAAAGCGCTTGCGCTAAAAGAAGGTAGGTCTAATTGATTTAACTTCTGCTCCAAATCTTGTTCAGAAATAATATTTGGAAGGTCACGTTTATTCCATTGCATAACAATAGGAATCTTATTCAAATCATGCCCTTGTTCAACTAAATTTTTTTTAAGGCCTTCAAGACTTTCAATATTTGCTTCCATTTTCTCAACTTGAGAATCTGCAACAAATACTATCCCGTCTACGCCTCTTAAAATTAACTTTCTACTTGCTTCGTAAAATACTTGCCCAGGAACTGTATATAAGTGAAAACGTGTTTTAAATCCACGAATTGTCCCAAGATCTAGGGGTAAAAAATCAAAAAAAAGTGTTCTTTCATTTTCTGTATTTAAAGTTACCATTTGCCCTTTATTATTCGCAGATGTCTTTTGGTAAACATGCTGAATATTGGTAGTTTTTCCACCAAGGCCCGGACCATAATACACAATCTTACAATTTATTTCCTTCGTATGATAATTTACAAAAGACATATCTAAACTCCACCAAATGAAAACAGGTTATCCATCTCAGAGTCGGAGATTTCATTAAACAGATAACCTTTTCTGTTTGCTTCTTCGTCTAAGGAAAACTCACTTAAAAATACTTCAAGACTATCTTTTAAAAGTCTTAAATTACGTTTTAATTTAGCTGGATTGTTTGATTCACTATAAATAGCACATACGTAGTAGGTACTTTTCATTATTGTAAAAGGCAAAACATAAAGTCCTTCCGAGGAAGTATCAAATCCAAGTCTAAATTCAAAAAATTCATCATTCTTTTTTAATAAAGAGGAAAGCGATTCAGCAGCTTGCCATAAACCAGCTACAAGTGCTCCAATTGAGGATGCCTCAAACTGATCTTCACAGTTTGAATAAACGTTTATACCATCATGCCTCATAACAACTAGTTTATCGGCGATACGATTATAATCGTTTTCATTAAAAAACTTCTCAACTAATAAGTTTAAATTCACTCTCTAAAGTCTCTTTCTATTTTCTAGGGCCTTGGTGATTGTTAATGGATCTAGATATTCTAGTGATCCACCAATTGGTACTCCAAAACCGATTCTCTCTACATTTACACTATTTAGCAGTTGCTTTATATAAGAACAAGTTGCATCGCCTTCAACAGAAGGGTTAATCGCTAATACGACTGTTGCTATATTAAATTTATTTACCCGTTCAACCAACTTTTCTATCTTAAGTTGATCAGGTCCTATTCCCATAAGAGGGTTTAGCACACCACCGAGCACATGGTAAAGGCCAGAATACTCATTACTTCTTTCAATTGCCATTAAGTCATTAATGTTTTCAACAACACAAAGGATAGAACTAATTTTTCGTCCCTCATTTGTACAAATCGCACATATATCCTTTTCAGAATAAAGACCGCACTCTCTACATTTATTTATATTTTGTAGTTCACTTATAGCCGTAGCAAACTCTGACAAATCTTCAGGATTCCACTTAACCATATTCATAACTTGGCGTAACGCTGTCTTCTCACCAACTCCTGGGAGTCTAGTAAAGCTAGATACTGTGTTCAATATTGACTCTGGCAATTCAATCATTAAAACATACCAGGTAGGTTCATCCCACCGGTAACCTTACTCATAGCATTAGAAACAGTTTCTGAAGATTCTTTCATCGCAGCTGATACAGCGGTTTTAACAAGATCTTCTAACATTTCAACATCTTCTGGATCAACACATTCTTTGTTTATTTTTATATCTAATAAATCTTGTTTACCATTAACTTTAACAGTAACCATTCCTCCACCCGAGCTTGCTTCAAATTCTTTTACGTCTAACTCTTTTTGAAGAGCTTTCATTTTTGTTTGCATTTGCTGAGCTTGTTTCATTAACATGTTCATGTTGGCCATCTTACAATCCTTTACTCTTCATCATTTAAAACAACTCTTTCGATTTTTGAATTAAATAATGTTTCTGCTGTTTTTATATATTTATTATTTAAAATATTCTGTTTTAATTCTTCGTTATTTTTTCTGATTCCATCTTCTTCGATTTCCACAGAGCTCATAAAGTTTGTTGTCTCTTTTGTTTCATCATCCATCATTTCAAAACTGATATGAACATCTGAACTTTCATGACCGAGGTATTCTCCAGCTAGCTCAATGAGTTCATTCTTTCTTTCTTGGTCACTTAAAAAGTCAAAAAAGATTCTACATTCTTGGCTAAATGCTACCTTTAAGTAAGAACCAACTTTTTTAAAGTCTTCATGATTAAGCAAGTTACCCCTTTCAAGGTTAACTGCAATTGTCGCATTCTTTCTATATAGAAACTTTAAAAAAACCTCCCATGAAATAGGTAGGACAACAATTTCTTTCTCTTCAACTTCTTCAGATTTAACGTCTTCAATTTTAACATCTTCTACTGAGATTTTTTCAATTGTTTCAGGAGCTTCTTTTTCCGTAACAACTAGATCTATCGTTGGTTTAGTAACAAGTTCTTCAGTAATAGCTTCAACTTTAATAGTTTCTTCTATGGAATTAGAGTTTTTTTTTAATGAGATTTTTTCGGAAGATAAATTGAGAATTTGTTCTCTCAAAGCTGCTTTTATAAAAGCGACACTACATGTCTTTTCCGGATCGAATGAGTTTAGGGCCCATTCCAAATCTTTTGATAAATTTTCATAAATCCATAGAATTTCCACAAGGCTTACCTCTTGTATGACATCTGGATTTAAATCAGAGGTTTCAAGGTTTCCTTGCGAATCAATATTTACTAATAAATTATAGAACTTATCTAACACTTGTTTTGAGAATATCTTTAAGTCGATATTTTCATTTAGAACTTGGTTATATATTTCAATTACTGCATCTTTATTTTTTGCCAACAAGTTATTAACCATTACATTTATTGATTTAGTTTTGGCCATTCCAAGAGATAGCATTAATGCTTCTTCCGTAATTACTGAAGTACTTGATAAGCTAATCACTTGATCAAACAATGATAATGAATCTCTAAATGATCCCTTTCCTTGTTTTGCAAGTTCAAGTGCTAGATTTTCACTTTCAAAAGTTATTCCTTCTTTTTCAGCGACTTCAAGTAATAATTTTTTAGTATCTTCTGGGCTAGAATTTTTAAAATCAAATCTCTGACATCTTGATAGAACAGTTCCTAGTAATTTTTGTGGATCCGTTGTCGCAAAAATAAAAACGACATGTTCAGGCGGCTCTTCTAGTGTTTTCAGTAGGGCATTAAATGCGCTAACCGTTAACATATGAACCTCATCTATTACATAGACTTTATATTTTCCATTCGTAGGTAAGTATTGAACGTTTTCAATAAGATCACGCATATCATCGACACTATTATTTGATGCACCATCGACTTCTAAATAATCTAGAGAGTGACCTGATTCAATTGATATACATGAGTCACATTTAAGACAAGGATTTCCTTCAGTTGAAAGATTTTCACAACGAATTGCTCTTGCAAAGATTCTTGCAATTGTTGTTTTTCCGATACCTCTGGTACCAGTCAACAAATAGGCATGTGCGATTTTTTGATTTTTAATTGAATTTACTAACGTACGGGTAATATGATCTTGACCCTTAACGTCATTAAAATTCTTTGGTCGCCATTTTCTAGCTAAAACCTGATAACTCAATATAATCTCTCTCTCTAATATTGATAACAATGTAATGTTAGGGCCAAATTAGTAGAGCATTCAATCAATGTCAATTCGCAGTGGTTAATAGAGACAAATGTAAGAAAATATAAGCTGAATTTGAGGGGAAGTTTTTTAAGTGGCAGCCTACACAAAGCAAATACTAGTACCGTTGCTCCCTTCCAGGCCTGGCGGATTCCCAGCATCACAATCGTAAGCTGCCAATTGCATATTAAACTTAAAGCAATTTCATTGTCAATGGCATTTAGCTCATTTCACAGTAGTATCTCAACTCAGTGCAATGACTTAATTTAGACTTTTTTTGAGAATTAAAGTGTTTTTTTAATTTAGCCGAAAAGGTTATATGAGCGATCAAAATCAAAGAGTAAATAAAAGTAGTGTACCCATCGAAGTCAATAGAGTTGGGATGGATCTCACACTCAGCTGGAGATGGAAAAAAAGTGCATTCTTTGTAGTGTTCTCGCTTTTTTGGAATATTGTTACATATGGAATTTTAGGAGCGATCTTTTTCTCCCAGATAAAAGATTTTTCAAGTATCTCCATTGATTATTTAATTCAAAATTTTAATCCGGCATATATTATTGCAATCACTCATCCCACCGTCGGTTTTATTACTGGGTACTACGCTTTGGCAACATCTTTTAATAAATCCACTATAATTGTTAATTCAAAAACTATTTCAGTAAAGGCAGCTCCTTTTCCTCTACCTAAATATAATAGAAGTTTTGAGTCCGTGGGCCTTAATAGAATTGAGCTTGAAGAGTATGTTGCATTTACTCAAAATGATAATCCAGTTTATAGATTTAGAATTATTGGTTTTTACGAGAACAGTAGAGGCCCAATTAGAATTGTCAGAGGTTTATATTCAAAGGATATGGCTTTTGAATTAATCGAAAAGATTTCAAGAGAAATGGGAATAAGGCATTCCTTTAATAAATCAGCCTAAATTATTTAATTTTAAACTTTTGTTAAAGTATTTAACCTGCCAATTTTGAGTTGTGATTGCCTGTTTGCTCACGGGTTTATCCCAAATAGGATAAACTCTAAATCCATTTTTTCCTTTTGATTTATACTCTTTTGATGACATGATTTTTTTATCTATAAGGACTTTTCTAGGAAAAAGAAAATGTCCTACTTTATCATTTTCGATACAAATTATGATCACGAAATCAACGTTATCAATATCTTCAATTGGTACTGTTATTCTATTAATACTTCTTTTCCAAAGAGTTACAAATTGACCCATTTTTGTAGGTGTAATTTTAGCTGTTCTCTGAATAATCAATTTATTATTATATATGTATTCACAACCTTCGTAATCACTTGCTTCTTTATGTGTTAAAAAATTAGTGAACTCACCTGTATTACATTTCTTTATGTTTTCAAAATTATCCATGATTAACTATAGAAGCTGTGTTCCATTTGGTACACTTTTATCAAGATCAAATAAAACAATCTTATTTTCTGAATCTGAAAATCCCATAACCAATACTTCTGACATGTACTTGCCTATTTGTCTTGGTGGAAAATTAACCACGGCCAATAATTTTTTACTAAAAAGGCTTTCTTTTGAATAATGATCAGTGATCTGAGCGGATGATTTTTTAATTCCAATCCCGGTTCCAAAATCTATCTTTATTTTATAACTTGGATTCCTTGCCTCTGGAAAATCTTCAACCTCAATTACTGTTCCAATTCTCATATCAACCTTCATAAAGTCGGCAAAAGTGATCTCAGGTAATTTGGGGGAAGTTGGGTCTTTTACTAAATGCATTATCGAAACTCCGTTTTATTAAATCTAGTCATGTAAGAATTTCATGTCGGTCACAAAATGAGAATACTTAAAGTTCAATTGAGATGCGAAATTAATACGTAAAGCATAAGCCTTTTAAGTCATAAATAAATCTAGGGATGTGTCGAAAATGTAAAATGGCGGAGAACAAGGGATTCGAACCCTCGGATGAGTCACCCCATCACTAACTTTCCAAGCTAGCGTCTTCGACCACTCGACCAATTCTCCGCATTTACAAAGATTAAATTTATCATTACAAATTTTTTTAGTCTATAGCTTTTCTAACTAATATGGAGTTGTTTTTGGTATTTTACTTTATTAATTTAAGATTTTTTATATTTTCCGCGCTTATTTCTAAAAAAGTTGGAAATAAGTCGTGAACATTCACGATGTTGGAAGCCGCCATACAAATTTAGTTTGTGGTTTAAACGAATATCCTTATGCAGGTCGAGACCAAGACTAGCTGCTCCCCCCTTAGGATCATATGCTCCAAAGTATACATTCTTGATTCGTGCTTGAGATAAAGTGGCCATGCACATTGGACAGGGTTCTAGGGTTACGAATAAATTGCAATCAATTAATCTCCACGAATTTAGCTCTTGAGATGCTTTGGTAACCGCCAAAACTTCTGCATGATTACAGGGATTTTGTTCTTTTTCTTTTGTGTTATGAGTTTTGGCTAAAATCTTTCCAAATTTATCAGTAAGTATTGCCCCAACAGGAACTTCATCTATCTTCGCAGCTTCATGAGCTTCATCTAAAGCCATGGACATAAAATAGTTAATTTGATTGAAATTCATTTTTAGCTTCTTTTGATTCTTTATAGTCGGCGAATTTTCTTCTAAAGTTTGCATTCTTTTTCATATTCCAGACTTTTCTTAATTCTAAATAGTTCTTGCGCTCAGTGTCCTTTTCGACATCTAACTTAACACCGTACCGTATCGGTCGACCAGGTATATCCTCTCTCGCAGTTTTAAGCTTCCCTGTTACCTCGAAAACTTTCTCCCCAAAAGGAATATCAATTTTGATCTCTTGGCCTAAACGAATCTGACTAAAAGAAAGTAGGGACATGGACTCTCGTCTTACATCTGCAACTCTAATCTCACTTTCTTCATCGTTCAAAATTGCAGTTGCTTTTAATTCTCCTCGATATCGAAAATCGTATTCCCACCATTGTATTCGTGGAAAGTAGAGAGGAGAGCTAAGAATATAACCATTTATTCCTAAAAATAATGATGATAAGAAGGCAACATAAAGTATAAAAATATTATAGTCCATAAATGTATATTGGAGAATATTCATGAAGAGATATAAAGAGAGAACGAGGGTTAATCCCCAAAAAGCATAGTTTCTATTTCTTAACGCTCGACCATAAAAACGCAAAACTACAAAAATAAAAGTTAATTCAATAAAAAAACCTATATTGAAAATTGCTTTTTCAGCAACTCGTGTCAGCAAAAATAAAGCGAATGTTAAAAAAGAAAAAATCCATACGATTAAATTAACTTTTCTAATTTCATCATTAAATTCAATTTCTAATAATTTCCTCATATGTCATCCCATAAAATTCTGAAAGTTTACCTAATGTTGTACTTTCAATTATATATACTGCGTCTTTATAATTTGTTTTAATTTTAAATGTACCCTTTAGCGGCTTACTTGTTAAATAACAAATTTCAGTATCTTCTTTAATTTGGTTTTGTAGTTTTAACAAAGAGTATTGGCTTTCCCTACTACCTAAATGAAGTGCTGGTATACTTGGGTTGCTTAAGTAGAATGCTAGTTTCGACGTGACTTGATAGTTATCGCCAACAATAACCTTGTCCTTACAAATATTTGTAATAGAGTTTATACGATTATTCTTCCAGCCGATAATTTCATTAAATCTATTTTCTTTTTCCATATTATCCATAATTACAGGTAAATTAAACAGGGCCAATTTAAGTGCAAAAAAGAGGAAAAGGCTAATACTAGAACTCCACAAAAATACTTTCTTATATTTTTCTATATATGGAAACATCAGAATGATTAAGGCTATTGAACAACTTATAGTCCAATTCGCTTCAATCTGGTTGCGAAAGGACATTAAAAATAAGAAAAGAAGAAAACCTAAGGAATTAAATATCATGACTCTTTCGAATGGATCTTTAAATTTATTCTTATAGAAAATATAGAGAAAAAGAAAGAAATTTAAGAACCCCATCAAAACAATTTGGCCACCAATATAGTCCAATATATTAGCTATACTAAAATGTTTTTCTGCTCTTCCAAAAAGATGAAATTTGAAAGAGACAAAATCATTTTGATACTGCCACCACATATGTGGCATAAAGATTAGGACAACACCCAAAACGATAAGCCAAAAAGTTTTCCTTTTTAAAAATTGAGGATATCCACAAACTGTTAACAAAACAATTAAAAGTCCGTGGTATTTACTATAGAACATCATCCCTATAACCATGGATATTGGTAAGATAAATTTATTATGGTCTTCAGCAATATACTTTTTTAAATACCAAAAAAATAATGTCGTAAAAAACATTAAAGGTGCATCAGGAAGGGCAATTAAACCGTTAAGGGTTATGAGAGGCATAGAGGCAATCAAAACCCAAAAAATTAATTCTTGCTTGTTATGCTTAACCATATCCCAAATCAAGGCTATCGTTCCGAACAGGTATAAGTTAGAAAAAATTCGAACACCGATTTCCGTATCACCAAATAGAAGTGTTCCTAAGTATATTGAAAGCCCAACCATTGGTGGATGATCATAATACCCAAAATCTAGGAATTTTGAATAAATCCAATAGTAGCTTTCATCGAAGCTTAACTCCATTGAATAGCTTAAAAAAATATTCGGAATCAGTATTGCGAGTAATACTAAAGTCCATGAATACTTGACACAAAATGACTTAACAGCAAATTTTTCCATACGAGTAAATCCTTAATATTACTTTATAATATACCCAATGAACTATACAGAGGAAAATAATTCACGTATTTCAATTAGCTTTGAAGTTATAAGGTATATCACGCTTTATTATTTTTCTGTGGCAATAATTCTGACCATAGGTCAGGTTATATTTGAGTATAATGATATCAAAACTAATATCAGTGCTTCTATCAATGAACTTTCAAAAAGTTTTAATAACTCGCTAACCAACTCCCTTTGGGAATTTAACGATAACCAAACCAAAACAATTTTAGCGGGAATTCTTGAATCACCATCGGTGCTAGGTGTTAAACTAGTCGATACTAATAATAAACTTCTTCATAAAATTGGTGAAGTTAGTGACAAAACATTTAAACCGAGTTCAAACATTCTCTTAAAGTACATAAGCCCGAACGAATACTTTATGTTTAAAAAGAAGTTGATAAAAAAGTTAGATAATGGCCAATCTGAAGTAGTTGGATTTCTTTATGTCTACTCGGGCAACAAGATAATTCTTGAACAACTCTCTAGAATCATATTTTACATAATTGTTAATTCCATTCTTAAAACTATTTCGCTATGGGCCATCCTTATCATATTTTTTAATACGAGAGTTAAAAAACCCTTACAAAACCTCGTTAATAAGATTAAAAGCTTAGATCCTCAAAACCCAGAACAAATTGTGGTGGAAGAATCCTCTGATACTGAGGAGCTCTACCAGATTGTTCAGTCTTTTAACAACTTAATACTTAATACGAGAACTTAAAAACTTTAAAGATATTCTAGAAGCTATTGTGGATAATAAAACTGAGCTTCTAAAAGAAAAAAACATAGAGGTTAGAAACCTTATTAATAAACTCGAACAAGCTCAAAATCAAATTATTAACCAAGAAAAGCTTAACTCTCTCGGTCTAGTTTCTGCTGGAATAGCCCATGAACTTAAAAATCCACTAAATATTAGCAAAAACTCAGTAATAGTATTAAAAGATATTCTTTCAATAAATAACCCTGAAGAAAATTACAATGCCAAAGAGATCGATCTAGATAAGTTACAAAGAGCACCGGCAATTATTGAAATGCTACTTGATAGTAATCAAAGAATGGAAACAATTATTAAGAATATGCTTTTACAATCCAGAACTGAATACACAAAGCCGGCTGATGTAAATTTATTCTCGTTTATAAATATGAACCTTAGGGTTGTCCAAAAATCATTAAAAACTGATGCCAGTAATACAGCTAAAATCATTGTTGATATAGATGAGGATATAAATTTAAAAGTTTTTCCAAATGAACTTGGAAGACTACTTGTAAATCTCTATGAAAACTCGTTTTTTGCATTAGGTGAAAAGTTAAATAAAATGCAAACTAGTAATACTGAATATACACCAGAGCTAAGAACTTCTGTTAAAAAATTCGGTAAAAATAAAATCCTGTTTACTGTTCATGATAATGGAATCGGTATTCCAAATAATGTTAAGGATAAGATTCTAGAGCCGTTCTTTACCACAAAGCCTACAGGGCTTGGAACAGGACTTGGACTTTATTTATCATATGAAATTATTAAAAAGCACCACGGAGAAATTACCATTAATTCTGAAGTGAATGTTTACACAGAAATCCAAATCATACTGCCTACGGATCTAGACAAGTATTATTCTTAAAATTAATTTTTGGGGAAAAAATGGCGGGCCGTAAGGGATTCGAACCCCTGACGATTGATTCGTAGTCAACTATTATATCCAGCTTAACTAACAGCCCGCATGATGTATTTTTAGTAAAAGATTAACGAAATAACAAGCTATTTCTATCATTTATCTACTTAATCTATTGATTTTTCATATTCAATTACGCTCTCTAGACTCTGGTGGTGAAACTTTATACTTTCACCAGTATCAAAGGATAGCCTAATATCTGGATTAATTTTTTTTGATATTGCATCTAATTCAAAATCTAAATGTGAATATTTTTTCATAAATATCTGAAAATCATCACTAATTACAAATTCAGCATGTTCAAAGCCAGTGGCATATTTATTAGCACTTTTTGGCTCTGGTAATTCTATGACGTCAATCATCAAATCATTCCAAACTATTGGTGTTTGAAGTTTGAATGTGGCAATTTGTCGGCCACCGACACTAGATTCAACTAATAACTTTCCAATATTTTTGAAGCTCTCAAAGAAACACTGATACTCTTCCCTTGAAGTTACTCTGTAACATAGATGATCGAGAATGAGCCCTTCAAAATCAATATTCGTGCTAATTAATGAGGGTTTTAAGCTTTCAAGAAACTTACAAGCTTCTCTATTAATTTTTGAATCAAAGCTTTCATTTACCATATCACTATAGCTTAACTCCACAAAATCTTTCTCCTGAAGCTTTAACACAGATATGTAGTGATCACATTGAACCTTTAATTCTTCAATATTTTTTGAACCATCAATACAAATTGCTTCTATCTCAACAAATTGTCCTAGATTTTCAACTTCATCAACATGAAATTTTACATTCTCGATGAAAAATATTTTTCTTTTTTTATCAACAACGATTTTAATTCCGATACTTTCAGATAAAATATCTAAGAGATTACTCTCTGGGCCAAGTTTTTCTAATAGGATATGAGACTCTCGAGACTTAGCTGAATTGCTTCTATCGTAGAAGATTAAGGAGTTTTCAATATTTCCATGCCTTAGCTTTAATCTTCCTTTACGCGCATCAAAATAGGTGTCTACTTGGTGGTCTACACCTTTAAAATCAGCACCAAGATTAATGAGGGTTTGTTCTATTTCGTTTGGATTTTTACATCGAGATTTGATTTCAACATTAAGAATATTTTTCATCCTAAAGAAGTATCAACTATCCCTGAGAAGGTAAATAAATTATTGTTGAAAGAAGTTCATTGGTTGTTTTACATCAACTAATCCGCCACCCTTCGGTTTTGGAAATTTAATAAGACGAACAACTTGTTTTAGACATCCCATTGCACTTTTAGAAAATTGCTTACCTGAGCTTTGAACTCCCACATTTACACCCGTACCACGAGCATTAATTTGAAAGGCTAAATCAAACACACCAGCAATTGAAGGATTTTTTAAGAGTTCTCTTTGATAGCAATGTCTAAATTGTGGAATATATTCTCTCATAAGTTTTCTTATTAATTCAGGGTCCATTGCTCCAAGAATTTTAGTGTTGGCTTCAATATACGCTGTTGTTGAGCGAGTCTTACCTGATAAACCTCTCGTACCTACAGCTGTCTCTTTTCCAGATTTTTTTCCTGCTGCAAACCGTGCTACTTTATTATTTGTTTTACCAAATTTAGATGTATTAAAGTTACTCGTGACAGCAGATGCCGATCCAACTGACGAGGCAAGGTCAACATCCTTAGCGCCTTTAGCTGATTTCAAAGCAGTATTACTCGACTTGGAAACCATTGAGTTCATCTTACTTCCAAAATTAAACTTAAATTTCTTCTTTGGTGCAGGTGCTGGAGCTGGGGCCTTCGCCTTAGCAACACGCTTGACTTTTTTGCGGATTTTCTGTGGTGTTGATTTTGCTATTTTTACAACTGGTGTCTTCTTAGTTGTTACAACCTTGGCCTTAGCAACAACTTTTTTAACGACAGGCTTAGGCTTTGCTTTATTTAAAATTTCCATCTTAGGCTTAGGAGCTGGTTTAGATACTTTTTTATCTTGTTCAGCCTTTGCAACATCTTGAGATGGAGGTGTAGGCGTTTTTTTCTCTTTTACAACTTTTTGTCTCTTATATATTATAACGAGTTCTTTTTTTAGCTTTTCTTCTTTTTTTGCTGGATATACGACCACTAAGGCCAAAATAAACAAGGCCAACGAACAACTAATAGCTACCGATTTAAGTAATTGCTCTTCAATATTAAAAAACTTATTTGATTTAATTTTAAATGGCGTTTGACTCAATTGGATAACGATCTGACTTGTTCCCTTTGTTAGAACAATTCTTTCGCCTTCATTAACTTCGATCGTCTTTTCTTCAAGTAACGTCAGTACATTATTAACGCTCTTGTGCACACTATATCCAGGAAGACAGACAACAAATACTTTTCCGTCTCTTCCATAAAGAAACTCATCTTTAGATGAATCTGAATCATGTACTTGAAAGTAATTCTTACCTTGGTAAGAGTTCGATAGAAAAATTCTTTTCAAATTTAAAGGAAAAAATTCATCATTTAAACACGTACCATTGTTCATATGAACCACATGAATACTTTTAGAATCATTAACTTTATGAATTTCCGCTGTTGGAAGCTGAATGATTGAATCATTCTGTAAGTCTATATAAGAGCTAAAATCTAGATTTGGGTCCTGAAATGATTGATACTGCGTTGCCTCAAACCCTGATTCGTCGAAGCTTATTTCAAATTTAAAATCGTCTTCCAATACAGTTGGACGAATTTGGGTTTGTTCCGTTTCTTTGATCACTTTTCTGCTCTCATGAACATCTTTATCAATTTCGATCAAACTCTCTTTTAAATTCAAAGTATTTATTTGGGTTTTAGTTTCTTCCTCAAGGATAGAGGGAGTTGTTACTTGTAATACTGGTTGCTTTACACCGGCCTGAGTTTGCTCTACAAAAGCTGGTGTTGATGGTACTTCGAATTCAGATTTGCCTAATGTTGTTGACTCAACAACAGTCTCATCATCATCATAATCCTCAAACTCATCTTCAATAGTTTCAGAGGTAACAATATCAACTGCTTCTTTGACTTCCTCAATACTTAACACTATATCAAACTCTGAAAGTTTAAAGAAAGTAGGTTTTTTTAATTTTGCACTTTTATACTTTTTACCATTAAGAGTTACTGGATGCTTAAGATCAAAGATTTTAACAATAAGATGATCTGCTTCTTTTTGAAGAATCGCTTTTATAGCTGGTTCATCACCAGGTATAAAAATGTCACAACTATCCTTTGAACCAAAAATGATTGGCTTTTCATTTAACTCAAAGGTTTTTTGAACATCACCTTTGGTAATAAATACTTCAAACTTTAGTTTTGCCATATTTTATTTTCCAAGTCTCCCAAGAAGATACTGTTTAAACTCTTGATGCATTGAAAAAACGACATCAAGATTACTCAAATCAGCCTCGAGGGATTTTTTCTTCTTATCCTCATTAAGGTCTAGCGCCATGGCCATTAAAACCTTACTCACTGACTTTTCGTCTAACCGTGGTAAAACTTTATTAATAACAGCTGATTTTTCGTTAAGGTGAAAATAGTTCACCCCAATAAGAAAGTTGACTAAATTACTCTTTGGATACCTTTTATGTAAAATGTTCAAATACTTAATACTCAGTCGAAATTCTCTTTGCTTTAGTTCGAGAATGGCTAGTTTGAACAATGAAAGGGAGCTAGGATCATCATTCTTGTAGGAATTTTCATAATATGAATAGGCCAATGAATGTTGACCATTAAGTTCATATATTTGCCCCATATTAAAATAAATTATCGACAATAATTTTGTATCTCTAGTACCGGCCCCCTGAACAAGGTCATAATAATAAATCACTCTTTCAGTATCTTTGACGTAATTATAACAATTCCCGAGTTTAAACCAAACATCCACCTTTTCTGATATTTTTTTTATTGTTCTTAATTTTCTTTTAAGAGCAAAAACTTCTTTTCCCCAGTTATTGATACATGTGTTTTTTTTAAGAGTAAGAAAAATCGGGTCATTTGTTTTCAAAATATTTTCAAACTGATCTTGACTAGAATACAAATTATTTTTCATGGTAACTGATAGAACTTCTTCATCTGTCCTCTTAGTAGAAGCACATGAAATGAGTATTACACTAAAAATTAAACTTATTATTCTTGCCATAATAAAACTCGCCCGACTCCACCACCAAGGGGTTTAGTCATTACATCATCATTATATATTTTAGTACCACTTCCGGTCATCGTTCTAGATATTGATTTAAAATATAAAGATCTATATTCGATTAATTGTTTATCAAAGAACTTATGAAAATTCATAACTTCATCAGACATTGCTTTTTCGAGATCAGCATTCTTTGATACCGGAATAAATCTTTTCATTTTATTTATTTCGTTTTCAAATTTTAAAATTGCGACACTAAGAATGTAAGGTAAATAATTTGGATGGGTTTCATTGATGGCCTTCGAAATTTTAGCACTTATGTTTTGAGCACTCATCATAATATCTTGACCGTACTTACCAAAGACTTCTTCTGTAACAATATCCGTCTTGGGTGCGACAGGCAGTTTAAAAACCATACTCTTTTTCAGGTTTTCAACTTTGTATATTTGCCTTAAGAGTTTTGTCTTTATACTTTTAATAGATACTTCATTCAATTTTTGCTTAACTGGTCCAAAATCCAGTTTTTGATAGAATTCATTTAAAGTACGTTTTTCTATTTCATTATCTATAATAGCCTTTTTATTTTTGTCATTGTAGAATTTAGAAAAAAGAGGCGACTGAAACTTATTATCTTTGGCCATAAGTATTTTAAATAAGTAATTCTTCTCTTCTGGACTTTTTGCAAATGCATAACTTCCCTCCAAATTCTTATTTACTGCCAAGGAGAGCTTAAACATTAAGAGCTTCTGATTCTTTTTTAAATTTATGAAACGATCTTTATTAATACTAGTTAAAAGATTCAAGCAATCTTTTTGAATATCAGCAACACAAATGTTTTGTGTATAAAAAAGAAGTTCTTCATGATGTTTTTTCTTAACAGAGCTTTTAAAAAATTTTAAGGCCATTATCATACTTACAGCTAAATCCTCTAACAACAGTGTTTTATTTTGATAGAACATTTTCTTTCTCAGTGAATCTACTCGAAGGGAGTATTTACTTTTTTTATCATTAAAAAGTTTTCCAAATCCTGCAATCGCTTCACTATACTTTCCAGCACTTGCAAGATCCTCATACTTCGAAAAATAAATTTGGGTCATAATTTTCGAAAGCTTATTAGATTCGGCTGGTGAAAAACCTAGAAACTTCTTATCTACTAATTTCTGAAGAGAAATTAGAGCAGATATATTCTTACTATCAATATAATTATTCAAGATTGACTTATAAAAATCCCTTTGAACTTTTTGCTCCCTTGGATAATTCTTATTGTATTCTTTTAGCACAGAGAACATTTTCCCTTCGTTACCTTTCTCACGATATAAACTCAGCAATCTTTGATAAATCACATTCGCCTTTTCACCCCTAGGGTAAAAATGAAGATATGAATTAAAAGAAAACAATAAAACTTTATATGACGGTTTTTTCTGTTCTTCTAAGGATTTAAACAAAGAATCAAAAGATTTATCAAGAAACGGACTTTTATTCTTTCCCTTATAAACTTTTTGATATCTTTTAATACCTAGCGAGTATACGAAACTTGCTCTTTTAAAGTTTTGAATTGAGAAATACGTTTCCCCTTCATAGTATGCATATTCTAATTTATTTTTCGAATCAATTGTTTTTAAAACATTAAAATTATAACCAATATAACGCACATAAAGCTTTTTTCTCTTTTCTGAAATAAAATTTCGGGATTTGGTAAGCTCTTGTAAATAACCAGTATAACCTTTTATGTTTTTGATTAACTCAGCCAGAGATTCTTTCTTTATTTTTTTCTTATTAAACTTCTTGACTTCTTTCTTGAAAATACCAAAATCTCTTTGTAACAGCGAAAATTGTTTTGTTGTCCTATAAACCAAAACTTTTTTTGCTAAAAATAAATAAGTTTCATCTGCTGACAAGCTTCTTTTCTCAATCCTTGCAATGACATACTTAAGATGCTTCTTTTCTCCGCTCTCAAAAGTATAGTGCAAATAAGTTAATAAATTTTTAAAACTAGAAAGTTTATTATCATCAAAGTACTTTAGCCCTTGCTTTGTTTGTTTTGAATATGCATAAAAAAGTAATAATGAATCAATTAATTGATCACCAATTTTAAAATAACCTTTTTTACCATCAAAACGATGGGCAAGGTGAAGGTACTTAATCGCTGTATTGTACTTATTTTGTTTTAATTCAGACCATGCAAGATTGTAATAGTGCTTTGTAACCCAACTATTATTCTTTTTCCTTATAGTTTTTTTATAGTAATAAGATGCTCTCTTATAATTTTTTTCATTAAAATTGTAGTCGGCTAACTTGGAGTCTATTAAGAATCCCATTTGTTTATCTTTATTATATTTTTCTGCCCTTTTTATATTTTTATAGAATTGTTTATGTTTTTTTACTAATGAATAGTTTAGAGCACGAAAATAATTTATTTTTGTAAGAATTTTTCTGTCTTTTGTTTGTTTTTCAATTTTACCTGCAATTGATTCTAAGCTTTTAAATACTTGCTTTTGTTTTTTTTCAATATTTCTAACCCTTTTTTTAAACCCTTTTTTTTGAAAATCTAATTTAAATTCATTTTCTTTTTCAATGAGAAGATTTAACTTCTCACCATATAGCTCAAAAAGTCTAACACGAAGGGAAAGATCTCTCGTTTTAAGAGCTTCCACAGATTTGATATCACTTAAAACAAGTTTATAATGTTTTTGCCACTTTGAGTTCTTTGCTAATCCAACACTAGAAAAACACATGAGAATTGAAAAAAATAAAATTGATAGTCTCATTCCTCACCTTGTATGATTAATTTATATTTTCCATAACCAGCATCAGAGGCAATTTCTATAACCTGATTAATATCAGAATACTTAAGGCCTTTATCAAATACGAAGTTAATGAGTTTAATTTTTTCAGGGTCTGGTTTATCACCCCTCATCATTTTCACTCTTTTTCTATGCTCTTCTTCAAGTTTAAGCTTAACCTGGGGCAACGTATTAGGATTCGACATATTTCCAATCACATCAGTATTTACAAACACATTTCTTTTTTTATTAACTTGAACAATAACACCACTATTTGCTGCAACCCTAGACATCGAATATGGCAAAGCCAATTCATTTACTAGGTCTACAGTTAAATCAGAATCATTAAAGCTTTTAAGCAAAAAAACTAAAAGTATAACCAAAATATCCAGCAAAGATGTTATATCAATATCTTCAACGTCGAAATTTTTCTTTTTCTTCCTTCTAAAGTTCATCCATTGGCTCCAAAACTAATTGTGTAAAGATTTTGCCCAAAGTTCGGACCTTACCGTCCACTGTCACTTTATAGATATTATCTTTAGGTAATGTCTGAACCATATCTATAACTTGAATAATTTCATTATATTCAATATCAGGAGCTGGTGAAATGACAATAAAGTCTTCTTTCGGATGTTTTAATCTCAAAGAAAGAACTTTCTCCTTAATTTTTTCTGGGTACTGGGTATCTTTTTTAAAATAAGTCTCTTGTATATCTTGATCAACACCAGTAACTAATTCAATTTTTCTTTGATAAACCTTTATCATTAGGTTTAAGGGATCCTTGTCCAACTTTACATCTTGTGGAACTTCACTAACAATCGGAGCTGCGGTTTCAATCTCAAAGATTTTAATAAACTGTGCAGAAAATAACAGAAAAAATATAAATATAAAAACTGCGTCCATTATTGGTACGAGATTTAATTTTTCTAGCTCTGGAATTTTTCTTTCATTTTTAAACATAGTTACACATTCTTACTTTTTTTAACGCTAAGTAAGTCAATAAGTTTTGCTGCTGTTTCATCAATTTTATCACCCATTTTAATTGCCTTACTTGTAAGAATTGTGTGTAGGATCATAATTGTAATCGCAGAAATTAAACCAAATGCTGTTGTGTTCATTGCCTTAGCAATACCATTTGCAAGTGCCTGTGCTTTATTTCCAACTGCCGGATCACCTACTGCGGCGAAAGACATAATTAAACCTTGTATGGTTCCTAACAGTCCAATTAAGGTTGAAATATTCGCAATTAATGAAATGTAATTTAAGTGATAAGTTAGTTTGGGGGTATGCTCCATTAAGGAAGTTGCAACTGCATCTTCAACAAGAACCCTATCTTCATTTGCACGCTTTAGACCTGACCTTAGAACACATGGTAAAACAGCCTTACTTCCAGAACAAAGATTAAGGGCCTCATCTACATTATTCTGTAGTATACTTCCCTTTACTTTATCGAAAAGTTTTTTGCCGTTTACGTCATTTCTTTTCAACATTATGAACTTGTAAAAGCTAATTCCTAACCCTACCAACCATACGAGTAGAATAACCCACATAAAATAACCACCATCTCGCATGAAGTTCGCTAAAAAATTTAACACTGGTCTCCCCCTTAAAATACATATTGTATATTTATACCTAATCTATCGTTGTAATTTCTTCTCTTAAAAAGTAGCTTTTGAGCCTTTTCTTTTTCATCGTCTATTGAAAAATCTCCTGGTGAAACTATTTCTCCGTCAATCATGAGGGCTCCAAGATCTATTTTTTGTCTTTTCTGATATTTAATTTTAACCTTTTTACTTTGTGCAAAGGCATTTGTAGTCATTAACATTATAATTATTATTAACAATTTCATTTCGAACACCTGTTTTTTAAGGCAACTGCATAGTCACCCAGTTCATCGGCCCAAAAGCCTCCCCTAAAATCCCAAATAAACTTGTCATCAACATTTGGTATATCATTAAGAGATTTTTCCGCAAAATCATCATTAAACTGGTCATCGTTACTTTTCTTAATATTTTTTCTTTTCTTTAAACTAACCATCAGGTTGAGTTTTACAAATGCATTTCTCATCTGTTTAATTTGTACATAATAATCTTCTGACAAGTTTTTTAAGAAATCTTGAAAATCTTCCTTTATTGCTTTGTTATAAAAATATAATGAATCTAAGAAGATTCTTGCCTGGCTTAAACTTCTGATTTTAGACAATCTTTTTATTTCGCTGGATAACTGTTTTCTTGCAGCTCTATAAGAGATATAACGAATATCTTTCTTATAACCTTTCAAGTAGTAGTATAGAAATCTATCATCTTCTTTTCTTGGTTCATTCTTTGTTACAATTAACCTTAGCAACCTATTTCGACTTGCAGTTCTAGCGACTTTTCTAAACTTCCATGTAGTTTTATTGAATTCCTTATAAATTGTTTCTGCTTTTTCAAAGTAACACATTTCAAAATATATAAGGCCTCTTAGATAATTTGCTTCTGGAATCATAAAACGTCTTAGCAAAGGAGCCTTGTAAGTCATTACTGATCCTAGAGCTCTCTCCGTTTGACCTAACCAATAGTAACTCCATGCTTTATCCATTAAAAATCTTGGCCAAATATAATCATCTTTACTTACATAATTTAATACTTTTAAAGTTTTTTTATATTTCTTTTGGGTAAATTCAATCCTAGCTGTTTGCTGAATACATCTATTTTTAAACGTGTGGACATAACTTTCTGGCTTTAAGTCTGATTGATGTTTTCTATTGGAGTTTCTTACACACCTTTTAAAATATGTACTCGCTGTTTTAAGCTTATTTTCGGTTAAATATATAAGCCCAAGTAAGTAATTTGATTCTACGAACATAGGACTTCTTTTATTAATTGATTTTAATTTTGTTTTAGCATTTTTAAAATCGTTTAAGAAAAAGCGCCTTAGCCCTACAGCATAATCCAGAGGTGTTTTTCTATCAATGAATTTATCTAATTCAAAATCGTGTATAAACACCGATGGATGAACTATATCCAACACTTTATTTATTTTTACTTGTTGAATTTTACCGTTTGCTTCAACACTTTTCTTTAGGAATATATATGAAGAGTAATATAATTTATTTTTAAAAACTATGTTAAACATGTCGCCATAGCTCTTGGCAAACGACGTCATAGACAGTGTCAATAGAGTTATGGTTAGTACGAGTTTCATTAGAAGATATATCCAATTGTTCCCATGATATCATTAAAGAATAAAACTTCTTTCGCACCATCAGCACTTTTAATTGTATTTACTCCTGATAAATTATACTCAAACCCCATGGTGATACTACTTTTTGTATAAAACTTTAAAAAAGATCTAAAGTTAAAGCCTGTATCTGTTTGTTCTACCAAGTTAAACTTTATTGTTTTTTGCAAAAAAGTTTCATTGTTTACGGAATAATCAAATTGCCCGGCACCAACACCAAGTCCCCAATCAAAAAAGAATATTTTATTGAACGTATTTATTTTTCCATAAAATGGAATCCAATTTATATGTACAATCTTTGCGGCATCAATTCTTCTCACTAAAGGTTTTACCTGATTTGTATCTGCAGATAGGAGATTAGTAAGGTCATCACTATCTGCATTATTGTACTGCTTATAAGTAAAATCCATCGACCATCGTTCACTAAAATAGTATGTGAATGAAGCTAAAAATCCACTTGAGTCTTGATATGGGGAGCTATTAGAATCAATGAAACTAAAATCAATGCCAATACTGTTGGCTTTAACATGTTCTTTATTCTGTATAACATAAACTGTTTCTCCTTCATCCAACCATTTGAACTCATAGAGGGAGGCATCATTGGAGAAAGAGTTTGTTGAAAACAAACTTAAGAATAAAAACAGGCATAGGGATAAAATTTTCATAATGTCACATTTCTTTTTTTTGGTTTATACTAAAATAGTATTAGAATTTTTTTTCTGCGCAATAACTTAATATTTTTACCTAGTTAACAATTACAGGGGATATAATGCTTAAACGGCCATTAATACTTAAACTTTTTGCTTTGTTTCTATTTATAGATCCAATTTTAAGAATTTCATTCATTAGTATTGAAAGAGAATTTCCTTTCTGGGCGGTGCTTTCAAAGACTTTTACACTTGGCATGTTAGATTTTTTTAACTTTTGGTTTTTGTTTCCTTTAAGTGGACTTCTATTGTTGAGTGTAAAGCTTTACTCATATCTTTTATTTATTAGCATACAATTATACAGTTTATACTTTCACTTAAACTACGAAAGTTTCAGTTGGCCTTATTTATCAAAAAATCCTTCTAGTACAGCTTATCTACTTTTAGGGACCAATGTTCTCATGATGCTTTATTTACTGATGCCAAGATCAAGAGAAATATTCTTTGATAAAAACCTTAGATGGTGGGAGCGTGGTAGTCGTTATACTATTAACGAGCCTTGTTTTGCTAAACTTCTTGATCAAGAAATTCATGGTAAGGTTGTCGATCTATCCTTTGGTGGTGCACTTTTAAAGCTTGATGAGGAAATAGAAACAGGTAGTATTGTGAAACTAGATTTCGATATTCTTAATAGAAATGTTTCTATAAATGCACAAATTATAAGAAAAATCGAAAGAGATGATAATGTTTTTTTCGGTACTCAATTTATGTTTGAAAGTTCTTGGCAAAAAATTAAACTAAAGGCCTTAATGCTTTCAATCTCTAAAATAAGTGATTACGATAAATTCAGATAATGGCACAATATTGGGGCAGTAAAATGCTCCATCTATAAACGTTAAACAGCCTAACCACCTAAAAATGCATTCAAATTAAATAATAACTTAGACAAATATCCAACAAAGTCGGTTTTAAGATTATCATTAATATATATAATGTTTCTTTCCGATAGGTGGGTAATGAAAACAAAGTTATTATTATTCTTTTTATCATTTACTGTTTTTTTTGGTTGTAGACCAGAACAAGCTGTTACCAGCTTCAATGTTTTAATTGAAGTTCCAATTGGTGAGAGTTTAACTTTATACACAGATGAGGATACAAGTCTTCAAATCAACTACAATGTTATAGGAAACGAAGAGTCTGTAGATTTAAAACTAAATGTATCTGGCCAACCAAAACATGGAGTTTTAACCAATTGTAAGGAACTTTCCACCTCAGACTTTAATTGTACATATACACCAAATGAAAATTTTAGTGGAATTGATCATATTGAATTTATGACGAGCGATGGTGAGTTAGTTGCTCAAGAAGCTTCTGTCATTACAATAGAAGTAAATGAAGTCGCTGATGCACCCATTGCTCTAGATTATACTTTTATGGCCAAAGCTGGGAATACGATCAGAGTTGATTTACCCAAAGGTATTGATTCAGATAGTTTAACCTCTGAGCTTTCATATACCATCCTTAAGGATCCAACCAGAGGTCTAATTTCTAATTGTGTGGATAGGCAGTGTCAATATACAAGTACTGAGTATTTTAACGGTAGTGATTCATTCAATTATCAAATTGTAGATGAATCGGGGAAAGTTTCAAATATCGCTACTATTACAGTTGAAATTACAAATGATATTTTAGCAGGCGTTGAAACATTTACCCAAGGTGTAACAACTTACGATGGTGTTGATATCGTTTGGGTTATTGATAACTCTGGTTCAATGTCTAATGAACAAGCTGCTCTAAAGGCTAACTTCACAGCATTTATAGATAACTTCCTTGTAAATGGAAAAGCCAAGTTTCCTTTCAATATGGCGATAACAACAACAGACAACTACAACCTTTCTTCTGGTTCTAACCCTTTTAGATTAAATGCTTCCGGAAATATGTATGATCTTTCAAGTACACGTGCTGAAACTGATTTTGCAAACTTCAAAGCAGATTTCGAAGAAGGTGTTTTAGTTGGAATTAATGGTTCTGGTGACGAGCGTGTATTTCAATCAATGGATAATAGCTATGCATTAAATTCAAATTGGTTTGGTGGAAACAATAGACTTTTAACTTATATTGTCCTTTCAGATGAGTCTGAACACTCAGGAGGCTTAGTACAGGATTGGGCCAATAAGTTTTTCGCACTCAAAGATAAAAATGAGAAAGTATCTGTGTTTCCTATTATTAACCCTAATGCTGATTCAGGTTCTCGATATGAACAAATTGCAAGTTTAACGGGGTCTAAGGTTTATGATATCAACCAATCTTTCCAGCCTATTTTAGATGACATCAGTCTAAGTGTATCTCAAAACATTTCAAGTTATCCTCTGAATCCTGCTCTGGACATTATAGAGGGAACAATTAGTGTTGCCATTGATGGAGTAGATACACCTTTTACATATAGTAATAAGTCTATTCAACTAGCTTCACCACCAGCTCCGTATGCGACAATTGTTGTAAAGTATAATTACAACAATACAGGATACTAATTGAATAAAAAATTACCTATAAGTATTTTTGTAGCTTTAGTTATATCTTTAATTATAGTTTATACAAATACCAAAAGCGACAAAAACACATCCAATCAAAAAGTTGTTCCTGTCAATTCTTTTTCAGTTGTTACTAAGGCAAAAAAGGCGACTAGTGAGGGAATAAATCCTAGACTTATTTCTCAAATTAAAAATATTGATAGCAAGATAATTTCACAGGTAGAGTCCAAAAAAGCTTCCTATATGAAATTCACTCATTTCTCACAAACTGAGCTTGGAAATAACATTCTCCACATTGAAAAGGAACGAAACGAGCTTAAAGCTTATCTTTACGACAATAACTTGAAAATTGATCCCATTGTTGAGATCAAGCCACGATACTTAGTGGTGATGGCCTTTTATTTAAATCTAAATTTATCTGAAATTACCGTCAATGATATTCACAACACAGGACTTAATAACAAGCAGATTTACACACTAAAAGCATATTCAGAGTCTCAGGACTTCTTATTACTTCTCAAAAGGGGAGAGCTATCACTTGAACATATTCAGTCCCTAATAAATAATTCTTAATTATCATTATCTTCGTCTTCAGGTGCAGGTATAGATGGCTCTTCAGAAGGCTCTCCAAGCGTTTTACCGCTCTTTGGATCAAAGACAGTCTCACTTGTATTACTATAAACCTCTCTAAGGCTTAGAAGCGTGATATTGTCCTCATTAAGGCGGTTTTGACTTACAAGTAAATGAAAGTCCTTAGATTCGGAAAACGTTTTGACTATGTAAATATCTTGAAGTGGTAATTCCAAGACAAAAGTTTCACTAAGTATGCTTTCTAAGGATTCTTCTAGGATTATGGATAGGGTTAACGCCATTTCTGGCCTCATGGCTATTACTTTTTTAGGTTCTTTATTATTTTTTACATTCCATTCCAAAACTTTATTTTGATAATTTTTTATGATCATAATCTTACTTGAAATATCCAGACTTTCATCTCTATATATTTCCATTATAGAACGTATAGAGTTATTTTGATCAATAGTATTTTTAACATCAATTGGATTATATTCTTTATATTTAAAAACTTTAAGCTTACTCCGAGCAATAGCTTTTTTTTCTATATCCAGTTTGGTTTGAATCTTTTTCTTTTTTATCGCCTCTTCAAACTTCAACTTTCCGTCACTAGAGTTTTTAGTATAATAGTATATACCCATTGTACCTAGTACTAAGACTCCTACTATAATTCTTTTTTTCAATTATGGTCCTGTATATGTCATTGTGTAATCATATGTTATTTTAATTGTAGATCCTGGTGCAGGTGGTGTGTTAAATTTTATAGAATTAACTCCATAAGTCCATTCTGATTTTGGAACAAGAATCCCATTAACATATACGGTAACGGTGTTTTTATCAACATTTCGTCCACCCTTCAGAATATAAGAGTCCAGAAGAGAAGTTACCGCACTACCAATGCTACTCAGAATACCATCAAAATTACTTTTAATATTGAAATTTGCTCCACCTGTATAGGCTGCCATATCTCGGTATCTATCCCCAGAGTCAGAATCAACGATATTATAAAATCTTACTTTACCAGCATTGTCCTTAGTATTTTGAAATTCAGTGGCCCATTGTTGAGCGTTTTTATTTGAAGATTGTTCTCTTTCATCAGACACAATTATGTAGACAGCGAGCCTGTCATTGCCACCCATTTTTCCTGAATGAGATGAATAGAAACTTGACGCCGATTCATATGCCTTTTCGCTACCGCTACCACGAGTTCCAACTGTCACTGCATTTTTGAAATCTGATTTAAATGTAGAAAAGTCAGATTCAGCCTTAGTTGAATTTAATTTATCAAAGTACTGAGTTTGATGCTTTTTATCTGTAGTCGTAATAAACATATCAAATGGATATCTTGCTTTTCCATTTACTAAAAAATTATTTATGAATGAATCAAAGCTATTTCTAAGTGTAGTTTGATCATTGCCCATTGAACCAGAGTTATCTATAACCCAAACGATATCTGCACCTTTCAGTTTTTCAGAAGAGCCCTGGGTAAAGATGTCTTCTCCACTATAGACCTTTCCTCCAACATTAAATTTTACTAATCCTCTAGAGGTAGAAGCTAAATTAGACTCATCAATAACATCATAACTAAAGCTATCGGAGCCATTAAACCCTGGCTTTGGAGTGTAAGTACAACTTCTTATTCCAACTCCTTCTCCTGACAAACATTTAGTTAAACTTCCATAACTAGGGTTGACTTGAACCCTATATGAAAGATCTCCAGCAAAGCTGTCTGCATCCGTTGCAAGAGGTACAGAGAAAGTTAAAGTTTTACCTTCCTGCACTGCCAAAGTAATTGTAGGGCCAACGATAGGTCGCTCTTTTTTCTTTTCAACTAAAAAAGTTACCTTAGCGACACTTTGAGAGGTTAAGTTAGTTAAGTCTTTTACATTATACAAAAACGAATCACTTCCATAATACCCAGCATTAGGTGTATAGATACATGTACGAACACCTTCACCTTTAAAACAATTTGATAATATCCCATTTTTAGGTTGTGAGACGATTAAATAACTCAGATTTATTGCCTGCCCATCAAGATCAGCACCAGATGAAACAGTAAACGCTTTGGCCTTATTTATTAACATTGAAATGGTTTGATTTGCACCCACTGTTGGAGCGATATTAACTTTATTAATGACGAAAGATACTGTTGCAACCGTAGCTGATTCTTTTCCAGTACTATCCACAATTTTATAAGTCATTTTATCAGTCCCATAAAAATATTGTTTTGGAACATATTTACAAAGTATATTACCTGAACCTTTAAAACATTCTTCAAGAACACCATTTGTTGGCTGGGTCACAACTTTGTAAGTCAAATCTTCATCTGGCGTATCTGCATCTTTTCCTTTTATAACACTAAAGGTCGCTATAGAATTCATATCTAGAACTTGAGACTGATTGGCACCAACTGATGGCCTTAGATCTATTTTTTCAACCACAATATTTAATTTTCCATCCACTAAAGATTGAACTTTATATTCATCAACAACTTTGTAAGTAAATGAATCAAGTCCATAAAATGTTCCCGTAGGAGTGTACTTACATCCAGTAAAACCTTTTGTTATAAAACAATCTGTCAGGGTTCCACTTTTAGGTTGCGTAGTAACTGTATATGTTAAATCAACATTTGTTGAATCGGGGTCAACTGCAGGAATAATTACAAAAGCATTATTCGTTGAGTATTGTTTAACTGTAATTGACTGTGCTTGAGCAATCGGAGCCTTTCTTCTAATGACATTAAACGTTACTGTAGCCGTGGTAGATGATACATATCCTGTTTCGTCTTTTATTTTATATTGAAATGAATCCTTTCCATAAAAGAATTTACTTGGTGTATAAGTACATTGCTTGTTACCTGCAACCAGAAAACATGCTAACAAACTACCTTCTTTTGGATTTGTAATTACAAAGTATTTTAAAAGGTTGTCCGCAGAATCCTTGTCAAAACCTTTCGGTACTGTGAATGTTATGTTTTTTCCTTGAATAATATCAAACGTCTGATCTGCTCCAACGGTAGGTTTAACATTAACATCTATGACTTCAAAATAAATTGTTCCTACATTACTAGATGCAAGGTTTCCACTATCAGTAACATTATAAGTTAGCTTATCTGATCCGTAATAATTTTGATCTGGTGTATACGTACAAGTTCTTAAACCTTCGGCTGCGAAACAATTCGTTAACTTCCCATTTACTGGTGGAGTTACTACTTTGTAACTCATAGATGCTTGATCAGAATCTGGATCTATAGCAAAGTTTACTTCAAAAGTTTTAAATCCATTTTTAGAAATTTTAAAGAACTGATCTGCACCGACTTTTGGTTTTACAGCAACCTGTTCAACCTTAATCGTAACCTTAGCTGTTTCAAGTGACTCAAGTCCGTATTTATCTTTAATTTTATATGTATACGAATCTGTCCCATAAAAATTTAAATTTGGAGTATAGTTACAATCCCTTATTCCCTTAAGAAGAAAACAAGTGGAAAGAACTCCATACTTGGGTTTTGTAACAATTTGGTACTGTAATTCAGACTCCTCAGTATCGTCATCCGTACCTTGAGATACAGTTGTTTTTACAATTAAATTTTGTTTGGTTTGAAAAGTTTTATCCGCCCCGACAATAGGAGGTAACTTTTTTGTAACTTCGATTTTAACAACACCAAGAGTATCAGATACTAGCCCTTTTTCATCAGTAACGTTATACCTAAATTCGTCTACGCCATAATATTTATTATTTGGCATATATTCACAACCATAATGACCGGTTGAAACAAAACAGTTTTTTAGAAGTCCATTTTTTGGGAGTTCTACTAATTTGTATTTAAGCACTGTAGCAGAACTATCTGCATCAATTGCCTGAGTTACGAAAAAGTCTATTTTAGTATTTTCAGTCGTTTTAAATTCGTTTAGTGGATAGGGAACTGGTTTTGATCTCGCATTAATAACGATTTCAACCTTACCTAAACTCGATTTTAATCCATAGTCATCTTCAATATAGTAATCGAAAGAATCTTCTCCATAATAATTTGTATTAGGAGTGTAAACACAGTTTAAGTCTCCAACCTGAATAAAACACTCAGATAGTTTTCCATTTTTTGGGTGTGAAGAAATTTTATAGAACAAAGAAAACTCATTAGTATCTTCATCTGTCCCTTTATTTACTAAAAACTTTTTCACATCAAATTGATTTAAACTAATTGTAGTTTTCTCTCCCACTTTAGGATATTTCTTAGCTATTATATTAAATTCTACCGTAGCAACTTGTGATGATAAGTTTTTATCGTCCACAATTTTGTAGCTCATGGAGTCACTTCCAGTTTCCTTCACTCCGGGAGTATAAGTACACTCGAGATTGCCCTTACTAACAAAACAACTTTCTAAAACTCCCTTTTTGGGGCTTGATACAACTGTATACTTTAAAGCACTTGCATCCGTATCTACATCTTTTCCTGGATTTACTTTGAACTGTTTTTTCGTTCCTTGTACAAGGGCCTCTTTTTGATTTAAGCCAACAACTGGCTTTTGATAAACTTTTTGAATACTAAACTTAATTGTACCTAGAGCTTTTGAAGAAATTCCGGTTTCATCGACCACTTTATATGTCATAACATCTACACCATTAAAATTTAAGTTGGGTGTATATGTACAGCTTCGTACTCCGACTCCAGCAAGACAATTACTTAAGACCCCATTCGGAGGAGCTGTTACGAGTACATAATCTAATTGGGAGTTATCACTGTCTTCATCTTTTGCCATAATAATTGAAAAAGCTTTATTCCCATTTTGCAGCACAGTAATTGTTTGCATTGCACCGGCCACAGGAGCAAGGTTAACCTTATTAACCGTAAAGATTACAGTAGCCTCTTCAACTGATTCTAAATTATGGTCATCGATTACTTTATATTTAAATGAATCCTGGCCCATAAATCCGTAATTTGGTCTATAGGAGCATGAGATGTTTCCCATTGATAAGAAACAATTTTCTAGCTTTCCGCTTCCTGGCTTCTGAGTAACAATGTAAGAAATTTTTGAAGCGCTAGTATCACTATCAACTCCACGATTAACATCAAAACGAACCACTGAATATTGGTCCACCAAAACTTCTTGATCTTCACCAACCTCAGGAACGTTTAGTACGGTGATCGTAACCTCTGAAGTATTTTCAGAGATAAGCCCCCCGTCATCAGTTACTTTATAAGAAAAGGTTACATCTCCTATAAAGTCAGCTGGGGGTTCATATGTGCACTCCAAATCTATATCGTTATTTAAACAGTTAGATAGAGTTCCGACAGAAGGGCTATTTACAATCTCGTATTTTAAATCAGTGGAGTCAACATCATACCCTGCGAGAACATTAAATTTAATAATACTGTTTTCACTACCACTTTTATTTTGATTTTTCGGGCTTACAGGCGGATCTGGAACAGGAGTAATCGTTAACTCAAGAACACTCATGTCCTCAGAAAAAAAGTCTCCATCCTTTCCTTTAAACCCTATTGTATCTTTTCCAAAATAATCTCTCTTTGGAATATAGATACATTCAATTTGTGTTGGCTTTAGATATTTACATTTCTCTAAGCTACCATTTTGGGGTGGATTTATAATTTTTAAATTAACATTTACAGCCTCATTACTAACTGGAATTTCATAGGTTACCAAGAGTGGTTCATCTTCTCTTGTAGTCATATCCCTATCCACACCACTCATTGGAGTAATAGTAACACCGAAGTCAATTGCCTCCTGCTCAGGAACACAGCCATAAATTGTTAAAAAAATTAAAAGAATATTTACTAGTCTTTTCATTAGCTACTCACTTAAAGTTAAATTATTGTTACTATATAAGTTTAGTATAGTTAGCCGTTCTAATTTATTATCTATCCCAAAAAACCTTTAAATCCAGAAGGTTACACTTCGGACAAAGAAAAATGAAAATATTTAATTGCAAATTATTTGTGTCTCTATATTTATCTCTGACTTTACCTCTCGGTTTAATTGGTCATTAAGTTTAGGGTTCCAAGTTACTGTAATTACGAACTTTCCCATAATTGAGACCATTCTATCCATCTTGCCCAAATCAACTACTTAGATAAAATATATACAGGAGAAATTTTTATGAAATTGAAGATAGAAGCTTTATTGGCCGAAATAAATAATGTTATTTTGGATAAAGAAGAGCAGATAAAAATTATATTTTCCACTTGGTTAATGGGTGGGCATGTATTGATCGAAGATATTCCAGGTACCGGGAAAACAGTTCTTGCTAAAGCTTTTGCACGTGTTTGTGATTCAAATTACGGAAGGGTGCAATTCACACCTGATTTACTTCCTAACGATATCATTGGAATTACCATTTATGATCAAGAGTCAAAGAAGTTTTACTTTAGGAAAGGTGCAATTTTTTCAACATTTTTTCTCGCCGATGAAATCAATAGAGCAACACCAAGAACTCAATCTGCTCTTCTGGAGGCAATGGCCGAAAAACAAATTACAATAGAAAATAGAACGACAAAGCTTTCCCCAAATTTCTTTGTAATGGCAACACAAAATCCGATTGAAAGCCATGGAACTTTTCCATTGCCTGAAGCTCAGCTAGACAGATTTACTGTACGATTGGCACTGGGTTTTTTAAAGCCTTCATTAGAAGCAAAAATGATATTTTCACAGTTACATGGCCATCCACTATCCAAAGTTAAACAAGTAATGTCGCAAGATGATTTAAGCCTTATAAAGAAGGAAGTTGAAAAGGTTAAAATAGATGAAGATATTATAAGCTATATTTTAAATATTGCTCAAAAAACGAGGAGTCATAAAAGTATAAAACATGGTGCTTCACCCAGGGCTACAATTGCATATACAAAATTGGCTCGAGCATACGCCTATATTTCAGGCAGGGACCATGTTTTACCTGCAGATGTGTATAATTTGGCTATTTCTGTTTTAAATCACAGAATCACACTTTCTGAAGATGCACTTTTTGATGGAATTACTCCAAATGAAATTATCACAGAAATAATGAAATCATCAAAACCACCTAAACTTTAAAATGATTAAAAAATCAATTGATTCAGTACTACATTATAAGATTACAGTTTTTAAGAATAAACATTTTCTCTTAAATAATATTGAGTTTTTATTTCCGAAACCTATTTTTATTTACACAATCATAATACTTTTCATTGTCTCTATTTTCAAAATAAAAATTATATCTTTACCAATAAGCTTATTATCCGTGTACGTATACCTCTTCTTTAAGCTAGACCGTTCCAAAAGCAATCTTAAATTTGAAAAAATATATTCAAAAAAAACAAAAGAAGAAAATGTTGAAAAGATTCAGTACATTTTTAAAAATCCAAGTAATTATAAATTATTCAATTTAATCCTTTATGATAGCTTCGAAGGACATATTGATAAAAAAGGTGACACTTCCTTTGTAGAATCTTTACAAGATCTTGATGCACATGATTATTTAAAAAAGCAGAAAACAATTTGTATTAACAATGGAATGGGAAAAAAAGTCATTGGTCCAACACTATTCCAAATAACTGACATTTTAGGTATACACAAATTAACTTATGAATTAAACGACACAGATGAAATTGAGGTATACCCAAAGGTCCACCCGACAACATCACCAAAAGTCAGACCGACGGTTGAGAATATTAGCTTTGGATTTTACGATACAAAAATACGTGGAAATAACGTTAACTTTTATTGTGCAAAAGAATATAGAGAAGGTGACAATGTTAAACAAATAAATTGGAAGCTCTCATTAAAATCTAACAAAATTATAATTAATCAATTTGAAAATAATACGAACGCAGACATCACTGCCCTCCTAATAGATGATAATAGGATACATTTTGGATCAGGAAGTATTGATTCTTTTGAATACTGTAAAGATCTTTTATTAAGTTTATGTCATGCCCATATAAACTCCAACAATGGTGTGGCGCTTGTCACACATCAAAAAACAATACTACCAAAAACTGGAAAAAGACATTTAAATGCACTTGAGCTTCAAATTTCAAAACTAGGGCCGTATCATTTTTCTACTACACAGTTGTTTCATCGGAAAAAAGTTTGTTTACCAGAAATAGAAAAATTAAAGAAAAGAGTTTATGCACTAACAGGGTACTCCAAGGAAGTGTTTATATTCACAGGTTTCATTCCGGGAAAAGTTTGGGATCTCTATTTTGAGACCATTAAAGAGTTAGCGAAAAAGCAAATAAGTATACATCTAATAATCGTTTGTGGTTTTAACACCATCGCGAATGATGTTGGTAAAGATGATAAGGTCTGGTTAAAGAAACTTCAATCAGACTTAGCAAATGATCTTAATTCTCTAAAAGATAATTGTCATCGATCTAAAATTAACTTATCCATTGTTAGCATTGATGAAAAAGAAAGTTATAAAATTAAAATACGGAGGGGTTTTAAGCATGAAAAACTTTCCTAATGAACATATTTACTACCTTCAAAGCCTACTTACCTCATTGGCAATTTCGATATATTACATAGATCAAACAAATATTATTTTCAAAATTTTCATTTTGAACTTCTTAGTCTTCACAATAACAAATCACTTTGCCTGGAAAAAAGTAAAAATAAGCTTTGAAAAAATTTATGGGAAAGAAAATCATTTTAATAGCTCTGAACAAAAGCATCGATTTGGTGGAATCCAACTCTCGACAAGAGATAACTCAGGACTCAGAGACTTCTTTCTAGATAATTCATTGATGGAAAACAAAAAAATTAAAAGCTACCTTACAAGCTTCATCCTTTATATCTTCTACGTTCTCTTAAATATTTGGATTATTCCCATCCAACATATAAGTCAATTTCAAGTTTCAATCGCAGCGATATTGCTCATTCTTTTACAGAAAATAAACTTCTGGGGAGCATACCTCTTATACACGTGTCTATCTTTAGTATTATTCTGCCTCAACATTAACCTGACAAACGAGCTTAGTTACTTATTTTTTCTTTTTTTTACAGGTTTATTTTTTATTCAATTCAAAGAACTCACCCGCTGGTATTGGATTAATATTGCAAAAGAAAAAGAAAAACAAAAACCTTTCAACCTTAAGGGAATCAAAGAACTAACATCCATAATTTTAATATTTAGCTTGGTGTTTATATTTACAGATTTTAATCTCTCAAAAAAGTCCTCTCTATATTCTTTACTAATTAACAAACTTCTAAAATCCAATCAAACTGATGTAATAAAAAATAAACTCATAAAACAGATTTCTTCTTTTAATAACGATCAAATAAGTAACGGACAATTAAAAGAACAAATGTCAGCATTAAAAATCGAAATTACTAAACTTAACAACAAGAAAAAATTAACAAAAGAAGAACAAACACTTCTTTTTAAATATTTAAGAAAGCACCTTGAGCTAAAAGGCAAAAGTAAGGAAGATGAAATTGCAGTACTTTTAAACCAAGCTCAGGCAAGTACTAAAGCAGACAACACTAGAGCTGATCAAATATTGCAAACCATCGACTTTAAAAACTTAAAAAATCTCAAAGCGCCTCAAATAAAAGATTTAGTTGATTCAATCAAAGAAACGAACAAGCTAATTTCGGAACTAAATACTAATGGTAAAGCAAGCGACGGATTTATCATAAAGAAACAAGAATTAACAAAAAAGAAGTTACGACTCTCTCATGAATTAGCCCATAAAGTTAAAACTTCCTCCAAGGTTGACTTGAAAGAAGCTAAACTCCTAGAAACCACAAAAAAATTACGAAAATTAATTAACAAAAAAATCACAGGTGCAACTTCAGAGATCATTAAAAAACAAAACGAAATAAGCAACAACAAAACTAAACAGAATATTGATCCCAAAAAGCTTATTTCATTGATTGAAAATGAAATTTTGAAAACAACAACAAATGACAAATTGACTGAAGCGGAAAAGGTTATAACAAAAGATCTATTAAAAGAAAGGCTCCAAAGAGAAAACCTAACAAAACTAAAAAATGAACGCTATGTAATTGAAAGTGAAAGGGAAAGTATTGAAAAAGCGAAAATCGAAGAAAAACACGAAAAAACCAAAGTAAAAAAGAAAAAGTCATTTTTTGAATTTTTACTTTACGCAACCACAGGACTATTTCTTTTTAATACTCTTTATTCACTATTTAAAAGGAACAAAGGTTATATTAAGAAAGAAGATCTTAGTCCCGAACAAAAAAATCAGTTAATTAAGCTTTTAAAAGAAGAAAAAACTAAGTTCGGTTGTTTTACAGATGAAATTAATTTTAAGTACAAGCTTTTTTATCAATTTATAGCAATTTCCTTTTATGACCCAACATACCCTCCACCACCATCTTTAATCTCACTAGAAAACTCCATGGTGCCACCAAAGGATATTAGAAGCGTGGCCCATATTCTTAGTCTATTTTTCAATAGTGTAAACTACGAAGGAAAAAAGAATTTCACAAAAAAAGAGATACGTTCCTTTCGCTCTCAATATCGTACTTTTAAAAGACATCTTTCTAAAGTCATTTAGTTTTCTTTAAAAAAGATTTAATTTCTTCAAATTCATTAAAGCAATACATATTTGAGCTGGGTAATTGAAAACAATAGTCATAAGCTCCAACTAAAACTCTCGACCCCTTGTAAAAACCTTTATTTAGTTTTTCTAAGTAACTTTCTTTTTCTTTTAATGACATTGTTGAGTCATGACTATAGTTCAGCCCAATAAATATATATTCTGCTTTATACTGTTGGCTCAAACTTGCCAATATATCCGCACGGACATTTCCACCAAGAAATTCAACTTCGTAGTTTTCACTTAAAAATATTATGGAAGCAACCATTGCTCCTAATTCATTTAGCTGGCCAGCCCCACTAGCAACGAGAACCGTTTTTGTTGGTTTTATTGTTAAATTTGTATTGTAAATTTTCTTAGTCAAATGGGACTTTAAAATTAAATACAATTGTTCTTTTTGAATTTGTTTAATACCTCCAAGTCCTTTTAATTTTCTAATTTCAGAGATAACAGGGTTTATGATTTTCAAAGAAAAGTCTAATGGACTCATTGTCCTAGAAGCTTTTTCTAACTCATGAGCGACAACATTTAATTTAAAAAAGTTAATGCCCATAAATAAGTTATTGAGAGTCAATTCAATGTCTAGGTCAGTATTATTAAGTTCTTCAATATTGCCATTCATTGTTACAGAATATTTTTCTAATACATTATCCAATTCTAAAATATCAAGATTAGCAATATCAGAGATATTATTTCCAAAGTTTACTAGTTCATGAAGAGCTCTTAATCTTCTAATTTCCTGATCCGAATAAAGTCGTCTTCCATTTTTATCCCTTGCAGGGCTGGTTGCACCGTATCTCTTTTCCCAGGCCCTAATTGTATGCGGGTTTATGCCAGTCACATTGGATACGAACTGTATACTATATAACCCTTCATTCATTTGCTGCATAAATTCTCCCTTTATCTTTTATAGACACAGGTTAGACTAATATTATTAAGAATTTATAAAGATCTAAATTAAAAACAAAAAAAGGGGGTTAACACTTTGAATTTATGCCTATCCTTAATAGTAGTTGTTGCTAGAGTACTTAACTGATCATAAGATTAAATTTAGATTTATAATGCTTCTACCAGTATACAAAAGGTGATTAATTTGAATTTTGTGAAAGAATATTTAGAATTTTTAAAACAAAGAAAAAAGCTTTTTCTTATTCCAACATTATTATTTATTATATTTTTAGCTTATGTAATATTCTTTGCAACAGGATCTAGTGTATCCCCTGTAATATATTCGTTATTTTAAAAATTGATTTCATTCTCCTTTAACTTTTTTCATATAATCTTTATGCATTATTTCTTGCTTTTCACTCCACCTATACTCAATAGGTAAGTCAGACTTATTCAAAGTTTCGGTGTAATTGAGTTCCTCATACCACATAGGATTTACCACCCAGATAAGGAAACACACAAATAAGAAATAGTTAGTTATGAGAAAAACAAACCCGACACTAAATTTATTATTCATAATGATACTCCTTGCTTAAGGAATTATATTCAAAGGTATACTTATCATTTCGATTATCAGTTTTGATACCTATACCACCATTTTGCAACTCAATATTCGTTAGATCAATATTAGACTTATACTTTTCAATTCCAGCATTAAAAAATTTTCCTATTTTTACATTTATCAAGCTTAATTCGCTAAACTCCAATTTGATTCCATTCATTAATGTCGAGTTAAGGTTGCTATCTATTAAGGTTCCGTTGGAGAGCTGAATTTTCAAAAGAGATTTTGAAAAGTTTTTAATAGAAGCATTTATTATCTTAAAATTTTCGCTCCGATAGATATTTAAACCATTACAATTATTGCATGAGGATTCTAAATTAATATTTTCAATCAACAGATCACTGGAATTATAAACACTTAAAACTCCAGAATATTCTGAAAGTTTATGTGATGTTCGACTACCATCAAAGATATTAATATTTTTTAAAATAGATCTACTACTATTGTTCCCTCTAATTACAAAAGATCCAAACAATTCACCATTAACCATTGGAACAATACCAATTGGCTCTCCCTTTGTTCCATTTGCAAAAACCCTTCCTTTAAAAACCAAACTAACATCGGCACCTAATTTGATGGTGGTATTTTTTAGAATCGTAACGTCATTATCAAAAACTCTTGTTTTTTTGAACTCAACAATTCCCGGGCCTATTATGACAGGCTTCTTTTTATTACCTTCTAGATTAGTCTTTTTGAAGGTTGTCATTTTAAGCTTGTTTAAGTGGATATTTCTCTTAGTTGCTTTCTTCTTATATTTAGCTTTTGATAGTGGGTTAGTATAATTCAAGCTTAAATTATTAATTTTCTTTCCTGGGATAAAAAACAAATACTGTGACTTTTTAGTAAGTATTGTTTTCTTTCCTATTAGTGCGTGCATAAGGTAATATTTGTCACCTATAGTATGATTGGTATGTTCATTTTCTGAAAACAAAAGGTTTTCATCTTTCGATTGAAACAATAGATCTTCTTTATCGAAAACCTGGTTATTATTTGAATCTATATATATGTTTTGATTTGAAAAATTTTTTAAACGGGGAGAAATTGAGCCATGGTTTGTAATTAAAATTAAATTATATTTCCCGTTATAATCAATAGCTAAATCAACATCTAAATTTTGAAAAAAATTCTTTAAGAACTTGTGTCGTATCTTAATTTTTAGTTTATTAAAACTGATTACCTTATTGTAATCAGACATGTCATAAGAAAAAGTTTCTGTTGGGTTAGTTCCGAGGAAGCTATTTACGCTTATGGCATCCTTATTGGGATCATTTAAAATGGCATCATACGAAGTTTTATATATCTTATCCATTTCCCTCAAAATTACTGAGCTTGATAAGTCTTCATTCAAAATCTTAAAAAGTACCTCGAGGTATTCATAATTAAGCTTTGGGTGTAACCTTATTTTGTCAAAAATAGGATTCCTAGATATCATAACATAATTAAACTGAATCCAATGAAGATGATCCCACGGAATGGGGGAGAAGAGGCCTTCTTTGTTATTAAAATAGTAACGCTGTGATGTAGAGTTGGAATGGTGATAAATACCCAAAATTGAGTCAAGTGCCATATAAGTATACATTTTTTCTTTATCAAAATGGTTTTGAAAGAAAGTATAGAATGATTTTAAACTTTTATTCCTTAGGACTTTTCCCAGCTCAATAAGTTCTTTTTTCCTATTTAAGTTATGGTCGAGTTGAACTAGATCAAGCCACCCAACCCCTGTATTCCAGGCCTTTGCAGTGGTATAAAAATCATCGTTTTCAATCAATTCAGAGTCTGTATCAATGCCATATATAGAACCAGAAACTTTTCTGTTTTGTCTTAAAAACTCTAAATCTAATCTACTTAGGGTGTAGGAATGTCCGACATATTTATTATTTATATTAACTCTGACGATTCTATTTTCAACATTCCAAAGCTTTAGTTTTCTAGAAAAATTATGCGCTAATGTCTCACTCGTCGAAAATAAAAGCTTAGGGTTCACAAGATCAAAGCTCGTTAATTCAAAAACCTTCTTTCCATTTAGAATCTTAATTCTCCAAGATTTATGATTGTTTTTCCAATGCCAATAAGAGCCTCCTCTTATCTTTGCCTTTATTTTATAATCTTTATCTCCTAAAGTTAGATGACCTTCAATAAAAGCTTTCTTTCCACTTTCTGGTAATTTCCTAAGTAAATTTTTAAGTTTGTGACTTTCGAAATATAAATTAATTACAGGAATACTTCCACCAGTATATATCGTTTTAGAATTGAAAGTATTTTTGATTCTTTTAAATTCCGAATGAAGGTAGTGATGAAAAAGTTCTTTTCTAAAAGAGAACTGATCTGGTGTTTTATATATTAAATAGGGATTGTTTATTTTCTTAAAATATGATTCATTTACAAAAAAAATTACTAATATCCAAAGAGGCATAATCAGAAATATACTTTCTAGAAAACTTATTCTTACTAACCTTCGAAAAATACTCGTAATAAGGTTCATCGATCTTTTCCAATTAAGCCTGAATGAATTATTACTTTTTTGTATTTACTTGATATTTCACTTGAAAGTTTTACAGAATTTTTTATTAAGGTATTTAAAATATTCTCTCTAATCATTTTATGATCTCTCTTAAAAAATGATTTTGCATTTTTAGCACTTGATGAAGAATCTAGAGCTAACATGGTCGAAGTATTTCTTTCAAACTCTATCTCAATCTCATAAAAGGGTTTACTGTAATCATCAATATAGGCCCTTGAGATATTATCAAACTTTAAATAGGCAAAAGTATCAATTGTTATAATAAATGCTTGATTAGGATTTGGTCCATTTCCCCATCTATTCTTGAGGTTTAAATGAAACCTTCTTCTTAGCGTTTTGATAGTTATTTTTGGTTCCAACTGGATTTGCACATCTAGATTTTTTCGAATCTCGAAACTGGGAATCAGCTGATAGTTTTTATATGTACCATTTTTTGCGTATTTTAAAAAATCTTTAACTGGCCATGGAGATGTAGGTGCTGGATTTATGACAGAGAATGGTACTGAATCATTTCTAAATTCAAATCTAGACTCAAAAGAACTGACATATCCTAAATTTGATATTTTTATTTGAGTTTTTGCTTGAATTTCGGCCCTTATAGGATAATCTTTTTGTTTAAGATTTTTTGAAAAATCGTCAAATTGTTTATCAGATTTCCAGCGATACCTTAATCGATATATTTTATTATTTTTATATAATTGGAAATCTGGGGAATCTAGATAGAAATCCAAATAGCAATAGGGTATGAGCTTTCCAGTTAAATAGTATTCTGAAGATAGTTTTTTATCGGTAATTAGTTTTTCGCTATTTAATAAATCAAATAAAGATCTTTGTATTTTTTCTGTTAAAGAATTAATGGAGGGCTCTTCTAACTCAAAGCTTATTTTATATTCGTTTTCTTCTCTTGGTTCGGTGCCACTTAACTGTGCTTTGACATGACTTGAAAAGAGAAGCAAAAATAAAACAAAATGCTTCATAATTAGCCCAAGATTGGTGTTTGAAAAATTAAGTCCTGAATTTTATCATTCTTATTTAATTCTCCAATTACTGATGGAATTCTTTTTAGATCCTTGGGTTTTATCGAATATATGACTTCTACTGAATCAGATGTTGTCGAACGAACCTCAATGAGACTGTGATTTTTAAATTCTTTGTCAAAAAGCTGTGATATTTCTACAGCCAAATCATCAAAAGATTCAGCAGCTACAAAAATTCTTAATGTATAAAGGCCAGTTAACTTTTTAGTTTTTATAAGAAAGTGATCTATAATTAAGGCAAGGACAATAATCGCGACACTAATAAAAGCCACCTTAGTAGAACCTACACCCATACAAATACCGACGGATATACTAAAGAAGATATAAAGCATTTCCTTTATGCTCTTCACAGGAGTTCTAAATCTTATTATTGATAAGGCTGCAAATAATCCAAATGCGCTAGCAATACTATTTCCGAGAGCCATTAAGGCCGTAGAAATTATTGCAGGACAAAAGATTATTGCCATGTAAGTATTTGGGCCATTTTCCATTAGCCTATCTGTTTTAACAAAAACATACGATATTATCGAACCTAGAAAGAGTGAAAAAAATAATCTAAAAAAGATTTCTTCACTTCCTAAGTTATAGAGGCCAAGGGCATGTGAATTCAAATCAGTAAAATTATTAAAATCCATTTTAGTTCTTTTTTTGGCTGAGTTGTAAAGTGTTGCAGTATTTGGAAAATGATACCTTCTTTGTCTTTAGGTCGGCAAGTAATTTTAGAATCCAAAAGTTGGGCTCAGAGTATTTCAACTCCATTATATAACCCTCCAAATGATAAGGTACTAGATGTTCTTGGTTTAGCTTAAGGAAAGATTCACGATACTGTAACTTTGAGTCAAAGGTAATTCTTATATCACTTTTAATTTTAGGTAAAAAAGCTTCTCTCAAATAGCGGATATGTACCTTTGGTTCAAGTCTATCCTGTATTATTCTACTTATAAATTCGTTATTATTTAAATTTAACAGGGACTTTGCTGAATAAGTGTTATCTAATTTAATTTGAAATGATAGTTTTGAGGATAATGTTCCTATCTTTTTTTTAATTTCTGCTTTTATATTATCCAAGTCTTTATTATAATAACGAATACGATATTTCGTTTTAATTTGATTACCATCAATATTTTCATTAAAGCTTCTTAGGCCTTTTGTATCAAAATAAATTGAGTCAACCCAATATTTTCCATCAATCCCATGGGGATCCTTCTTACAAAAAGCAGAAATATACTTTAAGATTGCAACCTTATCTTGCTTACTGATTAAGTACTTATTTTCCATTCTTTTTTCAGAATAATTCATAATAAAACTATATCTCAACAAATTTATTATTGCGAATTTTGACTTTAATAATTAGGATTATATTTTTATCTTTGGGAAAGAGAGGTTATGAAAAGGGCCTAATTTAAATCAGGCCCTCACAACTTACTTCATTCTTTGCAATCTGGTATATGATAATCTTTGACATATAATTCTTGAAACTTTTCTTGAGTCGAGTAAAATTTTGCTTTTAGTTTTATTGTAGAAACAGGGTCTAATACTTTTTTAACAAAAATATCTCGGCACTTTTTTCCTCGGGAATTACATTTGGCTTGTTTTTCTATTTTTTCTCTTGGATAGTCCCTATAGTCTCTACCCACTTCTTTTGAAACCCAACCATCTTTATGATTATCATTATCTCTACTTTTTCCAACATACACTTTTTTAAACACTGGCATCTTTTCTTTTGTTCTAATTTTTTCTGGAGTTAAACATGCTTTAAAAACCGATAAAATACTTCCAACAAATACATTTGTTCCTTCTAGCTTAAGTTCTTTATTCGATTTAACGAGAGCATTTAGCTTACCCCATTCTTCTTTTTCCATATGAGAAACTGCACCTCCACCCAATCCACCGATACCAGCAAATATATTAGTTGTGACTAAGAGGATAATGTAAACATTGTATTTTAAAACTTTCATTTTTTAGATTCCATTAGAGTATCAGTGACCATATATGTAAATGCCTTTACAGTTCCTAGCGCACCTTTTTCCTTCGTTAATTTTATTTTTTTCTCAAAAGCTTCTTGATCTATCTTTAACCATTCATGATAAGTCTTCTCACTAAGGCCTTCAGCATAAAATCCAACAACATTATTGCCAGTAACCAAAGAATCTTCTGTTTTTAAATATTTCTCACTTAAATTTTGCCCCCATCTTTTTAGAATTTTTTCTGAAGGGTTTAAAGGAACGCTACCAACGGAATAACTTTCCCCGTTAGTTGTTTTAAGCAATTTAAGCTCAAGCATTTTTTCTAACTTTTCTATTCCATGAACACCAAACTTAAACTGAATAAAACTTCTGCTAATAGTTCCACAGCAAGCCAATATATATATTTCAGATAACACATTGTCATAATACATCTGAGTTTCAATTTCTGAGGTAAAATCAAAAATCTGGGTATTGTTTGATGGCCTATATTTTTTTATTTCTTTGGCGATAACTTCTGGACACAACTTAAGAAGATCTGCCTCACTTTCCACATTAAATATTGCTTTGTAGAGCTTTACCAAGGTTCTATAAGTTGGCCTGTTTTCACAACTCTCTAATCTATTTAATGTTCTCTCATTTATGTCACTTTTTTGAGATAGCAGCCTTCTTCCAATTTTTTCATTATTGTACTTTCCTAGATATTTTTTAATATCATGTGAGACAAGGGTTTTTAATGGGTTTATAATTGGTTCGATACTTTCCATATACAATCTTTCTACACTATTCTTCCTAAATTACTGGGATTTACTAAGAACTATAAAAAATTTACATAAGTTTTTAAACGCATAAAGCACCGTAATTACGGTGCCTTATGTTATTATATTTTTTTAATTAGTTACAAGCTGGAATCTCATAAGACTTTGTGAATAATGTTTTATAAACATTTTTTCTTGGGTTTTTATTGTACTTTTTAATAAGTTTTTTAACTGAGATATCTTTTACAAGCTCAGTAGTTACTTCTTCAGATACGAAACGACATCTTTTACCGTTGTTAGCACATTTTCTGTACTTATTAGTCCAAGTTAATGGGTATACAATTATTTCAGTACCTGTCTGTACTGTCATGTATCCATCTCTATTACTATCTGAATCGTGGTTTCTACCAACATAAACTCTTTCATATTTTGCGTATGGCTTAGTTGTTTTAAGATTTTCACCTTCAACACAAACATCAAACCGAGAAATTGTTCTACCAGCAAATACTCCTGCTCCGTCAAATGAAAGTTTCATGTTACTGTTTACTTCTGACTTAATCTCGTCCCATGATTGATACTCGTTTGCTGCGAAAGTTGATAGTGATGCAAATGCAATTACTGCCATTAAAAGATTTTTCATTTTGTTTCTCCGTTGTTGTTGAACTTATATTTGTTCGTTGTCTTGTTAAGTTGAATGCAAATTAGTTCAGACTAAACAGAAGTTCAAAAAAACAAGATTATTTATTTCTATAAATCAGACAATGACCAATAAACGGTGATTCAGATGACAAAGCATAATCTTTGTCTCAAAAAAAAGGGAAAGTAGTTAATATTTCGCAAATGATAAGAATTCACTTTATAAAAAAAAAGCCCAACTGCTAAGTCGGGCTTTATTCAATCAACTAAATTATGGCGGAGATGGCGAGATTCGAACTCGCGGAACGCAGAACGTTCGGACCCTTAGCAAGGGCCTGGTTTCAGCCACTCACCCACATCTCCTAACTAAGCTGAAATCATTATTTTATTCAAAGAACTTTTTTGGTAATTCTAAGTATGGCGGAAGTGATAGGATTCGAACCTACGGAAGGCGTAAACCCTCAACAGTTTTCAAAACTGCCTCCTTCAACCACTCGGACACACTTCCACTGCAAACTTAGTAACAAAGAATATAATATTTTAAGTTCAAATTAGCAATTATTTTTTTACAACTTTAAACTATGCTCACCGCCTCGCGTCTAGAGAGAAATAGTTTTGAGACCACCCATATATGACTGTAAAACCTCAGGAACTGTAATTGAGCCATCTTCATTTTGATAGTTTTCAACTACAGCAACGAAACACCTTCCAACAGCCAGCCCCGAACCATTTAAAGTATGAGCAAACTGGGGTTTTTCACCTTCTTTTTTAAATCTAATTCCGGCCCTTCTTGCTTGAAAATCACCACAATTAGAACATGAAGAAATTTCTCTAAAAGTTTTTTGACTTGGTACCCAAACTTCAATATCAAAAGTTTTTTTCGCTCCAAAGCCTATATCCCCAGTACATAATCTTACTGTTCTGTATGGTAAGTTCAATTTTTCAAGGATTTGTTCTGCACTCTCAACCATTTCTGAAAGTGCCTGAGTAGATTTATCAGGATGAACAATATTAACCATTTCAACCTTATTAAATTGGTGCATTCTGATTAAGCCACGAGTGTCTTTTCCATGGGACCCTGCCTCAGATCTAAAACACGGTGTTAAGCCAGTGTACTTTATTGGAAGTTCTGACTCATTCATAATTTCTTCGCGTCTTAGATTAGTCAATGGAACCTCAGAAGTCGGTATTAAATACCAATCCTGACCTTCTATTTTAAACAGATCTTCCTTAAACTTAGGTAATTGTCCTGTCCCATGAAGAGCACGTTCATGTACCATAAAAGGTGGAATAATTTCTTCGTACCCTTTATCCATTTGGTGATCTAGCATAAAATTACCCAGGGCCCTTTCTAGGCGAGCCAATTTGTTTTTATAAACAACGAATCTTGCTCCAGTAAGCTTTGCTGCTGCTTCAAAATCAAGCATTTTTAGGTCTTCCCCAATTGCAACATGGTCTTTAACGTCAAAAAGAAAATCTCTTTTTGTTCCCCAAGATTTAATTTCTATATTGTCTTCATCAGAATTTCCTATAGGGGAGTCATCCTCTATTAGGTTAGGAATCGTTGATAAATTATAATCAAGTTCTTTTTTAATTGTTTCAAGCTCAATATTTGTAGCTTCCATCGATGCTTTCAAGTCATGCACTAAGCTCATTAGATCAGTAGCGTCCTCACCATTTCTTTTTTTCATTCCAACTTCTTTAGAAATTTTCTTGATTTCAGATTGGTTATTTTCAACTTTAAAAGTTAATTCTTTTCGCTTTGTATTTTGAGCAAGTACTGTATCAATCAATGAATTATCAAACTTTCTTAGTTCAAGATTCTTTTTTACATATTCAGTATTTGATTCAATGTTTTTTATATCGTGCATAATTTCCTCACTGCATTGTTCTTATATAGGTTTGGATACCATTCTTATACTTACTGTTTGGAGAAAGCTCAAGAAAATGTTTATAGTTTTTGATTGCATATTGGCTTTGGCCTAACTTTCTATAAGCGTCACCCAATAACTTATATGTTTCAGCTCTATTTGGGTCAATTTCAATAGCTTTTTGATACTGATCTAATGCCATGTCGTATTGGTCGCTACTTAACGCCACAAAGGCAATTCCCATAATTGCATCCACATTATTTGGTTTTAACTGTACTGCTTTCATGTATTGTTTTCTGGCGGAAAGTAGATCTTTTTCTTTAATATAAATATCGGCTAATAAGATATATCCATCAATTACTGTTGGATTTTCCTCAATTTCTTTTTGCACAAGCATTTTTGATTTTTCTAAGTCATCTACTAAATAATAAAGCTTCGCGTTTAAGAACTGTAGCTTTGGGTATGAATCAAGTCTATCATTTATCATATCAATCTGAATTTTAGCTTTTTTATATCTTTGTAGGTTTATTAGAATACTTGCTAGCTCCATACGTACAGCCAAGTTCCCAGGGTTTAATTCTAAAAGATCTACCGAATAGCTGATAACCTTTTCAATATCATCATCTAGTCTTGCAGTTTCTATTAAGAACTTAAACAAACTCACATCTCTTTCAGGAATGCCAAGAAGTTTTTCTTTTATATTTTTGTATTTCTTGAGTTGACCACTTCTATAAAAGTAGATTCCAATTTCGCTTAATATCTTTGGATTGTCAGGGAAGTCTTTTAGAACATCGTACAAATACCCAATAGCAGCATTGCTCGTTTCTAACTCATACAAAACTTTGGCATAATAAATTCTATAATCAACATTTGCTGGATCAAGTGCCATTGCTTTTTTTAGTGTCAGTTTCCCTTTATTATAATCATGATACTTAATATAGAGTTTAGCCAATTCAAATACATTTTCATCATTTAGAGGATCAGCGTTGATAGCTCTCTGCAACCAACCTGAAGCTGAATTTAAATCGCCCTTAAACAAGGAGTACTTAGCTTTCGCACTAAAGAATTTATAATCTTGCTCTCCTGCAATACCATGTGCCGCTGTTAATAAGCCTTCTACTTTTCTAAATTTATATGCTTCAGTATAAGCATCAATTAAGCTAAATAAAATATCAACAGAAGAAGCATTTTCTTTGTACAAAGACTCTAATTGAGTTATTGCATCTTTGATATAACCTCTTTTCATCTGTAGTTCGGCCATAAATAAACGGACTTCAATCATGTCAGATGCAATATTACTTGCTTTCAAACCTTCTTTAAATGCAGAATTCAGATCACCGTTTTTTAAATAGTTTTTACCTAAATAAAGGTGTTTTTGAGCTCGGCTATTAAGTATTAGGTTATTCGTTTCTGTGTCTGTTGCATCACTAAGTAAGGCCAACATACTAATTAACTCAATGGATGGATAAAGTTTTAGGGATTTTTTAAACTCCCTGGTCGCCAATTTTATTTTTTTATTGTATGCATGGTACATACCTTTAAGTATCAAATATTTCGAGTAGTAAGTTCTAGATCCTTCCACATTAAGTTCATTAAGTTTGTATATTATTTTTTTAACTTCCTTATAGTTTTCTTTCTCAACCATTAATACTCCTTTCTCTAAAAGAAGGTAGGCATTGTCCGGATAAATACTTAAGCCTTCCTTTAAAAGAGCATTCATTTTTTCTTGTTGAGCTTGAAGTTTATAAAAAGTGTAGAGAGCTTGAATTGTGAATAAATCTTTATTTTTTATTGAAGCTAGTTTTTTTGAAGTCTTTTGAGCTTCCCCTAATTCACCAGCTTTTATTAAAGCTAAAAGCCTGACAGCAAACAAATCTGGTGTAGCAACCTTTTGGTTTAATGTTATATATTTATCGAAAGTTTTTATAGCAGCTTCATATTTTCCTACTGAATAATAAAAGTAGGAAATAGCTGATGCGAAGTTGGGATCTTTATACCCCTCACTTTCAAAGATCTGAATTAGCTTAAAAATTGAGTTCGCATCATTTTTACGATCGGTCGAATTATTTAAATTATGAGAATAAAGAAAAATTAGTTTTGCAGCCGCTGGATTATTTTCAAACTGATTTTCTGTAGAAGAGAAATAATATCTTGCTGCCTTGTTAATGTTTTCATATTTAAACTTTCGGTATTCCAACATTCCTTTCTTATATAGTTGTGATGCTTTAGCCTTATCTTCAACATCAAAACGTGATGGAAAAACAATATAAGGCTCTTCTAATTTTATTTTTTGTAGACTTCCTTTTACTTTTTTATCTTCATCAAAGAACCCTAACCAAATCACAAAGAAAACAATTACGGCAACGATAATTTTCTTTCTCAATCCATTTTCTTCATCATCTTCTTCTTCATAATCTAAAGCCTTTTTATTCTTTTTTCTTTCTTTTTGTTTTTTTCGTTCAGCTCTGAGCTTTTCATCTTCTTTTTCGTCTAGTTCTTTTTCTATTTCAATGGCATGTTGCAAATCTTTTCTTACCTCACTCAAATTTAACATTTGAGTGGCTTCATTTTCATAATCAGTAGGAACTTCTTCAATTACAATTCCAGCTTCTTTTCTTTTTTTGTCTGCCTCTATTTTTTCTTTTTCAATCTCAATTTCTTTTAAATATTTTTGATAATCTGGGTTGACCTTAGTTTTATCACCTTCAAAGTCTGACAATGGTTTATTAATTGTTCTTATGCGAGTACTTTCATCTGGCTCAATAACATCCCTTGAGTCTCCCAAGGAAAAACTTCTTTCTTCTTTATGGATATCGTTATCAGATTTTTCATGTGTTTCTGGACTTTCTTTCAATCCATTTTGCGTTTCTGTACTTGACTTCGGCTCTACAGGATCAATATTGTCATATTTGAATTCTTCATGTTTTTCTAATAATTCAGTATTCTTTACGTCTTTATTTTCTTCATCGACATTTAGTTTCTCATCTTCAATTTCGTTAGCATTAAATTCTTTTAGATTCAAAATATGTGTTTCATCAACGGATGAAGTCTTAGCAGTATTCAGTATTTCTTTTAAATCTGTAAATGCTTCAAGTCTGGCCCAGTCTCCATTTGGAAATTCCTGAAAGTCTTCCTTGCCATTTATCTTACTACTATTTTGTAGATCTTTTATTTCACCTATACTCAAGGGTCCAATAACTCGTTTATTAGCCAATTTTATTCTATATCTTTTCATTGATCTAATTTCTCCAGTTTATGTGTAAACATTAATGGTAAAAACAGAAATATTGTAAAAACAGCAACGAGTAGTGGGTTCATTAATTTTGTGGCGCTTGAGTAATATATTATTTTAACGTAAAACATTGGTGATATTGGAGCCACAAGGAATAAGACTTTGACTATATAGTTAATGCTTTTAGTAAATTGAAAGTTTTTCACTAAAAGAAAGACTACATAATTAAAAAATAACAGTATTGCCAAAAAAGTAATTGATACCTCATCAACTAAGGCATATAAAACAACAATGCTTATAAGATTAAACTTAGCAATAGAGTAACTCTTTAAATTAAAACATGTTCTTTTAAGGTCTATAATAAAGACGTAAATTGCACAAAGAAACAAAATCAAGAGCATATGGCCATTAATAGTTACAAAGGATGAATCAATAATTGTCTTTAGGTTAGAAGCTACTATAAACGGTATTATAAATATCTTTAAAAACAGATATATGTCTTTATTTGTAGGGTTT
>JBLIAG010000013.1:0-84282 GCA_047634375.1 Bacteriovoracaceae bacterium
CGGTTCCTTTGTTAAGTGTTTGTTTTTGCTTAAACTATCTTAACAATGAAAAATGGGATCGGTCATTTTCCCTTAACTCTAGACGCATGTCATCTTCGCTTATTACTCACACATTTCTTAATTTAATTAAAGTTTAAGCCCTAATCCCACTAATTACATATTGCGAAAAATTCCCATAAATGCTGTAATAAACTACTGCATTTAAAAGGAAATCAAGCATGATCCTCCCAGAAATTAGAAGAAAAAGCCTAAGAGAAAAACTACAAAAAAAGAAACTGATTACAGCGATGGAAGCCCATAGTGGTTTATCCGCATCAATTGTTGAACACACAAAAACTAAAGATAACCCTGAAGGTTATGGTGCCATTTGGATGAGTTCCCTAACTGAGTCTTCTAGTAAAGGCTACCCTGATAGTGAATATTTAAATATCAATTCAAGGTATAACACCCTTGTGGAAATCTTAAATAACTCTACGAAACCAATTATATATGATGCTGATACTGGCTCATTTGAAGAGCACTTTATTTTAACTGTAAAAAAATTAGAGATGCTAGGAGTTTCTGCTGTTGTTATAGAAGACAAAAAAGGCTTAAAGCAAAATTCTTTACTAGGAAGTTCTCCTAAGCAACAAGCAGAAGATATAATTGTTTTTTCTAATAAAATCAAAGCTGGAAAAGCGGCACAGAAATCAAGTGATTTTATGATAGTGGCAAGGATTGAAAGTTTAATCCTTGGCGCAGGTCAAGAAGATGCTATTAAAAGAGCAAACGCCTATATTGCAGCAGGGGCAGACGCAATTTTAATACACTCAAAATCAGAAACAATTGATGAAGTAGAAAAATTTATTTTAGATTATAGAAAAATAAATTCTGAAATTCCCATTGTTATTGTTCCATCTACTTATGATGAAATGAGTAGTGATAAGGCAAAACAGACTGGTGCAAATATCGTTATTTATGCTAATCAGCTCCTCCGAGCATCCTTTACCGCAATGTCTAAGATGGCCATAGATATACTTGAACAGGGTTCAAGTCATAAACTCACAGACAAAATTGCGACATGTAAGGACATAATAAAACTAAGGAACTAAGTTGATTTGCCCAATTGAATTTATGGATTTTATAAAATCCCAAGATTTCCAATACTTTAATGGTGTCCCAGATTCTTTTTTAAAAGAGTTACTTAGTGTTAATCATAATAATATAAAAGTATCCCCCAATGAAGGTAGCGCTATTGCCCATGCAACTGGATATTATTTGGCAACAAAGAAAACTCCAATTGTTTATATGCAAAACTCCGGTCTAGGTAATGCTATCAATCCCCTTACATCAATTACTTCTCTTGGAATTTTTAATATACCTCTCTTTTTATTTATAGGTTGGAGGGGCGAAGAAGGTATTAACGATGAGCCTCAACACACCATTATGGGAAAAAATACTCCTGCAATACTAAAGGCCTGTGCCATTGACTATGAAATTCTTTCAACTGATTTAGAGGAAGTTAAAAAGCAAATCATTAAAATAAATAACAGCTTAAAGATTTCGCCAAGGCCATTTGCCTTTCTAATAAAAAAAGGCTTATTTAAAGAACAAAAAACTGTTCTCAAGCCTAATCATCACAAAATTATTCGCTATGAATTTTTAAAAAAACTTATATCAAAATTAAATAGTAATCATTTATTAATATGTACTACTGGGCATACTTCAAGAGAAGTTTATAAAATTAGAGAAGAGTTAAAGCAAAATCATTCTTCTGATTTTTATTGTATCGGGGCCATGGGCCATGTAAGTCAGATTGCTTTGGCCATTGCAGAAAATTCTAAAAAAGAAATTATCTGCCTTGACGGTGATGGTAGTCTCCTTATGCATTTAGGAAATATTATTTCAGCAAGAAACTCTCATTCGAAAAACTTCAACTATTTAGTTTTTAATAATGAGGCCCACCTCTCAGTAGGTGGACAAAGAACAGCATGGGGGCAAATCGAGATACAAAATATTTTGGGAGAAGCATCTTCCCAATTGATTGAAATAGATAAAATCGAAGAAACTATTAAAACGATTTTAACACCAGATAAAAATTGTTTTATAGAGGTCATGGTAAAGGATTTGGTTGAACAAGATCTGCCAAGACCTAAAGAGAGTCCTGAACAATTAAAAAATAAATTCATGGAAAATTTTAATGAATAAAGTTATTGAACTTAAAAAACTCATTGAGATTATAAATAAAGAATCTAAAAAAGTACTAGTGGTCACCAATAAAAACTCTTATTTAGAAAACGGATTCGATGAGCTGGTAACAGGTAGCTTAAAAGTTCCTCACCTCAGATTTTGTGATTTCTCAGTTAATCCCAACTTAGAAGAAATCATTCAATCATTTTCTAAAATTGATTACAGTGAAATCGATTTCATTATTGGTATTGGTGGTGGTTCTGCAATGGATGTTGCAAAAAGTATTTTTTATTTCTCTCAATTAGAAACTTCCACCTCAGCAGATTTAATCTCTTCAGTGCGAGTGAAAACCAATTCAATAACACGTACAAAGAAACTGGCCTTAATTCCAACAACTAGTGGTAGTGGTAGTGAAGCCACTCATTTTAGCGTGCTCTATTTTAAAAATATTAAATATTCATTGGCCCATAAAGATTTATACCCTAATTATGTCGTTCTCAATGAAAGATTCACAAAATCTTTACCTCCTACGATCACAGCTTTTACCTATATCGATGCAGTTGTTCATGCCATAGAATCTTTTTGGTCTAATAGTTCTAATATGGAATCTCGTGATTACTCATTAAAAGCACTTAAGCTTTTAGTTCCAAACAGCAAGAACTTATTAAATTCGCCGAATCAAAAAGTCAGAAAAGATATAATGCTTGGATCCTACTATGCAGGAAAAGCCATTGATTTAACAAAAACAACTGCTGCTCATGCCTTTAGCTACTACCTGACAAGTAATCATGGAATTCCCCATGGCCATGCAGTAGGCATTTGTTTAGTGTATTTTATTATTCCTAATTCAATACATACTGATCTTTTAAAAATATATGAACTCTTTGATGTAAAAGATGCTAAAAGTTTAAAGCTTAGATTCATAACTATTTTAAAGGAACTAGAGCTGTATAATAATTTACAAGACCTCACTGTAGATATTCCACTTTTTATAAAAGCGGTGAATACAGAAAGATTAAATAATAATCCCTTTGTCTTTAGTGAACGAGAGCTACTCGAAATTTTTCAATCAGGCTGTGAGACAATTAAAAATGAAGTCTGAGAGGAAAGTGTTAAATTAAAAGATCCCTTTTCAACAACAATTCCCGAATCGTACTCTGACAATTTTATATCGCCATCAATTGAGCCCTTTAAAAGAATCAATGAATCTTTTTCGTTAAGAGAGATTTCCATATCCTTTTGGACCATATTAGAAAATAGCTGACAGGAAAAGTCACTATGCTCAACTAAGGTTGAAATCCCAACTTGTTCTAATAAATTTCTCTTTGAATAAGATAAGACCGAGTCATTAAAATTGTCGTTAAAGTTTGTTACGTCTTTGGCCTTAGCAATATGAAGTTCCCGAGGTTTTCCATCAAGTCCTAATCGATTCCAATCCCAAACTCTATATGTGACTCCAGAGTTTTGTTGAATCTCCGCTAGAGTAACTCCACTCCCAATCGCATGAATTGTTCCGGCCGGTATGTAGAAATAGTCTCCAACTTCTACATTTATAAAGTTTAAGAATTTATCTACTGCTAAACCACTCTCAACAGCACTAAAAAATTCTTTTCTTGTAACACCTTTTTTAAAACCTAAATAAATACCAGCTGACTCCTCTGCCTCTAGTATAAGCCAACATTCAGTCTTTCCCTTACTGTCTTCATGCTCCCTAGCATAGGCCTCATCAGGATGTACTTGAATAGAAAGGTTTGCTGAAGTATCTATAAACTTAACTAAATAACTAAGTGAGCAAAATTCTGAAAGAGCAGTCCCACCAAGTGTTGATTCTCCATCCTTGTGAGTTGATACTTCCCAGGTTTCGCCAACTATTTTATCTGTTTTAAGATTTTTTAATTTTTTTAATTTTGTTCCACCCCAGACTCTCTCTGAAATAAACGGATTTAATTTAATGATTTTTCCCATGAAATAATTGTAGCAAAAGCTCATTATTACTTAAAGCCCTATTGCTAACTTTCTAAATAAATAATACACTAATAGCTTATACAAATCGGAGATTTCTTTGGAAAAAATACTAGTCCTTGATGGTGCCATGGGTACCATGATTCAAAAATATAATTTACAAGAAAATGATTATCGTGGAGAGAGGTTTAAGGACTATCATATGCCAATTAAGGGTAATAATGATCTTCTTTCCATTACAAAACCTGAAGTCATTGAAGAAATTCATAGAAAATTTCTTGAAGTTGGTGCCGATATTGTTGAAACGAATACATTTTCAGCAACGACAATCGCCATGGCCGACTACAATATGGAAAATATTGTTGATGAAATGAATTTAGAGAGTGTAAAAATAGCGAGAAAAGTTTGTGATGAATTCACCAAACTTGATCCTAGTAAACCTAGATTTGTGGCCGGCTCAATTGGCCCAACAAATCGAACGGCCTCAATATCTCCAGATGTAAATGATCCAGGATTTAGAGCGATTAATTTTGATCAACTCGTTGAAGCCTATAAAAGACAAGTTAAATTTCTAGACCAAGGTGGAGTTGATTATCTTCTAGTTGAAACAATCTTTGATACCTTAAATGCAAAAGCGGCCTTGTTTGCAATTGAAACCTTTTATGAAGAAGCAGGAAAGCCCTCACTTCCAATTATGGTTTCAGGAACAATCACTGATGCATCAGGAAGAACTCTTTCAGGTCAAACTGTTGAAGCCTTTTTATATTCGGTTTCACACTTACCTTTAATGAGTATTGGAATTAACTGTGCCCTTGGTGCAGACCTTATGCGACCTTATATAAAAACCCTTTCAGAAAAAGCTCCTTTTAAAATTTGTGTTTATCCAAATGCAGGACTTCCAAATGAATTTGGAGAATATGACCAAACACCAAAACAAATGGCAGATATTGTTGAGGAGTATTTAAAAGAAGGGTTTATAAACATTATTGGTGGGTGTTGTGGAACAAGTTATCAACATATAGAAGAGATCGCTAATAGAGTTCATAAATATAACGCCAGAATCGTCCCAATTAAAGATAATATCCCCCACTTATCAGGTCTTGAACCCCTAACTATTACTAAAGAAGCAAATTTTGTAAATATTGGAGAGAGAACAAATATTTCAGGATCCATTAGATTTAGAAATATGATTGCAGAAGAAAGGTATGAAGAAGCATTGGACGTAGCTTTAAATCAAGTTGAAAATGGTGCACAGATTCTCGACGTCAATATGGACGACGGTATGATCGATGGAAAAGCTGCAATGGTGAGATTTTTAAATCTAATTGCAAGTGAACCCGATATTGCAAGAATTCCAATTATGATTGACTCTTCAAAATGGGAAATCATTGAAGCAGGTCTCAAATGTGTTCAGGGGAAAGCCGTTGTTAACTCTATTTCATTAAAGGAAGGTGAAGAGGAGTTTATTCGCCACGCTAAACTTGTAAGAAAATATGGGGCAGCTGTAGTAGTCATGGCCTTTGATGAAACTGGTCAAGCAGATACCTTTGAGCGAAGAATACAAATTTGTGAAAGGGCTTACCGTATTCTTGTGGATACAGTTAAGTTTAATCCTGAAGATATAATCTTTGATCCCAATATTTTAGCAATTGCAACTGGAATTGAGATTCATAACAATTATGGTGTGGATTTTATCAATGCTACTAGGTGGATTAAAGCCAATCTACCCCACGCCAAAATTAGTGGTGGTGTAAGTAATCTATCTTTCTCTTTTAGAGGAAATAATGCTGTTAGAGAAGCAATACACTCCGTATTTCTATACCATGCCATTCAAGCAGGAATGGATATGGGAATTGTAAATCCAGGAATGTTAGAAGTTTATGATGAGATTCCCAAAGAGCTACGAGACCACTGTGAAGATGTCGTATTAAATAGACGAGAAGATGCAACAGAGCGGCTTTTAGAGTTGGCCCAAAATATCCATGGCGGGAAAAAAGAAAAAGTTAAAGATGAAGCATGGAGAAAAGAACCTGTCGAAAAAAGATTATCTCACGCCTTAGTAAAAGGTATTACTGAATATATAGACGAAGATGTAGAAGAAGCTAGGCATCTATTCAAAAAACCCCTCGAAGTTATTGAAGGCCCATTAATGGATGGGATGAATGTCGTTGGTGAGCTTTTTGGCTCAGGAAAAATGTTTTTACCTCAAGTTGTAAAATCTGCTCGTGTTATGAAAAAAGCAGTATCATATTTAAATCCATTTATTGAAGAAGAAAAAGGTGGAGTCCATACAAGTAATGGAAAAATTCTTATGGCCACAGTTAAAGGTGATGTGCACGATATTGGTAAGAATATCGTAGCAGTTGTTCTCGGTTGTAATAATTTTGAAATTATTGACATGGGAGTGATGGTTCCTGCAGAAAAAATACTGGCCATGGCCAAAGAAGAGAACGTTGATATAATCGGTCTCTCAGGTCTTATTACACCTAGTCTAGACGAAATGGTTGATGTTGCAAAAGAGATGCAAAGACTAGATTTAAACTTTCCCCTCATGGTGGGTGGTGCTACAACAAGTAGAGTTCATACTGCAGTTAAAGTAGATCCTCACTATAACGGAACGATTGTCCATGTGGCAGATGCTTCTAAAAGTGTACCTGTCGCTCAAATGCTCATGACTAAAAAAGAAGAGATCCACAAAACAACAAAGGCCTTATACGAAGGCATGAGGGAGTCGTACACTAATAAATCCCAGTACAACACAATCTCACTAAGCGAAGCCCGAAAGAATAAGTTTTCTATAGATTGGGATTCTTCAATACTTACTCAGCCAAGTTTTTTAGGTGTTAGAGAGTTTACTGATATTCCCCTTGAGAGCTTAGTGAATTATATCGACTGGAGTCCATTCTTTGCAACATGGAGACTTAAAGGCTCTTATCCTAAAATTCTCACTGATGAAAAATACGGTGAAGAAGCGACCAAACTATTTGATGATGCTAAAAAATATATTCAAGTTCTTCTAACCTCTGGAAAAAATTTAAACAAAGCAAAAGTGGGCTTCTTTCCAGCGAATGCTATAAACGAAGATATACTTCTTTATAAATATGAGCAAAAGGAAACAACCACTACCTGTGATAAACACGGTGAGCATAAATCTCAAACTGTTGTTTTTGATCGTGAAGTCATTGTAGAAAAATTATGTATGTTAAGATCACAGCGAGAAATGAAAGAAGCTGATTCATTCAATAGATGTTTAGCTGATTATATTGCTCCGGCCTCTTCTAATAAGAACGATTATATTGGTGGCTTCGTTGTAACAACTGGCTTGGGTCTTGAGGATATCATTGCACCCTATGAAAAAGATGATGATGACTACTCAATAATTATGATTAAGGCCATCGCTGATAGATTCGCTGAAGCCTTTGCAGAATACATGCACGAGTATGTCAGAAAAGAGCTTTGGGGTCATGCTCCAAGAGAGAGTTTTTCAAATCATGATTTAATTAGAGAAAAGTATAAAGGTATTCGACCAGCACCAGGTTATGCTGCCTGTCCAGACCATTCAGAAAAGAAAAAATTATTTAAACTTCTAGATGCAGATAGTATTGGTGTCACGCTCACTGAATCTTGTGCGATGATTCCTGCTTCATCTGTTAGTGGCTGGTACTTCTCTCACCCTGAGGCGAAGTATTTCAATGTCGGTAAATTAGAAAAAGATCAATTAATAGATTATAGTGAAAGAACAAATTTAAGTCTTGAGAGGGCCGAAAGATGGTTACGCTCAAATTTAAACTATGATGAATAAAAAGGTAAATAATGACTAAAGTTGTAGACCATATAAAACAAGCAAATGGAAAAACACTTTTCTCCATTGAAATCCTTCCTCCAATGAAAGGAGATGGGATTCAAAAATTGTTTAATCAAGTTGAGCCCCTTATGGAGTTTGATCCCAAATTTATTGATGTTACTTATCACCGTGAAGAGTATATTTATAAAGAACGTGAACAAGGCTTATTAGAAAAAGTGGCAACAAGGAAAAGACCTGGAACTGTAGGTATCTGTGCCGCCCTGATGAATAAATTTCATGTAGATACCATTCCACATATTATTTGTGGTGGTTTCACAAAAGAAGAAACAGAAAATGCACTTATCGATTTACAATTTCTTGGTATTGATAACGTTCTGGCCCTAAGAGGTGATGCAATTAAAACAGAAACCCGTTTCTCCCCGACCCCAGGTGGCCATGAGTACGCTAGCGATCTTATTGGACAAGTCACGGCCATGAATAAAGGTGAATATTTAAATAATGAAGTTGAAAATGCCTTTCCGACCAATTTTTGTATCGGAGTTGCCGGCTACCCTGAAAAGCACTTTGAAGCTCCAAACTTTCATTCTGATTTAAAGTACTTAAAACAAAAAGTAGATTTAGGAGCAGAATATATTGTGACTCAGATGTTTTACGATAATTCTAAGTACTTTCAATTTGTTGATGAATGTCGGGCAGCTGGTATAGACATTCCGATAATTCCGGGTATAAAACCATTAGCAACTAGTGCACAACTTACCGTTTTGCCTAGTATTTTTCATATTGATCTGCCAGGTGATTTAGTATCAGCAGTTGAAAAATGTGGAGATAATACTTCTGTCAAAGAAGTTGGAGTTGAATGGGCCATCCAACAGGCAAAAGAATTAAAAGAAAAAGGTGCTCCTTGTATTCACTTTTACTCAATGGGTAAATCTGATAATATTGTTAAAATAGCTAAAGAGATATACTAATGCTTCCATTTCAAAAATCACTACTTATAATTCCCACATATAATGAAATAGATAATATCGAAAAGATGTTAAAAACACTTTTCTCCCTCTATCCACAGATCAATGTTCTCATTTTAGATGATGGGTCACCTGATGGAACTGCAACTATTGTAAAAAAATATCAAGAAGAGCAAAAAAACCTTCATATCATCGAAAGAACACGAAAGCTTGGCCTTGGAACTGCTTATATAACAGGTTTTAAATGGGCGCTTGAAAGAGATTACCAGTTTATATTTGAAATGGACTGTGACTTCTCCCACGACCCCAAAGACCTCTCTAGACTTCTGGAAGCTGCGCAAACAAATGACCTCGTCATTGGATCCCGTTATATCGACGGTATACGAATTATCAATTGGCCATTCAGGAGGCTACTACTATCCTACTGTGCCAGTATTTATACTCGTATTATTACTGGACTTGATGTTCTAGATGTAACTGGTGGCTTTAAATGTTTTACAAGAACTGCTCTTGAAGAGTTAGACCTTGATAGAGTTATCTCAAATGGATATTCATTTCAAATTGAATTAAACTTTAAAGTTTGGTCAAAAGGTTTAAAAATTAAAGAAGTTCCCATTATCTTTACAGAAAGAAGAGATGGACAATCTAAAATGCACGGTGGAATTGTAAAAGAAGCAATTTTCGCAGTCTTCATGCTTAGAATTAGAAAAATATTTGGAATGCTAAATTAATGATTAACTTTTTAAATGAAATAGATACATCACTTTTTTTGGCCCTCAATGAGATGAACTCCCCTTTTCTTGATCCTATAATGTTGGCCATTTCTTATAATAAATTCATTTTCATGACCTTACTTATAGCTTTAATTGCCTATGGTTTCACTATCTATAAGAAGTATATCTTTTTGGCATTCTTCTTTTGCTTGATTGGCTTTGGACTAAGTGATTCAATTTCGAGCAAAGGCTTCAAAGACAACATAAAAAGGCTTCGTCCATGTCACAACGAAGTACTTAGAGGCAATGTCCATACTGCAGGTAAACAATGTTGGGGTGGAAAATACGGATTTGTCTCTTCTCATGCTTCAAATAGCTTTGCTATTGCTATTTTCTTTTGGCTTCTATTTAAAAAGAGAAAGAGATTTCACTTATTATTTCTTTACGCTTCTCTAGTATCGTACTCGCGAATTTATCTCGCCAGACACTATCCTGGGGATATATTCTTTGGGGCCCTCCTAGGACTCCTCTGTGGATATATAGCTTTTAAAGGATTCCTTTATGCCTTCGACCGCCTACAACGACAGTCGATAAATCAACAATAATATGATTTCCTTTTACTACAACGCCATCAAGCTTTAAGTTTTTAACCATATTAAGAATAGTTCCTCTAATGGAGAAGAAACCTAATTTTGCACGAGTTAAATGAATATCCAAAAGAGTATTCTCTTTATTAGTTGTGACATTCCCATTTAACTTAAGCCATAGGTTTATATAAGAATCTATTTTTGCCTTACCAGAGAATTTCCCTTCCTTAATATTGTAATTTACAAATCTAACAATCATAGGGACAGCAATTTTTTTACTTTTTACCTGAATTAAATTTATCTCATCTAGTAATCCTGGATTTTCGATTCGAATATCATCAAATATTACATCATCAAAACTACCAAACTCTATTTTATTAATAGTCATGGCTGCGTTAAGAACAAGACCATCAATAATTGTTATATCTTCATCATCCTGGGTCGGAATATTTCTCACATCGGTTTCGACGTAAAAGTTTTCCATATGATACTTCTTTGGAGCAATAAAAAGTTCAAGTTCTTCACTATCAATTTTAAAAAGTTTTGCATCAGATTTGATATCGAGGTTATTGAATGAAAATGCCTTAAAAACATTTAGAAAACTAAAATCAAATTCTAATTCAACAGTAGTACTAGGGTCGTTGATAATCAGATTTTTTTCTTTTTTATTAAATTCAATTGTAATATCTTTATGGGCGATCTTAACCTTAGGTAAGGCATAAAATGCTTTTTCTGCGTAAGCAGCTCCCTTCCCATCAAGGTAGTCACCACTTACATTCTGAACATCAATAATTGGAAAAGAGGCCAACGCTGAGTTTATTAACAACATACTAACAAATAAAAGTTTCATATTTTCCTCTTATGTTTCTTCGCTGGCGTACCACAGGTATAGCATTTTCTCTTCTTCATAATTCTCATATCATTCAATCGATCATAAAAGGCACCCATGGCTTTTTTTGCAGATTCAGAATCCAATAACCATGAAAACTTCTCAACCCCGGGATACATCTGTATCAAAAATTCTAAAACTTCCGGTCCGCGATGAACCTTACCTTCAGTATCAATTAAATGAATGACTTCTTCACATTGTTCGAGGCTCAACTCTGGATAATCAATATAAACAGCTGCCTCATGAATAGAGCGGTAGCTTACTTTATTTTTTAAATCCAAAAACTCTAAAGCTTTTTTAAATCTAATACAAAGACTACATTCCGAATCATATAAAAGCGTTACTTTATTATCCATAGTTACCTCGTCATTTGAATATTTTGGTCTTTAAGAAAGCTTCATAACATTTTTGAAAATTCCCTATAGTATAATCTCCAACCTCAAGTAGTTCTTGAATATTTTTTTCACTTAATTCTTTTCCATCAAGCTGAAGTTTAAAAATACAATCGACAATATCATGAGCAAGAATAAAGACAGATGATAAGGCATGAACTTGCTTTCCATCTAAGCTCCTTGGAAAACCTGAACCATCTGGTCTCTCATGATGTTCCATTAAAATTCGATCAAGATCAGGAGGTATTGTTTTTAATTTTTTGAGTATTTCTTGAACTTCTGTTGGATGATCCTTTACAGTCAATAGATGCAACTGATCACCGAAAATAGACTCACTAAACTCGGGAACTCGAATGCTAGCATCATGAAGGAAGCCGGCCAAAACCATCTTATTCCTTGTTTCCGGTTTATCCCATGCAGTATTAGTCAATAATGCTACAGCTATATAGGATAACGCTACACTATGAGTAGTTAAGTACTTACCTGGATGTCCAAAAATATGGTCCTCAAGTTTTTTAAACCCTTTACTTTGTTGAAACAAATCCAAAGCAAAATCAACACTACTCGAAGTTGCTCGAATGACTTTTTCAGATAAACCTAATTCACTTACAGTCGACATTATTATTGAATGAGCATCAAGAACTTTTAGTTCTTTTGTTTTGGTTTCATCCTTTAAAATGTCCTCAATTTTATTACAAACACTTATAATAAAATCCTGACTCTCTTCTCTAAGAATCATGAGATGCTCTAAGCCTTTGTCTTTATACTTATCAAATTCTTCAGTCGTAAATAAATCCCCTGTGTTTAGCATTTTAAGTATTTTACCACCTTTTAATTGAACGTATAAATCACACGGTAATACTTTACAACGTAATAGTAACTCAAGACTCACACTTGAATACGCATCTTCATTCTTATTAAACTGATTAGCTTCGCCGTGCCCTTCATTGTAATTTTTAATAATTTTTTGAACACCTTCAAAGATATATGGTTTTGTTATCTCACCAATTAAGTTTGTCGTATCATCGAATTCATCATGATCCGTTGAAAGTTCCGAACTACAAAAAACGTAAGGTAGGGCATTCTTAGCATCAAGTAAGTATTTATAGACATCTCCACCACTACCATCAGGCATATTATAATCACAAATAACTAAACTAATATCGCTATTATCTTTTATGACTTCGATTGCTTTATTTCCACTGTCTGCATGTAAAAATTCCGACTCTACCTCACAGTTAAAAGTAAATTCTATAATATCCCGAATATCATTATCATCATCAACAATTAGTACTTTCATAGGCTAACGTTTAACTCCATTAAATTCATATTGATTGTTATATTTTTCTCTATAATTAAATTTTGTTTATCAAGAAACTTTAACTTATAGTCACCAGGATTTAGTACTAGGTGATACATTCCAGATTCATGACCTGTATACATTTGTAAAAGTTCGTTGGTTTTGGCCTTTCTAACTTCAACAACAAAGTCTTTTTGAATAATATTATTTACTTTTAATTGTCCCCTAACACCACTTTGCTCTAGACGCTCTAATAGGTGCATCCATCCAGCTCTATTCTTTAAGACAGTTTTATCTCTCCACTTAGCATACTTTGGGTGAAAGCCTTGTTTTCTACTATTTAGCTCTATTACATAAGGTATTACTTGGTAAGCATCATACATCCAGTCAATATCTCCACCATCTGCATTATATAGAAGTTCCCACGCAGTACCAGCCTCATAATTTAATTTCTTTGCAATTTCTTTTCCTATTTTTTCAATGACTTCACTATTTGTCGCCCTTTCAGGTGAACAACCTAAAGGATAAATAACAAGCTCTGAATAAGAATGATAAGAGATATCAAATACAGGTCTTACCTCTTTAATAAAGTTCATCATCGCTTGAGTTTCAGGCTCTGATGCAGGGCTAGGCCCTCTATACGTTTGAGATGATTTATACCCACTCGATCCATTACATTTATTCCAACCTGTAGGGTAATTTCGATTTAAGTCTACACCGTAACCACCACGAGCATTTTTTCTCCACCACTTATCATCATTCCACATTTTATTATTACCATCGACATTAAACATTGGAATAACCCAAATCTCATAATTGTTAATCCATTTAGTTATTTTTTCGTCAGTATTATAGCCATTGAGCAAGGTTTCAATAATATCGATTGAAACTTCTGGAGTCATAATTTCTCTTGCATGGTGCATAGAATTGAATAGCACTGCTGGCTCATTTACTTCATGAGTCTCAGGATTATCAGAAATTTTAATCGCCCAAATATCACGACCTTCTAATGACTTTCCAATACTAATTCTTTTTGTAATATCCGGAAATCGATCTGAAAATTCTTGAACTATAAGTTCAATTTCTACAGAGTTTTTATATTCCTCATCAGGTCCAGCAGTAATTCCCTTAACCTCGGTAATAGTAAGATCAAAACCTTTTAGTTCTAAGTTTAAATAATCGTAATCATTAATTAAGATATCAATTATTTTATTATTTACATCAACGCCGGCGACATCAATCTCAAGATCAGCGAGGCTCTTAAATGTCTCATGCATATTATTGGAATTAATTGAAGCTAACATCTTCCAATCTTTTTGAAATAATGGATTATGATTGTGCTTCTCACTTGCGTTAGCAAACATGGAAACAATAAGAAAAAAAGTTGTGAGTAAAATTAGGTTTTTCAGTACCAGCATATGATCTCCCATCCATAGGATTATAAGTATTCGATTTGACATATATAGGACATCAAAATAAATACAAAGAGTAAATGGAAAAGATAGAATTTTTAATTGATTACTGAGTAAATCAGTTTTAATTTAGGATAGAATTAAGCAGCTTCTGGAAGTTTTGTAGTAAATAGATTTGGCCATAAATGTTGTGCTTCTTCAAAATACTCATTCGCCTTTTTATCAGAGCCATCTGCTCTCAAAGCTTTTATTAAAACTAAAACGGCTTCCGGGTCTTTAAGTCCGTTATTCCATAGCTCTAAACCTTTTGAAATATTCTCGGTGTTAGCTGTTTCAGCACTATATGCAATAAAATTTCCAATCTTATACGGACCCTGATCTTCTGGTCCATTGGAATATCTAGAAACAAGCTTTTGAGCATCGTCATGTATACCATTCTCAACAAGAACCTTTATCATCGCAGTAAGAAACTTAGGAATACCAGAGCAGGAAACTCCAACCTTATCAAAAATTCCTCGGGCCTTATCTTTTTCTTCATTTAACATATAAAATTTTCCAGCAATATAAAGTCCGGAACAAATATAATTAATTACGTCCTGAGGTCTTTCATCCAACTGAGTAAATATTTCGTAAAACATTTCCATATCTGGATAGTTCTCAGTGATCATTGCTAACCGAACAACCTCTTTCAGTCTTTCAGGATTTGCTGGAAAGTACTTAGCGATATTTTTAACTATAGAGTAAGCCTCATGAAACTTTTTATCTTTCATGAAAAGTTCATAAAGCCCAATTTGACATTTAAAGTGAATACTATTTATTTCTAAACCGCGTTTATAATCATTTTCAGCTTCGGCCATTAATTCCATCATATATTTAGTTTGTCCATGATAGAAAACGGCCAAAGATGGTTTTTTATTTAAAGCTTTCGCATCCTCAAAAATGGTCAATGCTTCGTCATAGTTTGCATTGAACATTGCTTCTTTTCCCTTTTCAATTGCTTGAACATATTCACTAGGGTGAAGTTTTGCGATAACAGTATTAATTAAACTCTTCTCCAAACTTTGAACTGTATATGGCTTAATTATAAAAGAATCAACATCTTCCTCTGCAGCTTGTGCAACAGCTGATTGTGAAATATTTGAGGTAACAAGAATTAACACCGACTTTTTCTCATCCGGGTATTTCAGTCTGTACTCTTTAAATAAATCGAAACCTGAACCACCATTAAGTTGATAATCAGAAAGAATTAATTTCGGTTTCTTCGTCGAAACTAAATCAACAGCTTCAGCGTAGTGGGCCACACTTTCAATTTGATTTCTATTAGCACCAAGATCTACAAGAGTCTTTGTTAGTCTTCTTCGAGACGCAGAACTTTTATCGACAATCATTATATTGCCGGAGCTTAAAAACTCTTTAAATAGTTTGTCTTTCTTCTCTTGCTTCATCTAACTCTTAATACCCTTTTGCCATTTCCATGAACTCATTAATACTTCCCTGTCTTTCTTGATACAGCTCCATAAATTGTTCATAGTTTTCTTTACTCACATTATTCAAAGATATAACTAATGTATCTTTTGTTTCACTAAAATCTTCAATTTCTTCGATTTTACCAAGGCAATCAACTTTTATTTTTTGACCATTATAAGAGAGACTCACTCTTGCACGTACTTCTGATCCAGCGGGGATTGAATTCTTTGGAGCATGAACTATCAACTCGTCTTCGTAAAAATCTTCAAAATCACAAATAAAGGTAATATCATTACCTGCTTCGGTCTGTTGTTTAACAACTACTTTTAATTCACCGGACTCTAAATTAAGGTTTACTGCTTGGCCAATAACGGTTTCTAGATCAGGTCCAGCATCCTCTATATTATTGGCTTCACCAATTTGGGTATCTAATGATGGTTTATCGTCTTCAGAAATTTGAGGAACACCATCCAGAATTACATCACCATCTGTTAATCCGCCTCCAAGAGCATCTAACATCTCATTTTCTTTTTCTGTTTTAGTTGCAATTACTTTTTTTCCAACTGCCTGTTCAATATTTAAACTAGCTTTTTCATCAAAGATTGCCGCTTTTCCTATTTTTTTATCGAGTTTTTCGCCGTCTTTAGAATTAGAAGATTCTTCAAGTCCTACAATTTGTCCTGCAATTTTGCCATCTAAATTTAAATCTGCAGTAGAGTCATTTGTTATTTCTGGGTCGAAAGCGTTATCAAAACTAGATTCTTTCTTACTTTCTAAAACAGCAGGCTTTCCGTCAATAATCTTGTCCATTCCAACCGGGACTGGATTTCCTTCTTTATCGAAACCATCCATAATTTGATAACCAGATATATCATCCGGAGATTCACCATCTTGATTTTCTTTATCAAATTTACTTTTATCCTTTGCTATCTTTAGTTTTACAGCGTCACTCTGATAAAGATCATCGTCTGAGCCCATTTTAGATGGCTCATTTGGATTCATCATCTCATCCAAGTTAACAATCGGAGCTGGCGAGCTCGAGTTTGTAGTATTTAAGCTTGACGCACCAGGAAGCTCCCCGGTTTGGCCATCAGAAAAGTCAGGAGCTGAAACATCCGAAAAGGGATCATCCATAAAATTAGGTTCACCGAGTTCTGGATCTATTGGTTTTTGTCCAAAGGCTCCTTGCGGATCTCCCAATTCTTCAAAGGCTGGCGTAGCAGGAGTTTTACTATTTGTAGGATTTACCTTACCACTTAAAGGACCTCCAGCTAAATCATCTGTTGAAGATTTTCCGCCCATATGTCCGGCCAGTGCTTCTTCATCAAAGGTAGAATTCTTATTTTCTTTTTCTTTTCCAACATTAGGTGCAACTTTTCCACTTAAAGGGTCACCACCTAAATCATCTGTCGAAGATTTTCCACCCATATGTCCGGCAAGTGCTTCTTCATCAAAGGTAGAATTCTTATTTTCTTTTTCTTTTCCAACATTAGGTGCAACTTTTCCACTTAAAGGGTCACCACCTAAATCATCTGTCGAAGATTTTCCACCCATATGTCCGGCCAGTGCTTCTTCATCGAATGTAGAATTTTTATCTTCTTTTTCTTTTCCAACATTTGGTGCAATTTTTCCACTTAAAGGGTCACCACCTAAATCATCTGTCGAAGATTTTCCGCCCATATGTCCGGCCAGTGCTTCTTCATCAAAGGTAGAATTCTTATTTTCTTTTTCTTTTCCAACATTTGGTGCAACTTTTCCACTTAAAGGGTCACCACCTAAATCATCTGTCGAAGATTTTCCGCCCAAATGTCCGGCCAGTGCTTCTTCATCGAATGTAGAATTTTTATCTTCTTTTTCTTTTCCAACATTAGGTGCAACTTTTCCACTTAAAGGGTCACCACCTAAATCATCTGTCGAAGATTTCCCGCCCATATGTCCTGGAAGTGCATCCTCTTCAAATGTATTATTTTTCTCTTTTTGATCCTTAAGTTCACCAGGTGTAATTTTCCCACTAAGTGGATCCTTTCCATACTCATCTGTGGAAGTTTTACCTGAAAGAGGGCCTCCACCAAGTTCATCTGTTGATGACTTGCCACCCATATTTGTGTCAATAGCCTCATCTTGATAGCTATTAGGCTTTTTATTTTTATCTTCATTCTTTTCTTCACCAGGATTAACTTTTCCTGATAATGGTCCACCACCTAAATTATCAGTAGATGATTTTCCACTGAGGGGATCTCCGCCAAGTTCATCTGTAAATGATTTCCCAGAAAGAGGTCCTCCACCAAGATTATCTGTGGAAGATTTTCCACTCATATTCCCACCAAGAGCTTCCTCTTGATAAGTACTGGCCTTATTTACATCATCACTATCGCTTTGATCTTCACCATCAAGACGTCCAGACAAGTTATTGAACTCATCAGTATTATTATCACCTTCAAGGCTCTCGCTTTCTTCCTTTTCTTCTTTTTCACTATCAAAATTATATTTTGCATCACATGTCTCAAGAATCATCTCTTCTCTTAACAAGGCAAATTGAGAATTTTCCTTTATAACAACTTGGCCATTTTCAAACTTGAAACGAGAATGAACAACACCGTCTCTTGTATAAAAGTAAAGATGAGGAAGATCTGAAGAAAAACTCCACCTATTTATTTTCCAATCAAACTCAGGTTTAGACCCATAAAAAAACCATGCACCTTCATCTTTTATAAAATCTGTATTTTTAGAATCTTTAAGAGCATATTTCCACGTTGGAAGCTTATCACCCGGTTGTGGTTCTAACTCAACCCAACTCCCAATAAATGGTGACGGTCCCAAAAGTCTTAACAACCAACGCCTTAAAACTTTTTTACAATCGTTCTTATGTTTTACAATCCAAAAGTCACTTTGTAATTCAAGAGTACCCTCATACTTAAAATCTTCTTTTTCTTTTTGGGGTTTTTCGCTTTCTGCAGCTTCACTCTTCTTCATTTTCAATTCATTTTCTTTCTCAATTTTATCAAGAATTGCCAGAATTGGTTTAGACCAAAAGTCCATTTTAAAAGTTAGTGTTTTTGCTTTAGTATCAGGTTCGAGAATATCGACACAACCATACTTAGCTAAAACAGTTTCAACCTTTTTGTTTTTAATAGGAGAAATACAAGCAGGCTTTATCAATCCCTTTTTAATAAGTTTCCTATGGACTTTTAAAATGGACACTGCTGTTTGTAATTCTTTTTTGTTATTTAATTTAAAAAAGAATATCCCATTCATCGAACTAGCGAGGAATTGATTTACTTCATTAGAGTCTTCAAGTTTTTCAACATCAAAACGTGCACTTTCCTTATAAAAACGTGCAAGTTCATTAACAAGAACACTTGAGTCTTTAAAATCAAAAAATACTAAATTAATTTTTTGTTTCATAATTTTATAACTTCACCTTAAATTTGAATTTAACTCATTCTATTTATCGGTTTTTTCTAGAAAAGCTATAAGAGAAATATAACAAATCTAATACCTTAGATGCACGCTCAACTATAATTAAAAATCAACAATTTACTCAACTTTTCTTTAAAATTTTCGAATAGGTTGTATGGATGAAAAAGAAATGGATGACACGAAAACTCGGTTAAAGGAAATTTTTGCATCTAACAATCAGGAAAATATAAAAGAAGCATTGGAAGAATATCCTCCGGCTTTTGTTATAGATATTCTTGTCGAAAAAGAAAATAGTGAAATCATTACCATTTTAAAAGTTCTAGAGCCTGAATATGCTGGTCGGATTTTCAGTGATTTTACAACCGAGTTACAACATGATTTATCTAAGTTGTTTGAAAAAAGATTTTTTTCTGATGTGTTTACTCATATGTATTCTGATGACAGAGCTGACCTTTTCCAAGATTTCTCAAAAGAAGAACAAATTGAAATACTCCCCTACCTAGACAAAAAAACAAGAGAAGATGTAATCGTTCTAAGTGCATACGAACCGGATACTGCCGGTGGTATTATGAATACGGACTTCGCCACGATTCTTATACAAATGACTTGCCAACAAGCACTTGCAAAAATTCGCCATGATGCTCCCTCTCAAAAAATGATTTACTATATCTACGTCGTCAATGATGACATGGAAATGTTAGGGATTATAACAATTAAAGATCTCATTATGGCCGACCCAAAAGATATTGTTAAAGAGCTATATAATGATAATTTTATCTATGTAGATGTAAATGAAGATCGTGAAATTGTCGCCCAAAAGATAGAAAAACATGATCTAGTGGCAATACCTGTACTTAATTCTCTCAATCAACTTGCTGGTATTGTTTCCCATGAAGAAGCGATGGATGTTATTCGTGCAGAACACACCGAAGACATGGAAAAATTCATGGGTATCGTTCCATCAATTGATGAACAAACATATTTGGATACAACTTCAATTCAACATTTTAAAAAAAGAGTGGTTTGGCTTGTTGCTCTTGCAGCAGTTGGATTAATTTCAGGTGTCATCATTCATCATTATCAAAACGTTTTAGAACAAATGATCATACTTGCTCTTTATATGCCAATGATGACAGCAACGGGTGGAAATACCGGAAGTCAGGCGGCCACAGTTGTTATTAGAGCAATGGCACTGGGAGAGGCCTCTGAAAAAAATTGGGGACAAATACTTTGGAAGGAAGCAAGGATTTCATTTCTACTTTCATTTTGTGTCGGAGGATTGGTTTTTATTAAAATTGCGTTTTTAACTTCCCAATCATTGCTCCCCCCAAGTATGTCTTTTAAGTTCATTGGTTTTATTATTTCACTATCTATAGCGATGCAAGTTATGACTTCGGCAATCGTAGGTGCGGGTTTACCGATTCTTGTTCGAAGACTTGGAGGAGATCCTGCAGTCGCCGCCAGTCCTGCAATTACAACAACAGTGGATATTACTGGTCTTCTTATTTATTTTAGCATAGCCTCTTATGCATTAAATCTATAACTTAGGAATGACATGAAAGCAGTTATAATGTGTGGTGGATCTGGCACTAGGCTATGGCCAATTAGTAGAAAAAGTAATCCAAAGCAATTTGTTCCCCTGTTTGATGGTAAGTCTCTTTTTGAGTTAACCCTTGAAAGAAATCTAAATTTAGTAGACGAGTTTATAATTGTAGTAAACGAACTCCAACTTCCACTCTGTAGACAACAAATACCCAAAATCATTTCAGATAAAGTTAAATTTATAATAGAGCCGATTGGAAGAAATACAGCTCCCGCAATAACATTAGCTGCACTACTCGCAAAAGATGCAGATCTTTTAATTTTAGCCAGTGATCATCTCATTAAGGATCAAGCTAGTTATGAAAATTGTGTAGCTAATGCACAAAAACTGGCCAAGAGTGAAAACCTTGTAACATTTGGAATAACACCAGAGTACCCAGAGATTGGTTATGGCTACATCCAAGCTGATAAAAATGATGTCATTTCATTTAAGGAAAAACCAAACTTAGAAACAGCGAAAAGTTATATTGAATCTGGAAACTATTACTGGAATAGTGGAATGTTCTTTTTTAATTCTTCTACATATTTGAACGAACTAAAAAATTACCAGGAAAAAATATTCACAATGTCTAATAAAGCCCTTACAAATGCAAAGGTCGATGAAAATGTTTACTATATCTTAGAGGTAGACATGCTCAATATTCCACAAGATAGTATTGATTACGCTGTAATGGAAAAAAGTAAGGTTGTAAAAGTTGTTCCTTCTCCATTTAACTGGTCCGACCTTGGCTCTTTCGATGCACTTTACGAAGAGCTCCCTAAGGATACAAATGGTAATACACAGAGTGAAATGCATTTAAGTGACAACTCTCACAATAATATTATTTTAGATAATAAGAGAGTAATCGCGACCTTTGATATTAATGATTTAATCATTGTTGATACTGAGGATGCCCTTTTAATAGGTAAACGTGGAGAAAGCCAAAAAGTAAAACAGCTTCTCTCACAAGTTAAGAAAATAAAGCCCGAACTATTAGATTAGTTTCGCAGCTTCTTTATCAAGAATAATTATACAATTTTTATGTTGCTTAAGAGCAGTTGCTGGAACCTTTGAATTGATATCGCCATTAACTACTTTTTGAACAATTTCTGACTTTGTTTCACCCGTGGCAATTAACATGCACTGTTTACTTTCTAGAATTGTACCAATCCCCATTGTTACAGCAGTTGCAGGAATTGTTTCATTTCTAAATAGAACCTTATTTGAATTTCGTGTTGTGCTCGTTAATCCAACAATTCTTGTTCGTGAATCAGTACTTGAGCCGGGTTCATTTAACCCTATATGTCCATTAAGACCAACACCTAAGAGTTGAAGATCAATTCCACCTTGCGCTAATATTTGCTCTTCATACTTTTTACAAGACTCATCTATTTTCTCTAAGACAGTTTCAGGAATATATAAATTATCTTTTTTAAAATCAAGTTGATCGAATAAATGAAGGTTCAGGTACTCTTTATAAGAGTTCATACTCCCTTCCGCTAATCCAATATATTCATCTACTGCAAACGCTCTAACTTGATTAAAGCTGGTTTTTTCATTTACAGCCAACTTTATAAGTTTATGATAAATGGCATCCATGGTTCTGCCTGTAGCAACTCCCAACGATGAGTCAGGCTTCTTTTGAACTAGTTCTAGAATCTGTCTTGCGACATAATCTGATACTTCTGATGCTGTATTAAATACCTTAATTTCCATTCTCAGATTATAGCACCTATGTAAAAAATTCGGAAATCGAATATTGTATTTGAATTCCGAACAAATTTAGGTCATTATTCGCGCATGGCGAAACAAATGATAAAGATCCTTATATGTGACGATGACAAATACTTTAGAATGGCCTTAAAAGAGCTTCTTACACCGCACGGCCTTGTTTTTGAAGCCGACTCTGAAGAGTCTGCTCAAATCTTAATTAAGGATAATTTCTTTGATATCGCCCTCATTGATATGGAAATTGACGGACCCCTATCAGGCATAAAAATCCTCAAACAAACAAAATCTAAGCGAATTCATTCAATTATTCTGAGCTCACAAAACTCAGAGACAGTTATTGAAGAGGCATATGAAAATGGTTGTGATCACTTTCTTGCCAAGTCTCAATACCGAAGCCAACTTGAGCCTTATATTTACAAGTATAAAAAACAATACCTTACCAATGATATTTCAAAATTTTTTAAAGAGAAATACATTACAAATGACAGTGAACTAAAGTTCAAAATAGAAGACCTTTGTAAGGTGAACCTTAAGAACAAAACAGTTTTTATTACAGGTGAAACTGGTGTCGGAAAAAGTCTTATTGGAGAACTCCTCCACCAACAAACTTATGATAGCACCAAGCCCTTCATTCATATTAACTGTGCAGAGGTTCCAGAAAACTTAATAGAATCAGAGCTTTTTGGACATGAAAAAGGCTCTTTCACAGGGGCCACTCATAAAAAGATTGGGAAGCTTGAATTAGCAAATGGGGGCACTCTATTTCTTGATGAGATCGGTACAATGCCTATGTCCATGCAACAAAAACTCCTAAAGGCCCTTGACCAAAAAGTATTTTATCCCGTTGGAAGTGAAGTACTAACTCAATCAGAGTTCACTCTTATAACGGCAACTTGTGATGATTTATTCGATAAAATTCTCAAAGAAAAATTCAGAAAAGATTTATTCTTTAGAGTAAGTGGACACAACCTACACATAAAGCCACTACGAGAGAGAAAAGCTGACATTCCCTTTTTAATTAAGCATTTTCTAAAATCTTCCCATAGAAGATTTATCATAAAAGAAAGCGCTACTGAAGCACTCGTAAAATACAGTTGGCCAGGAAACATTAGGGAACTCAAAAAGAAAATTGACCTTCTATCTTCTAAAGAGAAAGGAATTATCGTCAAAGACGATATTACCTTTTCAAACCAGTTGGAAGTTGAAAGCGCCTGGCTTACGGGTCAACAAAGAACCTTTATAGAAAGCAATGGTTTACGGGAATTCATAAAAGAAATAGAAGAGGAATCATTAAAGAACACCTTAAAAAAGAATGGTGGAAAAATCACCCAGACAATTAAGGAGCTCCGAATTTCAGCTTCTGCATTCTACCGAATATTCGATAAGCTAAACATCACACAATAGTTGGCACAGTACTTGCTCTAGTTTTTATAAAAAAACAAGAGGAGAGACATGACTAACTTACAAACTACACTTATTAAGCGTTACCAGACTACGTACCCACAGGACACTTTAAAAGAAGTTTCTCATAAAACGGGTATCCAAATCACAAGAGTTTTCAGATTATTCAATGGCAGTGAAATGAAAATTTCTGAATATGAATCTTTTGAAAAAGCACTTAAAGATTCGCAAAGCCAGAATGAATTCTTCCAGCTTTCAAAAGAATGTTTCTCCCATTTAAATCAAGAACGTTTAAACTATCTATCTGCGTTCATGAAACAATCATTAAAACTTATTCAACTAAAAAACGATTCAGTTTCAACATGTTTTGAAACTGAATTTGCATAAAAAAAGGAACTAAAGATGAGTTACAATATAAATTTAATTGAACGATTAGTACTTGAATCATTACAAAACAAACCTAAAACAGCACTCGAAATTCATATTTGTACTTCCTTAGAGACGAAAATAATTCAGGGTGTTTTAGAATCACTTATCTCAAAAAATATCGTAACAATAGGAGAACTTAAATACCTTATCAATAAAAATATAAGCGATGAAATTAGAAAAGAATTAAATAATCCTATGGACATAAAAATAGAATTAGCGGAAATCCTAAATTCAACTTTCAACTTGAAAGAAGAAAGTAGTGTCCTAAAGCTTAAAAAAGTTCACATGAATGAAAAAGAAGAAAAATTATTCCATGGCTTACTTTATAATATGGAATCATTTTTAACTGGACTAGAAAAGAAACAAGAAAATTTATCAAAACAAAAAGTATTTTTTTGGGGAGGAGGAAATTATGGAAAAATCATTAATAATTATCTTAACTTTTAGTTTCTTAATATCGGCCTGTGGTAAAAAGAACGATAGTGGGTCAAAGTCGCAAGGTATTATCGAAAAGTCATCCACATCAAATAGAATTATAGACCCTAATGATTTTGACGGCGATATGATTGAAAATAGCCAAGATACTCAACCATATATTGCACAAATTCCAAAGGCTGAAGATGTTCTACAATTCAAGAGCAAAGATCAAATTTTGCATCTTCAACAAAGAACTGATTTAAAAGTTATAAAGGATATTTTACTTAAAGATTTTTATGGAGGAGATATTAAACACACTCCTCAACTTTATCACAGCCTCAAGATGAAGAGTTTAGTAGATCAACCTAATCTTCAGCTAATCGCAAACAAAAAACAAGGTTTCTCTTCCGTAGAATTTACCCTATCAAATGATGAATCATCACTTTTTAATTATAAGTTAATCGATTCTAATTTGGAGTTAACCCATATTCCCGCACAATTTTATCAAAAATCACCATTACTAATCTCTATTAATAATTACGAACTATTACAAGGAGGAAAACTAACTTCTTACAAAGAATTATTAAAAAACATCATGAAGTCTAGCTATAGATTAACAATAATACACGACGGAAAGGTTAAAACATTTTTAATTTCTTCAGAGTTAAGTATAGAGGAAGGATTAGAAAAAGTAGGTCTATCGCAAGTTATTTACGACTACAATACTGCCCTTAAATATAAATCTATATATAAAAGTGAGCTTATTCCTAACCAAGCTTCTTTATGGAAGCTTTTAAATGTAAAAGATCAGAGTCTTACTCAGTACATTTCTCCAGGAAAACAAATTTCGATTGTAAAATTCACAAAGGTTGAATTATCAAAAAACTTAACGGTTAAAAAAGATTTTCGTCTTAGTAGAAAGAAACTACAATTTGAAATTCCACTCAATAGTATATTAGGTTTTAAATTTAATTTCAAAGTGTGGAGATTAGAATTAAAAGAAAGAAAAGTTCTTAAAAAATTCTGTTTAAAAATGAGAAAAATTAAAAGATGTACCTACTATGAACACTCTGTTCACCAAAGTAGGTTTGAGATAAAACCCCAGGACTTCGATCTTCATTTTAAAATCTTTCTAGATAATATAGAGATACCATTTCAAGAACTTAAAAATTATAAAATCAGTAAGTATGATCTTAAAAAAATTGTCTTTCAAATGATCAATTCCCCTCAGAGAAAGCTAAAGAGTGGTTTTACAGCGGGAAAGAATATTAAAAATGGAGAAAAAGTTAATATCAAATATAAGAAAACTTTAAAAATAGTTCACAAAGTTGTAAAAGACGATCCTATACTTGAGATGTATCTTAACGGAACCAAACTAGAGTTTAAACGATAGCAACTTCATCACCCAAGTGAAGGTAAGTCTCAACACCAAGTTTAGTATTTTCTAAAATATCTGAACTTGGTTTCCATTTACCTGGCTCACCTAGAATGATCACAGTACTACCACCAAATAAGAAATAACCTTTCTCATCACCCTTTTTAAAAGAATTATCTTCATTGAAAGATTGAATAATTTTCCCAACACAAGTTGCTCCAACTTCAATATAAGCCAACTTTCCAAAATTTTCAGTTTCAAGAATGGAGACTCTTCTCTCATTTTTGATAAAGATATCACCTCTAAATTTTAGTGCTATTGGATTAACAGAATGAAAGTCACCAGGAATTTGATAACTCTTAACTGTCTTTCCGTTATCTGGATAGTGATATCGATGATAATCCACAGGACAAAGTCTTGCTATCATTAATGGCCCGCCAACAAAATCTTTTGCTAAGTCAGAATTACCAATAAGATCAATTGCTTTCAACATAGAACCTTTAACGGGTACTTTAAGGTCATCTGTTATTGCGTCGTAGCCAAAGTATCTTGCTTCTGCACATGCTCCCATTCTATTGGGCTCAGTCACAAAACCTCTTTTTCCTTTTTTAAAAGTTCGAATAAAAAATTCGTTAAATGATTTATATGAATTTTCTATTTTTTCTGTTTTAAAGCTACCTTTTTCATAGATATCTAAATCGATTGAAAAGTCTTTAATAAATTGAGGCACCTTTTTACCAGACTTTAAAGAGTCCTGCGTTTTACCATAAAGTTTACTTACGGTCCTACTTGCTACTATTGGAGCTAGAATTTTTCCAAGAAAGGTATTATAAGCAAACTCCACGGCCTTATGACCATAAACTTTTTCTATTTCCTTATTTCCAGTATTTCTATTATGAATCGTTATTTCAAACGCTTGACTCATTTTGATTACCCTTTTTTTACTAAAATTTTACATAAACCTGACTTTCTAAAGCTAGAAATTGTTTATAATTTTTATTAATATAGCTTTAGTTTTTTAACAAGGCAAAGGCTAAGACCAAGGATTTATTTATATGAAAATTCTCTTTTTATCTTTAGTTACTCTCTTTATCGTTAATCAGGTTACGTTTGGTGATGAGCTTTTAAAAACTGAAAAGCGTATAATAGATATATATAAAAATACCGTTCCTTCGGTTGTACATGTAGCAAATATTAAATTTGCGGATAGTTTTTTCTATGGAAAGGTGGAAGTTCCTCAAGGAACAGGTACTGGCTTTGTATGGGATAACGATGGACATATAGTAACTAACTTTCATGTTGTGCAGGGTGGAAATAGCTTTATTGTTACATTCCATAAGGATAAAAAGCAATACAAGGCAGAGGTTGTTGGGATCGCTCCAAAGCAAGACATTGCCGTTTTAAAGCTAAAAGAAATGCCACCAAATTTAAAGCCAATTTCAATTGGTTCATCAAAAAGTTTACAAGTAGGCCAACTCGCTATGGCCCTTGGGAACCCCTTTGGTTTTGATCACTCAATTTCTAAAGGAATTATTTCTGCTTTAGGAAGAAAGATTGATGGGATAGGTGGTGTAAAAATTCATGACATGATTCAAACGGATGCTGCGATTAATCAAGGAAACTCTGGTGGACCCCTTCTCAATTCTTCGGGAGAACTTATAGGTGTTAATACCATGATTATTTCAAGATCTGGCTCAAGTGCAGGCCTTGGTTTCGCCGTTCCCGTAGATACGGTTAAGAGAATAACTCCTCAGTTGATCGAACATGGAAAACTCATTCGTCCTGGATTAGGTATTGGAGTTCTTGAAGATGAAGTTAGAGAGCGATACGTTGGAAAGAAAGGTGTTGCGCTGTCTTTTGTTGATCCAGATGGTTCTGCAGGCCAAGTAGGCCTTAGAGGAATGATGAGAGATCGCTACGGAAGAATATATATTGGTGATGTCGTTCTAAAAATTAATGATAATGAGGTCAACTCCAGAGATGATATCTATCATGAGCTCAGCAAGTTCAAAATTGGCGATACGATAACACTTCATTACCTTAGAGAAAGCAAACTCAAAAAAGTAAAAGTAAAACTCAGATCGTTATAAGTAATTGTTTTCAGGATTTGAGGGAGTATTTTTCTGGACTTTAAGTGTCTTGAAAGTTTATATATTCTATCTTAAAAACAGAGAGAACAACTCATGGCACAAATACACGATCACTTAAGAGATTACTTACAATCCCTAACTAAAACTCCAATAAATAATTGGAATTCTATTGAATCCCTAATGACCCTAAGAAAGATCAAAAAAGGGGATCATTTTTTTCAACACTTTGAACGTTGTGACGAAGTCGCAATTGTAAGTTCTGGTTTATTTCGGATCTACCTTACAGATCATGAAGGGGAAGAAAAAACATTTTCATTTATTCCAGAGAACTCATTTCTCTTAGATTTCTTCTTATCATGGGAAGAAAATTCAAAAATAATGGTATCAGTTCAGGCCCTTGAAGATAGTGAGATTTACACAGTAAAGTATAATAACTTCTTAGATCTAATGAGTTCTGATCGAATTTGGCATGATATTTACCGACAAGTCCTTTTAAGAAATTATGTTTTCAAAACAAAAAGAGAAATTCAGTTTGTTCAATTCAATGCAAAAGAAAGACTTAAAATGTTTATGGCAAATAAAAGAATTGATATTAATAGAATTCCTAAAACATTTCTGGCTTCTTACCTAGGTATTCAACCACCGTCTCTCTCTAGATTATTAAGGGAAATTAAAAATTAAATAATTAAATTCACATATGTTAACGTAAAAGCCTAACTAAATTGTTAGGCTTTTTTTGTATTTAGAATGAAGAAAGAATAGAAGGTTCTTTCCGAATGCCTTTCCTAATAAGGGTCGCTTTTGTGGCCCTTATTTATTTTCTAATTTCATCAGGCAATAAATAAGGTTTCTCACAAGATTTTAACTGGACCTGAATGATTCCTTTATATTGTCTCTTAAAAGTAACTTTATTATTATCTATTTTAAATCCACTATCTTGATCTATGGATCCGATAGCCAGCTCCTTAGAACACTTCGCATTAGCAATTGCAAAGTTAAACGAATCATCTTTGTTCATTTTTAATCTTTTAATTGTTTTCGCTAAGAGAGATTCCAACTCTGGCTCAGAAAAAGTATGAGGAGTATGTACAAGTACTGATCTTGATGTTCCGTTACCAACGTCAACTCCACCACCACCAAAACAAACAGAACTCAGTAAAATAAATATCATTAAACTTAATTTTCTCATTCTATACCCTTGGTTAGTGGAAAAAGATTTACGCAAAGTTGATAAACTTGTGTCGCTTCTTCATCATTACCTATCATTTCGTTAACTTCTTTTCTAAATTCATTCAATTTTTTACAAAGTAGCTTATAGTTTTTTGGACCTATCGCAATTGTTGCACCATTAAAATTTCTCTCATCCACATTGTGAACTTTCAATGAATCCAGAGAGAGATTAACCATATTCTCATGATACTTGTTAACCGCAACAGCTTTGATTTCATCAGGGGTAGAAAATGCTCCTCCGCTCTGAACATATCTTCCATTTTCTGCTTTAACCAAATCCATCTCTAATAAAATTTGAATAGCCTTTTCAATTTTAATTCTAGGAACCTTACTTTCCAATTGATCATAGACAGATTCGACGGTTGCGTGAAATTTATCCATTCCAATTAAGACATATGTTGTAACAACATACCACTGACTTAAAAGTTCATATTGATTTCTTTCTAGAGGGTTAGAAGTATTCTTGCTTTTCTCACCTAATATTTTTTCAAATAGTTCAGTTTTTTCATCAATACTTTGAGTATGATCATACTTTACAAGAAGTTGAAAAAGATTCTCTTCTCTTTTTTTCTTAAATTTAAGTGCTTTCAAATACATTGGAAGAGTTTTAGGACCAAGATTACGGTCCCTATTTACGATCATTTTCAAGTGACCAGAGGATTTAATCCCCGCTTGGGAGGCAAAAACTCTATAGCTATAATTAGGATTAACTTCTTTTTTGTAATCAAAGAAATCAGCTAAGTATTTTCTATAACAGTAATAATCACTAATATTCGGCTCTTGCATTATATTTCCCGTGTGTGTTCACAAAAATCATTCAACAATTATCTCATCAAGAATCAATTGAAAAGCCTTTCTCAAGGAAATATAATTACATTTACTTCTTATATAGTGTCAAAGTGGCACCTTAGAATAATTACCTAGTGTTCACTTCTGAGAACACAAAAATGCAAAAAATGGTTATTTAGGATTGACCAAGCAGGTGATATTTCTTAAATTTCATTCAAATTAATAGAATTTTCACATAGGAGTATTTATGAAGATTTTAAGTTTATTATTACTACTTACCAGTCAAACAGTAATGGCGAGAACAGGTACTCAATCTTTCTCTTATTCAATAAAAGCAGATACTGAACAAGATTTGCTTTACAGTGCTGAACAAGCAATTCCCCTTATTCAAAGAGGAAAAATAAAAAGTCCTTTTCAAAGAGATTGCTGGCCGAGTAATCCAAAAACTATAAAAGTAAAAAGTGTTAGTGTGAAAAAGATTTATTCAGTTCAACCTGATAATACACTTGTTCCCTACTATACAGGATCAATTCATTATATTCATAGAAAATGCAAAGAAGATAGATAAGTTTTAGAATACTATAGTCTTACTTCCCCCTCTCTTAGTAAGATTAAAAGATAATTAGGGACATACGTAAAGTATGTCCCTTTTTTTTTGTGAAAGACATTACACCTTAACCATTTAAACTTTTTATTAATTTCACTGACTGTTCTCACCCGTGAACAGAAAAAGAAGAATATACTTTTTTGCCGTTGACCATATTTTTTATCTTTCATACCTTTTCAATACAGAAATAAATATAAAACTATTTAGGAGAAAAAAACATGAAGGCAATTTTAATTTTAGCAGTAAGTTTATTCGCATTATCAGCAACAGCAAGAACTGGTACAAAACATTTTTCATATTCAGTGTCTGCAGATACTGAAGCTCAAGTTTTAAATAAAGTAGAAATGACTATTCCTTTAATTATTTCAGGTAAAGTAAAAAGTGTGTGGCAAAGACACGCTGGCTGTTACCCAAACAATTCAAGATTCATCAAAGTTCAAGGTGTTAGTACGAAAAAAACTTACAAGGTAGACTCTTATGGAAACTTAAGTCCTTGGTTTACAGCATCAATAAGATATTTTCACAAAAAATGTAATGTCGGTAGCGACAGATAGTTTTCGAAAAAAAATTAAACAAACAAAAACAACACACAAACAACAGGAGATTACATGAAAGCAGTTTTAATTTTAGCAGTAAGTTTATTCGCATTTTCAGCATCAGCAAGAACTGGTATGAAAAATTTTACAGTTTCAGTTTCGGGTGAAACAGAGCAAATGGTTTTAGACAAAGTAGAAATGACTATTCCTCAAATTCTGACTGGAAAAGTAAGAAGTGTTTTTCAATCAACTACAACTTGTTGGCCAACAAACGCAAGAACTGTAAAAGTAAACAGCGTTAGTATCAGAAAATCTTACAAAGTGGATTCTTACGGAAACTTAAACCCGTACTACACTGGGATCATCAGCTATACTCACAAAAAATGTAGAGAAAGTAACGATAGATAATTATTTTCGATTAGAATTTCTGGAAATAAATTGCAATTTAAATTATGAAGAAGGGCCTTTTGGCCCTTTTTTAACTTCTTTTATGTGGATCCATTGCATCTCTAACAGCCTCACCAATAAAATTAAAGGAAACAAGTACAACAAAAAGAGAAATAAATGGGTAAGCCACTAACCACCATCCTATTGTAAAGTTCTTCTGAGCCTGTGCTAATAATTCCCCCCAACTCGGAGTTGGTGGTGCTAAGCCAAACCCTAGATAATCAAGAGCCGCCAAACCAGAAATTCCACCAGCGATCACAAACGGAGAGAATGTTATAATTGGCCCCAATGAATTTGGAAGTATATGCTTAAATATTATTTTCATATGCCCAAGACCTACTGCTCTTGCTGCTTCAACATATTCTCTTTTTCTATTTTTAAGGAACTCTCCCCGCATATAAATACTTATAGATATCCAACCAAATAAACTCGTTATAAATATCAATAACATTAAAGATGGCTCAAATATTGAGATTAAGATTATTAATAAAAACAAAACAGGAACCGTACTCAAAACTTCTGTAATTCTTTGACCTATTAAATCCCACCATCCTCCGTAGTAGCCTTGTAAACTTCCTAATAACGTTCCCATGATGAATGTTATTATCCATACTCCTATTGCATAGCTAATAGAGTATCTAAGTCCATACAAGAGCCTTGTAAGTACATCTCGACCTCTATCATCTGTACCAAGTAAGTTATTTGCTGATGGAGGCGATGGATACTCGCTTACCTTTTTATTCGATTCAAATGGGTCCCATTTAATTATCGGCCAAACTATAGCATCAGAATCCCCTAGCTTTAAGTTTCTATAATCAATTTGCATACTATCTTCAATACCAAATTCTTTAACACTATAGTCTTTAAAAACAGGAAAGTAGGATTGGCCTTGATAACTTAAATAAATTGGTTTTGAATTGGCCCAAAATTCTGCTGTAAAACTAAAGAAGCATGAAATAAGGATAACCCAAACTGAAAAATAACCAGCTTTATGAGCCTTGAAAGCTCTCCATTTTTTTAAAGTTTGTTCATTTTTAATTCGTTTTTCAATCATAATATTCTCTTTTTATTTAAAATCAATTCTTGGATCAACAAGTACGTAACAAATATCAGATATAATATTTCCAATCAGCATCAGTAGAGCTTGAATGAAAATTAATCCCATGATCACATTATAATCCCTAGATAAAATCGAGTTAAACCCTAATAATCCGATTCCATCCAGTTGAAATACCTTTTCAATTAGAAGTGAACCTGCGAAGAATATTCCTAAAAAGCCACCGATACCAGTAACAATAGGGATTAATGCATTTCTAAGTGCATGCTTAAGATAAACAACTTTTTCTCCAAGCCCTTTTGCTCTGGCAGTTCTTACGTAATCTTTTTTAATCTCTTCCATTAATGAATTTTTCATTAGGAAAGTTAAAGTCGTATAAGAGCCAATTGTGTAACAAATAGTAGGGAGAATAAAGTGATAAATACGATCCACAATCTGCTCCCAAGTATTCATTTCATCATAGAAATCAGAATAGAGTCCCCCAATAGGGAAAATATCTAGAAAACTACCTCCTGAGAAATAAACAATTAATAGGATACCAAGCATAAAGCCTGGTATTGCATAGGCTACAAAGAGTATAAAACTTGATACAAAATCAAAAGTCGAACCATCCTTTACTGCTTTATATACGCCTAAAGGAATAGATATGAGGTAACTAAGAATAATGGATATAATTCCAAACTGTAATGAAACTGGAAATTTACTCATTATGACATCAGTCACTTCTTCTTCATATGTAAAAGAATCACCGAAATCGAGAACAGCTAAATTTTTAAGCCAAATCCAATATCTTACGTGTACTGGTTTATCAAAACCGTACTGTTTCTTTAGGGCCTCGAGAACCTCATCAGATACAGTCGCTCCACCTTTCCCACCAGCGTCAGATGACTCTGAAGATCCCGAATACTTAAGAGCTTGTAGTTGTTGCTCAATTGGAGAACCAGGTGCGAGGTTTATAATAAAAAAGACAATCATTGTAATTCCAAAAAGAGTTGGAATCATTAACATTAACCTTCTAAGTAAATACTTTGCCACTTATATATCCTTTCTCATTTCACTTTTAAATTTCCAGTAACTATTTCCGATCCCATAATTATAGGTATCTTTCTCTTTCTTAATTCGATCCGAATGCCCATACATAGTAGATTCTTTGTATGAAAACCAAACATATGGATATTCGTTAACAATTATCCTTTCAACTTTTTGTAACATTTGAGCACGCTCTGCCCTGTCATGGATATATTTTGCATCCATCATTATTTTATCCGCTTCCTTATTAGAGAAGCCTATAAAGTTTGATCCGCCTTTAAAAGAATCTGTATGCCATATTTGAATGGGGTTCCAATCAAGAGGAACAGACCATGCGAGTCTACAAGCATCAAATTTTCTTTCCTCTAATAATTTCACAAAAGAATTCCACTCAATCACTTTCATATTAAGCTCAACACCTGCTTTCTTAGCATCCTCTTTAAAAATAGTTAGATACTTCATAAAGCCATCCCATGGCTCCATTATGGTAATTGAAAATTTTGTTTTTTTACCGTCAATCACCTTATCTAGTATATTATCGCCATCAGTGTCCTTCCAACCTGCTTCCCTTAGAATCTTAAGAGCTAGCTTAGGATTAAATCCAACGGCTTCGATACTTGAATCATGATACGGTGAACCTGGATAAATTGGTCCTTTCGCCGGCACTGAATAACCGTACTCAAACTTTTCAATCATCAAAGGTCTATTTACAAGATGATAAAGGGCCTTCCTAACTCTTCGATCCTTTAGGATTGGGTGCTTCATATTCCAACCGATAAAATTATATCCTTTGGGTGATTTATTAAAAGTTTTTACTTTATGAACTGATTTTCCCCAGATTTTTCCGACTGCTTTTTTTACGAAGACTTCGGCACGCATTCCCTCAAAATCAAGAGAACCTTTTTTAAGCATCTCTAAAGCAACGTTATTGTCAGAAACAAAACGCAAAACAATTTTCTTAAAGTTCCATTGTTTTTGGTCTGGCTGCTTAAATCCCCACCAGTCATCATTTCTTTTTAAAACAATTCTATTACCACGTGAATACAGATCTAATTTGTAAGGACCTGTTCCATTTAGGTTTTTATTGAAAAAACTTTTCTTTTGTTTTTGCTCATAAAAATGTTTCGGAAATAGATCTAATCCAGCAGCTCTATCAAAGTTTTGCCAAAATTGATCTTTGGCGATAAATTCTACTTCGTAGTCATTTATTATTTTTACTTCTTTGATACCTTCATAGTAAGAACGTAGAGCAACTGTGTTGAATGTGTCTTTAAATATGATTTCAAAAGAATACTTTACATCTGCTGCTGTAAACTCTTTACCATCATGCCACTTAACACCTTTTCGAAGCTTAAACTTAAATGAAGTTTTATCTTCTGAAATACTCCACTCTGTCGCGAGTCCTGGCTCATACTCTTGCGTGTCTATATTTTTATTTAATAAAGTTTCATAAACATATCCAAAAACCTTAGTCGCTGCAGCATCAGTTGACCCAATTGGGTTAAGTCTTGATGGCTCTCCTCCAATATTTAGATAAAACACCGAATTTGTTTTTGGCCTTCGGTTACAAGAAAATACACTCACTATGATTAATGATAGTGATAGCAATTTTAACATTACTCACTCCTACTTTTTATAATAAAGTTTTGGATCAAGTGACCAACGATCTTCAATCATATTTTGGTCACGGACACGATATTGTTGTAATTTAAATTCTAATTCATGAAGTTTTGCCTGAGTTTGTTTATAGTTTTGGTAACTACGAGTCTTATCCTCTTCGAGATTGGCCAATTCTTTTTGCCATTCTAATTCAAGCTTTTGACGTAACACTTCATATCTTTTATTTGTAACGTCTACTTTTTCAATATAACTATCTACTGCTTTTTTATGTCTTATTTTTCTAGCATCAAGTGCAGTTCTTTTTCTATGAAGAATTCGAACAAGTTCCTTTGCTGTCACAAGGTTATTTTCGAGGTCAGGACTATACATATGAATATAGCTTCCTACTGTAAAGTATACAGTTCGAAGACATTTTTTAAATTGTGGAATTCTAACTAGGATATAGTCACTCGAACGACCTTCAACATATCCGATACACTTTTTATTTGGGACAGATTCATTCCAGATTTCAATTCTATTATTTTTAGTAATAAATTTTGCATTTTCAAATGTGACTTTAATTCTTGCAAGACGAGCAACTTTATTAACTTTTGAAACCCGACCTGGGAATACAACCGTATCCTCATTGAGTTTATAGAGATTTGCAAACGATAAACTTGAGTATAATGATAATATAAGGATTAAACATTTTAAATACATGTATCTATTATGCCATGCTCTTCACTTATTGAAAGTGAAACTTAACATAACTTTACCTGAGCATTATGGTTTAAAAAAGGCTGAATTCTTTTGGTTTTCCCTAACTTCAACTTTAGTAACCCAAACTCTCCCATTAGTACTTTTATCAATAAGACTATTTACATGATCATAAATATATTTTGCTGAGCCTTCCATTCCGGGATTAGGCATAACTCGTAATTGGATGATTCCATCTTCGTCCATTTTTTTGAAATTATCTAAATAAGGATCATTATCTGCAATTAAAAAAGTATGATCAAACATATGAGCGAGCCAGTCTTTAACTTCCTTTAGACCACCAAAGTCCATGACCCAAAACTCTTCAGACATCTCATTACAAGCAAATTCGAAATAAAACTCACGGCTATAACCGTGAACGTACTTACAATGTGAATCTGCTTTCCACTGTCTATGTGTACAAGGATATCCAGTAAATCTCTTTGTTGATGTATAAGTACTCACTAATTAATCCTTCTTTTTTAAAATTATACCAGCCCTATATTCCGACTCGTGTAATGGCTCTTCGTATTTTAATATTTTCATTTGTGGAAACATACTTAAAAGTTCTTGGGGTTTTAGATAGTAATTCTTATTATCTCCCTTCGAATTTTTTAAATTATATTCATTTAACGTATGGGCTTCATAAATTAGAATCCCACCTGGTTTAAGCCACTTTTTAATTTTCTCGTTCAGGTCTCTATCGACGAAATAAAAACAAATAATCACATCGAAAGTCTGATCTTTTATTTTATACTTATTTAATGTACCAACAACTGTTTTGATCTTAACACCAAACTCTTTAGCAAGAATTTGCGACTTTTTGATAGCAACTGAACTAATATCAATTCCTGTTACTTTATGACCTTTTTGAGCAAGAAACACAGCATTTCTTCCTTCTCCCATCCCCATATCTAAAATATTACTTTCAGGTTTTAAATAATCAAAGTTTTCTGCAAGAAATTTTGCTGGAGACTTACCATATACGTAAGATCTTTTGCTGTATCTCTTGTCCCAGAGGGTTTTATTGTCAAATGGAGTTGAAATTTCACCAGATAGTTTATTAAGCCGAGTACTTGAAATTGGGCTCTTCGCATTGGCCATAAATGTTAGGAAAGTTATAGATATCAATAACAGTGTTTTCATATATTCTCCGATGAGAATTATTTACAATGAAACTGGTGGATATGTAAGACACTAAGAGTCATCTGAGTTATTTGTTATCTCGTCGTAGTTCGATGGATTAACGTCCTGATCTAAGTTCTCACCATCAGTTACGAAGTACTCAGATTCGGGTGTTTCCGCTGGAATGTCTTCAAATGACTGATAGCCCTGCTCTTTGTTTCCGCTAAGCTCAGCGTCCGTATACAGGCAAAGAGAGTCATACTTTCGTTCAATTAAATGAACGAATCTAATTATTTCATCTTCGATAGTATTTGGCATATCCTGTGTATTCATCAAGTACCAATAAAGTTCATCAACTGAAGTGTAGAAGTCATTAGCAACTTCAATAATTTCAACTGGTACATGGGATAAATCAAAGAAATTTGCATGATGATAGCGGCACTTAAAAACACTTACAAAAACTTCTCTTTTTCGTTTTAGCGAAAATGCTTCTAAGTAATCATGTTGCCTATCTTTAATTCTTCTAAAAAGATTGGTCGCATCGATTTTTATTAATACTAAATATCTCTGGGAAAGTTCATCATTTGTTGTTTTCATTTTAACCTACGAGGGACATTTTTGGTCTAACACCACCTGGCCAAACCAGACTTTTATTTTCTCTAGACTCTATTGTATTGGCAACTTTACTGCAAAACGAATCCATTCTCACAGGTAATTTTGAAAAGCTGTAGAAGTCTCTTTTCATAATTGATGGATCATTAATAGAAGAAAAACTTGATGCCATATAGAGGTGAACTCGGTCAGACCTCATAATGAGTTTTAATATCTTTTTTACTTTTTTATTAAAATATTTATATTCGTTGAATGATTTAACTACAATAAGAACATGGGCCCTTTGGCCTTTGCGAATGCTGTCTAGTAAAGCTCTCAAACTGATTGGTACTAAGCTTTTACCATGTTTTTTAAATTGTTGGTCCAAGGCAAGGTACTCTTCAGGGAGATACTTAGTTACTTTTAAATAATAAATCCAGTGGTCTATTTTCTCCATACAAATTCTGTATCGGACATCATTTACCACTGGATAATTTAATCTAAAAACTCTGGGCCAAAGGGTAAGAATTACCACTTTAAAACTTCCGTGTTCTATTCGATTACTTCCTGTAATCAAAAAAAGCGTCCATCCTTAGACTCTTGTTCCCCATCCTTGGGTAACTTCCTTAAAGCAAAACTCATGCCATGCGTAAGCTATTGAAATAGCGCCCTTAAGAAAACTTAAAGTGGCACTAGGGACAAAACAGAACTACCATTTTGCCCCCATTTGAACCTACTTTGGGTCAAGACCAAAAAAAGGAGCCTTTTTCAAGACTCCTTCTTTATTAATTCAATTAGTTTTTAATTTGAAATTACATCATTCCTGACATTTGCCTTCGGCCTTCGCAGGCGTCACGACGAAAATTAAAATTCCTAAACCTTTGGCTTAGGATTTTACTTTTACATCATTCCTGGCATTCCACCCATTCCACCCATTGGAGGCATAGCAGGACCATCATCTTTTGATGGAAGGTCAGCAATCATTGTTTCAGTTGTAAGCATTAAGCCTGCAACTGAAGATGCATTCATAAGTGCAGATCTTGTTACTTTAGTTGGGTCAATAATTCCGGCCTTAACTAAGTCTTCAAATCTATCGTCTCTAGCATTGTATCCAAAAGAGAAGTCTGTTTTTGTTCTTACTTCATTAACAATTACAGATGCTTCTTTACCAGCGTTAGATGCAATTTGTCTAAGTGGCTCTTCGATAGCTCTTCTAATAATTCTTACACCAAAGTCATACTCTTCACGCCCAGTTTTGAAACCTTCAAGTGCTTGAGTTGCGTGAGCTAAAGCTGCTCCACCACCAACAATGATTCCTTCTTCAACAGCTGCTCTAGTTGCATTTAAAGCATCTTCAACTCTGTCTTTCTTCTCTTTCATTTCAGATTCTGTTGGTGCACCAACATAAAGAATTGCAACTCCACCAGCTAATTTCGCTAATCTTTCCTGAAGTTTTTCTTTATCGTAATCAGAAGATGTATCAGCAATTTGTGCCTTAATAGCATTAACTCTATCGTCTACGGCTTTTTGCTCTCCAGCTCCATCAACAATTGTTGTATTTTCTTTATCAATAGTGATTTTTTTAGCTGTTCCTAAGTGCTCAAGCTCAGCAGTTTCTAAGCTCATTCCAAGCTCTTCAGAAATTACTGTACCACCAGTTAGAATAGCGATGTCTTTCAACATTTCTTTTCTTCTATCACCAAAACCTGGAGCTTTAACGGCTGCAGCGTTTAGAGAACCTCTTAACTTATTAACAACAAGAGCTGTCAATGCTTCACCATCTACGTCTTCAGCAATGATTAAAAGTGGTTTACCAGTTTGAACTGATTTTTCTAGAATTGGTAATAACTCTTTTACGTTAGAAATCTTTTTGTCAGTAATTAAAACATTCGGGCTTTCAAAGTCTGCAGTCATTTTTTCTGTATTCGTTACAAAATATGGAGATAAATAACCTCTATCAAATTGCATACCTTCAACAACTTCCGAGTAAGTTACAGCTGTCTTAGATTCTTCAATCGTAATAACGCCTTCTTTTCCAACTTTATCCATTGCTTCAGCAATCATATTTCCAATTTCTGAATCATTATTTGCAGAGATTGATCCAACCTGAGCAATTTCTTCGTTTGTAGCAATCGCTTTTGAGTTTTTCTTCAAATAAGCAATTACTTCAGCTGTTGCAGCATCAATACCTTTTTTAAGATCCATTGGGTTGTGACCAGCAGCTACAAGTTTTGCACCTTCTCTATAAATTGCCTGAGCAAGAACAGTTGCAGTTGTCGTACCGTCTCCAGCATCTTCATTTGTTTTTTGAGCAACTTCTTTTACAAGTTGAGCACCCATATTTTCAAAGGCATTCTCTAGTTCGATTTCTCTCGCAACAGAAACACCGTCTTTAGTAATATGTGGAGCCCCAAATGATTTTTGGATAACAACATTTCTACCTTTAGGTCCTAATGTTACTTTAACAGCATCTGATAATGCGTTTACACCGTTTAAGATTAAGTTTCTCGCTGTTTCTGAATATTTTAGTTCTTTTGCAGACATAATATGTCCTCCTGTTTTTAAATGATTTAAATTTTTCTTACTGTAAAATCCCTAAGATTTTTTCTTCTTTCATCATAAGGTAATCTTGGCCATCAACTTTAACCTCAGCTCCACCCCATTTATCAAAAAGAACCTTATCACCAGCTTTTACGTCTAATGATTTTGTTGAACCATCAGCTAATCTATAACCAGAACCTACAGCGATAACTTCACCTTCAGTTGGCTTATCTTTTGAGCTGTCAGGAATGATTAATCCGCTGGCCGTTTGAGTTACTTCTTCTGCTACTTTAATTAGAACCCTGTCATGTAAAGGTTTTACAGTCATGCCTCTCTCCTATTTATAATTGTTTTTAAGTTTAAATTTGTCTTGAGTTAATGTGGTACTGATTTAACCAATTACAAGGGTGAATCGCAAAATAAATATTAATTTTTACTATTTAACTCAAGTAACGCGACACATATCTCAATTTCATCGAAATATCCTTTTTTTTCTTAATTAATAACGCACGGAGCCGATAAAATTCCATATGGAGTTAAAATGTTAAAAAAGTTACTTACCACACCATGTTTTCTTGCCTTACTTTTTAGTTGTGGGAAAAATATTGAATCTTCAGGCGATAAGAAGAAAGTCACTGATAAGCCGGCTCTAGAATCTTCAAGTATTCTAATGGAAGTTGACTATATTGCTGAGGAATCTAATCACCAAACTAAAGAGTATGAAATTGAAGGCTCTGGTTGGGCGATGATACCGGATGCACCTTTCGTACTCCAAGGTTCACCACTTAGTTTTAAAACAATAATTTCTTTTAATGTCGCAACACTATCAACACTGGGTACTTCCCAAGAAATTAGCTGTGAATATCAATCTTTCAGACAGCTAACACCTACTGATGAACCTCCTGAAGACGGTTTTAACCATAGTTTTTTAGGATGTTTTACATATATTAAAGGTATTAAAGAAAAAGTTAATTATGAGCCTGGACAAGAATTTCCAATCGATGAAGGAAATTCTCTTATGTTTGAGGTGAGTAATAGCGAGACAACAGGTAATATACAAATCCAATCAGATATTGTGATTGACTGGCACTAGAACCAAATTAGTCAATTTGAATATTTTTCCTCTTATTTCAAAATTTGCTGTAGACACGACATCCTCCTAAAATAGAAAGAAGAAACTTTTTATTTAAGGATTAAAAATGCGAAAGCTTTTATGGCCAATTTTAATACTGGTAAGTGCCCAAGCCTATTCAGAAGTTACGATCAATCAAACCAGTGATATCGATTGTAAACTGCCAGAAGATCAAACTCTGACTATTGGTTGTACAAATTACTGTGGACGATTTAATAGATGGGGCCTCAAATGGTATGCTAGAAAACTCGGTTATAAACTTAAGATAGTAAACTTGAGATCGAAAAATCAAACCCTAGATTATACAGATGTAGATGGTGTGCTCATCCCTGGTGGATCAGATATTGACCCTAAATGGTATATGTCCTCTGTGACTCCTGAGTTTAGGGAGTACCTAGAGGGAATTAAACACCTATCTAACTATAGTAATATTGGAAAAAAAAGAGATGAGTTTGAGTTCGATCTTGTTTCCAACTATTTTTCTAATCCACAACAAAGGTACCAACCAATCTTAGGTATTTGCAGAGGAATGCAAGTTCTCACAGTGTCCCAAGGAATACCTCTATATGTTGATATCAAACATGAACTTGGAATCAAAAATAGAAAATACACTCTTGATAAAATAAATATTACTAATGAAGAATCTTTAATTAAAGAGCTTGTTGGAAAAACGAATTTCCGTGGCGTTGAACTTCACCATCAAGGCTTAAATATAGAGTACTTTGAAAAACATAGAAAGAATTGGCCGCATTTAGAGGTAACCGCTCTTTCGAATGGAGATAAAATTGCAGAAGCTCTGGAGTTTTACGATAGACCAGTTCTGGGAGTTCAGTTTCATCCAGAATATACATTTGGCTCAACTAGACGTGGTATTTTTAAATGGCTTTTAAAAAGAGCATGTTTTAATAAAGTCATGGGCAAAAAACTAAGCGAAGGAAAATAGCATGAAGTTTATTCTTTTATCGATAATTTTAAGTACACAGGCAATTGCCGGTTTAACGAATGCTCCTCCCACGTTTAAACACGGAGAGAAAAAAGCAGTCTTTATAGATTTTTTAAAGGCACAATATGATTTAGTATATGACGCTAAGGGTGGAAACGCAGAGGCGACAAGTACTATAGAATTTTTCATGCCTGAACGTGGCCATCCACTATTTGATTCAGTATCGACTCCAAATCTCGTTTCAATAAATGGAAAGTCAGTTGGAGCAAAATTAATTTCCGTTCCAGGAAATGTAAGTGTTATGAGAATGGTCAATGCGGAACTGTCTAAAGGACACCATACCTTAAGAGTGGTTACCCCTATTTATAATGGAACTCGCTTTGATCTAGAAAGAAAGGGTTGGGGAGATGTTTCTTCAGGATTCTTTATTCGAGACTTAAAAGACAGAATGTTTTTAGAAAAATATCTACCGACGAATTACGAGTACGATCAATACAAAATGGAAATGGATGTTAAAATTACAGGAACAAAAAGATGGCATAGTTTATTTGCCAACGGTGATGTTACTAAAATAAATAACAATCACTATCACGTTAGCATGCCTAATTTTTACTCGGCTTCTTCAGTTTACTTTCACCTAGTTCCAATTGATAAATACGTAAGATGGTACTTAACTTTCCCATCCATCGATGGAAGAAATGTACCTGTGACTATTTATTCAAGTTATAGATTCTATAACCATTATGTAAAAAATAAAGCATGGGCCGTTTTAAAAGAGCTTGAAGCTGATTACGGACCATACCCTCACGATAAGCTCATCATCTATGGAACAGGAATAAAAGGTGGAATGGAACATGCTGGTGCAACTGAGTCCTCGATTGTTTCTCTTGGACATGAGTTACAACATATGTACTTTGCCAAGGGTATTCACCCGGCCAATGGAAATTCAGGTTGGCTAGATGAAGCAATAGCAAGTTGGAGAGATAAGGGACATTTTTCTAGTGAAATCCCCTTCTATAAATCTGCAAATTTAGCAAAGCATAGTGAATACACAAGGAAAACAGATAAAAGATCTTATGAATATGGAAGATCCTTCATGGCCTATATCAATCATCAATTAATTCAATCTGGCAAAGAAGGCTTAAAGCACTTCCTTCGAATTTACTTTAACAAAAGAAAATTTACTCCAGTTACAACTGAAATTTTTAAAGCCGACCTAGAAGAGTATGCACAAATGAGTTTTGGGGAAGACTTCTATCAATATATCTATGGTGGAAATTCTGATGAGAAATATCAAAATAATATTATTCCAAAAGAAAACCCACATCACCCTGACTTAACACAGGAAGAATTAGACTCTATAATATAACAACAAAGGCTCCTAAATGGAGCCTTTTTTATTTAGCTTTAACAATAATTTTTGGTTTTACTTCAAATTCACAAGACATAGAATTTGTAACTAAACAACTATCCTTAGCTCTTACCAAAGCTTCAAGGTAAGCATCCACAGTTTGACTGCAACATACGGTAAGTTTTGGCTTAATTAAGACTTTTGTAAATTTAAGGCCACCATCCTTTTTCTCTAAGGTAGCATCAACCTCAACAACGATGTTCTCCCAATTAAGTTTCTTAGTTCTAGCTATAAATTTGAAAGTTAAAATGAAGCAACTAGAAATACTTGCACAGAATAGATCCTCAGGGCTCCATTCAGTATCAATCCCTCCAAACTCTGCTGGTGGAGTGACTACCATATCAGGCTTATTTTTAGCCTTTAAATCTAACTTTAAATTTTCACTATTTCCACAAGCTGTCGTTTGATAAATGCTCATAATTCTCCTTAATATAGACCTAATTTATCATAGAAGTGAATTATGAAGATTGACCTAAATCATACTTAATGAGATTTATTAAAAGAATATTATGAAATACATCCCCATTAGGAAAAAGATAAAAGAAATCATGAGATATTTACTAGGTAACTTCTTGTCCAATATCGATTCAAATAAAGACGTAAAAATGACACTAGTAATAGCAATAGCGGATAAGCTGGCTAAATGCGCGGTTTTAATTGCTTCAAGGTAGAGAGCTAAAGATAAGAATGTGCCCATTAAAGAGCCAAAGATCACAAAGGTTCTTGATTTAAATGTAAGTCCTTTAAATCCACTAAAAAACTCAAACGGCTTGTATAAACTAATTACCCAGTAGATAAACAAGGCCCCTAAACATCTATAAAAATTTCCTTCAAAAGCAGTAATTTCGGAATTTAGATTAAATCCATATCGTGTAATATTCACACCGATTGCATCTAAGCTCATACCAGCAAATGCGAAAATTAAACCAGCAATTTCCCACTTCCCGGATGATCGAAAATGTTCAAGAGAAAAGGTGAACAGACATATGATAAAAAAAATGATTCCAATTAATTTACCTGGACTTACAACTTGATCAAAATAGAAATAAGATATAATTCCAACAATAACTGGATGAAAGCCAAAAATTACCATCGTTCTTGCAGGCCCTAGTTTTTCAAAAGCCTTAACTAAAAATATATCCCCGATCCCTAAAGCAATAAGACCTGATATAAAGAATATAGAAAAATTGAACAGGGAAATAGTATGAAATCCACTAGTGAATAATATAACTAATGAGAAACAAAATGCTGCGATCAATGCCTTATAAGTATTAATCCATAAGGAAGAAAATCTTCTCGCATAGTGAGTAAAGAACATAGACCCAATTGCAAAAGATAAATTAGCGCATAAAGCAAATATATAAGGTTTCATTGATTGAAACTCTACCATAAAGGACTTGGACTAGACTATAGAAGAATATTGTTTTAAAGTTCAACCTATGACATTAACACAACTAGAATACGTATTAGCAGTGAGTAAACATAAGCACTTTGGCAGGGCCGCCGAGTCCTGCTTTGTTACCCAACCAACTCTCAGTATGCAATTACAAAAACTTGAGGATGAATTACAAATCACCATCTTTGATCGATCAAAATCTCCAATAAAGGCTACGGAAGAGGGTGTACTAATTATTAATCAAGCTCATAAGATTATTCTCGAACAAAAGAGAATGTTTTCTCTTATCGAGGAAACGAAAGTTGAGTTAACAGGTGATTTTAAACTTGCTGTTATCCCCACCCTATCACCATACTTAATTCCACTTTTTATACAGAATTTTGTTAAACAATATCCAAAAGTAAATCTTCAAATACAAGAAGCAAAGACTGAAGACATTATTCAAATGATAAAAAGAGATGAGGTTGATGCCGGACTTTTGGCCACACCACTTCATGAGAAAAATATTGAAGAAAGAGTCTTATATTACGAACCATTTTATCTTTTTGTTTCAAACAAACATCCCTTTCATAAAAAGAAAAAAATTAAAGAAGAAGAACTAGATATTGATGAAATATGGCTCCTAAATAAGGGCAATTGTTTTAGAGATCAGGTCTTAAATATTTGTGCCCAAACAAAATCTAGCACATCAAACAATCCCATCAACTTTGAAAGTGGAAACTTTGAGACATTAAAAAACATGGTTCTTAAGGGTTTTGGTTATACAATTTTACCCCACATGGCAGCAAAACAACTTTCATCAACCCATAAAAAACTTCTTAAACCTTTTAAGTCTCCCGTTCCAACACGTGAAATATCCTTAGTTTTTAATAAAGATTGTTTAAAGAAAAGAGCTATCGACGCATTAGAGGAAGAAATTCTAGGAACAATTCCTGACGATTTAAGAACAATTAAAAAATCAGATCTTCAAGTGATTGAATTCAGTCTAGAATAACACTCTCCGTCGATAAATATTGCCTAGGTACTTCTTTATTCTTAATAGATAATATCTATCGTCCGAATAGACATTTTCAATTGTATTTCTTTTGATAAATAGACCATAATGGCAAAAGAAAATTAAATGGTTTAACTACCAAGGAGATAATTATGAGTTCATTAGTTACAAGAAAAGCGCCTGACTTTAAGGCAACAGCAGTTATGGAAGATGGTTCTTTCAAAGAAATTTCACTTTCTGATTACGCAGGTAAGCAAGTTCTTTTATACTTCTACCCATTAGATTTTACATTTGTTTGTCCTTCTGAAATCTTAGCTTTTAATAAGGCAGTAGGTCAGTTTAAAGAGAAAGGTGTTCAACTACTAGGTTGTTCAATTGATTCTCAGTTTACTCACCTTGCTTGGAGAAACACTCCAATTGAAAAAGGTGGAATTGGAACAATTGATTACCCACTAATCGCTGATGTTACAAAAAATATCGCTAGAGATTACGGAGTTCTTTTCAACGAATCAGTTGCTTTAAGAGGTTTATTCTTAATCGATCAAGATGGTGCAATTAGACACTCTACAATCAATGATCTTCCAATTGGTAGAAACGTTGAAGAAGCTCTAAGAGTTGTTGATGCTCTTCAATTTCACCAAGAACATGGTGAAGTTTGTCCAGCAAACTGGAAAAAAGGCGAAGAAGCAATGAAGCCAACAGCAGATGGTGTTGCATCTTACCTAGCAAAGCATTCTAAATAATTTTTAATATTTAGTTAATAAAAGAAAGGCCCTTGGATTAATTCAAGGGCCTTTTTATTTTAAACTTTAATTATTACTTTACTTTAAATCATACCAATTGGTAGCAGTTCCCATATCTACCTTTAAAGGAATTATTAATTCCACAACATTTTCCATATGTTCTTTTACTAAAACTTTCATTTTTTCAATTTCATTTTCCGGAACTTCAAAAATTAGTTCATCGTGAACCTGTAAAATCATTGTCGAATTAAATTTATCTTTTTTAAGAGCTGCATCAATATTAAGCATGGCTTTTTTTATTATGTCTGCCGCAGTACCTTGTATTGGTGAGTTAATCGCCATTCGTTCGGCCATAGACTTAACTTGTCTATTAGAAGAATTAATATCTTTAATATATCTTCTTCTTCCATGCATCGTCTCAGAATACCCTGTTTCCTCACACTTCTCTTTTAGTTCATCCAGGTAGGATTTAACCCTATTAAAGCGCGTAAAGTAATTTGTAATATATGTTTTTGCCTCACCAGGAGAAATTCCTAACATTTGGGAAAGACCAAAAGATGATTGGCCATACATTAGTCCAAAGTTTATTGCTTTGGCATAACTTCTATCTTCTTTGGTAACATCTTCTAGATCAATTTCAAAAATCTCACTTGCTGTCTGAGCGTGTATATCTTGATCACTATTAAAAGCATTAACCATAACTTCATCTTCTGAGAAATGGGCCAATAACCTTAATTCAACTTGAGAATAATCAGCTCCTAAAAGAACATGTCCATCTTTTGCCTTAAACCCTTTTCTCAATTTCCTACCGTTTTCTGTTCTAATAGGAATATTTTGGAGATTAGGTTTATCCGAAGAGAGTCGACCAGTTTGAGCAATATGTTGATTAAAGTGTGTGTGTAATTTACCATCAGCGTGAACTAACTCTGGCAGAGCTTTTACATATGTAGAGTTTAGTTTTTCAATTTCTCTATATTTTAAGATCAGTCCTGGAATTTCACTCTCTCCCATTTTATCCAGTGTCTCAAGAACACTTGAATCGGTAGATGCACCAGTTTTAGTTTTTTTAATTACCGGTAATCCTAGGTCTTCAAACAATAGCGCACTAACTTGCTTAGGAGATTTTAAATTAACCTCTTTTCCACTTTTTTCTTTAACATTATTATTGATATCAGTTGTTATTTTTGTAAATTCACTCTCAAGTTTTGAATAGTATGCTGTATCCAAACTAACACCTTCAATCTCCATTCTCGTTAAAATTGGCATTAATGGAGCATCTAGTTCGGTGTAGATTTTTTCTGTCCCTGTTTCTTTTAGTTTCCTTGCAAGCCATGGATAAATTCGAACTCCACAATACAATCTTTTTGCAAAGCCAAATTCAAAACTTTTCTGGCTTGTTATTTCTTCAAAGTTCTCTTTTCGTAATTCTTTTATTAGAGGTACATTTTCAGATAGAAACTCTAAGGCCATTGATTGTAGATTATGTTTTTTCTCTGGATCAAAAACAAAGTGGGCTTGGGTCAGGTCAAAAACATTTACAGTAGAATTAATATTATGCTTAAGCATACAAGAGTAAATTGTTTTTACATTTGTAGTCGCAATTATGAGGTCAGGAATTTTAACCATTTCTAAAACTGCGTCAATAAAAGGAAAATCCTCTGCATAGAAAACATAGTTTTTATCACCTGTAGATAACCCAAAGACTATAGGATCAAGCTGATGATAATCGTCATGAGTAAAGAATGCTTCAAGGTAAACTTGATCTTCCCCTGCAAGGCTTTCAATGATGCTATCATACTTACCTTTAGCTTTTATTACTTCGTAATCAATATATGTTTTTGGTTTTGTGTTTGTAACAGAATTACCTGCACCAGCTGAAACTTTTGCTCGAATTGATTTAAAGTTTAATTCATCTAAAAATTCTAAAAATCCATCATGCCCTTCCATCGTGTATTTTAAATCGTCAGGCTTAAACCCAAGTTCTAAATCAGTGACAATAGTTACAAGTTCTTTTGATAGTTTTGCATCTTGCCCGTGTTTCTCAAGAGCAGTTTTAGCTCTTTTATTTGCAATCAACTCAATATTTTTAAATACTTCATCTAAAGTCGAATACTCCGCTAGTAATTTTGAAGCACCTTTAGCTCCGATTCCCTTTACCCCAGGAATATTATCAGAAGCATCTCCAAGAAGAGAAAGATAATCAACAATTTGCTCTGGGTACACACCCATTTTTTCGAAAACTTCATCTCGTCCATATATCTTGTCTTTCATTGTATCTAGCATCTTTATTGGACCATCAATAAATTGCATTAAATCTTTATCACTAGATGCAATAAAAATTTCATCAAAATCATTTTTAAATTGAGTTACAAAAGCACCAATAACATCATCGGCCTCATAATTCGGAACTCCAAGAGCTGGTATTTCCATTTTTTGAATGAGTTCTTCTATTAAAGCAAATTGAGGGATGAGATCATCAGGTGGAGCACCTCTATTGGCCTTGTATTGATCATACTTCTCATTTCTAAATGAACCACCCTTTATATCTCTTGCGAGGACAACGTGAGTTGGATTATAGTTTTGCAATAACTTCATCAGCATTGTTAGAGTTCCATAAACTGCGTTTACAGGAACACCTTTAGGACTAGTCATCGGTCTAATCGCAAAAAATGCTCTAAAAATAAAGCTACTAATATCTACAACAATAAGTCTTTTCATATAACACTCCAATTTGAACTGAAGTGTACGATTTTAAGGGAGAGCTGTAAATTTAATTTAGGAAAGAACGATTCGCTGGAGACATGTTTTTATCAGTACTATTAAACCAAGATTCTTGTGCTTTACGAATATCAATTCTATTTGGGTCATTTCCAATAACAGTGGTATCTGCCATCACATCCCCCAACCTATGCCCTGAGTCTAACTTAAATAAGAGGTAAGTTTCCAAAAGAAGGAGAGGAATAATAAGAATCGTACAAAATATAAAACCCCAAGGTGGAATAATAGCAAAAGCCAAAGGTACCAACAGTGGTAGATTTCTAACAAATGATTGTTTAGTAGAACATGGTTTCCCATCCTCTAATGAAATTACAGAAAAACCAATAAATCTCTTTCCGACTGATTGACCACCATACATTGAATCACACACGGCCAAGTAAAAAAGAGCAAGAATTAACCCGAAAGGATAAAATAGCATTGCTAAGATTGCTACTATAAATAAATCAACGGCCTTGGCCAAAAGCCTAGAAAAGCGCGCGATCCTTATACTGGATTGAAGTAAGTATTTTTTCTTCATATATCTATTATGCAGTATTTTCGATAAATATCTATAAATAGGTAAAAATTAGACATTACTGAACATAAAACACGCAACGGACTGCGACATAAATAGAAATTTTCTCGCCCTTGCGCTAAAGCTATGTTAACTTTTCCGTTCTATTCATAGAAGGGAGTTTTTTATTATGAGTAACGCAATTAATGTAAATAAAGAATCTTTTGAAAAAGAAGTACTTAACTCTGATAAGCCAGTAATCGTAGATTTTTGGGCGGAGTGGTGTGGACCATGTAAAGCATTGGCTCCAATTCTTGATGAAGTAGCTACCGAAGTTGGTGGTGCTAAAGTTGTTAAGGTTAATGTTGATGAGTCAGGTGAACTAGCTCAGCAATATGGTATTAGAGGTATTCCTACTCTTATCTTTTTCAAGGGTGGAGAAGTAAAAACAACACTTGTTGGAAACCAACCTAAAGCAGAAATTCTAAAAAATATAAAAGATCTAGTTTAAGTTTTTAATGGCCATGTAATCAGCATGGCCTTATCATTTATTTATGAATTCTACATATATCAAAGACGCCCTACAGTTAGCACAAGAAACATTAAATAAATTTGTTTCAGATGATAAGAACCTTATTCTTATTGATGAAGCGATAAATTATTTTGTTGAAACCGTTAAAGAAGATGGTCGAATAATGGCCTGCGGAAACGGCGGCTCAATGTGTGATTCAATGCACTTTATTGAAGAGCTCACTGGTAGATACAGAAAAGACCGAGATCCCATTTGTGCTATTTCCATGGGTGATCCAGGACATATAACTTGTGTTGCTAATGATTATGGCTTTGAGCATATTTTTTCAAGAAATGTTCAAGCATGGGGAAGAAAGGGTGACACTCTTTTAGCCATTTCAACAAGTGGAAACTCACAGAATGTTATTAAAGCTGTCGAAGTTGCAAAAGCAAAAGGCATGATGGTTATTGGGCTCTTAGGTAAAGACGGTGGAAAGTTAAAAGAAATGGTTGATGTTCCATTAATCGTAGATTGTCCAATCACTGATAGAATTCAAGAAATTCATATTAAAATAATTCATATTTTTATTGAAGGAATCGAGAGACAAATTTTTCCTGACCACTATGAAGCTTAAGTCAAAAAAAAGTATCTTTTTTTTAACTAGCCTTATAATTTTAATTTGTTTTTTTGAACTATCTTCTTATATTTTAATCAAAAACAATTCACCGGCCCCCGTTAAAACCTATCATTCCTATTACCAGGATTTTAACAAGTCCCAAAAATCAAGTGATCACCTCACTATGAAAGCACATCCCTACTTTGGGGCAACTTACTCACAGAGCTCAAATTATATTGATCCAATCACCGGTAAGCTATTTAGTCGATCAGTTAATAATTACGGTTTCATTAGTCAAGTAGATTACCCTTATACCAAAACTAACGAAGAGATTACTCTAGCTATCTTTGGTGGCTCTGTTGCGGATCAGTTTTCAAACTTCTTTGAAAATCATCCTCTTAAAAATAAGCTTGAAAATATTTTACAAAAAAAAATTCGAATACTTAATATGGCGGTGGGATCAATGAAACAACCACAACAATTTTTTATTAGTTCGTATTTTTTAGAAACGATAGACTACTCAATCAACATTGATGGTTTCAACGAGATAACAACAAATCAATACCCATTCAAACCTATTGAATATCCCGCATTTGACCTGGGAACAGTTTCAAATGATAACATGACAATAACCTCCCTTTTTCTTCATAACCTAAACCGAAAGTTCTTAAAAAGTTTCACTCAATTAATATCCATTCCAATTCTTAGAAGTTCAAATATGATTTTCCTTCTTTGGTCTACCTCAGCATTAAACTTTAAAAAGAACATAGAACAGTCATATAAAGACCTGGAAAAGCTTTCATCTCACCTTTTAAAAAAATCTGCGAATCAAGTCTCAGAAAATGAAATTCTATCTTTAGAGACACAAGCTTGGCTAAAATACACAAAGCTTCAATCTCAACTTTATCGATCTAATGGAATAAAGGGTTTTTTCTTTTTACAACCAAACCTTAGAGTAGATAGTTCAAAAAAATTCTCAGTAATCGAAAATAAATTTAGAAATCAAAATTATAAAAACTTTAAAATTTCAATAACTGAGAGATATGATTACCTAAGTAAAAAAATAAAATATTATAATCTGAAAAACACTATCCCAATTCACAACTTAACAAACTTGTTTATTAATAATGAAGAAACCCTCTACGTAGACCATTGTTGCCATCTTAATAAAAAAGGAAACGAAATAATGGCTCATGAAATCATAAAAACGATTCAAGCTTCTCTCTAAAACTATATTCATTCACTCAACCTTTTCTTTAACCTATGAAGAATAGGCAATTTTTGTCTGTTACCTCTCCTAAAAATAATAGCTTACAATAGTAGATATAATTTTAATTAGTCTTTTTTACTAGGAGTAAATATGGAAGATTCAGGGTTAACTATGGTCAATCAAATCGCAGGGTTTATACAAAGCGGTGGGGTTTTCATGGGAGTCATTCTTGTTGTGTGGGGAATTGGTATAGCCATAGCAATTGAAAGATTTAGAAAACTATCAAGAGGGTTTGATGTTGATGGACCTTCATTTATGAATGAGATTCAAAGATACGTTTTATCTAATGACATTCAAGGTGCTATCAGAGTTTGTTCTGGTACGGCAGCTGCCCTTCCTAAGGTTTTAAAAAATGGACTAAAGAGAGCGAACCAAGGAACTGAGCAAATTCAAAATGCTCTAGATGCAACCGCTTTGGAAGTTGTACCTAAGGTCGAACTAAGACTTAACTACTTACAATTGATTGCCAATATACTTACTCTTTTTGGATTACTTGGTACGATCCAAGGTCTAATGAATTCATTTGCGGCCCTTGATAGTATTGATCCTGCTCAGAAATCAGAATTCTTAGCGAAAGGTATTTCAACAGCAATGAATACCACTTTCTTAGGGTTAATTACTGCGATTTCAATAATGGTAATCCATGCACTTCTAACAAGTAAATCAGATAAAATCATCAATGAGATTGATGAATTTAGTGTAAAGCTTCTAGACTTACTTGGTACTAAAGAACAATCAGAGAAATAAAAGAGTAACTAATGGCCTATAGAACACCTACAAGTAGAAAGAGTAAAAAGAATCCTGATAGGATAAACCTCATCCCCATATTGGATGCTGTCTTTATCTTTATTTTCTTCCTACTCATGTCTACTCAATTTGTAAAAGTTTATGAGATTGGAAGTGACATTCCTATTCTTTCTAGTTCACCACCACCAAAGGTGAAAAAGAAGCCATTAGCACTGACTGTTACCATTCGAAAGAATCGATTGGTAGTGTCAACGGGATTACCCTCTCGTGTTATAAATAATTTCAAAAAGAATTCTGAAGGGCAATATAACCTTGCTGCCCTTCATGACTTTCTCGTTAATTTAAAGAAAAGTCATATAAGTGAAGAGTCTGTGATTCTTGAACCACTAGTTGATTTAAATTATGAAGAAATCATCAAGATTATGGATTCTATAAGAATGCTTAAAAATACCGATGATCCTATCTATAAAAAAGATAAAGATGGCATTGATGTTCAAATGAAAACACTTTTTAGTAAGATTGTTTTCGGAAACCTAATGAGTTAAAAGAGAAATATAATGGCAAGAACTAGATCGATCAGAAAAAATAAAAGAAGAGATAAGAAAGAACCAATTGATATTGATATCACATCACTATTGGATATTTTGGTTATTCTTCTCGTATTTCTATTAAGATCCTACAATTCATCCGGTGTAACTCTGACCATTCCAAAGGGAATCGAACTTCCAGATTCAGATTCAATCACACTTAATAACCCTGGTGTTATGATTCAAGTATCGAAAGATAGAATTTGGGTTGATACGAAGACAATCCTTGATGTTGAAACTTCTCCAAAGAGAGTTTACGACGAGGGAGGAAGAAGAATCATTCCACTGTTTAACGAACTTATTAAAAAGAAAGAACAAATAACTAATATGGCCAAGCAAGTCCCTCAAGCGAAAAAGTTCTCAGGTATTGCTAATTTAATTATTGATAAGTCTCTGAAGTACTCATATGTAAAAAAGATTATGTACACTTGTGCTGCTGCTGGTTTTAAAGAGTATAAATTCGTTGTTATGGGCGAACAATAAAAAACACTAAGCCCCTAGCTCATGAGACCTAGTAAGTACTCAGCAAGTATCATCGCCATGATGATACAAGAATAAAATAAGATTAGCTTCTGCATATAAACTTCTATCCTCTATTCTCCCCAACTTTATAAATAACAAAGAATCCATATCAGGTCACTAAGTGCATTTTGACACTGTGTATTCGGCTATTACTTGCTGTTTTAGATGTAAGAAAGTCTTCTTACTGGGACTTAAATATAAGGGGAAAGTTTATAATATAGGACCTTTCTAACTGAAGTCCACTGAAGTCCATCTTCCAATACTCTTGCTTCATACACATTATTAGGTCTTTAGGGAGTTGTTTACGATTTAGATCCGTCACTTGGACATAGTTCACCTTGCCACCACCACTGATAGAAAGTTGGTTACAAGTGCCAATAGTTTGCTTCTTATTCTGCTCAAATTTCAGAAAATTGAGAAAACAGTTTTTTAAGACAGTAGATTTTATTTGGGCAGCTGTAATTAAGTTACTTCCCTCAAAGTGATTAAACTCAGTTTTACAAGTTCGGCTATTCACGACTCCTTGACTAGACTTTGTAGATTCTTTAATCATCTTTGTATTTGAACATGAAATTATGGTGGCAAAAAAAATGACCACCGATAGAACTTTCATTAAATTATAATCTTTTTGGATAAAAGTTAAATGGTTGTTTAACATCGACAGTTCCACCACCCAATGGCCTTGGAAACTTAATACCTTTCAATACACCAACAACACACCTTTTTACTTTAGGAGTAAGTGGAGTTCGCCCATCTACACCTGCACGACTTACATGCCCAGATGCACCAATTGAGAAAACAAGTCTTATAGTTCCAGAAATATCTTTACCTGTGTTTCGATCTAGTTCTTTTTGGTAACATGATCTAAAGAAGGGAATATTGTCTCTAAGAATTCTTCTAATAACATCTGGATCCATTGACCCAAGAACCACAGTTTCAGAAGGTATGCCTGCTGTATACACACCAGACTTTGCAGATAGTCCCTTAGTTCCCCTAGACTCCCCTAGCTTTCCTACAGTTGACCCTGTTAAGCTTCCTACCTCTGTTCCAACACTTGCCTTAGGTACGTTTGTTGCGACACCTCCAGAGACTCCTGAACTTGTTACACCAGAAGTTGTCTTTAACGTTCTCGCCCCTCTCAACGAACCACCTTTGGCCATTAAAGTACTTACAGAACTTTTGAAGTTAATCGATTTATATACGTCTACTCTACCGGGAGATTTGGAAGCTACGTTAGCTCTTCTCGATTGAGCAGACTTTGCAGCAGATGACTTCGCTGATGTCGTAGACTTTACTGTTTTTGCAACCCTTGTTTTTTTCGGAGCGGGGTTTTTAACCATTTTTACTTTTTGTACCTTCGGGGCTTTCTGAGAGCCAGGGTTTGGCGTTTTCTTCGCAGTCTTGATGTTAGACTTTTGTGATGTGGCTTGATTCTTCTTCGGCTCAGCTTTTTTCACCGCAGGTTTTTTTGGAGCTGCTTGTTTCTTAGGCTCTTTTTTCTTTGATACAGCAACTGTTTTATTAACATTCACTCTAAGTTTTTGTTTATAAAGAATAGTTGCAATTCTTTCAGGATCTTTCTCATCATCTTTCTCTTTATCCACTTCAATAAAGTTTAACGCAATTAGTGGAAGCATTACTAAGAGAACCATAAGAAAAATATATTTTTTTAGATCTTTATCTCTTCTGAAAAAAGGTGCCGCTTTTACTTTTGGAGGAGCTGCAATACGCCTTACAAAAATTTCAAGTTCATCATTTTTAAGTTTAACAATATCATTCCCCTGGATATTCACAGAACCATCACTTGAATTTATAATTTCTGAATCTTTTAAATGTAATAACTCATAGTTATGCAACTGACTTATTATACAATTTCCTTTATTAATTTCGACAAAAGGAACAACTTCTTGTTTACCTAAATAAGGAAATTCTATTTCTTTTTTATTTTTTGAAGCTCCAGCGATTTTATAAACACCATCTTTTTCAGGAAGGTAATCAACAGAATATACTTTATCTCTAAAGAGGATAATAACCTCAATCGCCTGCTTATTTAATTCATACTTAAAAATGGGATAAAGCTCAGCACTATCTTCAAAGATATATTCAGAATAATCTGATTTTGGATCTCCAGAGAGAGGGTAAATGATATAAGGAACTTCACTACTCTCCTCTTCCTCAATTACCGGTCTAACTTTAGGCAAATTAGGCTTTTCTACTTGTGGTAAATTATCTGTTGGTATTTCAGGCATTGCTCTAAATACACTTGAATCACCTTTCTCTGGTTCAAGCGTTGCTAAAACAGGAGGCAAACTCTCTTTCACTGAGTACTTAGCAACTTTAAATTCGGTATTACCAAACTTAATAGTTCCGCCAATCTCGACTTCTTTAGAGACTACTTTCTGCCCATTAACAAAAGTTCCATTCTTAGAATTCATGTCATAGACAATAAATCCACGTGGCGTTACTTCTAAAACAGCATGAACTGAAGAAATATCAGTTTTAGGAATAATAACTTCACAACTTTCTGTCCTACCGACTAAATAGCGCCCAACAGTTAAATTGCTAGGTACGATTCCATTATTCGGAACTATGGGAACAAGTTGAAAAATCTTTTTTGAATTACCTAATTCTTTTTGCACTTTAAAGTCCTTTTTATAGTATCGAATCAATCGCTTTTTTCATTTCTCTGTTAAAGTTTTTACGCTCTGGAATTTTATTTTTAAAATTTTTCTTAAATCTAGGTCCAATAGACAAATCTCCAGGAGAACTATTCGCCCCCTCAACATCTAAAGCACTAAAGTCGAATCTTTCAAATTTTTTATACTTGTATTTAATACCGCCTTTCTTGGCGTAAACACTTTGTGAAAAAAGGACACATAGGATTATTAATATTTTCATTTTATTGCTCCTATATATTTACCAATCTCTTGATAGTAGTTCTTCCATTGAGAATGCATTTTCTTATCTACATCACCGAATTGATTAAGAGATTTCTCTTTATCTCCGGCGAGATAGAGCGCAAGGCTATAGTTAATTCCGAACTTTGCTTTTTCTAGAAAATCGCTATCTATTTTTTTAAAGAACTTTATTGCTGTTTTAGGTTCAGCACTCATAAGGTGTGCAGTTCCAAGCATATTTAGCACATCAACATCAGTACTTGAACCTTGGTAGAGAACATTTGCATGGGTAATAGCTCTATCATACAGACCAAAGTGGAGATAAAGATTTGCAAGATTGAACCTTGGAGTCTTATTAAAGTCGCTTGATTTACGTGCTCTTCTAAAAGCTACCAATGCCCTTGAGTAATCTTTTTCATTAACATACATCACTCCTAAGTTATTCAGAGCTGGTGCATAGTTAGATTTAATAGAAAGTGCCTTATTGTAGAACAAGAGGGCTTTCCTTCTATTTCCTTCTAATAAAAAGCATGTTCCCACTTGATTCCAATATATTGGATTTTTCAGGTGTGACTTACTATACCTTTTAAAAAGCTCTTTTGCCTTTTGAAATTCTTTTCTATGACAATGTTCAGTAATAGTGCTCAATGGTCCTTTTATCTCGACATCACCGTCATATTTATAAACACGTTCTAAACTTTCATCATTTAAAGCTTTTGAATATTCACTTTTTACATCTGAGAAATAATCATCTGATTTTTTGTAACGTATTTGTTTAACGGCCTTAAAATCATCCTGCTTAATCTGCTCTACATCTTTATAGGTAGTCGATACTTTTTGACTTGCACAACCAATAAGAGAGAAAAGAATTAAGGATACAAAAATTTTCATTATCGACCTCCTCTATCCATTAAAACCGCATCATTATCTCCAAAATATTTGGTAGGAATTGGGTTATCTTGAAAGTAAAAATTGTTTTGGTTTAAAATAGAGTTATTTTTTATTGATTTTACAGCTTCTCGCTTATAAGTTGCTGCTGCAATCTTTGATGCTTTAATAGGTGATCCTAGATCTTTTCTAAAAGCACCTAAATGTTCTTTTTTCAGTCCAGTTGGTTCAACTGTTTCTAATTCAATCGCAAAACTTTGGTAATTCTCATAAAGTATTCTATATGCATTAACAATTCCCTTACCAGAACCGATCTCCAAAACATCTTGAGCTTTCTTTTCGAGTTTTTGTAATAAAGAGAATTTACGATCATAATCTTTCTTAAATGAGTTAATACTAGAAAACCTTAATAAGTTTTTTCTTCCAACAAGTTCTTCCATTTCTTTAACATGGATACTAGCAAAATAATCAAGCCCACGAAGTGAAACAATTTTACGTGCTTTCTTAGCTTTATAATAAAGTTTTGTTGCGACTTGTCTAAATCGTTTTACTTTGTCAGAGTTTTCAAACTTTTTGTGGATATTAACTAGATTCAAAAAGTCATCAATAACCTTTGGGTAATATCTGGAAGAATTTTGTAACTTAAGTGCGTAATACTCGTAGCGATTCCAATCCTTCTTATTAAAGTACTCTCGCATTATTTCATAATCAACTTCTTCTCTTATATAACTCTTAATCCTACATTTAGCACCAAGACTTGCTAACTTTTCAGCCTCTTTAACAAGACCGTCAGCAAGATAAATAAAAGCACCATTTTTAAAAGCTGTATCTTTTTTCTTACTTTTTAATTTACACACTTTATTTACAAAATAATAAGACAAGTTGGCGGACTTGCTAAATTCAAGGGATGTGAACAAAAAGTTTGCTATCGTAATGAATGATCCTGAAAACTTAAGAACATCATTACTTCCCATTTCAGCCATAGCTTCAATGGACCATTTGTATGAATTATCTGTATCATTAAGCTCATAATAAAGAGCCGCTAAGTTATATTTTGCATTAATCTTACTTCTTTTTGTACTAAATTTATCATTTAAAATATCCAAATAACCAACAAGGGCTATTTTTTTATTCCCTTTATTTAGTTGAGCCTGAACATCTTCAATTTGCAAAGTTGTAAGTAATTCTTGTAATTTTCGTTTATACTTTCCACTTACAGTATAGAGACCTTTATCAATATCAGAGATCCAAACACGAATACGGCCATTGTCATTCTTCTTACGACTGACATCCATGAGCTTAGCAATCATCACCTCTTGTGTCTTATCTTTTGGGTAAACTTTTACGAACCGGTCGAGAACAGATTTAGCTTTGCCATAGTCTTTCATGGCCATATAGTTATTGAAAAGTCGTCCATAGATATCTTTAGATCTCTTACCTCTTGGCCAATTTCTTAAATAAGCTTCAAAGACATAAATATTTTTGTCATTCGAGTTTTTAAGTCTACTTAGTACTACAAGCATACTATCCATTGATTTAACTTTAAATTTGCTGGACTTACTTTTCTCACCATGAATAAAAGCTTCTCTATAGTAAGTATAGGATTCAGAGTAAAAATTTGCAGCATAAGCTGTTTCCCCTTTCAGGAACTTGAACTCTTCTGAACGATTATTATCTATCTCAGCAAGCATATCAAAATATGCAATTGCCTGTTGAGCCTTCACTCTTCGTTGAGCTTTCAAACGTCTATATGTTTTCCCAACAACTTGCCGTTGCAACGTAGCCGCAATTTTCTCAAGTTGAAATTGAAAAGTTTTTGTTTGGTTTTTAGAAAGTTCATTCTTTTTGAAATTACTAAATAACCTTTTCGAAATCTGGTGATGAAGTGCATATTTACCAAATTTCAGATAAAGATTAATCTTTTCTATATTAATTTCTATAATTTTACTTGTTCTCTTTTCGTATTTCCCTGCGTGATTTAAAACCTTATTCGCTTTATCAAATTTCCCTTGAGTAAGTAAACTCTGTGCAATTCTTAGAAGCTGATCAGTAAAGTTAATTCCTATTTTTTTATAAAATTTCACACCCTCAGTGATACGATCAGAAGTTGCATAGAACAAGCCTATATCTCGTTCAACCTGGGCCCTCATATCAATATACTTAGACTTCGATGAATTTGAAAAAACCTCTTTCATTTTTGAAATAGCTTTACTGAATTGATTTGATCTAAAGTAACACCAAGCAAGGTTAAATGAATCCTTTGTCCACCATTTATCTTTATGTTTTGAAAGAGCTTTCTCATATAGAGGAATAGCTTTTCTGTATTTTTTATTATTATAATAAATTTCGGCCAAGGAGATTTGTGTTTTAACTTGTGTAAAGCCATCACTTGCTTTTTTATTAGCGAGTGTTAAGTACCTCTTGGCTTTCTTAGGGTTATTGGCTTCTTTAGCATTAAAGCCTAAGATATAATAAACCTCTCCCATTCTTTTATATTTTGAGAACTTTCTTGTAATGTTCACACATAATTGATTTGCTTCACTAAAGTAGCGACTTGATTGTGAAAAGAACTTTTTCTGACTAACTTTACTTCTCTTTTTTGAAGGTATATCAAGAAAAGCCTCGTTTTCTTTTTCTCGATACAAACGAGCCTTTTCTAAATTTAGCTCGGCCATTCTCAATAAAAGGTCTGGATCACGCCCATTTTTTTGTCTATCTAGGCGACTCACTTCACCTAACTCTTCATCAATAATTTTAATAATTTGTAGTCGTCTCTTATCGATTTCATCATTTGCGTGAGATACGAAGTTGATACTTAAAATTAAAAGAACAAGTAGTTTACACATATTAACACTCCGACTTTAAGGCAAAAACATAATCACCTAATTCGTCTGCCCAAAATTCACCATTAAAATCCCAGAAATATTGTTTTTCATTTCTTTGAATATATTCAATATCGCCTCTTTCACGTTTTGAATCGTCGAATGAGTAGAGCTTGGCTTTTCTTTGAGCCAGAACTTCAAGCTTGATGTAACTCATTCCTTCAAAAGCCTTATACATCTGTCCGTAGTAAGAAATCATTTTACTCTTTATATATGCTCCTATTATTTTTTTATGAGAATAGATTGATTCTTGAAGGTTTTTTAAAACAAAGGTCTTAAATCTAGATGATGATTGCCCCCTAACATTTGTATATTCAATACTTCCGCGATTTAATTGTTTCTTTAAATCACGAAAAGCCTGATCTCCTTCAATACTCTTAAGCATTTTTTCAATGAGCCGACTTGGAGCTTTTCCGAATTGTTCATGTTTTGTTACAAGCTCGTAGAATCGTCCTAAATTATTTTTATTTCTCTTTAGATATGTATTCAATCTTTTAAAATCTTTCCAATTATCTGAATAAAAATTATTACTTATTTTTTTAGCGTCTTGAAAAAGGCATAGCTTTAAATAACTCAAAGCGGATAAAACTTCAATTTCAGGATTAAAGATATGCTGAAAGACTGGTGCTTTATAACTAACAAGCTTTCCTAGACTTCTATTATAATTTTTTTGATAATAGCTATTCCAAGCTTCCTCAAATAGAATTTCTGGCCAAATCATCGAAGATTTCGAAACATCTAGATATAATAAGTCTGAATTTTCGTATTGCTTACTTCCAAACTCAGTTCGGGCAAGTCCTGCAATACAATAGTCTCGATTTATTCTCAGGCCTCTATTACGATTAATATCAACTCTTTTACTTGAAGCTACTTCACACTGTTTAAATGTTTCCAATGCCTTGCTTCTCAAACCTTGAATTGAGTAAATAGTAGCTTCCATATTTTTGCCAAAAGGATATACTTCATGCCCTGGTGAGATATTTCGAAGATAAGAAATAGCTTTTGAGTAATTTCTAGTCCTAAGATATTTTTTTGCGATTATATATCTGACATTATCTGATTTAGACCTAACTAAAAACTTTAAAGGTAGGGTTTCAAATTGTTTAACACCTACAGCTTTAATTATTTGAGATAATGCTGAATCCATTTTAGAATCAAGATTTTTAGTTTCTTTTATAAGGTATTCTTTTATCAATGGAAGAGCTGAAAAATAGTTTCCTCCATGGACAAGTTCAACGATAAGACCTTTTAGTTTGTCGCTACGTTTACCTTTTTCAAAAACATTTCTAGCCCCGTTCCATGAGGCAAAACTATTTATTGAATAAAAAATAATCAAAAATTTTAAAATATTTGAGAACATCCTGTTCACCTTTTTGTAATTCTAGAAAGTGTAATTTAAACCAATATTAAAATTATAATAATTGCTCCATCTTTTTTCAGAATCTGAAGCCGTAACTTGAAAATCAGCGTTAATATGTGTACCTCTGAAATCTATTCTAGTACTCCAGCTCGGTGAAATATAAAACCTAACTGCAGTCATCCATGCCACTCCAGAAGTAGATTCTTCAGTGATTTCATCAGCTGAACTTCCGCCAAAAAATTCTTTCCTATTGTCCTGGGTCACAGCACTAACGAAACCTGCACCAAACATCCAGTCATAATAAAAGATTTTATTAAAGGTATTAATTTTCGAGTAGAATGGAGACCATAAAAGCATAGCACTTGTAGCTGTATCAATTTTTCTATAAAAAGGTACAGAACCTTGTGCTAAAACTGAATCACCTGTTTTGTTTAAACTTCCATCAGCATTAGTATAAGAGAATTCCACTCCCCAATCTTCGCTAAAGAAAAAACCACCAAGTAAGTTTAGCTCACTACTATCAATAAATGCACCCGAGACTGATCGCCCTACAGTACCACCTATGTAGACATTACCTTTCTTTCTAAATTTTCTATTTTGAAGCACATAAACTTCTTTATCTTTATCAAGCCATGAAAAATCGTACATAGAATCTTCAGCTGCAAAAGTAAAAGTTGATATGAGTAAGAGTATAAATGACAAAATACGTTTCATAACCTTCCCTGGTTTTTTAAATAATCTTCCTAACTTATTAAATTTTAACACTATTTAGATTTGGTGCAATATATAGATAACTATTTCAGACAAATAGTTTTGTAGGGGCAATACTCACATTCATTTAAGTTTTCAATTTCTGGGTGTCTTAAATTTTCTAGGCTTTTAATCAAGTAATTTTCCACATCTTTGTTTGAGACCATTTGGTCAACTATTTTTTTATCATCAACGAAACAAAGGACTAATTTTATCGGTTTATTACCTTCAAGTTTCTTTAGGTTATAGAGAGCGTGTGCGTAGCTCATAAGTTGAAAATGATAGGGAGCTAATTTATCTTCGGAATATTTTCCAGTTTTAAAATCCCATATTTCTGTAACTGAAGCTTCATCTAATGGTGAAAGAATAAGGTCTGGTATTCCAGACACCATATAGTTTAACAGTTCAAACTTGATCGACTTTTCGGAAATAAAATTATAGTTACCAAGATAATCTCTTAACTTCTCTACAGTCCAATTGATTGACTCCTGAATAAACCTATCTTCATGCTTAAACTCTTGAGTAAGACCATCGAGAATTAATTCGGACAGCGTTTCATGAATAAAACTTCCTCTACTGGCGCCACTCATCTTCACATTACTTGAGCTTAGATCTTCAGCATCATACTCAATATTTACTTTTTTTGTAGGTACATCAAACAATTCCATTTCTTCATGGGAAATTTTACAAACATTCTGAAAATAGAATTTTTTAGGACATTGAGTAACTGTAGCAAGCTTTGTAATTGAAATTTCTGGTAGATAAACTAATTTGGACTTTTGATCAATACATTCAATACCTAAATTATCTACATGAAAAAGAGGGGGTTTTACCTCCATCTTTTCCAAATACGCCGTATTTACAATATGTCTTAAATCAAATTCTTTTTCTTTAATACCATCAAAATTTAATTTTTCACTTTTCCACAGATTTAGACCATTTATCCATGATCCACTTTGGTTTTTCATCCTTTTATGAACATCAAAATCAATTTGCACATAGGACAAACTAGACTCAGCACGGGTGTTGGCCACATAAAAAAGTCGCTTCGCCTCGCTAAAGTCTTTATTTTTAACAAGCTCTTCTTCAAACATATAAAGTGGTGTTTTATATTTTTTCTTTCCATGTATCGAGTCAGACCACTTAAAACTAAGAGGTAACTTACCAATGGTAGATTTAAATATTACAGAGTTTTCATTCGTATACATTCCACCTAGAAACACATGCTGAAATTGAAGTCCCTTTGAAGCATGTGCCGTCATTATTTTAACAAGTTGCGAATTTTCTCCATATTGAAAATCAAGAGAGTAAGATGATTCTCTTTGTGCCAGTAATAATCGAAGAAGTTTTTCACTACTACCTTTGGCCGTATTCAACATTAGAACGATTTGATCCAAATTGTTTTTATAATTTGAATTTTTGATTCCAAGGGAATCAATAAAATTACAAAAGGCCTGATAAAGCCCAAAATAGTTTGTTTCGTTGATAAAAAATTCAACCGATTTTTTGTTCACAATTTTTGAATTCGTATGTCCTAAAAGTGATATATATGCCTTTAATGAGTAAAGTAAGTATTCATCCCTCTTTTCATTCTTATCAAACTGATAGGAAATTAAATGATAGAAGATCCCTATAATCGGATCCTCAAGAAAGGGTATTTTTATTTGTGCTGTAAAACCTATATTATTTTGAATTAGATGATCAATCAGTATAAGGCTGGGTTTCAATCTCTTATAGAGTATCGCACTTTCTTCACCAGCAGATTGAAATTCTTTAATTTGTTCCAGCATTGTTAGAGCTTCATAATAATCAACTTCAGCATTAGATAATTTTTCTTCAGAATTACGATTACAAAGGCTGGTATTCAGCTGGTTAATAGAACCCTTCTCTTCCTTTGTATCGGGTACAGTTTGATAATCAACAGGAACCCTATGGGTATCAACACCTTTAAAATTATGTCCTTTTTCAAAAAGGTAATCAAATAAAACGTTATTAAACTTTATGACATCAATATCTGAACGATAGTTATTATTTAAAGTTAAGTTTTTTGGTATTTTCTCCTGACACCCGAGAAAAACCCCCAACTCTCCTCCACGAAAGCCATAAATGGCTTGTTTTAAATCTCCAACACAAAATAGTTTTTGGTAGTTAGAGTTAATAATTCTTTCAACGATGGAGAACTGTATATGGGATGTATCTTGAAATTCATCAATAATAAAGTACTCATACTGCTCTGAAACTAACTTACAGGCAGTATCATCCTTTAGTCCCTGATAAACTAAATACTCTAAATCGGAAAATGTAACACCTTCAAGTTCAGCGTATTTAACATCGACATAATCGATTAATTCTTTAATCATAGAGAACCAGGGAACGACTCTTGTATCGAACGATTGGTTGTACATTAAAAAATGCTCTCCATTTTTCTTTAAGAAGTCTTTCAAGTCTTTTATTTTTTCGTAATACTCAACAGCCGGTTCGGGAACAGTTTTAAGAGAAGGTTTTACTGGAATTTTATAATCAAAGCCATCGAGGTATTCATGAATCTGCACAATACCTGCGAGATCAAGTGAAATACCACGCTTCATTTCACAAAATGGCACCAGAAAGTCATACCATTTTTTTCCCTGAAACTCACTGTAATCTTCAGGGTTGAAGTAACCTTCAAAGACATCATTGAGACCGTGTATTTTAAATAAGTCTTTTATAATCTCGTCTGAATTTGTAACATGAATTTCAGATGCTTCGGTTTGTTTCCAATTATTACGTAAAGTTGGGTCAGAAAAGATGGCAAGAATAGAATTTAAAACATTTCCCTTATCTTTAATAATTATATCGTAGATTTCGGTGTTTTTATGGGATTCATCTTTTAGCCATTTATCAAAAATTTCGGTAATACTTTCCTTAAATTCTGACTCACTCAGTATCTCTTGATCTGCCGAGATTCCTTTAAAAAATCCTTGTTTAATTAATTTGAAACAAAAGCCATGAATAGTACTAACATTCAAGTACCCAAGGTTTTGAAGGATTGATTCCCAGTAGCTCTTATCATCTTCACTGTTAACTAATGCTTCTTCGAATTCAGCATTTAACCTTATTTCTAATTCACCGGCGGCTTTTTTTGTAAAAGTCATGAGAACAACTTTTCTAAACTTTGATTTAATAAAAGAGTCGAAGTCTCCGACTGGATGGGACTTAAATTCTTTCACCCATTCTTTTGAAAGGTAAATCATATGCTCTTTTAATACAAATGTTTTACCGGAACCCGCCCCCGCTTTCAAAAGGACTCCTCCATGATGTTCAATTGCTAATAATTGTTCACTATTCGGACTGGCCATTACTTACTCTCTTGGACAAATATTTTTAAGTGGACAAAAACCACAACTATTCTTGTTAAATGGTTTCGGGAGGTACTCCTTATCTTCGCTTAAACGTTTCATTAAATCATTCTCAAATTCGCTATAGCTTTCAACAAACTCAGTAAGTTCTTCAATTTCTTTAATCTTTCCAAATCGAGAGATTTTTTTAAAATCTTTTATCATGGCTTTGTTATTTGTGAAAAATAATGAATTTTCAATATTAGACAAATCAATATAACCAAGGAATAAAGTTTTTCCCTCTGAGATAATGTTGAGTTTTTTTAATCTTCTTAAGTAAAACCATAATTGAATTTGTTCAAAATTAAGAATAGAAGTAAAGCTAGAAAAAACACGATTACTTCGTTTGAAATCTATAATTAAATCAACTTCTTCATTTTTAGCATATAGATCGATACTACCATTATATTTTATATTGTTTTCAACACTTCTAAAGGGAAGTTCAAAGTTATACTTAAACTTAAAGTGATCTTTTAAATGAATCAAAGAGTTTATAGCATTAAACGTATAAGCCTTAACCTCAACTAGGTATTCATCTATGGATTCAATATTTTTATCAATAGTGTATGATTTTAAAACACTAAAAATGAGTTTTTCAAAGAACTCTTCATCCCAAGTGTCTTTAGTTTGAAAGTAATCTTCAATTATTTTATGTTCAATTTGTCCTAGCTCTAAAACATTAAGCTCTGAATCAAAACCAACCTGCGGAGATAATTGGTTAACATAACTTAAATAATACTTTCTTGGGCACTCAAGATATTTTTGTAGTCTTGAAGCAGAAATCTTCTCGATAACATCAGGCTGTATAATTGGTTTAATATATTCTTTCTTTGTTTTAAAATCTATCTGCTGTTCTTGTAAGTTTAGAGGTATGTCATTAAATAACTGACTGATTCCTGTATCATGTTCAATTAAGCCCTCTTCAATAAGTAGAGTTACTTGATTGTCGTCCACAAACTCTTTAAATTTACACTTGAGAACTTCCATATCAAGTTCTGCTCTTCTAATTGGCCCAATAGAAATTAAATATTTCTCGACATTTTCAGAATAGTTTGAACCTACACCTTGGACACCACCATGGTTTGAATTCATCGCAAAAAGAATTTTACTACCTTTTACATCTTCAATGTCTGCAAAAGACCTAACTCTTACGCTGGTTTCGTTTGTGAGGTTAACAATATTTATTCTGGGAAGATCTAATTGAACAGATTCAGAAATAATTTGGAAATCAAACTTTGCCAAAGTAGTATTCTCATCTGAAAGCTCTTCCCAATCATTCAACTTTTGAAGAAAAATTAATGCGGCCTTGATTGTTCTGTAGTCCTTGGCCTGACTCCATTCCATAATTTTATCTTGGACAAGAAATCTCAACTCATCATTTGGAATATCCGTAGTATTTATTTTATCTTCTATGACTCCCATTAATTTTTTAAAACTCTCAGTAAATAAATCAACGGATAGCTTTGTTTTAATATTATCAAATGGAACTTCTTGGTAATGCTCTCTGGACATTCTTTTAGTTCCAAGAACAATGTCCATGGAAGCTTCTTTAACAGGAAGATTCAACATCATTTTTCCCATATAGTTTTTGGGGAAACGAAAAATTTCTTTTTGGTCTTCCAACCCACAGGCGGAACCAAGGTTCAAAATTTCTAAATTATGCTCATCAAACCATTTTATCCAATCAAGGTTTGAGGATTTATCAAATGCTTCTTTATAGAATGGAAGTGTAATATCATCCCTTAAAGCAAATGATTTTAACATGTCCACTTGTGATGCAGTTAAGAAATCAAAACCATAAAAAATTATTTTTTTATTCACCGGATAAGCAGGGTCAAGGTCACCTTCTCGTAATCTCTCGGACAGAAGAAAGTAGGACTTGTGTTCATCAATCAGCTCTAGTTCATTTAAAAAACGATGGAGCCATAGAACACCATGTGATAGTTCTTCATCGTAATTTTCTAACACAGTCTCTAGAACATGGTCGCTGACAGAAAAGCTTCTGAACTCTGTAAGAAGGTTGAACGCCCTCTTGAAATTAATGTAATCAGCACCTCGACCAATTTTTTTCCAAATCGCGCCGAGTAGTAGCACTAGCTCTGATTTCCCCTTATAATTTTCTAGAATTTCCTCTGAGAGCAGCTGGTTCAACTCATTTTTCATAAATTGAGAAATGGTAATACTATTAACAGACTTACCCAGTGAGTCAAAGCGCTTACGAGCTAAATCGGCAATTGAGGGGTTAGGTGTAACAACAGTAATTTCATCAGTAGAGAAACTATCTGCATAATAATTAAAGAAATCTTGTGTTTTTCCAATAAGGGCAATCTTAAGCATCTTTTATTTTCACCTAAAAAGTTGTATTAAAATCCTACCTTAAAATATTTGTAATACAATCGAGCGACGCAATGAAAAATACAAGCAGACAATACTCATTTATATGTAATAAAAATGGATTCACAATAAGTGTTATTGAGGGAGATTCTTTAATTCAAGAAATCTCAAAGATTCATAATATTGGGCCACATGCCTTAGAGTATTATAGAAAAACAGTCCTTAGTTCCTTGCAAATGGTTAATTTTCTTAAACCAGGTGAAAGCCTTGGCTTTTATATTGATAGTGAAGATCCTTTTTTTAGATTTAAGATTGAACTTGGAAACAATGGGGCGCTGCGCACATTACTACTTCCAGAGGAGTTTGAAGATTTTCCTCAAAACATTCAAGGAAAATGTCGAATTCACAAGATCATGCAAGGAAAAGAGCCTTATACCTCTGTGCTTAACCTTGAAGACCAACCAGTAGAAACTATTGTAAATGAGGTGATTGAAAAGTCCTACCAAACAAGGTCAAAAGTTTTAACAAGTAAGGACTGTTCATCAAGTATTATGATAACAAAGCTACCACCTTCGAACGTAAATAAGAAAGTTGAAGACTTTGATGACTTATCAATGGAGCAGATCCAAGAACAATATTCTGACTTAATTCAGGCAGCATTAATTATTCCTAATGCTGATGTACAAATAATGGATGAACTCTTTTCTGCAGCTGGACTTATGTATATCGGTAGTAAGGAAGTCAAATTTGATTGCCCATGCTCCCATCAAAGAATGGTAGAAAATCTTTTCACGCTACCAGAAGTTGATCGTCATGATATTTTTAAAGATGGTGATACTGTAGAAACAAGGTGTGACTACTGTAATACAATTTATGAAATTAAAAAAGATGAAATTTTAAAACCTCTCCACTAAAATCTCTCAACAAGAATTTTAGTTTTTTTATTCGAATGGATTTATTATTGAGAATTCAAGGCCCTGCTGTTTTGCTCCGCTAAAAATTCGACTAAGGATTTGGCTTTGGTCATAAATTCCACAGAAATTTTCCGCTCTCGCACCACTAGCAAATACAGAAGAGATGAGTTTCGTATTCTTAACTCCTAGTAATTTTGAGGACTTCTCAAATTTCGTCCATTCTTTACCTGTCTTTGGGAAGTCAAGCTCCTTAACTTCAGAAGAAGTTAGGAGAACAAGCATATCGGTTGTTTTACTCGCTAGTTTTTGAAAGTAAGCTAACGTTGTGTTTATTTCATTTAATTCAGATCTTGCTTCACTAATTTTATTAGATTTTAATAGATTTATATAATTAAAATTCCTTACTATATAGAGATAGTTATTCGTATTTTTTTGAAAACTATTAAAGGTTCCTTCTACATTTCTTGAAAGTGATGTAAAGCAGGCTCCATTCAAACAGGACTTATCATAATAGATTTCCCCCGGTTTAAAGTTATCTTTACCGTTAACATGGAATAGGTTTTTTGGTTTCTTAACCTTATTCATACTCCACAATGTTGTCTCATTTAAATAATCGCTATAGTCCTTCTTGCATTGGGAATGCTTTGAGATAGATTGTTCTTTTTTAAGCTCTCCCTCAAAAATACCCACTTTATATTTTTTATTTGCAACATACTTCCAAATTGGCTTTAGCTCATAATCGGAACAAGAGTTTTTAATATTTTTCTTACCTGTCATCTGGCTTAAAAAACCAGCATAGGCATCAGGCCTCACATCATATAAATTATAATCCCAGGCAGAGCCAACACAAAGTGCATCTTCAAAAGCACTTTTTCTATCTCTTGATGGGTATGAAAATTTGAGTAAAGCTAAATGCTCTGGGGATAGTCCTGCGACCTGAATCCATACTATTTTTGTTGGAATCTTTCCAAATTGATGTTTTTTAAGATTTAGACTTGTTACCTGAGCACAACCAAATAATAATAATAAAATCAGAAAAGAATACTTAACTAGTTTATTCAACTTTATCCTCTAGTTTAAAATACGAATTAATACTTGAAGCTGTCATCACAAATGAACAAGACCCAAGTACCCATAATAGTAGTATATTTAAAGATGCCAAATAATTCATACTTATGTAAAAGATTCCCATCATTGCAGGAATAAATAATAACAGTTTAGATAATAGATATCTATATTTAATCCTTTCACCCCACAAGACAACAAAACATAGAGCAAGATACCCTAAGCAAATCAAGGGAATATACTTCAACTCAAAATACATCCCAGCAAACAGTCCTGTTAATGGCACTCTCCAAAGAGTCTTTATTTTTTTCTTCGTAGGTATATTCATTGCAATTAGACTAATATGAGTAAGGTTAATGGCCAAAATACTCGTTATAATGATTTTGAAAATATATTCGAATCGAAAAATATTTATTATGTCATTTAGAAATAAAATTTGTGAAGTTATGAAAATAATGCACGCAACAAACTGCGCAATGATTAAGAATTGCTGAGTTTTAATCTCTCTTATCTGACTCAAATGCCTAAAAGCAAAGTACAGGGTAAAAAAGGAAAATAATATTAATGAAGTTGTATCTATATTCGCATTCATGACTAAAATTGGTTAATATTATATATATTATAAGGTACATATAATTAAGGTTATAGGAAAGAAAATAAATTCAAGGAGAAGTGTGTGATGGATCCAGTAATGGCAACCAGGGAAATCTTTTGGCAAATTCCTTTTTCATTTAAAGTCGCTATGTATGTGCTTTTTATTACCGGGGTGGCAGTAATGGCCCAAGGTGTTTTTAAAAAGTACCAATTTGTAACGCAGGGAAAAGGATTTAAAAGTCTTTTACCTGATAAATTAAATTGGAAACAATTTCTTGAAACCATTTTTTTCACAGGTAAGGTTACGAGAAACCAAAAAGTTGGAATTTTCCACAGTCTTATTTATTATGGATTTGTTATTCTACTAATAGCTACCGAACTCGTCGCAATTCATGCTGATTCACCATTTAAGCTATACCAAGGTAATACATATATAATCATTTCTTTTCTCGCTGACCTAGCTGGTGTAGCAATACTTATTGGTTTATTTATGGCCTATAAGAGAAGATATCTAGACAAGCCTGAATACCTTTCAGCTACAAAACCAGGAAATGAAAAGTTCATGTATCTCATGATCGTCTCTTTGATCGTGGTTGGTTACCTACTTGAAGGAATGAGAATCGTTGGGGCGGGAATGCCTGAGCAGGAAGCAATTTGGTCACCATTTGGATGGATTGTTGCTAAAGCCTTCCTCATGATAAACTTACCTGAAACAGCACTTATCATGATTTATAAAGGAACTTGGATGTTCCACATGATAAATACAATGGCGTTTATAGCCTGTATAGGCCACACAAAATTCTTTCATATTATTGCCCTACCTTTTAATGCACTTATCACTCCCCTAAGAAGAGGAGGTGTTATGCAGCCAATGAACTTCGAAGATGAAACAGCTGAAACTTTTGGTCTTGGAAAATCAAGTGAACTTACTGCAAAACAAAGAATGGATACTCTATCATGTGTTGAATGTGGAAGGTGTACACAAGTATGTCCTGCAAATTTAGCAGGTCGACCGCTGGATCCTAAAAAAATAATCACTAAAACGAGAGATGCCCTTGATGAAGCTAAAGGTGGTGAAGTAGATTTCTGGGAAAACTCAATTTTCTCTTCTGCAGAGCTAGACTCTTGTACGACTTGTGGTGCGTGTATGGAGGAATGCCCATCTAATATTGAACACGTTCAATCTATTATGGATTTAAAACGTTACAAAGCCCTTACGCTTGGTGATATTCCACCAGAGGCTGCCACAACAATTAACAATATTCGAATTAACGGTAATCCATGGGGTGTTTCACAAGATGACCGTTTCAATTGGGCAGATGATCTTGATGTCCCAGTGATTGAAACTGGAAAAAAAGTTGATTATCTCTATTATGTCGGCTGTGCTGGTTCCTACGATTCATCAAATCAAAAAGTGGTAAAAGATACAGTTGAACTTCTAAAGAAAGCTGGAGTTGATTTTGCCGTTATGGGAAAAACGGAAAAATGTAATGGTGACCCAATCAGAAGGTTTGGAGATGAATACTCATTCTTTGAAGTTGCTATTGAAAATATCGCCAATATGAACAAATATGACTTTGGAAAAGTTGTTACTCATTGTCCTCATTGTCTTCATACTATTGGTAAGGAATACGCTAAGTTTGACGATGGAGACTTTGAAACGATTCACCACACAGAGCTTCTGGCGGATCTTCTAAAAAATGAAAAACTAAAACCAACCAAAGCAGTAGACGAAGAACTTACTTATCATGACCCTTGTTATCTTGGTCGTCACCATGGTGAATACGATGCTCCAAGAGAGATTTTAGAAAGTATTCCAGGTGTAAAAATCAAAGAAATGGAAAAGAACAAAGATAAAGCACTCTGCTGTGGTATGGGTGGTGGTAATATGTGGTACGAAATGCATGAAGGGACGGATCTAGTTGATAACCGTTTAGCACATGTTGGAGAAACAAAAGTTGAAAAGCTCGCGACATCATGTTCTTTTTGTATGATCAATTTTAATTCCGGAAAAGGGAAAAATAAGGAAACAGAAAACCTTGAAGTTGAAGATATTGCATCTATATTATCAAAATCTGTTGAATAAATTTTTTAGAGGGGTGTTCATCACCTCTCTAATTCTTTCTTCAAATTGTATTTATGCCCAAGGTCTTTATTCCGACTTTGAGAAAATGCTTGATGATCAAAAAGAAAAATATCAACTGCTAATTAACAAACTTGTTAATCAGGATTTCGATATTAATGATGTTAAATCAATCAACGATGTTTCCCTTGATCCCGATTACCTAAACATCCTCATTCAAAATACACCTACTCGTTATATGTTACTGGGTAATAATGATAAATGTTCAATTTATGACCTAATGAATACGAACTTATTACGCTCGCCAGGTGGAAAAATTGAATATGTTGTTTTTCAATATAAAGGTCAAAACGGGACAGTACAAAAAAGACTCTTATCAAAAGAAGTTTTCCTTAACACAATAGCTAAAAAACAATGTCCTCAGAATCAAAAATTCGGAGCACACTTTAAACTAAAAAATCTTAGGAATACTTTAACGAAAATAAAGATAATAACACCTGATTCTGAAATGTCCTGTATTGATAATATGGCTAATTTTAGAAAAGATTTAAAAACACCCTACCTTTGTAATATCATTGAACAGATCCGTGGAATTAAATCTCAAAAAGTTAAGTTCAATAATTTATCAAAAACCGATTATAAAAAGCGATCTATTCTCCAAAGAGAAATCAATCTAGGAGAATCATATAAAAAAATCATTTCCACGATGGCCATAGATAATTTAGAAGGTCAGTGCCTTGGACTAAACAATCCACGTCAGTACTGCACTGACTACTTTCAACAGAGTTATTGGAGTAAAGTTTTCTTTGAACAACCAAATACACCAGTAATTAAGAATTTCTGTGGAAAATTAAGTAAGAAAAAATGTCTACGAGAGTTAAACAAGAGTCCTTATTACTGTCATTTTTCAGGAAAGGACTTCCCCTCTCTAACACCAAAACCAAACTGCACTAATACATCCAGGGCGCTCTTAAAATCTCGTCTCTTTGCTAATTATAATGATTGTCCTGCGAATACCGGCAACGATGCTGTGACAAGTTTCTCAAGGGTACTAAACCATTTTGAAGGTTATCTAGAAACACCAGTGAACGCCTGTGAAGTCAATTCAACATATCCATTTGCAAAATTCAATGAAGAATTTACAGATTTTGCACAATGGCAAATTCAACTATGCTATATCGACACTCTCATTGGAAATGAGAAAGTATGTCGTCCAACCGTTTTTGGAAATGTGCCAAAAGATGATCTTTCTCTTTCTAAGGTTGTTGGAAAAATCGCATCAAGATTAAAAGGTTACAGTGGTAATGAATGTAGAATATTAAATGCAAAGGAATATAAACCATCACTTCTAGAGTTTCAATCTGGCTGTTATATTATAAGAAATGAAAAAAAGTGTACTGGCACAAATTGTAATTTTAAGGTAATGCTAGGACAAAACACATTTGATAAATTTGATATAGAATCAAAACTCTCATTTGAATTATTTCCTGTTGATTTTATTAATGAAAACAAATCTTTAAAGAATCTTTACAGTAAGAATAAAAAGAAAAACTTTAAAACCATAAAAAACATGTCTTCATTTTTAACTGTATTTAAAAATCACAAAAAAGCTATTTTTCTTGGAATGGGATGTGGAGAAGAATTATTACCAAGCTTTTTTAATCGTAAATACTTAAATCAATGTACAGTTCTTCCCTTTATAATTGATGGGTTTATTGAGAAAAATAAAATATACTCTTTAATTACTAGAACTTCTCTTGATCAAGTTCATTCACCAAGAATTATCCCTTGGGCCTATATTTCAGCTGCGATTAAGCAGTATAGATCATTAAGCCCTATTAACGCCTGGGGGTTTTATGCGATTTATTAGTTTATTATTACTAATTCCAAGTATTTGTTACGGCCTTGATGAGTTCGTTACTAAGCAGGCCATAAATAAAATTCGCTATATCTCAAAGGACGGTAAGGTAACTTATTATCAAAAGAATTCTGGAGAACTACAACTTTCCACAAATTATAAATTTGCAAACATCATCAAGGGCAAGAACAGAACACAGTACTTAGTGAACGCTTCCAAAACCAAGAAAAGAATTGTCATTGAGGCAGATGATAGTTTTTTTGATCAGGTAAACATACTAAAAGATAATCAAATTTATGTCACTAGTTATGGAGTGAAGTCTGATCTTCTCGATATGGGAAAAGGAACTAACCCTGAATTACATTTACAAGATCAATGGATTAGTTTCTATCAGAAAGAAAGAAAACAACTTATATTTAAGAGTTTTAATCCGAATATTAAGGAAAAGGTTATTACTCTAATCAATAACTCGAACCCCTTTTTCACACCACAACATATAATGTTAACTCCAAATGATGTTCTTTATACGGATGTAAATAAATCAGGTCATATGGCAATACTCCTTTATTCATTTACGGAAAAGTCGTTCAAGACTATTTATAAGTCTAAGAACCCTGGAAATAAAATTGATCTATGTCGAGTTGAGAATCAACTAATAATTGGTGAATTTCCCATTGGAGAAATACAGTCAAATAGCTCAATCATGGCGATGAATATTTTTAATAATAAAGATTTTAAGGAAGTAACACCTCTTTACTCAAGTGACCTCCCGGATTTTGGAAACATGAAGTGTATTAATAACTTTGTCTTTTTCTCTAAAACACTTGGAACCGATACCGATTTAAATAGTAAAAAATCAGAGATTGCAAAACTTGACATCAATACAAGTAAGTTGGAGATTTTAACTTCAGAGAAATACGTAAATCAATTAATCAAGATTGGTGAAATTATTCTCGCAAGCTTTAAAGGTAAACACTACATTCTGTATGGGAAGAATAACGTTCTCACAGACGAAATTAAAAGGGGTAATGAAGAATGAAATTTATTATCTTAATTCTCCTTCTAATTAATATAAAGTCTTCCTTCTCACAGGATTCAAATCCATTCAAAAGTTTGTCCACTAACAATCAAGATACGCCATATTTGATAACATTAATGCTTCAGCACTTACAAAGTGTTACGACACCTCAAGATGAAACGGTACAAATTCTTAAAGATCTTTCTCGAATTAATACAAATTTCAAAAATATGAACAAACTCAATAAGTTATTCCTAGTGACTTCAGAGAGTCAAAAATCAATTCTTAACTTTAAATATGATAATCAATTAAAAAGTAATTCTGTAATGACGGCTGAGTTGGCCCTTGTAGAAGCTAAGCTTAAAAAAAATGCTCTTATCTATACTGATTTTTCTGAATATATTATTTCTGAAGTAACAAAAGATTTCGAAGAATTTTTAGAAGATGGTTTTTTGGATAATTATCAAAATTCATCCTCAGTGAACTCTAAAAAAATAGTAAAGATTGCTAAACTTAGAAAGCGGATTAAATACTCTGGACCTTGGGTACATTCCATCCTTACTGCACCAGCGAAATCTTTCAACGAACAACTCAGTTTTCTTATTTCAACTTTTTTTAGAAATTTAGCTGAGCAATCCTTATTGTTTACCCTTCACAAAACTCCTAATAACGCTGGAGAAGCTCCTACTATGTTTATCGGGCTAAATGATATTAGAGTCAAAAACTACATCTCAGGCTCTGCGTCAATAACGCCAGATCAAGACTCCACGGAGATTCAAAAGAAGGCCAAAAAAGAGGCAATTGAAGATATTAAAAAATTAAAAATCATAGTTCCAGCTAATCCAAGTCAAGACATTGATAATCTCATTAAGAATATCGATAAATAGTTTAAAATTTTAAGTATAATTTCCTTCATGTGAAGCATATTGATTAACAAGATGTGTTTAATTTGTTAAAAATATTAATAGTTAACAAGGATTTTCGCATGGCACTAAATAAAAAACCCTACAAAGGTTGTCGAGACTTTTTCCCTAAAGACATGAGGGTTAGAGATTTTCTATTTTCAAGAATGAAAAAGATCGCTGAAGAGTTTGCTTTCGAGCCATATGATGGGCCTCTACTAGAAGAAGTTGATTTATATAAAGCAAAGTCAGGTGATGAACTCATAAATGATCAGATCTATTCTTTTACCGATCGTGGAAATAGACATGTGGCGATAAGACCAGAGATGACACCAACTGTTGCCAGAATGGTGGCAAATGTTCATAAACAAGAATCAAAGCCACTAAGATGGTACTCCATTCCTAATTTAATGAGATACGAAAAACCCCAAAGAGGAAGAGTTCGTGAGCATTGGCAATTTAATGTTGATGTTTTTGGAGCTCCAACGAATTTGGGTGAAATTGAAATATTAAGCTTGATCAAAAACTTCCTAACTAGCTTCGGGGCAGACCAAACAATGTTCTCTATTTTATTGAATGATAGAAAAGTTGTTGATGCTGTATTTAATAATCTTTTAAAATTAGATAAAGACTCATCTTATAAATTATATAAGGTCATCGATAAAGCAAAAAAAGTAACTGCGGAAAAGCTAGATACAATGATTTCAGAGATCATTAGTGATGATGATCAAAAAACTTTATTCAAAAGCTATTTAGCACTAAACAACTTCAGCCAACTTAATGAATTCATTACAGCTAATAACATTCAAGATGAATGTCTTGAATTTATTCACTTCTCAGAACTAGTTTCTCAATTAGATATAAACGATTTTATCCAATACGATCCTACTATCGTTCGTGGTTTAGATTACTATACAGGAGTGGTGTTCGAGATATTCGACAAACATCCAGATAATAATAGGGCCATAGCCGGTGGTGGTGCCTATGCAAATTTATTACAAATTTTTAATGAATCCCCTCTCGCAGGTGTTGGTTTCGGCCTCGGCGATGTAACGCTGAAAGATTTCCTAGAGACACATAATTTATTAGGGGATTTTTCAAAACCTAAAAATGAGCTCTTTATTGTTTACACATCAGAAACTGAAGAAGTTGCCTCTATTAACCTAGCCAACAATCTTCGCTTACAAGGTTTAAAGGTTGAATCAAATCTTGGTAAAATGAAATTTAATAAAATATTTAAACTCGCTGAAACTAAAGGTCATAATCATGTGGCCATTATTGAACAAAAAGATGACAAGATTAATGTCCAAGTGAAAAACCTAACAGAGCGTACAACACTGGACTGCCAATTAACTGAATTTGATAAAATTATCTCTTTTATAAAATAAGGAAGAAATATGAATACTGAAAGCACACTACCAAAAACTTTTGATCCGACAGGTGTTGAGGACAAATGGTATAAGCAATGGAAGGAAGGTAATTACTTTAAACCTCGTCCAAGTACTAATGGCAAAGAACCATACTCGATTCTAATGCCACCGCCAAATGTTACTGGAAAGTTACATATGGGCCATGCTCTTAACCATACAATCATCGATATCCTTATTCGATTCAAAAGAATGCAAGGTCATGAAACTCTTTGGGTTCCAGGCCAGGATCATGCAGGTATTGCAACTCAAGCAAAAGTTGAACAAAAACTATTCAAAGAACAAGGTAAAACAAAGCATGACTTTGGCCGTGAAAAATTTCTAGAAGAAGTCTGGAAGTGGAAAGAAGAATACGGTGGACATATAATTGAACAGTTCCAAAAATTAGGCGATTCTTGTGATTGGGACTATTTTACTTTTACAATGGATGAAACTCCCAATAAAGCAGTAAAGAAGTTTTTCGTTGATATGTTTAACGAAGGTCTTATTTATCAATCTGATTATATTATTAACTGGGATCCAGTTCTTCAATCTGCTATTTCAGATGCAGAGGTAGATCACAAAGAAGTAAATGGTAATTTTTATCACCTCCACTATAGAGTGAAAGATTCTAACCAGGTTCTTGAGATTGCAACTACAAGACCGGAAACATTATTTGGGGATACTGCAGTCGCCGTAAATCCAAATGACGACCGATTTGAACACCTTATCGGCAAGATGGCGATTATACCTATTTGTAATAGAGAAGTTCCTATCATTGCAGATGAGCATGTTGATATGGAAGTTGGAACTGGTTGTCTTAAAGTCACTCCAGGCCATGACTTTAACGATTATGAAATTGGCAAAAGAAATGAATTACCGATTATTAATATATTAAATAAAGATGGTACTCTAAACGAAAATGCAGAAGCTGTTCAGGGACTTTCACCTAAGGAAGCTAGAAAGAAAACGGTTGAACTTCTCAAAGAAACAGAACAACTTGTAAAGATTGAAGAACATACTCACCAAGTTGGGCATTCACAGAGGTCTGATGCAATCGTTGAACCAATGGTTTCAAAACAATGGTTTTTGAACACTCAAAAAATGGCTGAAACATCAGTAGAACAAGTTGAAAAAGAAGATATGAAATTCTTTCCAAAGGGGTGGGAAAATACCTATTACTCTTATCAACGTAATCCAAGGCCTTGGTGTATTTCAAGACAACTTTGGTGGGGACATCAAATTCCAGTTTTTTACTGTCAAACTGAAGCATGTAATCACACATGGGCATCAGAAAGCCTTGAGACAACTTGTCCACAGTGTAGCTCAACCGATATTAAACAAGATAATGATGTGCTCGATACATGGTTTTCATCAGGGTTATTCCCACTTGCAACCCTTGGTTGGCCGAATGAAGATGAAATGGCGAGCAAAGGCTTAGATAAGTTCTATCCATCAGCAGTACTCGTAACAGCATTTGATATTATTTTCTTTTGGGTCGCAAGAATGATGATGATGTCTAATAAAGTGACAAATAAAGTTCCTTTTAAAGACACTTATATTCACGCAATTGTTAGGGACAAAGATGGCGTAAAGATGAGTAAATCTCTTGGAAATGTCCTCGATCCTTTGGACATTATAAAAGAGAGCGGATGTGACTCTATGAGATTCACACTTGCTGTAAGCTCAGGTTACAATCGAAACATTAATTTAGATCCGGCTAAAATTGAAGGTTATAGAAATTTTGTAAATAAAATCTGGAATGCATTTCGATTTATTCATCCTTACCTAGAAAATGCAAATGACAAGGGTTTTGAAGTTGAAGACCTTCATCACCATGAAAAGTGGATTCTAAGTGAATTAAACGATGTTATTAAGTCAGTAACAGAATCAATCGAAGTTTATAGATTTGATGATGCTTGTAATACCATTTATCAGTTTGTTTATGAAAAATTCTGTTCTTGGTTTATTGAATTATCCAAAGGGATTTTAAACTCTGAGAATGACAACTTAAAGGTTCAAAGAGCTAATGTCTTAAAATACTGTTTCAAAGAAATTGTTAAGCTCCTTCATCCAATTACTCCTTTTATAACAGAAGAGATATGGTCTCACCTTAAAACAGAGGATGAAGACCTCCTTATTATTCAAGAATACCCAAGCTTTAAAGCAGATTATTCTTTCAAAAATGATGTCGAAAACATGGATCGTTTTATTGAAATTGTAACTTCTATTAGAAATCTTAGAAACGCAGTCATGATTAAACCAAAAGAAGAAATTGAGGTAAGGTTATTTACAGATAATGAAGATCTTGCGAAATATTTCTTTAAAAGTCGTGGTTTCTTTAAAGAACTGGCAAAAGTTAAAGCAGGTAAGATAAAGGATAAATCTGTGGAAAGACCCACAAAGTCCATTATGCGAGCAACAGGTCACACAGAAATCTTTATTCCCCTTGAGGGAGTTGTTGATATCGAATCATTTATCAAGAAGCTAGAAAATGACAAAGTGAAAGCACAAAAGGAATTTGATAAGGTAGATAAGAAGCTAAAGAATCCTAAATTCATAGAAAATGCTCCAGATGATGTTGTAGATAAAGTGAAAGAAGAAGCGAGAGAGTTTGAAGAAAAATTAAACTCTATTACAAATAGCCTAACAAATTTTCAATAAAAAAAAAGCTCCGTATGGAGCTTTTTTTTACAATCTATTACTGTTTTCTAAAGCACCTGCGAGGTCTCGCTTTCGAATACTTTTTCCAAACTTTCTTTTATACTCTTCCATGCGAAGTCTTTCATTTTCTTGAACAACTTCAAAAGGTTCAGTATAAAGTGTAAATCCAACAAAAACTCTATTAGGATCTTTTATTAATGTGTCGTTATTTTTCCAAATATCGTACCAAAATCTAGCATTTCCTTCATAAACATTTTTGGAAATTAAACCGAGGTAATCACCAACTTTTACCAAATAGGGATTACCACTTGGTACCCAATTAGTACCATCAGCGGCAGAAACCTTAAATTTTAGTTTATCGCCTTCTGTAATTAGATAATCACTCTGTGAATCTATTCCGTTCCAGTCGGCCAAAGTTTTCCAATTATCGAACTTACTATAAAGTTTAAAAGAAATAAGCATTAAACTATCATTCTTCTGTACGATATATTCTTGAAATATTTCGCCATCAGTTTGATTGGTCGCTTGGAAATTATTATCTTGATTTTCATCTGCGTACAAATTTTCTTCTGCAACAACAGGGTCATCTTTATACATCTCTTCTTCTTGGGCAATAAAATCATCTGCTTCATCAGTACCAATCGAAGCAATACTTCTTTCAACACTTGCAGCTTCGATTGCAATATCTTCACTTGTTCCGAAGTCTAGAGAGCCTTGGTTGGCACGCTCTTCAGCATCATTTTTAATTTCTGTATATTCTTCGACTTCAGGTATGACAAGTTCAACTACACCATCTTCATCAGGCTCACTCAAATACAGCCCGTCTTCAAAAACAGCTATTTGATTATCTTCCCTCTTAAGCTTGTCTCCAGAAGAGCATGAAGTAAAAATCACAGTAAATAATAGTAATAATAATAAATTTTTGAAGTTACTCATTTTAGTTTCCTAATTTTTTGGTTACCTACTTCCTTTTTCGGACACCTCAAATTAAACTTTAAATGAAATTACTCAACTAGAATAAATAACCGAATCCCATGCCAATTCTCATAACATTAACGTCGGATGGACCTGCTAAAACATGGTACTTGAGCAAAGTAGACATAAAATATTGATCATTAATTTTACTCAATAAGAATGCCATAAACTTTGAACCAGTGTAAGTACTAGTGTCCGTGTCATCTGAGTAACCGACTGTTCGACTTGAGTAAGCTGATTGGGAAAAACTACCTTTAAATAGAAATGGGCGTGTTTTAATTTTGAATGCTTTAGAAAAGCCTAGAGTTAAGAATCCTATTTGATTTTCATCAAAATCTAGACTTTCATCATTTTCCACACTGGCGAGATTAAATGTATTAAATTTTTCATAATCAAGACCACCATATAAATTATAAGAAGCTTTACTAAAAGGATATTGATAATAAATATTAAATCCAACTTCAATTGGTACATCTATATTTTCTGTTCCCAAATTACTTGTAGCTGCAAGTAGGTAAGAAAAATAAGCACTTGTTAAAATTGTATATTTCCCATCCTTTGGATAGTGTGTATACATTAGACCAAGGGTAAGGGGTGAGTTTTGTTTGAATTCAACTTTTGCCAAACTATCATTCTGCTGACTAAATTGACCAATTGAAGCCATATAAAAAGTACTCCACTTTTTGGTTGCAACCTTACTCTTCTTTCTCTTAATCTTTGTTTTAATTTTTTTAGAAACTTTTTTCACACTTTTTCTAAATGCTTTCATCTTTTCCATGTCGATAAATTTAGGATCTAAATAAACATACATTGTTTCACCCGTTTTCAGTTTTCTCCAATTTTTTATATTTGGATTGGACTTGAGGGTTTTATCCACCATTGCTTCTTTACGACTAATTATCGAATTATCTCGAACAAACCTTTTCAGGATTTTTGCGAGCGTATCTTTTTTGTAGACAACGACCTTAACTTTCACGAAGCTGAGATTTTTGCTTTCTGCGACCTCACTTAAGCTACTACTACTTGAGCCTGATACCTGTGCGTAAGTAGAGAGAGAGAGTAATAAAAATAAGAAGCCACTAATTAATTTAATTTTCATATACAAATATCCTATCAGAAATCATCCAAAGGTGAAATTGGAAAGTAAATTTCACCCATTCCACTAAATTTAGATTTACGGTTCCATTTATCTTCTATTCTATATTTATAGAAATATTTCCCTTCACCCTTGGACTCAATACAGTCTTTATTCTGTTTTAGTCGTTTATGGTACATGGTTTTCCATTTACCCTTTACTTTTGTTCTTGAACTATAAATATAAACATCATACATCGACACATATTTAGAGCTTGGAATTGAAAACTCATAACAATCCTTCTCCTCCATATATTGTAGCACTATTTGAGGTGTTGTAATCTTTCCAAATTCTGGCCGAAGCATCTGTATTTCATATCTATCAGATGGCGCTAGCATTTCTTTTGCGTTGCTATCGACACTCCAAAAAAAGCTACCCGCCTTGTCTCTGGAATAAGAAAAAGAGTTCTTTGTGGTCGTTTCCTCTAAAATTGGTTCTGTTGCATCTTTTGAATCATAGATTTTAACCGTATATTCAACATTTTTAGGGTAAGTACCAGATCTTTTCCATTTCAACGTTGCCACTAACTTCTTTTTATCTGAGCGTATTAGTTTTTCAGTTTTATACTTTTCAATTTTATCCGTTACGGTGAATTCGGATTTATAATAGGGTTTGTTCGTTTTT
>JBLIAG010000014.1:0-82503 GCA_047634375.1 Bacteriovoracaceae bacterium
ATTGTTAATGGTACTATGAGATCAATATTTGATACCGCAAGTGTTATTCAACCTGAATTATCAGGGAAAGAAAATGCATGGATTATAACAAATATTATTTATGCTCATCTACCAAAGGCCGAAAGAAGAGATATTGTGGACGAAGCGTTGGAATTCTCTGAATTAGATGATTTCATAGAATCTCCATTTAAACACTATAGTAAGGGAATGAAAGTTCGTTTATTCTTAAGTATTGTGTCGGCCAGACCGTGTGATCTACTCATATTAGATGAAGTTTTCAATGGAGCTGATATCTTTTTTAATGAGAAAATTTCAAATAGAATTTTAAATGTTATTAACACATCTGGAGCGGTAATTTTTATCAGCCACTCAGAAGAGATTGTTAAAGAAGTTTGTAATCGTGCAGTAGTTCTAGGAAATAAGAAAATTTTATTTGATGGACCAGTAGATGATGCAATCAGTTTCTATCATTCGCAATACGAGAGTCACTTAAAAAATGAATTACTCGTATAAGAATTTTTTATTTTTAAAAAAAGGATTCTACAAAAGAATTCAAGCGAATGTTCTGTCTAGTTCAATGGAGCCGTGGATTAATCTCGGGGAAAAAGTAACCGTTAAAACTTGCAAACCTGAAGATTTAAAACCATGTGATATAATCCTTTTCTGGAGAAAAAACATTTTTATTTGTCATGTTTTTCTAAGAGTTGAGGAAAATTTTTTAATAACAAAGCCATTAAGTGGGAATAAAATTGATCCGCCATCACATATCTCGAATCTTTTAGGTGTTGTTGTGACTCCAAGCTTTCCGAGGTTCCAAAGGTACCTTTTACGATTTCTCTCTAGAAATGCTCGATAAAAGATTTCTGAAAGTGTTTGCTCTGGTAAACATCATAGACTGATATCTCCTTTCTTCCTGAGAGCTTATGTGGCATGTAAAACTGTGAGAAGACACTTTTCGTCGTGTCTATTTCCTCAATCGATATTTTGTGATGATGAGACAGGTTGTAATCTAAATTATTATCAGCCTCAGCATACTGCTCATTCAAACACTCTCCACCAATAGAAAAAAAGTAATGATCAATATAATTATCTGCAATAAAAGCTTTTGAAGAATCCAAGTTAAGAAAGGCGAATTTTTTCAATTTAAATTTTTTAAAGAATTCTTCAGTATTCATCTCAATTTTTATATCAAAACCAAATATTTCATAAATCGCTTTAAGTAAAGCAACATTAAACTTTTTTTCTTGATTTTCTTTGGAGGACATCAAAGATTCTCTTTGCGGGATTAAGAACTGAACATTATTAAAGCCCTTTGATTTTTCTTTCAGTTCCCTTGCTAGTTCTATCGGAGTTTTCTGCCAGAAGCATTCTTCAAGACCAAGACCATGAATAACTAATGTTTCCTTAGATGAATTAACTTTGCTTTTCCTTGGCCTTAATGAATAGCAAGCTACAAATTCTTTCCATTGTTTAGGAACAATAGTTTCAAACTTCTTATGAATTAAAATTTTAGATCTAAAATCTTTTGAAGGAAGGGGGTGTACTAAGAAAAACTCAAGAAGGCCTGCAAAACCATCTCTAAATGTCGTTATCGGATATCTTCCGATATCAAATAAGTTCTTGTACTCATAAGAAAAAGCTGGATTACCTTCAAAGTAATACTTCTCTGTTATTGGAAAATAAGACCAGTAGACTTGACCAAAGTAATCATCCCTAAATTGAACATCCCACTTCTTATATAGAATATCACCGTTTCCATTTGAATCGATTATTTGTTTTATTTTATTCAGCATAGACATCATAAGCCTTAAAATAGAAACTATTAAACTCTCTATTTGTTTCTAATCTAAAGATTTCATTCCCTTTTAAGAATTGTTCATTTGTTAATTGAATCATTAACTCTGTAGGACCTTCATATAGATGAGATTCAGAATAGATAATATTTTCAAGAATTTTAGCACAAGCTGGAACGGAAAAATTATTCTGATAGAGACTTGAAACTTCCTCTCGATTATATTTTAAATTTAAGATTTCAATCATTTTTGATTCGGCTACTTTCATATCGATTGTAGGTTTGTATTGCCCAAGACTTACAGGGATTAGTGGGCAAAATTCTTTCTTTTCTTCTAGTTGAAATGAAAAATACCCGGCCCAATTTGTTAGGAGTGCAGGTAAACCGCTACAAAATGACTCTGCGACAGACATACCATAATCTTCATCATGGTAGGTACTTAGGCTGACATAATAATCTGCAAGGTTATAATAATCATTGAGTTTAGTGTTTTCAATTTCCCCTTCAAAAATAACATGATCTTCAAGTCCTGGATATTTTGCTAGTACTTTGTCGACATTTCTAAAGTATTCACCATAAATTTGTGTGTAACTTAAATACTGCAATCCAAGAAGGTCATATTTTCCAATGATAAGAAGCTTGTTATTATTTTCAATCTTTCCATCTCTAATTGAAGATAAAAAGAGATCTATTAATTCTGAAATTCTTTTTTGATAAGAAAGTCTTCCAGTATAAATCATAACTTTATCTTGTAAATCAATTCCTAACTCTTGCCTTAGTACCTCTCTTTTCTCTGGGTTATAGTTAAACTGCTTAGAGTCCACTGGAAAAGGTGAAACATAGACCATTTCAGTTTGTGAAATATATTTTTCAAGGTATTTTTTTTGTTTCCAAGAAGCACAAACATACTTTACCTTCTTCCCCAGTAAAAGTTCATTCACGGTTCTCCACTCAGTTAAATAAAGTGGGTAATCACCAAAGACATGAATAATGTATTCCTTAGGATCAGGCTTTTCATCTCCATTCTTGAACAGTGCTTTTAAAAAATTTACTGGTGTCGGTTTATGGTCAATGAATATAATCTTTTCTACATTCTCTTCTTCAATTCGCCTTAGGTCGGAAGGAGAGACTTGTCTTCTTCTAGTATAATCAATAAGAATTAAATTCTCATCACCAAATAATTCAGAGTAAGCTTTACGAAGATTTTTATTAATCACCGTACAACTAAACCAGTCGGACTCTTCGAACGAATAAATCAGTGCAACTTTCATGGTAATACTCTTTATATTATTGATGTATGAGTTGATCTAACTCAATTATTTATATAACCTAACATGAGTTTATCTCCGCAAAAACACTTAAACAATAGGATTTTAATGAATATAGAAAATACAACTTTGGATAATGGGCTTAATACTTTGTTTATTGATTCGCCCAATTCCAATGTCACAACTGCTCAAATTTGGTTTAAAGCAGGAAGTTCATTAGAAGATAAAGACAATAAAGGTATTGCACATTTTTTAGAACATATGTTTTTTAAAGGTACTCAAAAGTATCCTGATATGATGATTGCTAAAACTGTTGAATCATATGGTGGAGAGCTAAACGCATTCACATCATTCGACTACACGTGTTATTACATAAATGGCCCCGCAACCGAGACACTCACAACCATTGATGTACTTATGGACATGGTTAGTAATCCAGAGTTTAGAGAGGAGGATCTTATCCCAGAAAAGGCTGTAGTGTTCGAAGAGTATCGAAGATCAATTGACAGCTCATCTCAATACAATTTTTTCAAAATTCAAGATGGATCATTCCCTAAAGATTATAAAAGTCCAATTCTAGGAACTGAAGAAACAATTAAAGCATTTTCAAGAGAGCAGTTAATTGAGTTTAGAAATAAATTTTATAATTTAGAGAATGCATTACTTATTGTTGCTGGAAATCTTAAACAAAAAGATAAAATTGTTAAATTAATTAATACCTTTGAAATGCCACATGGAATTAAATCAAAATTTTCTAAATTTAAATTGAAAACCAAAGCTAATATTACCGTTCATGATAAAACTGTAAATCAAGCAACTTTAACAATGGCCATACAATCTCCAGGGTATACACATTCAGACAGTCCAGCTGAAGATCTGGCAATAAATTGCCTCGCCTTTGGCGATATTTCTCCATTATACAAAGATCTAGTTTCAAAAGATTCAATGGCCAGTGGTGTAAACGGTTCCACAATGTTTTTCTCTGAAGGTGGTTGCCACTTTCTAAGATTTGCTTGTCCTGTTGAGAATATTGAAAAAGTGCTTACTCAATTTCCTAAGACAGTAAAAAATGTTTTTAACGATGGCTTCTCTCAAGATGCAATAGATAGAATTAGAAATCAATATATTGCCTCAAAGGTTTATGAGAAAGAATCAATAGAATCTTTTGCATTTGGACTAGGCCATGGTTTTGCTCAATCCGGTAATATCGATTGTGAAGAAGATTTTATTAAACAAATGAAATTAATTTCAAGATCAAAGGTTAAGAAATCGCTTACTGAAATATTTAGTAGAGAAATTCATGTAACCGTTCAACTTCCCAAAGGTCACCCTAAAAAGCTAATTAAAGAAAAAGCTCTAAAGTTCACTGCTGAATTAAATAAAATTGCACGTTCAGAAAAAATAAAAAAATCGAATCACATTATTACGGAGTCAAAATTTGATACTGAAGCAAAGTGCATCGAACTAAGAAAAGGTATAAAGCTTGTTTATAGACAAAATCAGCTTACACCAACGTTTGCTATGCACGCCTATATAAAAGGTGGACTCTCTTACGAAACTGATGCCAACAACGGTGTCTTTAATCTTATTTCAAAAAATATTACATATGGACATAAGAAAGCTAAATATGAAGAGCTTAAAAATGAATTAGATAAGAAGTCATCTTATATAAACGGTTTTTCCGGAAGAAATGCCTACGGCTTAACTCTCCACGGATTATCCGAATACACTGATGAACTTGTAAGCCATTTTTTATCATTATTAACGCAACCAACTTTTCCTCCTCAATACTTCAAGTTAGAAAAAGAGTTAATTAAAAGAACTCTTTTCAATCAAAAAGAAGACCCTGTTAAACATTGTTTTAACCAGTTTAATAAATTTGTTTTTAACGGCCATCCGTACTCAAGGGAAATAATTGGAACTGAAGATAGTGTTAAAAAACTTACTAGAAAATCTCTAATTGACCTTCACAATGAAAGTCTTATGAAGCAAGAGATTGTCATAACTTATTGTGGTGATCTAGATCTTGAAACGGTTGTTGAAAAAATCACTCCACACTTAGAGATTTTTAAGTCGAGAAAACCAACAAAGAAAAAACAAAAAAATACTATAAAGCCTCAAAATGGTAATCAAGTTTCAATTGAGTTTGATAGAGAGCAAACTCATATAATGATTGGGAAACCTTCTTATAGAGTCGATTCAATTGAGGACTTATACCTTAAAATGTTTACAACTTTCTTAGCCGGACAATCATCAGAATTGTTTGTAGAAGTTAGGGACAAGCGTGGGCTTTGCTATAGCGTTCAACCACTTCAAAATACTTCTCTTGAAGCCGGATACTGGGGAATATACATTGGAGCTGGACACGATAAGAAAGAAGAGGCCATTGAAGCGATTAAAGAAATTTTAAATAAATATCAAAAAGATGGATTTAAGAAAAAAGATTTCGATCTCATAAAAAAAATGATTCAAGGACAAAATCTACTCAATGTTCAAACGAATGAAGATTATGCTAATTTTTATTCAATTGCAGTTCTTCATGACCTTGGTTTTGACTATCAACATGAAAGTTTTAAAAAGATTGATAACATGAAACTCGCTGACTTCAATAGCTTCCTAAAGAAGTTTTTGGTTGATGAATGGAATATTATTGATGTTGGAAGACCTAGCTAACTTTTATACTTTTGGGAGTAATAAACAGATTATTACTCTCACTTGTTGAAAGTAAAAGGTATTCTTCAAAAGAGCTAAATTTATTCGCCTTCGACATTGTGGACAGAAGTTCAATCATATATTCAAATGAACTCGAAAAGAGGTTATAAAAATTTGGAATATCATAAAATCTACAATCAAGATTTTCCATCTTGGCATAAGCCGTCTTTCCTAGATTTATGTAATAATCTTCACTCGCATTCTTTTTAACCCTTTCGGGAAAAAGACCAAGTTGTACCAATATCGTATCACCAACATCTTTATAGATTAGCTTTTTCTCACTTCTAGACTTAGCCTCTGCTTCTAAGAAACTTATGCCTAAAACTTTTTCGTTAACCCTACCATCACTTGTACTAAAGAATTTGTCTGAAATAGCATAATCACTTAACACATTAGAGGAATATAAAATGAACTCTTGAGGAATTGGACACACAGAACTCTTATTAACCTGATTCAGGTTTTTATAAAAAAATTGAGTAAGAGATTCGTTAGTTAGAATTTTGTTCTTATCCATCCATTATATTTTACCATATAAATGGAAAGTCCCTAATTCTAGGAAAAATAGTCTTAATTATTGAGCTAAATACCTGAAATTTTTTATTCTTCGATTTCGATCATTAAATGACCTGACTCTAAAACTTGTCCCTCAGCTATATGAACAGATTTTACAACCCCGTCAATTCCGGCCTTAATCTCATTTTCCATTTTCATGGCTTCAAGAATAACAAGAGTATCACCAGCATGAACAACTGCACCCTCTGTGGTCATAACCTTAACGATTTTTCCTGGCATTTCAGTGATTAGATCCCCTGCATTTGCATTTGATAATCCAGACGGTTTGAAACCTCTATAAACACTAAGACTTTCATTAACATTTACAAGTCCAGATTTTGAACTAAGTCTTGGTAGTTTTTTCCAAGTTTCCTGGTCATCAGAAATAAATGGCCTTCCCGCTAAATTCTTAACGTAGTATTCCTTGTCTATTTGTGACCCATCTTTAACGTGAATTTTTCTAATTTTAGATTGATTGTTAGCAATCACTGACAGGTCGAACGAAACTTCTCTGCCCTCTGAATTAATTATATAGTATCTCATGTTATTCTCTCAGTGCCTCAAGTTCGATGGAAATTGCTTTTTTGTAAAGATTTTCATCACTTAATAAACCAGCAACTCTCTCTTGTGGTTTAACTTCGGCAATATAGTTTGTTGTGTAAGTTCCGGCTACAAAATTCTCCTGCTCTATAATTATTTCATGCAGTTGGGTATTTGTTTTGATGCCATCAATATGTAAGTTTTTTATCGCATTTCTAGTTTTTCTGATCGCCACATCTCTATTAAAGCCGTGTACGATTAGCTTTCCAATCATTGGATCAAAGTCTGGCTTAACTTCGAAACCATTATAAATACAATGGTCGAACCGAACCCCTTGAGGAAATGTATATTCAAAAGCTGCGATTTTTCCAGGCGCTGGTAACATCGTAACTGGATCCTCAGCACAAATACGGCACTCAATCGCATGACCTGTTATCTTGATCTCATCTTGTGAGCTAATATCTAATTGTTCACCTAGTGCGGCTTTAACCATGTTTACCACTAAATCAACTCCAGTGATTTCTTCAGTGATTGGATGCTCCACTTGAATTCTTGTATTCATTTCAAGGAAGTAGAATGACTTATCTTCTCCCATAATAAATTCAACCGTTCCTGCAGAATCATAATCAACTGCTTTGGCCAATAAGATTGCTGTTTCACAAAGGCTATTTCTTAAAGCTTCATCCTTACCAACAAATGGTGATGGAGCTTCTTCTGTAATTTTTTGATGCCTTCTCTGAATTGAACATTCACGTTCAAAACAATGATAAATATTTCCATGCTTATCAGCAATAATTTGAACTTCAATATGATGTGGATTTAATATAAATTTCTCTACTAAAACTCCAGGATTGCCAAAACTAGATTGCGCTTCCCTTCTTACTGCATCAAAATTCTTATCTAATTCAGCATCATCGACACAAACACGCATTCCTTTTCCACCACCACCGGCAACAGCTTTTAGAAGAACAGGGTATTTAATTTCTTTAGCAATAATTTTAGCTTCAGCTGCAGATTCAACCTCTCCTGTAGATCCAGGAACAACTGGAACACCAGCATCCTTGGCCATTTGCTTTGAGATGGCCTTATCTCCCATTTTTTCAATAGCATTTGCATTTGGCCCAATAAAAATCACACCCAACTCTTCCAGCTTTTGAGCGAAAATAGTGTTTTCAGATAAAAAACCATAACCTGGATGAACAGCATCAATTTTATGTTTTTTAACTAATTCGAGGATTTGATCCATGTTCAGGTAAGTCTCTGTATTATTACTTCCCTTCAAATGAACCCACATATCACAATACTCTAAGTGCGGTGGTTCAAGTTCGTTATCGGTCCAAAATCCCACAGCTGTATGACCAAGTTCTCTAATTGCTTTGGCCACACGGATGGCAATTTCACCTCTATTACAAATTAAAATTCGTTTCATAGTTTAATTCCCCTATTCCTATAAAGGAATATTCCCGTGCTTTCTTTGTGGTCTAAGAACTTTCTTATCTTGTAAAAAATCTAAGTATTTATAGATTCGTTGTCTTGTATCTTCAGGAAAAATTACTTCATCCACATATCCTAAACTTGCAGCTTTATACGGATTAGCAAATTTCTCCTCATAATCAGCAACTAACTCTGCCTTCTTATTGTCAAAGTCTTTTCCTTCCAGACCTTTAAGTTCATTTCTAAAAATAATATTTACAGCGCCATCTGCCCCCATAACTGCAATTTCTCCAGTTGGATAAGCAAGATTAATATCAGCACCAATATGCTTAGATGCCATAACGTCGTAAGCACCACCATAAGCTTTTCTCGTAATTAATGTAATCATGGGAACAGTTGCTTCTGAGTATGCGTATAAAAGCTTAGCTCCGTGACGAATAATTCCACCATACTCTTGTACTGTACCAGGTAAGAAACCAGGTACGTCGACTAAAGTTAATAATGGGATTTCAAAGGCATCACAGAAACGAATAAACCTTGCTGCTTTAGATGAAGCATCAATGTCTAAACAACCTGCCAAAATTTGTGGTTGATTGGCAACAATACCAATTTTAAAACCACCAACTTGTGCAAAACCACAAATAATATTTTTAGCGAAATTTTTCTGAACTTCCAAAAAGTGTTGATCATCAACAACATCCATAATCAGTTCTTTCATGTCATAAGGTTTCTTAGAGTTTGTAGGAACAAAATCATTAAGCTTAGTATTTTTTCTTGTAACTGAGTCCATACTTGGAGTTCGCCTAGATTTAGTAAAGTTTCCATTAGGTAAGAAACTTAATAACTCTCTAACCCTTTCTAAACAGTCATCTTCATCTTCACACAAAAAGTGTGCAACACCAGATTTTTCATTATGCGTATGTGCTCCACCCAGCTCATCTTTTGTCACTTCTTCATGGGTAACAGTTTTAACAACATCAGGTCCTGTAACAAACATATAAGAGGTTTGATCTACCATAAAGATAAAGTCTGTCATTGCTGGTGAATAAACTGCTCCACCTGCACATGGCCCCATAACAAGGGAGATCTGTGGAATAACCCCAGAAGCTTGAACATTTTTATGAAAAATCTCAGCATACCCTGCAAGAGACTCAACACCTTCTTGAATTCTTGCTCCACCAGAATCATTAATTCCAATAATTGGTATTTTATTTTCAATTGCAAAATCCATGACCTTACAAATCTTTTTAGCATAGGCCATTCCAAGGGCACCGCCCCAACAAGTAAAATCTTGTGAGAATACCGCAACTTTCTGTCCGTTAATTTTTCCAATACCAGTAACAACACCGTCACCTAAATATTTAGTATTTTCCATTCCGAACGAATTACATTTATGTTTTACAAATTTATCAAATTCGATAAATGATTCTGGATCTAATAATCTATTAATTCTTTCACGAGCAATATATTTTCCCTGGTCATGTTGTCGCTTCACTCTAGCTTCACCACCACCCTGGTTAGATTCTTCAATTAAGTTAGATAAATAACTACGTTTTTCCTCATTGGAAAATGTCATACGTGATCCCCTACGATAAAATTCAACTCTTTATACAGCGAGTGGGATGACTTTTCAATTTTATTGAGTTTTTGCGCGGCTCAGCAGTCTTTTAGTTTTCTCGGTCATTGGAACTGCTTCTTTTGGGTTTATCGCAGGCTTTACATTTTTAAGCAAAGAGCTTAATTCAATTTTATAATTGTTCGTTTTTTTAGTACCACTTTTTGAAACCAACTTAACCAAGCCTATTGGCTTCACTTGATCTGAAATCCAGAAATCAATAGTTTGGCCATCATGTTTTTTTCTGTAGTGCTTTGCAATAATACTTCCGGCCGGAATCTCAACGGTTTCGCTGCCAATAAAGTTCTTTGATATTTCTTCCTCTTTGGTAAATAGAAAATCTTGAACCTGGACACCTTCGTTTTGGTAAAAATGTTCTCTCAACATTTTTTCAGGTTTCTTGCTAAGCCCTGTCTTAATATAACCACTTTGGATTTGTATTCCTGATTTTGCATCAACATTCATTTCAAATTGTTGCCACATATTGGAAGATAGAATTCCTCCTGCACCAAAATGGAACTCAACACCAAGATTCTTATCCTTAGCTTCAGAGATATAGATACTTAGCCCAACCTTTTGTCCCTCAGTTTCTAAAACAAACTCTGAACCTTCACCTTTATTAAAGGCAAATACTGAGGTTGAAAAAAGCAATAAAGTTAATACATATTTAGAAATCTTCATTCATTAATTCATCAAGGAGTTTCTGACTTTCAGCTTTTTTGTCTTTATAACCCTCAAGGGTTTTCATTATTTCGACTCTTTGAGATTCAGATATTTCTGGAGTTGAAGATATATCTCTTGATCCTGCTTGTTTAATCTGATTATTTACATCTTTAGTTTTTAATCCAGTAGTTGTATCCATACTAGACCCTGCAATCTTAGCTACTTTTTGCTCTAAAATTAACATTCTTCTTTCTAAGTCATCAATTTGTCTTTTTGTGACAGTTTTCGAAAGTACAGAAGTTGAAAAACTCACCACTAAAAGTGTCATTAGTATTTTCATTTTAATCCCCCATAAAAAAAGGGAAAGTTTCCCTTCCCCTTAGTATTATATCATAAAATTAGATTTTTATTCACCAGCTGCTTTCTTTCTTTTATCAAGATCGTATTTATCAACCTTCATAATTAGACTTGCTCTACTTACACCTAACTCTTTGGAAAGACGTGATTTATTAAAATTACATCTCTTTAAACCTTCTTTAATCATATACGCTTCTAGCTCTTCTAATGCTTTTTTTAAGCTCCCATGAGTGTTGATTCCTCTAAGATTTCCAGTCGGTGCTGGACCATCTACCTGGTCAGTAATTCTGGCACTTAACATGTCAGGAGTAATTGCTTTATCTTCACCAGCAAGAACAACTAATCGCTCAACTTCGTTTTGTAGCTCTCTTACGTTACCTGGCCATTTATGATCTAGCATTTTCTCTAGAGTTTTCTTACCCCAAGTTTTTAAAGGATGCCCCATTTCTGCACATTTCTTTTCTAAGAAAGTGTCCATCAAAATAGGGATATCTTCCAACCTATTTCTAAGTGGTGGAATATTTACATTAATTACATTAATTCTATAGTACAGATCTTCTCTAAATTCAGACTTTGCTATCATTTCTTTTAGAGGTCTGTTTGTTGCGGCAAGAACTCTAACATTAACCTTCTTAGGCTGAGTCGCACCAACAGGAAGAAATGTTCCTTCCTGTAAAACCCGTAATAGTTTTACTTGCATGCTTAAAGACATATCACCAATCTCATCAAGAAATAGTGTTCCACCATTTGCTACTTCAAAGAAACCTTTTTTATCTTTTACAGCACCTGTAAAGGCACCTTTAACGTGACCGAATAGTTCAGAGTCAAGTAAGTTATCATTGAAGGCTGAACAGTTAACAGCGACAAATACGGAGTCCTTACGAGGGGAATTAAAATGAATCGCCTTCGCAACCATCTCCTTACCTGTACCGTTTTCACCCTGAATTAGAATCGTCGCTTCTGAGTTAGAAACCTTTGTTAGCAAGTGGTAAATTTCCTGCATTGCTTTCGATTTACCAATAATATTATGATATCTGTACTTGTTTCCAAGTTCAGCATTTAAATCCATAATTCTAGCTTCACGTTTATTAACTTCTTCATATACAGTAGAGACTTCATGAGCAACTAAACCAATTAACTCTTTTAGGTAGTCATATTCATGAACTTGTAATTTTTTAAGATTTTCACAAGAAGAGTCTGCATCTTCTTTAGTAGCTCCGCATTCAATTAACTTAGCCTTAACTTCATCTGCTTCGGCTGAGGTAATTTTATCTGTAACATATGGGTAAGCGAAAACAGCCCCAAGGAATTCTCCTTCAACTTCAATTTTCGCAGCTATCATTCTTACGTGCGGAAAAAATGAATCAAAGTAAAAGGAAGGCTCTTCTGTTTCCCCTAGCTTCTCCAATCCCTTCTCAATATCTTGAGTCAGAAATTCTTTCCCATATGGTAGTTGGGATTGCACCTTAAAGAAATGACTTACAAAATCATGATCTTTGTCAAAGATACTTGAATGAATATTGCCATGCTTGTCGGTGTAGAAAATATCTACCCCAAACCACTTACCAATAATTTCTTCCAGTTTCTTATTCGCGTGTAAATCTTTAATTGTTTTCCAATCAATCATCTCAGGCTCCCGAGTGTTTAAAATTTCTCAATAACTTATCGACTGATTGTGTAGATTCTTGACAGAAAATATATAAATGTGGAAAAAAATGTTACAGAACTAGAGAATAGGTTGTAATTACAACGACTTAAAGAAATCGACTAGGTACTTTTGAGTCCATGGTTGTTGACCAGAGAACTTTTTGACTACTTTATTGTCATTGCTAAAGACAAAGGACTCGGGCAACTTATATGTTCCAAAGCTCTGATAAAGGTTATTATCATCAGTAACAACCATTACACTTTCTATATGTAAATCGAATTTTTTTAAAAATTTGGTTACTTTTTTGACATCATCATTAACAGCGACAAGTAAAAATTTTACATCTTTCTTACCCTTAAGGAGATGCAGCATTTCCACCAATTCAGGAAATTCTACCTCACAAGGACCACACCAAGTTGCCCAAAAATGAATAAATAGTTTAGAACCGTTACTTGTAAGCTTACTTAAACTTACTTGTTTATCAGTATTGAATTCTTTGAAAACAATATCTTCCGGCAACGATTTTAAAATAGTACCAGTACTGTTCGTTTGACTGCTAGATAATTTACTATCAAGCTTAGCAGCTTCATAGATTGTGTATCCAAAGATAAACGATATTAATGTTAGAAAAATTATTAATTTATTATTCATATCAAACGAAAAAAACCTTCCAATTTAAACTGGAAGGTTTTCTATCTAAACTTTTGTTTTAATTACTATTCTACGAAAGAAATATAACCCATTTTACTTGAATCACCTAATCTACGGTCAGCAAGTTTAACGATTCTAGTGTATCCACCGTTTCTTTCTTTAAATTTTGGAGCTATCTCAACAAACAACTTAGCAACAATTTCTTTATTGTTAAGTTTTTTGTAAGCTAGTCTTCTATTATGAACTGTATCATTTTTAGCTAGAGTAACAAGTTTCTCAACAACACCCCTGATAGCTTTCGCTCTCGTGTGAGTTGTTTTGATTTTACCATGATCAATCACTTCAATCGCAAGATTTCTAATCATTGATTTTCTGTGTGATGGTTGTACACCTAGTTTATACTTATGCTTAGCGTGTCTCATCGCTATCTCCTACTTAATTATTCGTTGTCTTGAACTTGCTTCATGATACTGTCAACTTTCATACCAAGGCCTAATCCCATCTGTGTAAGAATTTCTTTAATTTCATTTAAAGACTTTCTACCAAAGTTCTTAGTTCTTAGCATTTCACCTTCAGTTTTAGAAACTAATTCGTAAATGTATTTAATATTTGCATTCTGAAGGCAATTCGCAGATCTTACAGAAAGCTCTAACTCAGATACAGGCTTTAATAATGCATCATTAGTTGGAGAGCTTGAAGTCGTTACTGACGCCTTGCTTGTCTCAACTGGTGCATCCTCATCTTCAAAATTAAGGAAAACCGTTAGTTGATCTCTTAAGATTTTTGCTGAATAAGCAACTGCATCTAAAGGATCAACACCAGCATTAGTCCAAACTTCTAAAGTAAGTTTATCGTAGTCTGTTCTCTTTCCAACTCTTGCATTCGTTACTGTATAGTTAACTCTATGAACAGGTGAAAATAGTGTATCCAGGTACATCCAACCAATTGGAAGATCAAAATCATCTTTATTATCTTGTGCTGAAACGTAACCTTTACCTCTAGCAATTTTTAATTCCATTCTGATAGAACCACCAGAAGAGATATTACAAATTGTATGATCCGGATTAAGAACTTCAACATTTGAATTTTCAACGATATTAGAAGCGTAAACAGCACCTTCAGAGTTTTTCTCAAGAACTAAATTTACTTCTTCTTTGTCAATAATTTTGAACTGTACTTCTTTAAGATTTAAAATAATCTCAGAGACTTCTTCTTTAACATTATTAATTGTACCGAACTCATGCTCAACACCATCAATTTTAACAGCAACAATTCCTGCTCCTTGAAGTGAAGAAAGAAGAACTCTTCTTAAAGAGTTACCAAGAGTTAATCCATAACCTCTTTCAAGTGGTTTCGCTACGAACTTACCATAATTTGCTTTTAAACCGTCTTTATCTACCTCAAGGGCAGTTGGGCGGATCATATCGATCCAATTCTTTGCAGCGAATGTGTTATTAATAGACATACTCTATATCTCCTTAAATTTAATTATACTCTTCTTCTCTTAGGTGCTCTACAGCCATTATGTGGCATTGGAGACTTGTCCGCAACAGAAGTGATCTTCATACCAACAGAAAGAAGTGCTCTAATTGCATTCTCTCTACCTGCACCAGGACCTTTAACTTTAACATCTACAGAAGATACACCGTGATCTTGAGCTTTCTTAGCAGCTTCTACAGAAGCTACTTGTGCAGCAAATGGAGTAGATTTCTTAGAACCTCTAAAACCTAGTCCACCGGCCGAAGCCCATGATATTGCATTTCCCTGAGGATCTGCAAATGTAACAATTGTATTGTTAAAAGATGCCTGAATGTGACAAACGGCATGTGTAATATTCTTTTTAACTTTTTTCTTTGTTTGTTGTTTAGCCATGTTTTTATCTCACCATTACTTCATTGATTTAATAGATTTCTTACCAGCAATAGCTACCGCTTTACCTTTTCTTGTTCTAGCATTTGTATGAGTTCTTTGCCCTCTACATGGAAGAGATTTTCTGTGTCTCATCCCTCTATAACAACCTAAATCTTTTAATCTTTTAATATTCAAGCCAACTTCTCTTCTTAGATCACCTTCAACAGTATAGCTGTCTAAAGCTTTTCTAATATCGTTCGCTTCTTCTTCTGTTAATTCATTAGAGTTTTTAAGAAAGTCTACATTCGCTTCCATTAAAACTTCTTCACCGATTTTTGGACCTACACCGTATAATGATCTAATTGCAATTTTCATTGCTTTATTTCTCGGTAAGTCAACACCTAAAATCCTAGCCATTGATTATCTCCTACTACCCTTGTCTTTGTTTATGTCTTGGGTTTGCTTTACAAATTACTCTTAAAACGCCTTTTCTTTTTATTACCATGCAATCTTTGCATATCTTTTTTACACTTGCTCTAACTTTCATAACAGTTAACCTTTACTCCTATAAACGATCCTACCTTTTGATAAATCATACTTACTGATCTCAATAAGTACTTTGTCTCCTGGAAGAATCTTAATAAAATTCATTCTCATCTTTCCACTAATGTGGGCCAATACTACATGTCCATTTGGCAATTTAACTCTAAACTTAGTATTTGGAAGTAATTCCAAAACTTCGCCTTCAACTTCTAAAATATCGCTACTAGCTTCAGCCATCTAATTAATCACCTATATTAATGAACAGTTTGTATATAAAAATTGAAACGCTATGGCAATAATCAATCTTTATAAATTTATTTTATTTTTGAAATCAAGTCTTCATATACTGATTTCAATGCCTTATTTGCTTCAATTTCAACTAAAATTCCTTGGTCTTTGTAAAATTTAAGGACCGGAGTGATCGTTTCATTAAAGACTTCCATTCGGTTTCTTACAACTTCCTCTTTGTCGTCATCTCTTTGGACTAAAGGTTCACCAGTAACATCACAAACTCCAGGAGTTTTGGGTGGGTTACTGATTAGATTGTAAATATTCTTACCGTCTTTTGTAACTCTTCTGCTTCCTAACCTTTCAACTAAAATCTCAGTATCCAGCTTAAAAAATACAGCTTTATGGTTATGACCATCAAGAATTCGCTCGAGGGTTTTAGCTTGTTCTATATTCCTTGGATAACCATCAAAAATATAAGAAGCGTTATCAAGGTCTAAGTTTGCTTTAAGAAGCTCAACAACAAGCTCATCAGATACTAACTGACCAGCTTCCATCACTTCCTTAACCCTTAAACCCAATTCAGACTCTTTAGAAATCTCTTCTCTTAACAGGTTGCCTGTAGATACATGTCGGTAAGACTTTCCCTCAACCAGCATTGCTGACTGAGTCCCCTTTCCCGAACCTGGCGCTCCTAATAAGATTAAGTTCTCCATTAAAACCTTCTTCCTGCTCCGCTATATTTACCTTTTGATTTGTATGTAGAGTCATACTTTTGCGAGATCATAAAACTTTCTGCTTGAGCCATTGTATCGATAGCAACACCAACTAAAATTAATAGTGATGTACCACCGAAGTAGAATGGAACCTTGGCAACGTTAAATAAAATCGCAGGCATAATACAAATCAAAGACATGTAAATACTTCCAACAAGAGTAAGTCTGGAAACAACTAAATCAAGAAATTCCGCTGTTTTAGCACCCGGCCTTATACCAGGAACAAAACCGCCATTCTTTTTCAGTGATTCTGATATGTCTTCTGTTTTAAATTGAATTTGTGCGTAAAAATAACAAAAGAACACGATAAAACCAACAAATACTACATTATATAATGTCTTACCTGGGTAGAGTGATCCTTGTATTGTATCCATGTACATCTTAAAAGGACTTCCTTCCGGAATAAACGTAGAGATCGTCGTTGGGAATCCTAATAAGGCAGAAGCAAAGATTGGAGGCATAACTCCAGAGATGTTTACCTTAACAGGCAGGTGAGATGATTGACCACCAAACACTCTGTTGTTCACAACTCTTTTTGCATATTGTACTGGAATTTTTCTAAAAGCTTTTTCTGTATAAATTATTATCCAAAAAGATGATACCATTATAACTGCAACCAATAGAAGGCTTAGTCCTGATAATTCACCGTTATTAAATAAGTTTACTGTATCTCTTAAACCACTCGGAATACCTGCTGCAATACCGGCGAATATAATCAAAGAAATACCGTTACCGATCCCTCTTTCAGTTATTTGCTCACCTAGCCACATAACAAACATTGTACCTGCTGTCAGGGTGATAACTGTAAGTGCTCTAAAACCTAAACCTGGCTCAAGAACTATTGGCAAACCGCTTGGACTCTTAATACTCTCAAGACCAACAGCTAATCCAAATCCTTGAACAACACATAGGATAACAGTGGCATATCTTGTCCACTGTTGAATTTTTTTATGCCCATCTTGCTCTTTCTGTATTTCTGCCAACGCAGGAAAAGAAACAGCAAGTAAGCTAAAAATAATTGATGAAGTGATGTATGGCATAATACCAAGTGCCAAAACTGAAAATCTTTCTAAAGCACCACCTGTGAAACTATTAAAAATTCCAAACATTGATCCTTGCATATTAGAAAAGAAAGAAGTTAAAGCTGCACCATCAATACCGGGTGTAGGAACTTGCGTAGCAACCCTAAAGACACCTAACATTAACAAAGTAAAAAGAACTCTTTTTTGAAGTTCTTCAATTTTTCCTTGTGCATTTGACATTACTTAGTTTCCCTAGTTTCTATCTTACCGCCAGCTTTTTCTACAGACTCTTGAGCAGTCTTAGAAAATTTAGCAATATTAACGAAAGTTAAAGCTGTATTAAAATCACCTTTAGTAAGGATTTTAATTGGTAATCTTTTGTTTCTACCATTTAAAAGTCCAGCTTCAACTAAAGCTGTTCTTGAAACTTCGCCAGTAGTAAACTTTGCTGCTATTTGACCAAGAGTAACAATAGCATACTCAGTCTTAAATGGAGCGTTTGAAAAACCTCTTTTTGGAAGTCTTCTATAGATAGGCATTTGCCCACCTTCGAAACCAAGCATAACACCACCGCCAGATCTAGCTTTTTGACCTTTGTGACCTTTACCTGCTTGAGTTCCCCATCCTGAACCCTGTCCACGACCGATTCTTTTTGTATTTCTGTGAGCACCTTTCGGGCTTTTTATGTTATTTAATGTAAGCATATTTACCTCTAAATAAAATTAATTATTTCTCTTCTACAACTTCTACTAAGTGAATAACTTTCTTAATCATTCCTCTTACACAAGGAGTATTCTCTAAAGTTCTCATCGACCCAACTTTCCTAAGACCAAGACCTCTAACATTTGCCTTCATCTTTTCTGTAACTGTGATAGAACTTTTTTTCAATCTTACTGTTATTGTTCCCATTATCTACTCCAAATTACTTTACGTTGCTAATTCTTAAAGATTTTGCATCAACACCACGAACACTAGCTACCTTTTCAACAGATCTCATTTGTTTAAAAGCTTCAAAAGTTGCCTTTACTACGTTATGCGGATTACTTCCTCTCAAAGATTTAGTAAGTACATTTTTAATACCAGCTAATTCAAGAATTGTACGACATGCTCCAGCGGCCTTAACCCCTGTACCAATTGATGCAGGTTTAAAAAGGATCTTTCCAGCGTCGAACTCACCAAGAACTTCGTGAGGAATGGTACCGTTCTCTACTGGCACTTGTATCATTCTTCTCGTAGCTTCAATACTTGCTTTTCTTATTGCATCAGGAACCTCTTTAGCTTTACCAAGTCCGTACCCAACTTTACCTTTTTGATCACCAACTATTACTAGTGCAGAGAAAGAAAACCTTCTACCACCCTTAACAACTTTAGCAACTCGATTTACAGCAACTACTCTCTCTTCAACATCAGGAGCACTTGTTTCTGGCTTTTTATTGTTTCTTGGCGGCCTAGCAGGTCTCTTATTCTTCTTTTCTTCAGCTGGCTTTACTTCATTATTTTCGTTTTCAGTTGTCATTCATATCCCCTATTAGATTTGGACTCCACCTTCTCTGATAGAATCTGCCAGAGTAGAAATTACACCTGTGTATTTTTTTCCGTTTCTATCAAAAACAGCATTTTTAATATCTTTACCAGTTAAAAGTTTTGCAACCTCAACACCAACAATTTTGGCACTTTCAGCATTTGCAGTACTTCCAACAGCATTTTTACCAAATGTCTGAACGGAAAATAATGTTTTCCCCTCAGAATCATCAATTACCTGAACAAAAAGATTAGAGTTTGTTTTTGTAGCACAAATTCTTGGTCTGTCAGTTGTTCCTGAAATTTTCTTTCTAATCGAAAGCTTTCTTCTATGTTCTTTTGCTTTCGAAGCATTTTTTATTGTCTTTAATGATTTTCTCATATTAACACCTATATATTATTTCTTAGCACCAGTCTTACCAGCTTTTCTAATGATAACTTCGTCCGAGTATCTAACACCTTTACCTTTGTAAGGTTCAGGTGGTCTGAACGACCTAATCTTAGCAGCAGCAAAACCAACTAATTCTTTATTTGCACCAGTTAGCTCAATTGAGTTCTTCTCAACTTTTGCACTAACACCCTCAGGCAGCTCGTAATTAATTGGGTGAGAGAAACCTAAGTTCAAAGTCAAACCCTTACCAGATGAAGCGGCTTTATAACCAACACCAGTAAATTCTAAGTTCTTCTTCCACCCAGTCGTTACACCAACAACCATATTACTAACAAGTGTTCTCGTTAATCCCCAAAGAGCTCTATTCTTTTTAGATTCATCTACGGGCTTAACCACAACTTCACTTCCCTCCTGAACAACTGTCACACCCTCATGATGAGTGAAAGTTAATGCTCCATTAGGGCCTTTAACATCTATTTTTCTATCCGAAATTGCTACAGTTACTTTCTCTGGAACAACAACAGGATTCTTACCAATTCTTGACACGGTTAACTCCTACCAAACGTTACAAAGAACTTCACCACCTAACTTCATCGCTTTTGCCTTTCTAGACGAAACGATTCCAGCTGAGGTAGAAACTACAGAAACACCAAGCCCACTTAATACACGCGGCATGTCTCTATAACTTTTATATACTCTCAACCCAGGTTTTGAAACTCTCTGAATACCAACAATAGCTTCTTCTTTAAGAGCTATTCTTAGTGTTAAGTTATTATCTTGTACTAAGATTTTAAAATTTCTAATAAAACCTTCTTCTTTTAAAACTTTACAAACATTAGCTTTAATCTTACTTGCCGGCATATCAACCTTAGTAAGTCCAGCTCTTGCGCCATTTCTCACTCTAGTAAGCATATCTGCTACAGGATCAGTCATCATAATTTATTTCTCCTACCAACTAGCCTTAGTCACACCAGGGATCATACCTTGATGAGCTAATTCTCTAAAGCTAATTCGACTCATTCTAAAGTCTCTGTATACACCTCTTGGCCTACCAGTTACTTCACATCTGTTTCTTACTCTAATTCTACTTGTATCTCTAGGCATCTTTTGAAGTTTCATCATTGCCACGTCTCTATCCTCATCAGATGCAGACATATCACTAATAATATTTCTGAGCTCAGCTCTCTTAGCTTCACCCTTTTCAACCATTTTTTTTCTTCTGTTGTTTTTTGCAATAGAACTTAACTTAGCCATATCTAATTCCTTATTTATCCTTAAAAGGCATTCCAAACATTTTTAATAAATCACGACCTTCTTCATTATTACCGGCAGTCGTTACAAAAGAAATTCCCATTCCTCTTACATTATCAATTTTGTCATAGTTAATTTCTGGAAACATAATTTGCTCTTTAATACCTAAAGAGTAATTTCCTTTTCCATCAAAAGCTTTAGGGTTCAAACCTCTAAAATCTTTTACTCTTGGAAGAGAAAAACAAATTAATCGATCAAGGAATTCGTACATTCTAGCACCCCTAAGAGTTACTGATGCACCAAGAGCCTGACCTTCTCTCAACTTGAAAGATGCGATTGAATTCTTAGCTCTTGCAATAACTGGTTTTTGACCAGAAATAATTGCTAAGTCACTTACTATACTCTCTACGATTTTACCGTTTGTTACAGCGTCTTTTGTAACACAGTTTATAACTATTTTTTCCAAAGCTGGAATTTGATGAACATTTTTATAGTTATATTTATCCATCATGTTTTTTTTGATCTCTGATTTATACAGAGTCTTTAATCTAGTATCCATGGATAACCCCAATTATGCTAATGTAGAACCGCATGATACTGCGACTCTAACTTTCTTACCATCTTTTTCTTCTATTCTTACTCTTGTTGCTTTTCCAGTTTTCGGAGAAACAACACCAACATTACTAACATGTAATGGTTTTTCCATGTCAACAAAACCACCATTTGGGTTTTCCTGAGTTGGCTTAACTGCTTTCTTGATCATGTTTACACCTGCAACAAGAACAGTTTTTTTCTTTTCGTTAATCTTTGTTACTTTACCTTTTTTATTCTTATCTTTTCCAGCAAGTACAATAACGTCGTCATTTAATTTTAGTTTTTGCATAAATTCCTACCTAATTTAAAGTACTTCAGAAGCAAGAGAACAAATTTTAGTATAGTTTTTGTTTCTTAGCTCTCTAGCAACAGGGCCAAAGATACGAGTACCTACAGGATCATTACCCTGAGTACCTAGAATTACTACACTGTTCTTATCAAATCTGATATAAGAACCATCATCTCTTCTTACTGGATACTTTGTTCTAACAATTACTGCCTTCTTAACATCACCCTTCTTCATTTTTCCACCAGGTAATGCTTGTTGAACAGCAACTACAATAATATCTCCAAGACCTGCAGACATTCTTTTCGATCCGCCAAGTACTTTTATACACTTAACGATTTTCGCTCCAGAATTGTCAGCAACTTCTAATTTCGACTGCATTTGAATCATAATTAACTCCGACTCTTGTTAATTGATAACTAGTTAATATTAACTAGTTCCCATTTTTTAAGCTTAGAAAATGGTCTAGACTCAATAATTGTTACTGTGTCACCACTCTTCGCTTTGTTCTCACTATCATGAGCGTGATACTTCTTGCTTTTAGTAACAAATTTACTATAGATAGGGTGCTTAAATCTTCTTTCGACCCTAACTACAATAGACATGTCAGCCTTATCACTCACAACTGTGCCCTTTAGTGTTCTTTTAAAACCTTCTGTTTGAGCGCTCATAGTTATTTACTCTCTTTACTGTTTAATACAGTTAATAATCTAGCGATGTCTCTTTTTATATTAGTTAGCATGTGAGATTTTTCAACACTTGTAGTGTTTTTTTGCAATCTAAGATTAAAAAGTTCCCTTCTTAATTCACTTACTTTCTGACTAACAGCAACGCCGTCTAATTTTGTTATTTCACTCATTTTTAACATGACTTACCTCAATAAAATTTTATTGTTGGACGCTTATATAACACTTGGCCCAAAAATACTACACTTCTTTTGTTATTATTTTAGTTTTTACAGGTAATTTATACATTGCTAATCTTAATGCTGCTTTTGCAGTCTCATGATCAACACCTAAAATTTCAAACAAAACTCTACCAGGCTTAACAACTGCAACCCATTTTTCTGGAGAACCTTTACCTTTCCCCATTCTAACTTCTGCAGGTTTTTTCGTTAAAGACTTATCTGGAAAGATTTTAATCCAAATCTGTCCACTTCTTTTTGTTTTTCTTGAAATCGCGATACGTGCTGCTTCGATCTGTCTGTTTGTGATGTAACCACATTCTTGAGCTTGAATAGCAATATCACCATAGGCGATTTTATTACCTCTAGTAGCAGCGCCTTTCATCCGGCCTTTTTGCTGCTTTCTAAATTTTACTTTCTTTGGACTTAACATTTTCTACCTCAATGTCAAAAAATTAATTCTTAATCTACTCGTACAGTGAAATAATTACAGGTTAACTGTAATTAAACAGTTACTTGTAGATTTCTCCTTTATAAACCCAAACTTTCACACCGATGATACCGTATGCAGTTTTCGCTTGCGCGCACTCATAGTCAATATCAGCTCTTAATGTATGAAGAGGTACTTTTTTCTCGGAGTATCCTTCAGTTCTAGCCATCTCAGCACCACCAAGTCGACCTGAACATTTTACTTTAATACCTTTAACACCTGATCTGAATGCAGAAGTCATCACTTTTTTCATTGCTCTTCTGAATGCAACTCTTTTTTCAAGTTGTGCAGCAATGTTTTCAGCAATTAACTTAGCTTCAGCATCTGGTCTTTTTACTTCAGCGATATTAAAGAAAAGTGCGCCTTTAGTTATCTTCTTTAAGTCATTTCTAACTTTATCGATACCAGCACCTTTTTTACCAATCGCAACACCTGGTTTTGCAGAATAAACTGTAACCTTAACTTGATCAGATGTTCTTGTGATCTCTGTTTTTGCAATTGACGCATTTGAAAGATTCTTCTCAATATATTTACGGATCTTTAAATCTTCTTGAAGAGTTGCTCCGTAATTATCTTTAGAATACCAGTTTGAATGCCAACCTTTAATATACCCTAATCTAAAACCGTATGGATGTACTTTTTGTCCCATTGTTCTTCCTTATGCTTCTTTTAAAGCAACTTTTACGTAGCTAGTTCTTTTCTTAATTCTAAAAGCACGACCTTGAGCACGAGGTTGAATTCGTTTCTGAGTCGGTCCTTCATCTACCATGATTTCGCCTACCACTAAATTATCTAAGTCATACTTTTCACTATCAGTAGCAATTTGAAGACCACTATTAATGAGCTTTGTTAGCATAATAGCGATTTCTTTCTTCTCATTAAAGCGAAGAATTCTCATTGCTTCACTTACTTTTTTATTTCTGATAAGATTGCAAACTTGTCTTACTTTAAAGGCAGATTTTTTAATATTATTATTTTTTACAACAATCATAATGCCCTACCTATCTTTTAGACTTTTTATCAGCACCGTGGCCGTAAAAAGTTCTAGTTAATGAAAATTCACCAAGTTTATGTCCAACCATATTGTCAGTTACGAATACAGGAATAAATTTTTTCCCATTATGTACTGCAAAAGTTAGTCCTATAAAGTCTGGTATAATCGTTGATCTTCTAGACCAAGTCTTAATTACCTTATTTGCTTTTCCTTCTTTTTGAGCTTGCTCAACTTTTTTAAGAAGAGAAAAATCAATGTAAGGTCCTTTTTTAATTGAACGAGCCATTTATATTCTCCTAAATTACTTTCTTCTCTTAACAATAAACTTGTTAGTTCTTTTGTTCTTTCTTGTCTTGTAACCTTTAGTCGGTTTCCCCCAAGGTGTAACTGGATGTCTACCACCAGAAGTTCTACCTTCACCACCACCATGTGGATGGTCAACAGGGTTCATAACAACACCTCGAACAGAAGGTCTTTTACCTCTAAGTCTACTCTTACCAGCTTTTGCGATAACAATTTGCTCATGCTCTAAGTTACCCACCTGACCAATTGTCGCACGACAGTTGATCTTCACTTTTCTTACCTCACCAGATGGTAATCTTAAAAGCGCCTCATTAGTTTCTTTTGCCATTAACTGTGCATAAGAACCTGCTGATCTTGCTAATTGACCACCCCTCTTAGGGTGAAGCTCCACGTTATGTACCAAAGTACCAACCGGAATATCTTTTAAAAGCTTAGAGTTACCAACTTTGATATCTGCTGAATCAGAAGAGATAACTTTATCACCTGCATTTAAGCCATTTGGAGCTAAGATATAAGTCTTTTCACCATCAGCGTAACAGATTAACGCAATATTGCATGTTCTGTTTGGATCATATTCAATTGATTTAACAGTTGCAGGAATATCTTGTTTTTGTCTTTTAAAATCTATAATTCTATATTTTTGCTTAACACCACCACCACGTCTTCTAGATGTGATTCTTCCGTGAGCATTTCTTCCAGCCGTCTTACTTTTTGGAGCAAGAAGCGACTTTTTAGGCTTAGCGCCTGGAGTTAATGCATCACTGTTTTGAACAACCATGTGTCTAAGTGAAGGAGTGGTTGGTTTAAATTTTGTAACACCCATAATAACCTCTGTTTAATTAAATACCTTGAAAAAGTTCTAGTTTCTGACCATCTTGAATCTTTACATAAGCTTTCTTCCAAGAGGAAGTCTTCTTTGTAGTTTTGCCAGCTTTCTTAACTTTTCCAGGTAAAATTGCAGTTCTAACATCAATAACTTTTACGTCGAACATTGACTCTACTGCATCTTTAATCTGATACTTATTAGCTTTCAAAAGAACTTTAAATACATATCTGTTTGTATTTTCTGTTTCAATTGAAGACTTTTCAGTTAGTAACGGTTTAACTAATACTTGTTCTACATGCATATTACACCAACCTACTTAGTAATTTCTCTAACGCTGCTTTCTCGATTACTAAGTTTTCGAATTTAACAGCTTCATAAACACTAAACCCTTCTACGGCCATTGCTTTAGCATTTCTAATATTCTTAGTTGCTTGCAATGCCTTAGAGTCTTTTTCAGCAGTAACTACAAGTCCTGGAAGAAGATTTCTTTCGGTTAATGTTTTAAACATTTCTTTTGTCTTACCGTTGGACTCTAAAGTCTCAACAACTGTAAGCTTTCCTGCCTGATACTTGTCTGCGATGATCGATTGAACAGCTCTTAACATCATTTTTTTGTTAATTTTTTGCTCATAATCTCTAGTAGTCGGGCCAAAAGCCGTCCCACCACCAACCATTAAAGGTGATCTCGTTGAACCTTGTCTAGCTCTACCAGTTCCTTTTTGCTTAAATGGTTTAGCACCACCACCTGAAACTTTCGCTCTATTTTTAGTACAAGCGTTACCTTGTCTTCTTCCTGCTAAAGTAGCTTTAACAATTTGATGAACTGAAGAAGTGCTTATAGTTTCAGCGTCAAGGTTAACATCTGTATTCAGACTGTCGGCTTTTTCAAATTTTGAATTTAATACTGTAATTTCAGCCATTTGTTACCTCTATTATTTCTTAAGCGCTTTTGCGATTTTAACAAAACCATTCTTAGCGCCAGGGACTGATCCCTTTATTAACATAAATCCCTGCTCTTCATTTAGCTCTACAATTTCTAAATTTTGAACAGTTTTTGTATCTACACCCATATGACCTGGCATTTTCTTTTTCTTAATTACTCTACCTGGTTCAGTATGTTGTCCAATAGAACCTGTTGTTCTATGGAATTTAGATCCGTGTGCTGCAGGTCCACCTGAGAAATTATATCTCTTCATTACACCTGCGAAGCCTTTACCTTTTGAAGTTCCCGTTACATCTATCATAGTAGCGGCACCAAAATTCTCAAGACTAACTTCTTTACCTAAGTTTTCAACACTAACTTCTGGTGCTTTAACTTCAGCAAATCTACAGAAAGCTTTATCAACTCCTGCTTTTTTCAAATGACCTTTTAAAGGTGATGTCACAAGTTTTTCTCTTTTTTCATAATAAGCAACTTGATAAGCTTCATAGCCATCAGTTTCTTTAGTTTTTACTTGTGAAATAACATTTGGGATTAGTTTTACGACAGTTACTGGAATGTGATTTCCAGACTCATCAAAGATTCTTGTCATTCCGGCTTTCTGACCATAGATAGCGGGAAGACTAACTTTATTTTCTGACATTTTTCCTCCACAGCATCACCCCATTCTGGGAATGCATTCATGGTTAATAAAATTTGAAACAAATTTTGTTTGCTTCTTATACTAGTATTTAATCTCTACGTCAACACCAGCTGAAAGGTCTAATTTCATTAGGCTATCAACAGTTTGTTTTGTTGGGTCGATTATATCAACCAATCTTTTGTGAGTTCTCATTTCGAATTGCTCACGAGATTTCTTGTTAACGTGTGGTGACCTAAGTACAGTGTACTTATTGATCTCCGTAGGTAGAGGAATTGGTCCTGCTACTCTAGCGCCAGTGTTCTTGGCAGTTTGAACGATTTCTTGTACAGATGCATCAAGAACGTTAAAATCATAAGCTCTAAGCTTAATTCTTAATTTATTAGCTTCCATTATTTCTCCACATTTTTTAAAATGATGTATTAATTATTTTATAGGCGAATCTTTGTCAACGTTTTTTCTTTAAATAAGTAAATTAAAAACAAACCATCCTATAATTATATAAAAATTCCTCTTTTCTCTAGCACTTTTTTGGCCAAGCTTCTTTCCATTTTTTCATACTGATAAAAAGTCATTGAAAAACTTGCTCTACCCTGGGTTTTTGATCTGAGGTCAGTACTATACCCAAACATTTGCGCCAATGGAACCTCTGCGGTGATTATTTCTTTATTACCTTTAGGGTTCATTGATTGTATGCGGCCTCTTCTACTATTTAAATCAGATATGACATCACCAGCACTTTCTTGTGGCGTCAATACTTCCAAATTCATACTTGGCTCCATTAAAGATAATCCGGCATTTTGACAGGCATCCCTAAAGGCCATTGAAGCTGCAATCGTATAAGCAAGTTCATTTGATTCTAAATCATTATATTTAACATCTTTTAGAGTTACTTTTATACCTATGAACGGATATCCGGCCATAGCTCCGCCAGGTACAGAATCAAGAACACCTTGCTCTATCGCAGTGAAAAATTCTTTTGGAACTTCTCTACTTTTAAATTCTGTTTCAAAGACAACTGTTTGTTCTTTTATTGGTTCAACAAGGAGGGTTACCTCTCCGTACTGAACTTTTCCATTTATTTCATTTCTATATTCTTTTGTTGCAGTTCCTGTGGCCTCGATACTTTCTCTATAGGCAACCTGTGGGGACCCCACATTAACACCAACTTTAAATTCACGCTCTAACCGATCAACAATAATTTCAAGATGTAATTCTCCCATACCATATATGAGAAGTTGTCCTGTTTCTTTATTGTGCATATATTTAAAAGATGGGTCTTCCATCTTTAATTGTTCTAATGTTTTCAACAATTTATCTTCATCAGCAGTTGTTTTTGCTTCAATGGCTATTGAGATAACTGTTTCTGGAAATTCCATTAAATCATATATAATCGGTTTATTTGTCGCACATAAAGTTTGGCCGGTTGTTGTATATTTCAACCCAGTAAATGCAACAATATCGCCAGCTTTTGCTTCAGCTAACTCTTCTCTTTTATTAGCATGCATTTGAAGTATTTTTCCAACTCGCTCTTTTTTATCAGAAAGTGGATTAAATATTTGAGCGCCAGCTTTAATTTCACCGGAATAGATTCTAAAAAATGTTAATTGACCAACAAATGGATCTACTGCAATTTTAAATGCTAAGCCTGAAAAAGCTTCTGAGGAAGAAGGCTCTCTTGAAGCTTCTTTATCATGATTTTTAACTTCATAACCTATGGTTTTTCCAATATCTATTGGCGAAGGTAGGTAATCAATAACAGCATCTAATAAGGGCTGAACACCTTTATTTTTGAACGCTGTTCCACAAAAAACAGGTATGAATCCTTCTTTAATTACTGCATTTCGAATGGCTTTTTTGAGCACCTCTTCTGAGACAGTTTCTCCACCGAGGTATAGCTCAGCCAATTCATCATCAAAGTCTGCGATACTTTCAATAAGCTCTTCACGATACATTTGTGCTTCTTCCGCTTCTGACTCATCCAAATCTAATAAATCAAACTTTGCACCAAGATCTTCGTTTTGCCATATATATTTTTTCATCTGAACAAGGTCAATTACACCTTGAAACTCATCCTCAGCACCAATTGGCAATTGTGCTGCAGCTGCATTTTTTCCTAATTTTTCTTTAATTTCACCCAGAACGTTTTGAAAGTCTGCACCTGTTCGGTCCATTTTATTAACAAATGCAATTCTTGGTACTTTATATTTATCTGCTTGACCCCAAACAGTCTCAGATTGTGGCTCGACTCCGCCAACAGCACAAAAAACACCTACTGCGCCATCAAGAACCCTAAGGGATCTCTCAACTTCTATCGTGAAGTCCACATGTCCTGGAGTATCTATTATGTTAATTTTCTTATTGTTCCACTTACATGTTGTTGCAGCAGAGGTAATAGTAATTCCTCTTTCCTGCTCTTGGACCATCCAGTCCATAGTTGCTGTTCCATCATGAACTTCACCAATTTTATAATTCACACCGGTGTAATATAAAATTCGTTCTGTTGTGGTTGTTTTCCCAGCATCAATATGGGCCATTATTCCAATGTTACGTAAGTCTTCTAAGTTTTTCATAGGTCTATTAGTCTCAAGTTTTTATCGATTAATAGTTTTAGCTGATTTTTAAGTGGATGTCATGGGCTCTTTTTAATATCTAATCTGCTAGTTTAAGAAGCTCATCAATAAAATACTTAATATCTTCTTTTTCTGTAACGCCATTAGCAAAGACTAGTCTAAAATAGAAAGTTCCATCTTTATCCGAAGAAAAATTAACTAGAAATCTGCCTTGCTTCACCATTTTAAAACGTAAATCAATATTAAATTGATCTATTTCTAAAGATTCGTTTTTAGGGATAACTTGAAAGCAAACATTTAAATATTCAGGTTCACAAACAAGGTTTAGCCGAGGATGCTCGACCACTAAATCTCTAAAATATTGTCGCTTTTCTATTTGATTATCAACATACTTAGTCATGCCTTTATGACCAAGAGATTTCCAAGAAAGCCAAAGTTTAAGAGCATCAACCTTTCGGCCGCACTGAAGAGAAGCTTTCCCAGTATCATAATCTGCGTTTTCATAATGATGGAACAGGTACTCCGAACCACCGCCGCTATTAGCAGCTGCTATGGCGCCCTCTCTCTTCGTTAAAAGAAAAGATGTAATGATACCAGTACTCAAAACTTTATGAGCGTCAAAGGTAAATGAGTCAGCTCTGTGGGCGACATTAAATTTATCCCCAATTAAGTCAGAAAAAAGAGCTGCTCCACCCCAAGCACCATCGATATGATGCCAAAGATCATATTTTTCTGCGATGATTTGATTTTCTTCTATTGGATCAAATGCACCCTTTACCGTTGTCCCACAAGTTGAAGCAATCATTATAGGTTTCTTTCCATCTTTTTTGGCTTTTTTAATTTTTGCCTCAAGATCTGTGGAAATCATTTTTCCGGATTTATCACAATCTACTAAAATTAAGTTATCTAGGCCCATCCCCATCAGCATCACTGCTTTTTTAAATGAATAATGAGCTTCTTCGGAAACGAAGATACAAATATCAATACCTTGATTTCCTTTATATTTGATTTCTGCAATATGGGTATTTCTTGCACAGTGGAGTGCCAATAAGTTTGCATTACTTCCTCCGGTGAGCATAATTCCACCACCTTCAGAATATCCAATCTTTTTGCAAAGCTCTTCAGTCAATTTCGCTTCCATCAGACTTGCAACAGGTGCAACTTCATAGGTCGCCATTGTTGTATTTGTTATGAATGATATAATTTCCCCAAGCAAGGATTCAAAGTTTGCTCCCGCTTGTAATTGATTATTAAATTGAGGATGAGTCGTTCTAACACTGTATTTTAGGTAGTCTTTTATTTCACTCAGCAAAACATCGTGACCTGCGCCTTTGTCTTCTAAGTTTAAATTAAGTAGATTTTTAAGTTTTTTAGCTGGTTCATAATTAATGACAGGCGTCGCTCGATCCGAGTTCTCCTTGGTATATTCTTGAATGATTTTTGTTAACTCATTCCAAGTCTCTAAATTTTCATTAAATAACATAATCCATCCTGCTTATTTCAACTAATTTTATGTGGTACTAATTTAGCACTATATCTACCAAAGCAAAAGAATTTGTAATTGATAAAATGAGGCTAATAAAGTACTTTTTATTATGGAAATTCAACAATTGATACGACAACGGATATTTGACAATACTTTTACCTTAATAGGCACCAGTGGTGAAAAATACGATGTTGAAAAATTTCGCATGGAATACACAGCACTGCGAAACTACCTGTCTACCAAAATCACCAATACATCTGGTGTTGGAATTAAGCTAAAGAAAGATCCTAGGTTCCTAATGGCCATGCTTGCCTGTATGGAAAGTGGAATTCCTTATGTACCAATGCGAATCAATTATCCTGAAAGTCGGGTTGATCAAATTAAACAAGAAACTGGTTTCAGTCTGTTATTAACAGAAGAAATATTTGATGAAATAGTTTCTAAGAACACTATAGAGTACATTGAACCAAATCATAATAAACTAGATACTCTTTATACGATTTGTACTTCAGGTAGCACTGGAAAGCCAAAAGCTGTCATTGTCTCTAGAATTTCTATAAACGATTTCTGGAAGTGGTGTGATGATTACTTCACTCAAATAACCTCTAAAGACCGTATTCTTCAAGTGGCAGATTTCACTTTCGATATATCCCTAATTGATGTGGGTTTATTTCTATACAAAGGTGCTAGTTTAAATTTTTCTAAGTTTAATGGAAATATTTTTACCCTGGCCTTAGAAATTGAAGAAAAAAAAGTTACATTCCTAAATACCGTCGTTAATAATTTCAACATGCTTTTAGAGGAGTCTGTCTTTTCAAGAGCGAATTTCTCTAGCCTAAAGTCTGTTGTTATGGGTGGAGCTAGATTTACAACGGGTCTATACAATAAATGTGTTGAAAATTTTTCAAATGTAGAAGTAAATAATCTTTATGGGGTTACAGAGGTCCCTGTCTATTCCCATGCAAAAAAAATGAACTTCAATGATTCCGATATTAATGATCATAATATCTCAGTGGGAAAGACACTCGGTACTACAACTGCAATTATCGTTAAAGATGGAAAAAGACTTCCAACCGGTGAAAAAGGGGAACTCCTATTGGGTGGTGGCCAACTCATGAAAGGTTATGCAAATGACCCAATTCAGACTAAAGAAGTTTTGATTGAGTTCGAAGGTGAAACCTACTACAGAACAGGTGACATAAGCTACCAAGCTGATAATGATGAATTTTTTATTGTTGGTAGAATGGATGATACAATTAAATACAGAGGTTACCGAATTAATCTACTGGATATAGATTCATATATCCAAACACTAGATTACGTTGACCATGCTGTAACTTTTGCAATTCCAAATGAATTAACCCAAAACACGACAATTTGTTATATAAAATTAAAAAATGATATTGAAGTTAAGGCCATAAAAAAAGATATGGCCCAAATTTTATTGGATTATCAAATTCCAGAAAAAATCTTACTCGTTGATTCCTTTCCATTAAATGATAATGGTAAAATCTGTAAGAAAACGCTAAGAAGCTATCACCTAGAGGTTAAGTAAATCATGAACGATGAAATTTTAAACACAGTAGCCACAATCCTTAAAGATACATTTGATGAACAGGATCTTGAAATTAATCGTTTAACAAGTGCTGAGGACATAGATGAATGGGATTCCTTATCTCATATTGAGCTTATATCAAATCTTGAAGGTCAATTTAAAATAAGATTTGCCCTTGGGGAGTTACAAGACCTTCAAAATGTTGGAGACATGGTAGATTTAATCGCCTCTAAAGCCAGCTAATGTTATTTAATTCCTATATTTTTATTTTTATATTTCTACCAATTACCCTCATGGGATATTACATTCTTGGTCGTGGAAATGAAAATAACGGATTCTATTCAAAGTCTTGGTTAGTGCTAGCTTCCCTTATCTTCTATGGTTATTGGAATATTTCCTACCTACCAATAATGTTATCTTCAATTTTTGTTAACTATTTTATATCCGGACAGTTACTTACCGTTAATAAACAGAGTATAAAAAAAACACTCTTCCTTACAGGCCTTGGATTTAACCTTGGTCTTCTTGGATACTTTAAATACAAAAACTTTTTTATGGAAAATTTAAACTGGGTTCTTAATTCAGACTTTAACTTTGTTCATATTGCCCTTCCACTCGGAATTAGTTTTTTCACATTACAGCAAATTGCATATCTTATTGATACATATGAAGGTCTTACTAAAAAAGTACAATTTCATAAATATGCGCTTTTTGTTTCATTTTTTCCTCAGCTAATAGCAGGTCCAATTGTTCATTATAAATCCGTAATGCCTCAGTTCGAAGAAAAAGGGAAATCACAGATAATTTCTGATAACATGGCCCTTGGCATTTTCGTCTTTATTATGGGTCTTGGGAAAAAGGTTCTACTCGCTGATACCTTTGCTGTTTGGGCCAATACCGGCTTTAATGATACTGAAGTTTTCCATTTTTTCCATGCTTGGGGAACGAGTTTAAGTTATACATTTCAATTATACTTTGACTTTAGTGGCTACTCAGATATGGCCATTGGTCTTGGTCTATTATTTAATATCAAGCTACCAAAAAATTTCAACTCTCCTTTTTTAGCTAGAAATATTATTGATTTTTGGACAAAGTGGCATATAACTTTGAGTCAGTTTATTACAACTTATATCTTCACTCCCATTCTAAGATCAATGCCTAAATTCTCATTTACGAATTCTATGATTTCAGTGTTTATCACCATGAGTATTGCTGGACTTTGGCATGGAGCTGCTTGGACCTTTGTTCTCTACGGTGCAATTCACGGTGCAGTTATTGTCATTAACCACATGATGAAGAAACGGAAAATTAAGCTTCCAAAATGGCTAGCAATCTTTATAACTTTTCAATTTATCAACATGATTTTTGCAATTTTTAGAGCAGAGAAGATAGAGACAGCCTGGATGCTCTTCAAGGGAATGTTTGGTTTTACAGGCTTTCAATTTCCTAAAGGAATTTTACCAAACAAAGCAATTATTGAGATGGGTGCTCAGTTAGGGCCTCATATGAGCAATGATGAAAACTTAAATGTTTTAATGATACTAATATGTCTTTTTATTGTCTTTAAAACTAAAAATTCTATGTACCATATGGATAATTTTAAAGCTACAAAGCGCTTAGCCATTGGCCTTAGTTTCGTATTTGTTCTCAGCTTACTCGGGCTTAATAGAGTGAGTGACTTTATTTACTTTAATTTTTAATATGAAAAACTTTATAATAACATTTTTTATTTCGTCAGCATCAATTCTTTCTCTATGTATTGGGTTAATTACAGCAATTGATCCCTACGATAAATTGGGTAATAATTTTTTTGGCTTTGAAACTAAGGCAGTAGCTCAAAGTCGTGAAAATAAATTCCATATGTTTGAATCCTCAAAAAAGGACTATACAGCATTCATACTTGGAAGCTCAGCAGCTCATAGATACTCTACTGAAAAAATTAATAAACTAACGGGATTAACAGCTTTTAACTATGCAGTTCAACACTCAACACCTATTGACTACCTTGCCATCATAAAACATATTCTTTCAAAATCTACCCCCAAACTAATCCTACTTCAGTTAGATTTTGCTGGCTTGGATGAAACATACAAAGTTGATAACAGGCTATTTAACTCTCCTCTTAATAAATTCCTTAAAGATCAAAAGCCTTCTAAAATGCTTTTCCATAATAATAATTTCACTCTTGATGCATTAAGAGATAGTTTTAGGGTTGTTTTTGTTAATAAATTCGGAACTGCGAGGCATATTTACCTTGAAGACGGAAATTACTTAAATGAAAAGCCAAAAAGGAAAGCAATTAAAATCAGACAAGGAAACAGTATAGCCTACAGCTTTTCGATTGATCGAGTTCGAATACTAAAAGAAATTAGTAACTTATGTAAAATAAATGATATTGAGCTTATTGCTTTCTCAGCACCTCTATCAATAGATCATGTGCAAAAGATTCAAAGTCTTGCACACTTAAGGAATATGCATATTAAGTTTAAGAAAGAAATGACCAAGGTATTTGGGTCATTTTGGGATTTTCAAAACTCAACGATTTCAAAATATAATGACTATAACTATTTTTTAGACTCAACTCACCCAAGTAAAGAAATGTCTTCCCTTGTCTTAGATATTTTACTAGGAAAAAAGGAAAATCATTTATTAGGAAAGAAACTTACTCTGTAACTTTAAGCTCAGATACAGCAGGTGAAACATTATAAATTAACTATTTCATTCATCTAAATATCAGTTTTTTTAACGAACAACCTTCTTGCTTCTTGAAAATTTCATAAAAAAAAAAGGAGAACCTAAGCTCTCCTTTTCTATATAAGAATTTATTTATTTTAAATCTACCACTTAAGGTGAGCGAAAGCTTTGTTGGCTTCAGCCATTTTGTAAACATCTTCTCTCTTCTTGATTGCTCCACCTCTGCTGTTTGCAGCATCAACAAGCTCATCAGCAAGTCTTTCAATCATTGTTTTACCGTTTCTTGATCTAGATTGCTCTCTGATCCATCTAATAGCTAATGATTGTCTTCTGTTTTGTCTAACTTCAACAGGAACTTGGTAAGTTGCCCCACCGATTCTTCTTGATTTAACTTCAACAGCTGGCTTAACGTTTGACATTGCTTTTTTGAAGATTTTAATTCCTTCTTCACCAGATTTTTTCTCAGCTAAGTCGAATGCACCGTAAACGATTTTTTCAGCACTTGCTTTTTTTCCACCGATCATAAGTCCATTGATGAACTTAGTAACTACGATGTCATTATATCTAGGGTCAGGTAAAACTTCTCTTACTTGGGCTCTATGTTTTCTACTCATTTCCTACCTCTATGCTTTAGGTTTTTTAGCACCGTATTTAGAACGACGCTGTCTTCTTTTATCTACACCAGAAGTATCTAGTGCTCCACGGACAGTATGGTAACGTACACCTGGTAAATCTTTTACCCTACCACCTCTAATAAGAACAATACTATGCTCTTGTAGATTGTGACCTTCACCACCGATATAAGATATTACCTCAAATCCAGAAGTTAATTTTACTTTACATACTTTTCTCATTGCTGAGTTTGGTTTTTTTGGTGTAGTCGTATAAACACGAGTACATACACCACGTCGTTGCGGACACGCAACAAGGGCTGGCGATTTAGTCTTAGTATACTTAACCGTTCTTCCCTTTCTAACTAGTTGATTAATAGTTGGCATTATTGCTCCTTCAAAATGTTCTTTTTACTTCTATTAAACTAAGTAAATATATATTAGCTTGAGCTTTTAACACGGGGCCCAAGCTAATACAAGTTTTTTAATTCATTAAAATGTTAAACTTACATGATCCTCTTCAGCTTTGGTTACCGCTTGAAATTCATCATAGCGCGGAACACCAGTACCCGCAGGTATCAATCTACCCATAAGGATATTTTCTTTCAAGCCTCTTAGATGATCTTTTTTACCTTCTAAAGTTGCCTGAGTTAGTACTTTCGTTGTCTCTTGGAAAGAAGCTGCTGATAAGAAAGATTCAGTACTTAGAGAAGCCTTAGTGATCCCTAATAAGATCGGTCTACCCTTAGCTGGCTCCATACCTTCTGCAATTAGCTTTTCGTTTTGCTCTAAGAAAGCAAGTTTCATAACCGAGTCACCATCAACAAATAATGAATCACCTGGATTAGTAATCTCTACTTTCTTAAGCATTTGACTAACAATTACTTCAATATGCTTATCATCAATATTAACACCTTGTAGGCGGTATACTTCTTGAACTTCATCAACAATGTAAGCTGCCACAGCCTTAATACCTAAAACTCTTAGGATTTCGTGTGGGTTCGTAGGTCCATCCATAATTGGATCACCAACTCTTACATAATCTCCTTCATTTACAATTACATAACGTCCCTTAGGGATTGCAACTACTGAAGGCTCTCCACCTTCTGAAGGTTTGATTAATACTCTTCTAGATCCACGAACTTCTGGTCCAAATTCAATAGTCCCTGTGATATCTGCAATTAATGCAGAGTTTGCAGGTTTTCTTGCTTCGAAAAGCTCAGCAACTCTAGGTAGACCCCCAGTAATATCTTTAGTTTTTGTCGACTCTCTTTGAACCTTCGCAACTACTGTACCAGCATCAATCTCATCACCTTCATTTACAGTAATGTGAGCTCCGATTGGTAAACGATAAACTGCTTGTCTCTTAGTTCCTGGGATAACAATTGGATTGTCATTCTCATCTAGTAAGATAACTTGTGGTTGCTTAGAGGCATCATCTTTCACTTTCGTCTCAGTAACTACTTTGTGAGATAGACCTGTTACAGCATCCATTTCTTCCTTAACTGTTGATCCAACAATCATGTCTTCAAATTTAACACGACCTTTAACTTCTGACATTACTGGCATTGCATATGGATCCCATTCAAGGATCTTTTCCCCTACGTTTACGATTCCACCATCTTTAAAGAATAAAGTAGCACCGTATTGAGCTGGATATCTTTCTTTTTCATCACCTTGATCAGTTTTAATAACGATCTCACCGATTTTATTCATAATAATTACTGAACCGTCATCTCTTGTAACTGTCTTAACGTTATCAAAAGAAACAATACCAGCTGTCTTAGATTCCATTTTGTTAACTTGAGCACCTGCGTTTGCAGTACCCCCAACGTGGAATGTACGCATGGTAAGTTGTGTACCTGGCTCACCAATTGACTGAGCACCAATAACACCTACTGCTTCACCAACTGAAACCATTGTTCCTTTCGAAAGATCTCGTCCAAAACAAAGAGCACAGAAACCGTACTTTTCTTTACAAGTCAGAACTGATCTAACAGGTATTTGATCGATATCTTCGTCTTCAATTATTCCAGTATCTTTCTCAGTAAACATATAGTTTTTAGGGAAAAGAACTGAACCATCTTTCGCTTTAATATCTTCTAGTGCTACCCTTCCACTTACTCTTAGAGAAACGTGTTGAGAAATTTCACCATTATCAATTCTTGAAGTTAAGATAATACCATCATCAGCACCACAGTCATGATTTCTAATTATCGCATCCTGAGCAACATCAACAAGTCTTCTAGTTAAGTAACCAGAGTTTGCTGTCTTAAGTGCTGTATCGGCTAAACCTTTACGCGCACCGTGAGAAGAAGAGAAATATTCAAGAACTGAAAGACCTTCACGGAAATTCGATGTAATTGGAGTTTCAATAATCTCACCAGATGGTTTGGCCATTAGCCCCCTCATCCCTGCAAGTTGTCTCATTTGTGTAGCAGAACCCCTTGCGCCTGAATCGGCCATCATATAAACAGAGTTGAATGATGGAGCGATTTTATCCTCTTCACCTTCGACTTCTGATTTAAATGTTTCAAGAGAAAGACCATCGATCATAACTTTCGAAAGGACTTCGTTTGTTTGAGCCCAAACATCTACAATCTTATTGTAACGCTCACCGTTTGTAATAGAACCTTCGTTATATTCAGATGTGATTTGATCTACTTCATCTTGTGACTTTTGTAGAATTCCCTTTTTCTCTTTTGGAATAACCATATCTTTAACGTTAATTGAAATACCGGCTTTTGTTGCATAAGAGTAACCAGTTTGCATAATTGCATCAGCTAGAAGAACAGTTTCTTTCTCTGTTCCTTTTCTATATGCAAGATCAAGTAGTTTACCTAGTTCTTTTTTATTAAGTACCTTATTGATATCAGCATAGCTTAGACAATCAGGAATAATGTCGTGAACAAATGTTCTACCAACAGTAGTATCGATCATCTCACCTTTAAGTCTAACCTTAACTGGTGCTTGAAGGTGAAGCTTACCTGTATGGTATGCAAATTGAGCCTCTTCCTTAGAAGAGAATAAAGATCCATATCCACGAGCGTAAGGTCTAATTCTAGACATGTAATACATACCAAGAACGATATCCTGAGAAGGTACAATTATTGGAGTACCATCTTTTGGAGAAAGAATATTGTTTGTAGACATCGCTAAGATTCTACATTCAATTTGAGCTTCAATTGATAGAGGTACATGAACTGCCATTTGATCGCCATCAAAATCGGCGTTAAATGCTGTACATACTAACGGGTGAAGTCTAATTGCTTTACCTTCGATAAGAACTGGTTCAAATGCTTGAATACCAAGTCTGTGAAGTGTAGGAGCTCTGTTTAATAAGACTGGATGCTCTCTAACTACGTTATCAAGGATGTCCCATACTTCTTGTTTTTGTTGCTCAACCATTCTTTTCGCAACTTTAATAGTCGTACAGTGACCTTTTTCAATTAACTTGTTGTAAATAAACGGCTTGAAAAGTTCTAGTCCCATAGCCTTTGGTAGACCACATTGGTGAAGTCTAAGGTTTGGTCCAACAACAATAACCGAACGTCCAGAGTAATCAACACGTTTACCAAGTAAGTTTTGACGGAAACGTCCTTGCTTACCTTTCAACATATCAGATAAAGATCTTAATGGACGCTTATTAGCTCCAGTAAATACTTTACCTCTTCTACCGTTATCAAAAAGAGCATCAACTGCTTCTTGAAGCATTCTTTTCTCATTTCTAATAATGATTTCTGGTGCGTTTAACTCTTTAAGTCTTTTAAGTCTGTTATTTCTGTTAATAACTCTTCTATAAAGATCATTTAAATCAGATGTTGCAAAACGACCAGCCTCTAGAGGAACTAATGGTCTTAGATCCGGCGGAAGAACTGGGATTACATCCATCATAAACCATTCAGGCTTATTTGGTGACTTAAGTAGAGACTCGACAACTTTTAATCTTTTGATTAATTTTGCTTTTGCCAATTCTGTTTTAGTTTCAGCAAGTGTTCTTCTCAGTTCTTTGTTTAGAGTATCAAGATCTACTTTTGAAAGAAGGTCTTTAATAACTTCTCCACCCATACCAACTTTAAAATCAACACCAGCAGCTTTTAATTCCATTGCTTTTGCTTCAGATAAAATTGAACCAATTTGAAGACCACCGTCTTGACCATCAGTTGATGACTCAAGAACAATAAAAGCTTCGTTGTATAATGCTCTTTCTAGATCTTTTAAAGAAAAGTCTAAAAGAGCTCCAATTCTTGAAGGTAGAGACCTTAAGAACCAGATATGTGCGACTGGAGATGCAAGTTCGATGTGTCCACATCTCTCTCTTCTGACTTTGGATAGTGTAACTTCAACGCCACATTTTTCACAAACAACACCTCTGTGCTTCATTCTTTTGTATTTTCCACAGATACATTCATAATCTTTGATCGGGCCAAAGATTTTTGCACAGAAGAGACCGTCTCTTTCTGGCTTGAAAGTTCTATAGTTTATTGTTTCTGGTTTCTTAACTTCACCAAATGACCATTCTCTGATCGTATCAGGTGAAGCGATTCTAATAGAAATCGCTTCAATACTTACTGGGTCTTTTGGTTTATCAAAAAAGTTTAATAAATCTTTCATGGAGTTATGCCTCTCAAATTATTTATAATTAAATACCTTCAACTGTTGGTTCTTCTAACTTCATATCAAGCGCTAACGCTTGTAATTCTTTAACCAATACATTGAATGACTCTGGTAGACCTGGTTCTAAAACCCTTTCTCCCTTAACAATTGATTCATACATTCTTGTACGACCAACAACATCATCCGATTTAACAGTCAAGAACTCTTGAAGAGTATAAGCTGCACCGTAAGCCTCAAGCGCCCAAACTTCCATTTCCCCAAGTCTTTGACCACCGAACTGAGCCTTACCACCTAGTGGCTGCTGAGTTACAAGTGAGTATGGACCTGTAGATCTTGCGTGAATTTTTTCATCAACAAGATGGTGTAGCTTAAGCATGTACATGATTCCAACAGTAACTTCCTCAGAGAATGCTTCCCCTGTGATTCCGTTGAATAATGTAGTCTTACCTGATTTATCTAAATCAGCTAACTCAAGCATATCTTCGATATCTGATTCTCTTGCCCCATCAAATGCTGGAGTTGAAAATCTAATACCAGTTTTAAGTTGGTTAGATAATGCAAATACTTGCTTGTCTGAAGCTTTCTTTAACCATGCATCTACATGTTCTTTCTTGTAGATCTTAGAGATTAAATCTCTTAGCTTGTCAGCTTCATACTTTTCTTCAAGCATGTACTTAATCTTCTCACCTAGACCCCTACCGGCCCATCCAAGATGTAGCTCTAATAGTTGTCCAATGTTCATCCGTGACGGAACCCCTAGTGGGTTAAGTACGATTTGAACAGGTGCTCCATCAGCTAAGTATGGCATATCTTCGTTAGGAAGAACTCTAGAGATAACCCCTTTGTTTCCGTGACGACCGGCCATCTTATCACCAGCTTGTAACTTACGCTTGATTGCAACGTAAACGATAACTTTCTTAATTACACCTGGTAATAGTTCATCACCTTTATGTAATTTAGCAATTTCGTCGTTCGCTCTTTGTCTAACTAAGTTAATTCTGTTTCTGATGTCTGCGAAGTATTCGGTAAGTTTATCTTCTAAATCTGCTTCTAACGGTAAGTAACCAATTAATTCGAAAGGAATTGTAGTTAGAGCTTCAACGCTAATTTCAGCACCCTTACCAAGTAATTCAGTTGAACCATCTTCAGAAACTAAAGTATCAATTGTTTTGGTACCTTTAAGCATTTCTGCGATACTTTTTAGAGAAGATGATTGAATTGCTTTAATTTCAATTGCTTCATCTCTTCTTATTAGTTCTGTTTCTTTTTCAATAATTGCTTTTGATCTTGAATCAAGCTCAACACCTTCTCTTGTAAATACGTGAGCATTTACAACAGTTCCACGTACGTGAGAAGAAACTCTTAATGATGTATCTTTAACATCACCAGCTTTATCACCAAAGATTGCTTTAAGAAGTTTTTCTTCTGGAGATAATTGTGTTTCACCTTTTGGTGTGATCTTACCAACAAGTATGTCACCAGAACCAATAACAGCACCAACTCTAATGATACCTGATTCATCTAAGTCACTTAGAGCTTCTTCACTTACGTTTGGAATATCTCTAGTAATCTCTTCTTTACCAAGTTTTGTATCTCTAGCTTCAGTTTCAAATGATTCGATGTGAATAGATGTAAAAATATCTTGTGCTAAAAGATCTTCAGAAATTAGAATTGAATCTTCATAGTTATATCCACCCCATGGCATGAACGCTACAAGAACGTTTTGACCTAGAGCTAAATCTCCAAACTGTGTACCTGGACCATCACCAATTACATCACCAGCTTTAACAATATCGCCTTCTTTAACAAGGGCTTTTTGGTTATTACAAGTGTTTTGATTTGTTCTTTGGTACTTAACAAGCTTATAGATATCTACAGCTGAATCAGTATCTTTAACATGATCTTTTTGAACAACAATTCTGTTTGAATCTACAAAGATTACTTTTCCACTGTTTTTAGCGAAAAGAATTGCACCTGAATCTCTCGCAACGATAGCTTCGACACCTGTACCAACAAATGGTGCATCCGTCTTAACAACAGGCACTGCCTGTCTCATCATGTTCGATCCCATTAATGCACGGTTTGCATCATCATGCTCAAGGAAAGGAATTAACGAAGTTGCAATCGAGATCATTTGTGAAGGTGCAACATCCATTGCATTTACTTCTTCAGCGTCTACAAGTGCTAATTCACCTTTTCTACGTGCAGGAATTAACGTACCTTCAAGCTTTCCACCTTTTATCAATTCATGGTTGGCTTGAGCTATAATCTTTCCTTCTTCTTCAAAAGAAGAGAAGTATCTAACTTTTTTAGATACATCACCAGTTTCACTGATTTCAATGTATGGAGTTTCAATAAATCCGTACTCAGATACTTTTGCAAATGTTGCAAGTGATGTAATAAGACCAATGTTTGGTCCCTCTGGAGTTTCAACTGGACACATTCTTCCGTAATGAGTTGGATGAACATCTCTAACCTCAAACCCTGCTCTTTCTCTTGTTAAACCACCTGGCCCAAGAGCTGAAAGTCTTCTCTTGTGAGTTACTTCAGAAAGAGGGTTTGTTTGATCCATAAATTGAGATAATTGAGAAGATCCAAAGAATTCTTTTACAGCAGCAGCTACTGGCTTTTGATTTACTAAATCATGAGGCATCATAGTATCAAGTTCAATTGCAATCATTCTTTCTTTGATTGCTCTTTCCATTCTTACTAGACCAACTCTAAATTGATTTTCAAGTAATTCACCAACGGCCCTAACTCTTCTGTTTCCTAAATGATCAATATCATCAACTCTACCCATACCGTTGTTTAAATCAACAAGGTATCTAACAGTTCTAATAATATCATCTTTAGTTAATGTGGTATTTTCAACAGGAATATCTAGACCAAATTTATAATTGATCTTCATTCTACCAACTTTAGAAAGGTCATATCTAGTGTCATCAAAGAATAAACTGTTGAATAACGCTTGAGAAGCTTCTGCTGTCGGTGGTTCACCTGGTCTAAGTCTTTCGAAAATCTTAACAAGAGCATCTTCATGAGAATTTGTCTTATCAAGAAGTAAAGTATTTCTGATTTGATCAGAGTAGTTTACATTATCGATGTATAAAACATTTACAGTTGTGATACCAGCTTTCATAAGGTCAAAAACCTTATCTTCTGTCAGTGCTTCATTTGCAGAAGCAAGAACTTCACCAGTTTCTTCATCGTAAATATCATCAAAAAGAACTTTTCCAGCTACTTGCTCAAGAGTTAAAGGTAACTTTGTAATACCAGCTTCATTCATTTTTTTGACTGAAACTTTAGTTATCTTCTTACCCTTCTTAACAATTGCTTTTCCAGATTTAGGATCTAAAATGTCCTCTTCTGCTCTTGAACCTTCCATTAATCCTAAGTTAAGTTCTCTTTCGTAATTATCTTCACTAAAGAAAATTGTTTCTTTCTCATAAAAAAGATGAAGAAGTTCAGAAACAGAATACCCTAATGCTTTTAGAACAACTGTTGCGTGTAACTTTCTCTTTCTATCTATACGAGCATATAAAACGTTCTTATGGTCAAACTCGAAGTCCAACCAAGAACCTCTATGTGGAATAATTCTTGAAGAATATAATAATTTTCCACTAGAGTGTTTTTTTCCACTATCATGTTCGAATATAATACCTGGAGATCTATGTAATTGAGATACAATTACTCTCTCAGTACCATTATAAACGAATGAACCTGTTTCTGTCATAAGAGGAATGTTACCTAGATAAACTTCTTGCTCTTTGATTGACGAAATAGTTCTGGTTTCTTCATTCTCTTCATCAATATCATAAAATATTAATCTAACAGTAACTTTAAGGGGAGATTCATAAGTCAAACCTCTGGCCTTACACTCGTGCACTGAGTACTTCGGTTGCTCTAGTGAGTAACTTACAAACTCTAATGAAACGGTTTTGTTAAAGTCAAAAATTGGGAATACTGATTTAAACACGGCTTGAAGGCCCATGTCTTCTCTTCTGGCAGGTGGGATATCTTTTTGAAGAAAATCCTCATACGATTTAATTTGAAGCCTCATTAGTGTAGGAGGTTCAATTACGTGCTCACTTCTACCAAAGCTACAACGGTACCACTCATTTGGGCTGAAAACTTTTGTCATTTGACTGACTCCTGAGAAACGATATTTATAAAAAACAAGTATTTGTCTTTTTACAACTACATACACAAAAATGGAAGTACACAATGTGCACTTCCATCTATATTTATTTATTTATTTTTAGCAATGCGTAAAATTATTTTAATTCTACTTTAGCACCAGCTGCTTCAAGTTTTTTCTTGATCTCTTCAGCTTCATCCTTAGATGCAGCTTCTTTGATTACTGTTGGAGCACTTTCTACCATTTCTTTTGCTTCTTTAAGCCCAAGACCTGTGATTCCTCTAACTTCTTTAATAACGTTGATTTTCTTAGCACCACATTCAGCTAATACAACATCAAATTCAGTTTTCTCTTCAGCTGCTTCACCAGCTGCTGCACCAGCAACAGCAACAGGAGCTGCAGATACACCAAACTTTTCTTCCATTTCTTTTACTAGCTCAGCACAGTCTAAAACTGACATTGCACCGATTGCATCAATTATTTGTTCTTTTGTTAATGACATAATTATCTCCTAATTTTTTTTGTTTGTTTTATGCTTCAACTGTCTCAGTTTTAGCTTCTACTTTTAAATCTGATGCTTTATCCACACCCTGTGCTTCACATTCGTCTTTGATAGCGTTAACTAACCTAGCTAGTGATGAAACTGGAGCTTGGAATGTAGCAAGTACTGTACCTAGCATTTCGTCTCTTGAAGGGAGTTTAGCTAAAGCTACAACTTTAGTTTCCTCAAGAAGTTCTTCGCCTAAATACCCTTTACCAAGTTTAACTGCTTCAATGTCTTTACTTGTTTCAAGTAGAGCCTTGGCAATGCTTGGGGCATCTTCGAAAGCAAATGCAACTGCATTTGTTCCCTTAAGACCTGTCAGAAGTTCTTCTGCATAAGTCCCATGAGCTGCTTTTCCAAAAAGAGTGTTTCTCGTTACAACTAAAGCACCATTGGCTTCTCTAATCGTTTTTCTTAACTCAACAGCTTGGTTTGCTTCCATACCAATAACATTGGTAAGAAACATAGCTTTTGAATTAGAGATTTTCTCTTTGAGGTCTTTAATCACAGCATCTTTGTCTGCACGTGTAATCATTAATTTCCTCCTAATTACTGTTTATATTGGAGGGGGGATTTGGGCAGGGCTTATCCACTTCCAAGTGAGCCGGCTTTCATCAACCCCCAACTTAACTATTTTTTATTAACCTAAAGTTGCAACGTCGTTAGCATCTAACTTAATCCCAGGTCCCATTGAAGTACTGATTGTCACAGACTTAATGTAAGTACCTTTTGAACTTGCTGGTTTAGCTCTAACAATCGCAGCTGCAATTGTTTTAAAATTTTCCATAAGGTCAGCATCACTAAATGATTTCTTTCCAACTGGGATATGAATAATACCTGTTTTTTCAGTTCTATATTCAACTTTACCAGCTTTTTGCTCTTTAACAGCTTTTTCAACGTCAGTAGTAACCGTACCTAGCTTAGGGTTAGGCATTAGGCCACGTGGCCCTAGAATTCTAGCAACTCTACCAATCTTCCCCATCATATCCGGTGTCGCGATAACTCTATCAAAGTCCATCCATCCACCTTGAATTTTTTGAATAATATCATCACCACCAACAAGATCAGCACCAGCAGCTTCTGCTTTACCGATATTTTCACCTGAAGTGATTACTACAACATTAACTTTTTTACCAGTACCAGAAGGCATTACTATTGCACCCCTAATCATTTGGTCAGCGTGTCTTGGATCTACACCTAATCTAAAAGCAACATCTACTGTTTCATCAAACTTTGCAAAGCTTGCTTCCTTAGATAGAGCGATTCCTTCTGTTACAGTATATAATTTATTACTATCAACTTTTGCGATAGCTTCTTTTCTTTTTGTATTTAACTTATTCATGATTTTCTCCTAACGGTTCAAGCGACTTTCGTCTTCCGGTATTACTTATACTCCAACTTTAACCCAGCAGATCTAATTGATCCCTCGATTGTTCTTTTAGCGGCGTCCATATCTGCTGCTGTAAGGTCTGGCATTTTAACTGTTGCTACCTCTTCAACGATTTTTTCAGATACAGTTCCTGCAACTTCGTGACCTGGCTTATTAGCAAAAGATTTTTTATTTAAACCTTTTTTAAGCAAGAAACTCGCTGGAGGTGTCTTAGTAATGAATGAGAAAGATCTATCAGAATATACTGTGATGATAGTTGGAAAGATTGTTCCTGCTTCTTTCTGAGTTCTTGCATTGAATGCTTTACAGAACTCCATAATGTTAACACCTTTTTGACCAAGTGCCGGTCCAATCGGTGGTGCAGGGTTAGCTTTACCAGCTTCAATTTGTAGTTTGATAAAACCTGTGATTTTTTTAGCCATGTTTTACTCCTCGGTTCAAACGACTTTTTAAGTCTCCCGTATAGTTCTAAAAATCCTTATGGATTTTCTTTTATGCTTTTTCTACTTGTGTATCATCTAACTCGACTGGAGTAGGACGACCAAAGATAGAAACATTTACTTTTAATTTTCCGTTAGCATTAACTGCTTCAACAGTCCCAACGAAAGATGCGAATGGCCCCTCAACAACTTTAACTGAGTCCCCTGATGAGAATGAAGTTGCAGATCTTGGTTTCTTAAACCCATCTTGTGTTTGACCTAACATAAATGCAGCTTCTTCATCAGAAATAGGCTGAGGCCTATCAGAAGTACCACCAACGAAACCTGTAACCTTTTCAGTATTTTTAACCAGGTGCCAAGTTTGCTCTGTCATGATCATTTTTATTAGCATGTAACCTGGAAAGAATTTCTTCTTAACGTTTCGTTTCTTGCCGTTAACATTTGAAACTACAGTTTCTTCTGGTACTAAAATTTGTGCAAAGTATTCAGACATTTTATGGTTTAAAATTCTTTCTTTTAATGTTCTTGTTACACGTGCTTCATAATTACTTAAAACATTTGTTACATACCATTTAAAGTCAGGTGTATCACCCTTAGCAAAACCATACTTATCATCTTCACTAGGCTCAACATCAGTCTCTTCTACAGCTGCAGCAGTTTCAACTTTAGTTGTCTCTTCCGTAGCAACAGTTTCTTTTGTTTCTTTAATTTCTTCGTTCTTAACTTCTTCAGTCATAATAAATGCCCTTAATTAACTAAGCTTAACAACCAAGTCGCTGCTAAATCGAAAACCGCCAATAAAGTACCAACAATTGTAACTCCAATCATGATACCAACAGTGTGTTTTACAGTTTCATTTTTATCTGGCCATACAACTTTTACGGCCTCTTGGAAAACCTCTTCCAAAAATGAACTCGTTTTTTCATTCTTTACTATATAAATAAAAGTTCCAAATGAAATCATTACTGAAACCATCTGAGTAATACCCATATAAAATTGAATTTTTGATTCTAATTCAAACCACTCACCCATTTGCGTGAAAAATTTGATTAAGATGTAAACTAATAATAAGCAAGTAAACGCAACACTAGATTGAATCCACTTCTTTCCATTATCTTTTGCTGTTAAAGACATATTCTATATTCCCTTTCTGTTTATAAGAGTTCACCATATATGCGAAAATAAACTAAGTTTGTCTATTAAAAAGAACATTTATACGAAATAAAAGATGCGTTGAACAGTAAATTCTTTGCAAATTCGCTCTTAAAATAATTTAGATTATTCGAAGTGACCTAAAAGAAATATTTTTAAAATGATTATTAAAGGTATTTTATTGGGATTTAAAGGTTTTTTGTTTTGTGAGGTAAAAATTGGCGGGCGCAGAGGGATTCGAACCCCCAACCTACTGATTTGGAATCAGCCGCTCTACCAATTAGAGCTATACACCCAAGCCGAAAAAAAAGACCGGCTATTAAGCCGGCCTCTCTTTATTATTGAAAAACTTCTTATTCAACGATTTCTGATACTGTACCAGCACCAATTGTTCTACCACCCTCACGGATAGCGAAACGAAGACCTTTTTCCATTGCGATGTTAGTAATTAACTCAACATCGAATGCAGTGTTATCACCAGGCATGATCATCTCAGTTCCTTCAGGAAGTGTGATTGAACCAGTAACATCTGTTGTTCTAAAGTAGAACTGTGGTCTATATCCTTTAAAAATTGGAGTGTGTCTACCACCCTCGTCTTTAGTAAGAATGTATACTTCACATTTAAATTTGCTATGTGGCTTAACCGTACCAGGCTTAATAAGACATTGACCTCTTTCGATCTCTTCTCTCTTAATCCCTCTTAGTAAAAGACCAACATTATCTCCAGCTTCACCTCTATCAAGAAGTTTTCTGAACATTTCAACACCAGTTACGATTGTCTTAGATGCTTCTTTAATCCCAATGATTTCGATTTCTTCATTGATATTAATGATCCCTCTTTCGATACGTCCAGTAACAACTGTACCACGTCCAGAGATAGAGAAAACATCCTCAACAGGCATTAAGAAATCTTTCTCAACGTCTCTTTTTGGAGTTGGAATATAAGCATCAACTTCTTTCATTAGTTCAAGAATTTTTTCTGAACCAATTTCAGGGTTTCTACTTTCCATTGCAGCAAGAGCTGAACCTGAAACGATTGGAGTGTCATCACCTGGGAAATCGTATGCAGAAAGTAACTCTCTGATTTCCATTTCAACTAACTCTAAAAGTTCTTCGTCATCAACTTGGTCAACTTTATTTAAGAATACAACGATTGCTGGAACACCAACTTGTCTAGCAAGTAGGATATGCTCTCTAGTTTGAGGCATAGGACCATCTGCTGCTGAACAAACAAGGATTGCACCATCCATTTGAGCTGCACCTGTAATCATGTTTTTTACATAATCGGCGTGACCTGGACAGTCAACGTGAGCATAATGTCTCGCTTCTGTTTGGTACTCAATATGAGATGTGTTAATCGTTATCCCTCTCGCTTTTTCTTCTGGAGCTGAATCGATTTCGTCAAATGCTCTAATGTCCCCACCCATTGCTTCTGCAAGAGTCTTAGAGATTGCTGCTGTTAATGTTGTTTTACCGTGATCTACGTGACCAATTGTACCAATGTTTACATGTGGTTTCGAACGGTCAAATTTTTCCTTAGCCATAATATTACTCCTTACAAACTATTGCAAAATAGGCGTTAATCTATATTTTTATAAAAATACTGTCATGAGTATGCTCTAAGCGATAGCTCCTGACAATAAAAAATCATCTTTTTTCGTAAAATAAATGGAGCTCACGATGGGATTTGAACCCATGACCTCGTCCTTACCAAGGACGCGCTCTACCCCTGAGCCACGCGAGCCCGAGTGCTTTCGCCATTTATCCGTAATCTTATTTATATGAATGAAATCTCATCCGCAATAAAAAAGATTATAATTAAACAAAAAGTTTGTTACAGACGAGTTCCTCAAGTTTCCTTGAGGCTCTAATTCTGTAAAAAACGTTTTGATTTAAAATGGAGCGGGCGATGAGGCTCGAACTCACGACCCCAAGCTTGGAAGGCTTGTGCTCTACCAACTGAGCTACACCCGCTTATTATTTTGGTATCCCATGCATTAAGTTAAAGATGGTGGCGCGGGAAGGATTCGAACCTTCGAAGCCATACGACGGCGGATTTACAATCCGAATGCTTTAGCCACTTGCATACCTCGCCAGAGATCTTTAATGGAGCTGCTCACAGGAGTTGAACCTGCGACCGTCGGTTTACAAAACCGATGCTCTACCAACTGAGCTAGAGCAGCACGTTTTCATCAATACTTAATGCGATGAGGATTATTTTTATAAACCTACTTGATTATAAAGGCAAGTATTTTTTAATCTTTTTTTAAGTTTTTAAGTTTTTTATTTTTTAGAGAAACATTTTTCCATTGTTACTGCTGCTGCAATGGAGACATTAAGTGATTGGGTGTCTCCCATCGTGTCTAGAGATATATGATTGTCTATTATTCTTAGAACAGCGTTACTTATTCCTACGTCTTCTCGCCCTAGGACGATACAAGTACTGCTTTCACTTTCTCTAATGTTCTCAGCATTCAAATCACCCTTAGCGTGTTCACTAAGTGCGATTATATTCACACCCAGATCTTTTAGTTTAGTAAGAGTTTTTGTTAATTTACTAACACCAACCAAGGGAACATATTCTGCTGCTCCAGAGGCAATCCTGAAAAAGGATGGTGTTAAGCCAAATGACTTCTTGTCTGGTACTACAACATAATCCACGCCATAAAAGCTAGCAGTCCTAACTATTGCTGCTGCATTATGAACATCGGTCACTTGATCAAGACATAAAATTTTGAGTTTAGTATTTTCTGAAACTGCTTTGTACAAGTCTGCAACATCTAAAATTTCCAACTCAGAACACAGTAAAAATACACCAGATGGAACTCTTTGATACTCTAGATCGAGGTCTCTATAATACTCTTTTGCCTCTTCCTGAACTTTATGAGACGCATACATTTCAACATTGAGGCTTTCAAATTTTATTGATTTTTTTATTTCATCAATAGCATCCTCAGTTCCTACAAGTTTGTAACATTTTCTATTTTTGTTTTTTAAAGCACAAATAATACTGTGAATACCAACTACTAAATCAAAATTTTCCATTAAATATTTTTTCCTAAAGAAGATAGAACTTCTTTTAATTTTGAAGTTAAGTTTTCTTTTGAAACCTTGATAACTTCACCCGTTCTTCTTATTTTTATTTCTAACTCTCCTGACGCTTCAAAATCTCGTTCCCCTAAAAGTAACCTTATTGGTAGTCCTAGAAGATCTGCGTCTTTAAACATCCCTCCTGGGCCCATTCCACGGTCATCTAAGAGAACATCGAAGCCATTAGCTTTTAAATCAGAATAAAGTTCATGACTAAATTGCTTCGTCGAGTCTTTTTTTCCAATGACAGCAAAGTAAATATCAAATGGGGCGATTGTAGCAGGCCAAATAATTCCATCTTCGTCATGGTGTTGCTCAACTGCTGCTGCTAGTGTTCTTGAAATACCAATCCCATAACAGCCCATCATAGGATTAACTTTCTTACCCTTTTGATCAAGGACAGTTGCCCCCATAGATTTAGTATACTTGCTTCCAAGTTGAAAAATTTGTCCTGCTTCGATCCCTTTTCTAAACTGAATAGGTGTTTTTCCATCTGGAGCAAAATCAGTTGTCTTGGTTAAGCGTATGTCTGCTTGCTTAAATTCTTTAATATCTCTACTCGGAGTAAATCCCTTTGTATGAAAATCAATTTTATTTGCACCAACAACATAACCAGCATTAATGTCTATCGCTGAGTCTAGAATAACTGAAATTCCTTCCTTACCAAGTGGACTCATGTAGCCCTTTGGCAGGCTAAGTTCCTTTAAAATTTCTTCTGTGGTTGCCACAACTTGTACTGCACCCTTGAAATAGTTAGCTAGTTTTACTTCATTGGCTTCATCGTCACCTAAAATCATTAATAGGTAATGAGCTTCCTTAGTTGCTCCATCTTTCTTTGCATAAGTTGCAGTATAAACAAGAGTTTTCAACGTTTGATGAACAGGAATGTTTAAAAGTTTTGCCACGGCTTCGCAGGTCGCAAGATCCTTAGTTTCAACATCTGTAAGTTCGCTGCTGCCAGAGAATTCCAAGCCAGCTCTAACTGTTGCTGCGGTTTCAATATTAGCAGCATAACCAATTTCTTTTGCTGTAATAATATCGTCCTCACCTGTATCAGCGATAACCTGAAATTCATGGGTTTTAGACCCAGCATCTGCCATATTTCCACCGTCTGCCTCAACAGCGATGAACTCCAACCCCATTCTCTTATAAATTTCTGAATAAGCATTAAAATATTTGTCATACATCTTATCCATACATTCTTTATCTGTATGAAAGGTGTAAGCATCTTTCATTATAAATTCACGGCCTCTTAAAATTCCAAAGCGGGGTCTGATTTCATCACGAAACTTAGTATTTATTTGGTACAAATTTACAGGAAGTTGCTTATATGAATTGACTGTATTTTTAAAGATATCAGTTATAGTTTCTTCATTTGTAGCACTTAGACAAAATTCAGCTTCTTTTCTATCTTTCAAACGAATCATTTCTGGACCCATTGAGGTCCATCGCCCAGATGATTTCCATAATTCTGCAGGTGTTACGAAACTCATCAAAAGCTCCTGTCCACCAATATTGTCTAATTCCTCTCTAACAATAGTCTTAATTTTTTGAATCACTTTTGTGGCCATTGGTAGGTAAGAATATATTCCTCCAGTTGTTTTATTTAGAAAACCGGCTCTTAATAATAGCCTATGGGATGGAACCTCAGCATCTGCTGGAGTTTCTTTATACGTCTGCCAATATGCTTCTGATAGCTTCATCTTTACCCTCTAATTAAAAAAACTCATTGTTTGATATTCTTTCATATCAATAAAAATTTCAACTCTGCACTCTTTTATTAAGTTTATACCGACTGATGTTTTAATGTTATCAGGTTGGTCAACCTGAATTAGTTCAAGGTCTGTCTCCAAGTCGCGTGAAGGACAATTATTAATTGTGTATTTATGTAAGTGTACCTTAATCATACTCAGTTTTGATTTTTCTATTAATTCAAAGTAGGAATTTTTTGGTAGAATGAAAGTTTCACCGTCGTATTGTAATTCTATTTTTTTATTAATTTTATAAACTCTATTTAGTTCTTGAGCGTTCCAAGCAACCGTATCAGCGAATGCTGAGTAACTTAATACTAATATTAGCATCGTAAGAATAAACTTCATCAATGACCCCTTTAAATTTAGGGGTTATGTACCTTATTTATACATATAAGGGAAGGAAAATGATGCAGTGTAAGTAAGGTAATGAGCGAAGGCAATATAAGTAAACTATGTGGTAAGGCCAATTGCCTGGGGTAACCTATGAGCTTCTCTTGTTTCTTGGGCCAAAGAGCCTGCTGATACAATCTCATAACAACTTGGAGTATCCAATATTTTACGACACAAAACGTTATGCAAGTAATGTCCTGATTTGTACGTAGTAATTTTTCCAGCTAATTCATACCCAAGTAGACTTACATCACCGATCGTATCTAATATTTTGTGACGTATAAATTCAGATGAGTACCTCAGGCCTTCAACGTTAACAACTTTGTAATCATCAACAGCTATTGTATTATCCAGTGAAGCACCTTTAGCTAAGCCCATTCTTCGGTACATATCTAAATCTTTCAACATACCAAAAGTTCTTGCCCTTGAGATTTCACTTATATAGTTTTCACAAGAAAACTCAAAAACTTCTCGCTGAGTATTTATGGCAGGGTGAGCAAAAACAATAGTTGAATCTATTATTAGGTTTCGAGCAGGTTCAATCATTGCCCAAGTTCCATTGTGCTCAACTCTTACCGGCTCTAAAATCACCATAAACTTTTTTGATTTATTTAAATTTTCGACCCCAGTTTCTTTTAGGATAAAAATAAATGAAGCACTTGATCCGTCCATTATAGGTACTTCGGGACCGTCTAGCTCACAGTATACATTATCGATACCAAGGCCGTAAAATGCAGACAGTAAGTGCTCAACTGTATGTATTGCATCAGGTCCGTCACCTAAAGTAGTATTATTTCTAGTTGGTCCAACACAAGTTGCATCCGCTTTAATTGTTTTTGAATCTGCAATATCACATCTTCTAAATTGAATTCCTGAATCAGCTGCTGCTGGAAATAAGCGCAATGTAACCTTCTTACCAGAATGAATTCCGATACCTGTTACTTTCACTTCTTTAGATATAGTTCTTTGATAAATCATTTAACACTCTTCATCGGCCATTGCTCGACATGGGTTTCTTACTCTACTCTTTAGCTTGTTTTTACATTACGCTTAATATTATAAACTATTTTTTTTTATTTACACGCCTGAAAATTATTCTAAATTAAATCAGTCGGTTAATAAACTCAATCTAATTTTTGCCGCGAAGGAATTTATCGTCAGCCTATTATACTTGGCGATTAAACTTAATATGTTTATAATTTTTTCAAGTAATCAATAGCTTAGCAGAAATTAAGGAAAAATTAAACTCTAGAAGTAAATATTTCATGTAGTGGCCATTGAAGAAGGTAACTTCATGATAAAACAGGTGTTTTTACACTTCTTATCATATTCAAGAGCACCATTATGCCGGTTCATCGTAGTTTTTGAGATAGCGAGACCAAGTCCGGTCCCTTTTCCAAGCGGTTTTGTCGTATAAAAAGGCTCAAACATATTCTTCAAGACAACTGGAGTGATACCCTTTCCACTATCTTTAATTGATATTTCCACTTCATCATTGAAAAAATCTACATTTATTTTCAACCATCTCGTTTCAATTTCTGAAATTGCTTCAAAAGAATTATTCATTAAACTAATTAATACCTGAGAAATTTGTGCTCGATTACAGTATACTTCGAGTGATTTGAGCTTTTCTTCTCCGGTAATTTCTAATTTTACATTGAGATATTTAACCCTCTCTGTGTATAGATTAATAACGTCTGCAAACATATCTGATATATTTTCATTACAAAAAGAGTTATCCTCAAGACTCTTAGATATATTTTTGAGACTCCCAATAACTTTACTTATTCTATTTACTGTACTTTCAACAGTATGTAGTGCCATGAGGCTCTTTTGAACATCCAAATCTTTTGAAACCAGCATCTTTCTTAATTTCAACGTTTTGCCGATAATAATGGTTAAGGGGTTATTGATTTCATGGGCAATGCTTGTTGCCATCTCACCTAAGTGAGAAACTTTCGCAGAGGAAAACATATTTATTTTTAATTCTTCTTTTTCTTTTTCTTCTTTTAACCTTTGGGTAATATCTCTTATCAGGGTTAGCTGATAATCTTTTTCCATCACATTACGAATCGAAATAACCATTTCTACCGGAAAAGTACTACCGTCTTTTCTTATAAAATGTCCCGTTTTAATTATTGTCCCGTCTTGAGATTTAACTGCAATAGCATGCTCATTCCAATCTTTTTGAGAATTTAGCTCCAGATTTGAAACGACATTTTTTAACTTCATAGTTAGAAGCTCTTCTCTACCATACCCTAGAAATTTAGCTGCTGTATTATTGACTTCAACAAATTGTCCTTCATTATCTGTATCCACTAACAATAAGCCTTCGTTGATATCATCAATAAGGTTAAATAAAGTCTCTGCAGTATTTTTTTGAAAAGTAACATTGGATCCATAAAAGCAAAAGTCACCGTTCTCTAATTTTATAACTTCAAATCGAAAATATTTATCGTTTGAAAAAATTTCAATATTTTGTAGAGATAAATTATTTTGATAAAGTAGAATTTTGAGATTTTTTTCTGAAAGAGATTCCGAATTTTCATTCCAGTTTTCTAAAAATTCTAAAGAGTTCTTATTTCTAAAACTGATTGCCCCGAGAGTATTAAAAATGAAACAAGGATAGGGATTATTTTCGAATATTGCCTGATATATTTCCATGGAACAACTTTTGTCTAAATTAATATTTACACAAATTTATCGGTATTTTTGACAGGAGAATCAAGGCTAAATTACTGATTTCGTGGTATTTTTTAAGATATGTGATTAATTGCTCTGTCAGACAAGACTCTACCTCTTGGAGTTCGAAGCAGTAAACCTTCCTTCAGAAGAAACGGCTCATAAACTTCTTCTATTGTTTGGCGATCCTCTCCTAAAGTTGCTGATAATGCGTCAATCCCTACAGGACCATTATTATAGAAATTTTTTATTACATTAAGAATTTTTCGATCCATTGAGTCTAATCCTAAGCTATCAATATCAAGTAAATGAAGGGCTTTATCTACGTCAGATAACTCAACTTCTTTATGGTCTTCCACTAAGGCATAGTCTCTAACTCTTCTTAAAATTCTATTTGCAATTCTTGGAGTACCACGACTTCTTCTAGCAATTTCGAGGTTTGCTTTCTGCTTTAAGCACACCCCCATCTTAATGGCGTTATTAGATAAAATCTGTGAGAGTTCTTCTGGTGCATAGAAGTCAAAGTGGAGATGGGCCATAAATCTATCCCTCAAAGGATTTGATAAAAGTCCCGACCTTGTTGTTGCACCTATCAATGTGAATGGTACTAAATCAATTTGCATGGTTCTAGCACTTGCACCTTGGCCAATAAGAATATCTAATCTAAAATCTTCCATCGCCGAATATAAAATTTCTTCTACAGTAATATGCATCCTATGAATTTCATCAATGAACAGAACATCTTTTGGCTGGAGATTAGTTAACACAGCAGCGAGATCACCTTTCTTCTCAATCGCTGGGCCTGAGATCACATGTAGTTCACTTCCTAGTGATTTAGCTATAATCATTGCAAGCGATGTTTTACCAAGACCAGGAGGACCAGACAAAAGAACATGATCCATCGCCGCGTTTCTTTTATTGGCTGATTTAACCATCAAGTCAATATTATCTACAACTCTTTGTTGTCCGACATACTCACTAAAATCTTTTGGTCTCAATCTTGATTCATGCTCAACATCACGGTTTGACACTTCTTCAGACAAAAAACGTTCTTCCATAATTATAGCTCTCTTAAAACATTTTTAATGATATCTTCACTTGATGTGAAACCTTTTACAATTTGCTCTTTAACTAACTTGGATACATCTTTATCTTTATAGCCAAGTGTATCTAATGCCATTAAGACATCATTCATAATTCCAGTATCTATTTTATTTTCAGGCTTTGGAGTGTCTATAATGTCTACATTTATATCTTGACCGTTACCTGCCTTAATATTGGCTGCGTGAAACTTATCAACCTTATCTTTTAGTGACAAAATTATTTGCTCCGCCATTTTCTTTCCAATACCTGGAGCTTGACTTAAAATATTTGGCTGATCAAACATAATAGCTTGGATCACTCCCTCTGTACCAATAGTAGATATCAAGGGGTAAGCTTTTGAAGAACCAACTTTATTTACAGTTTTTAAAAACTCAAACATTTTCTTATCAACTAGATTATTAAATCCCCACAGACTTTGGTCGTTATCAGTTATATGATGATGAATAAAAAGAGCTGTAGATGTGCCAGATTCTAAAAAGTATCCATAATTAACTTCATATCCAACTCCACTCTCTGTGAGAAGAATGGCTTTTTTACCATCAGTATCTAAAATTTTTCCTTGTAAATAACCAATCATAATTAACCTATTTTATGTGCTAGTGCTGCTGCAAGGCCGCCTTTAGATTTCTTTGTTTTTACTTGGGTATTTCCATTTTGGATCTTTCCCATTGAGCTTATTGTGGTTTTATTCATAATATGGCAAAGGGCCACTGCAACTGCATCACTTTCATCGTGAGTTGCATAATCTTTTTGTCCAAAAATCATATCAAGAACTTTCCTCACACTTTCTTTATCTGCATGCCCGTGACCAACGGCACTAGACTTTACTAAGTTTGGTGAATATTCAAAAATTTTTCCTTCAAATTTTTCAACTATAGATGAAAGAATCACACCTCTTGTTTGTGCCAACTTTATTAGTGCTGTTGGACTTTTAACGAAGATGAGGGATTCTAAAGCGACTTCCGTTGGATCCAGCTGTGCGATCAATTTTTCAGATTCTTTTTTTATTTGAGTCAGGCGATTTAAAAACTTCAAATCTTTATCAAATCGCAGCACCCCTGAGGAGATATAGTGTACTTTGTTCCCCTCGCTCTTTAAGAGCGCCCATCCAGTAACTAATGAACCCGGGTCAATACCTAATACTAACAATTTAATTCCTTGAGAAAAATATATAAGTGCTTAGAATTATCTTATAATTTTAACAAGAATAGGTCTAGGAAAGGATCAAGATAATTTAATAGATTTCATCAAGATTTTCTCGAACAGTTTTTTCTAATATATCCAAGAACTTAACTTCATCAGAAGAAATAATATCGACTAGAATTTTATAGTGTTTAACAAGAAATTTTTTCTGTCCATTTTTAAAGAGATCAACAGAATGCTTTCGGCATAATAAAATATTCACAGGGGTACCAACTTCATCATAAATCTGTTCTTTTTCAAGGCTATCAGGAATCTCTGTTCTTTCCCCATAGTGTTTGCAAATTGTACATTCTTTGTCGGACATTTCTAACCTTAAATATTAATTGAACACTAAACTTATCGCTTTTAATTAGAATTTCTTGAATAAAAATTTCTTAAGGCCTCTGGTTTATTTACTATCAAAACCAGTACTTATGAGTTAATTATAACCTATGACAAAAATTTTGGACGCCAAATCTATAATAGATTCTAAAATTTCTGAACTTTCCTCAAGAAGTCAAAGACTTACAGCGAGTGGTCTCACGCCTAACCTAGCGGTTATTATTGTAGGCGAGAACCCGGCCAGCTTACTTTATGTTAAAAATAAGCAAAAATTCTGTGAAAACATTGGGGCACAGTTCAATCTCATCAGACTTCCTCACGACGTTGTTCGGGATGAATTTTTATACCAAATAAATAGACTTAACAATGACCCGCTTGTTACTGGTTGCTTTGTTCAACTTCCCGTTCCAAAGCAATTAAGTGATATAAATATCACCCAATTAATTAACCCTAAAAAAGATGTTGATGGCTTTCACTTACAAACAGTTAATAAATTGTACATGAAAGAGTTGGATGGAATTATCCCTTGTACTCCAAGGGGAATCGTCACATTGTTAAATGAAAATAATATCGATGTAGAAGGTAAGGATATAACGGTTATTGGAAGAAGTCATATTGTTGGAAAACCTCTAACTTTACTTTTACAAGCATTAAATGCAACCGTAACTATGTGCCATTCTAAAACCAAGAATCTCAATAAACACACAAAGAGTGCTGATATAATTATTTCCGCCGTTGGAATTCCTCATCTTATAAAGTCTTCACATCTAAGTTCAAATAAAAATCAAATTATAATTGATGTCGGAATGAATAAACTTAATGGAAAAACAGTTGGTGATGTTCATTTTGATGAAGTTAAAAATTTAGTTCAAGCAATAACCCCAGTACCTGGTGGTGTTGGACCTATGACCGTTTTTTCTTTAATGGAAAATCTACTTACAACTACTGAAAATATTCTAAACAAGGACTAATAACATGAGCACTCAAAAGACAGCTCTTTTTGAAGAGCACTTGGCAGCTAATGCTAAAATTGTTGATTTTGCAGGTTGGGAAATGCCTATCCAATACAAAAACCTAAAAGAAGAAGTTACAGCAATTAGAGAAAAAGTTGGGGTTTTTGATGTAAGTCATATGGGGGAATTCTTTGTTGAGGGTCCCCAGGCCCTTGATTTCATCGACTTTATGGTAACCAATGATATTAAATCTGCTGAAATGAAAAAAGCTATTTATTCTCCATTATGTAGAGAGAATGGAACTATAATTGACGATCTAATTGTTTATAAATTAGAAGAAAATAGATTAATGATTTGTGTAAATGCCTCAAATATTCAAAAAGACTTTAACTGGCTTAACTCTCATGTTTCAAAATTTGATTGTAAGCTTACTGATAGATCTTCTGATTTTTCATTATTGGCATTACAAGGTCCAGCCACAATAGAAACATTAAAAAATATCGATCTCGGATTCAGCATCGAAGATATTCCTTATTACTCAATTCAAATTGGAGAAGACTCTGAAACTCCTATCTTACTGGCGAGGACTGGCTATACCGGTGAAGATGGTTTTGAAATTTTTGGGTCACACCACTATATCAAGGCCCTATGGTCTAAGCTTATGGAAGCTGGTGTAACTCCATGTGGACTTGGAGCAAGGGATGTCCTAAGGCTAGAAGTATGTTACCCGCTTTATGGACATGAACTAAATGACAATGTAACCCCACTAGATGCCGGCTTAAAGTGGACCGTAAAAATGGAAAAAAGAGACTTTATTGGAAAAGCAGCACTAACTGAATATCAACCCAAATTTAGACTTCTTAAATTGTTACTTGAAAAAGGTATTCCAAGAGAAGGTTATAGCGTTGAGAAACTTGACGGTACGAAAATAGGAGAGATTACTTCCGGAACAATGAGTGTAATTCTTAAAAAAGGGATTGCTTTAGCGCGTATAGATAAAAATTTATATAGTGCTGATGATGAAATTGTTGTAGATATAAGGGGTAAAAAATATAAGACAATGGTAAATAAAAAACCTTTTGTCGCTGGAGGACATAAATAATGGCTAACGTAATTGAAGGATTAAAATATACAGAAGATCACGAGTGGATATCAATTGAGGGTGATATTGCAACAGTTGGAATCACTGATTTTGCTCAGTCATCTCTAGGGGATATTGTTTTTGTTGAACTTCCAGAAGAAGGTGAGCAACTTGAAGCCAACAGTAGTTTTGGTGTTGTTGAATCAATCAAGTCGGTTAGTGATCTAAATACACCTGTAACGGGAGAGGTATTAGAAAAAAATAATACTGTTGAGGAAGCACCTGAGAGTCTAAATGAAGACGCTTTTGGAGCATGGCTAATTAAGATTAAATTAACTTCAACTGAAGAAATTGATTCTCTAATGGATTCAAAAGCTTATACAGAGTACTGCGAAGCAAACTAAAAATTTTATACTTGGCCGGCGTAAAAACCGGCTAATATCTTAATATTATTTCACCGTTATATTTTACACGCCCTCTAGAAAAGCCTTTACGAATTAATCAACTTACTACATAATGCCTCTACTTCGAACTCACGAATTACAGAGTAAATTTTCGCTTAAATGAAGAAAGGGTAACCTGCTATATGGAATCTATTCAATTATTGAATACTGCTATTATTAAGAGTAAAGAAAAAAAGATCAACAGTTCTTACGAAGAAAGATTAACTAAGATCAATAATTCTCCAGCAATTGAAGCTATTAATAAAAGTATTTCCTTACTAGCAGAATCTCAAAAAATTTCCAGAGATCAGGCTGCACTACAAGTTATTGATGCCATTAGAGAGTTAGATGCAATTTGGTCTGATTATGTAACAATGGAAGGGATTGATCGTTTAAAGGCAATGCTTCAAGGTAATTTTACTCAATAAGAAGTAGACACTTTTATTTATGTGTTTACTACAAAACCCCATTCAATTACGGCTTTTCCATTCTTTAGCATTCCTCTTGGAGGATTTGGAAAAGGACCCGCTTGATTAAATGATTGAATAGCAGCATCATCTAGTTCCTTCATTCCACTTGTCGACTTAATTAAAATATCTACAATTTCACCCTGATCATTTAGCATAATAGTTAAGCCTGTAATCAAGTTCGATTCACTTGCAATTGATCGACCTTGCTTAAAAATTTTATCAGCTTGCTCCTGAATATTCGAGCCCCAAAATTGTTCAAGTTTCTGTCTTATTCTGTGATAGAAACCATAGTATTCGTATTCTTGGGTATTAAGTCTTGTAAAGTCTCCAAGTGGAATGTCTTCTAAAAAATCATTTGTCTGTCCAAGTCCAATCCCCTTCTTGGTTCCATTCTCCAAACCTTTTCTAGTTTGATTAACCTTAGCAACTTTTCTTTTTTTCTTTATTGTTTTTTGGGTATCAGTTTTAAAAGCTAAATCTGAAAATTTTAAATCTTTTAGTTTTTTCTTCTTGGCCTTGGCCTGAATTTGTTGATCCTTTAGTGCGATAGCGTTTCTCTGTCCTTTACCAGCGGCCTGGAAAGTTCCGTTATTCGCATTTTTAGTTTCTCTATCAAAACTATTATTTTTATTTGAATGAAACCTTGGTTTCTTCAATTCATCACTCTTACTTTGTTCTGTCTGAGCAACTTGTTTTAAATTTTCTCTTTTAAGGTCCATTAGTTTTATAAGGATTTTTTGTTCATCTTGTTTATTGCTTGAGAGGAAATTGTCCATTCCTGATTCTTGAATGTACACGACTGAAATAGATAGGTGGATAAGGACAGAGACCGCCCCAAAAATATAGAGAATTTTTTTATTACTTGGTTGTTTAAATGCAAGTTCCATGAACACCGCCTATATAGCGTTATCGGACTTTAAAAGCTTGGCTTTAGCTATTATATCATGGATTTATTGCGCACTGTAATAATCTTCGCTATCTAGGATAGATCTTCCTTCGACAGGCTCATCATCATCGGAAATTTTTTCCTCCAAACCTGGCTCAGTGCCTTCTACAAAGGCTTCCATGAATCTATCTGGACCATCACGGTACAGTTCTCCCGTTTTCGAGTCAATGGCAACATTTACAATTCCACTGGGGATCGAAAAGTCTACATCCCCAAATTTCTTTATAGATGCTTCCATATAAGACTTCCAAATTGGAAGAGCTGACTTTGCACCTGTTTCACCAAAACCTAGGGTTTGGTTATTATCAAACCCAGTCCAAACACCTGTAACAACTTTTGCTGAAAACCCAAGGAACCAAGCATCGACGTAGTTATTTGTTGTGCCGGTCTTTCCACCAATATATGATGAAATTTCTCGTGTATTTCGGCCTGTACCTCTTTGGACAACACCTCTTAATAAGTTACTCATAAGGTAAGCGAGCCTAGGGTCATAAACTTGGTTTTCATCTAAATTTACCAGGAATGGATTTTGTTCAACCTTTTCTTCTTCTACTACTTCAGTAACTATTTCTTCTTCAACACTTGGTTCTTTTTTAGTTACTTCTTTCACAGGAACTTCCTGGAGGCCAGTCACAGCTCCAGGGTCTTGTTTATCGTTTCCAATATGATGAACTTTTCCATACCTATCTTTTATAGATATTATTGATTTTATTTTTAGGACTCTTCCACCATTTGGAAAGATACTATACATTTTCACAAGGTTTAATAAGTTGATTCCAAATGAGCCAAGAGAAACACTTAAATCGGCCGGTAATTCAACATCTAGCTTTAGTCTTTCTACAAAATTTGTAATTTTTGTTACACCAACATCTTGAGCAAGTTTTATTGTTGGAATATTACGACTTGTTTCTAATGCTCGTCTTAAAGTCATAGACCCTTTGAACTTTCCATCGTAGTTTCGAGGTTTCCAGCTTAAAGAATCATCTACGCCCCCTAAGGCTTGAGGTGAATCTAATAACTTACTTGCAGCAGTGTGGTTATTTTCAAGACCAACAGCGTAGATAAGTGGTTTAAACGCAGATCCAGGCTGCCTATTAGACTGTACGGCCCTATTAAACTGAGATTTTGAAAAATCACTTCCTCCAACCATCGACAAAATTTCTCCTGTTTCCGGCGAGATAGATAAAAGGGCACCTTGTGCTTCTGGTTCTTGATCCAATTCACCTACATAAAATTTCTGTTTATTAATTGCTTCGATCAATTCTTTATTAGCTTTGTACTTAGATATAAAATCTTTATGTAAGTACTTTTTTGGAGATTCTAATTTTTTTGATACTTGTACTAATATTACATCACCCGGTTTGACAATAGATTCAGGATGGTTTTGATAACCCCAATAATATCTTTCAACTTGAATTTTTCTTTCGTGTGCCCACTTAAAATTTTCGTATGGAATCATTATTTTTAAACCTGCGTAATCAGCATAAATCATTCTTTGAGTATTACTCGCCTTTATAACAACTGCTTCAACCGGTCTTTCTAAATCTATGAACTCAACAATTCTATCCTCAACTTGATTTCCAAGAACAAGAAATGATTTACTTCTCATATTGTATTCTGCATAAATTTCATTTTGTGCAGCTTTTAATACTTCGTATTCATTTTCCTCAGGAGCAAATTCTCTTTTCGTTGTTCCATCAGGCTTGAAGATTAAATAATTTGAAGATGAATTATAAATTTCGTGTCTTTGTTTAAGAGTATATTCATAGATTGCTTGCTCCCCCTCAATTCTTGAAAGAGGACCTTTATAACCTTGTCGTTTATCAATTTCTTTTACACCCTTTAAAACTTCTGCTTCAGCCTTTTCCTGCAAGCTCCAATCAAGAGTTGTTACAACTTCATATCCGTTTGTAATGAATTCTTCTTTTCCAAAATGTGTAATAAGTCTTTGCCTTATCCAGTCTGAAAAGTAACCTGCTCTCAAAGGAATGGGCTTTCTAATTTGAATTTTAATATTTTCTAATAATGCTGCTTGGTATTCTTCTTCATTAATTTTTTCTGTTGCCAACATTCTTCCAAGAACATACTTTTGCCTTGATTTAGCTCGCTCTGGTTTGTTATAAGGTGAGTACTTTGATGGAGCGACTAATAATCCCGCAATCAGAGCAATTTCAGCATTTGTTGCCTCTGATAGTTCTTTATCAAAATATCCTCTAAAAGCCGATTTAACACCGTAATATCCACCCCCAAGATAAACTTGGTTTAAATATAAAAATAAAATTTCTTTTTTTGTTAATTTTTCTTCTATTTTTTTTGCAAGAATAAAGTCTTTAATTTTCCGAGTAAATGTTCGCTCTGAAGAGAGTAATAGTGACTTAGCAACTTGTTGAGTTATTGTCGAAGCCCCCTGAACAATTCGTCCAGCTTTTATATTTATTACCATTGCCCTTGCTATTCCGATATAATCAACACCTGAATGATTATAAAAATTATCATCCTCAGCAGCTAAAAAAGCATTTATAACTCTATTTGGAATTTCCTCAATTGTTGCTACTTCTCTTTTTTCTTTTGAGAGTTCCATCAATAAATGCCCGTCTTTTGAAAAGACTCGACTTGGAATAGGTGGACTGTAATCACCCAGTGAATTTATTTGGGGGAGATCGTAGGATATATAAATAACAACACCTAAAACACCAAGCCCCATAAAAAATCCAAGTGCTAGAAGTGCGTAAACAGTTTTTAAAAATATCTTCAATTAGTTCCTCACAGATTTTTTCTTTATTATACAGAGTTTCAGTATTATATTAAACTTGTTGTACTTTCTTCCTGCCATTCTTTGATTTTCTGCTCTAGCACTTGAACATACTCATTAATTTGTTTTGCATAATCTTTTGTAATATCTGATAAAGGCTCAAGGTTATCTATTTCACTTGACCTCTCTGATCTCATAACATAGATACTAGAATCTGATTTCATAACATGGCCAAGATAGCGTGTGTAAATACCCCACTCAAGACCATTCAAAGTTTTAAACTGAACCACTTTAGGTATAAAGCTAATACTAAAACTAAGGTCTGGACCAACGAGTTCCACTTCTTCAATATAGTTTTTAGGCTTATAAAAGAAATTGTGTTTATTGCTCAAGTTTAGAGACGAATTTAAAACTTCTACTACCGAAGAGTTCTGCACAAGTGACACTTTTCCATCAACCAGCTGTGGGATAAGTAAAAGAAGTTTTAACTGACTCACTTTTAATACTCCAAACTCTTCTTTAATAAAGACAGACAAAATTTCCTTCCACTCAGAAGTATAAGGTTTTAAATTTTTAATCCTTTTTAAAAGATCAAAAAGTTTCCACTCTAAATAACTAGAGCTTTTCTCTTTGGCATATAGTGCAGCTAGTACACTTCCAAATCCCTGAGAAGAAATCATAGAGATGTTTAAGTTCTTCTTCTCGATTTGTTTTATAAATTCGATAAATGGTAATGAGTGGTAAATACTTGAGTAAAGTGTAAGGCTAACAATCGCCTTTCTCTTCTTTTCTTCTTCATTAGAAATTACTTCTTTTGAAGGACCGTAGTCTGATTGGGAGTTCTTATCTATTTCAAGGGTTTCTTTATCATCTGTATTCAAAGAGACACTCGTAATGTCGTACTCAACTCTAGTCTGGGCACATGAAAATAGAACTAAAAGAATAAGGTATTTCATTCTTCTTGGTATGATTCTTCTTTTAATGAATCTGTAAGAACAGAGATTTTTTTCTCAGCAGCTCCCAGAAGATCCTTACAGCCTTTATAAAGTTTAATACCTTCTTCGAACTTTTTAATACTTTCATCTAAACTGAGCTCTCCTCCCTCAAGAGAAGAAACAACATCTTCTAATTTTTGTAATGATCCTTCGAAATTTTTTTTAGTCATTGCAATAAACCTTTATTTTAAAACTTACGTCAAAAAGGTGACTTAATTTCGGCAAAAAAGTCAATTTGTCCTTTGAAAGTAAGTATTTGTGTCAAAATGTTATCATAAGCTTTTTGTTTAGACTAATCATTTTGGACACTTAACTCAGTGGAGTTTTTTTCCCCGTGATGTATTATTGGCATATCAATTGCTAAAATAACTAGTAGTAAGGATAGATCAGGAAGATCTTTCCCCAAAATGTCAGGAGGACTGTTTGAAAAATATTTGGGTACCTTTATCAGGCCAAATTGCTCAACAAAGAAAGGTTGAAACCATTGCCAATAATATTGCCAATGCGAATACTGCTGGGTTCAAAAAGGATCAATTAGCATTCAAGGAACACCTCACTGCTCTTACCAAAGGAGCAGACACTATTGATCTGCCTAGAAAAGAATGGAGTCCAGATGACTTTTACAGAAGTCAGGGAGGACAAAATGCTTTTGTTAAAGTAGACGGAAGTTATACAAATTTTGAGCAAGGTGCTCTTTCTCCAACAAACAATCCCCTAGACATGGCCCTGTTCGGAAAAGGCTTTTTTGAAGTTGCTACACCAAATGGTGTTCGTTTTACAAGACAAGGAAATTTTACCATATCCAAGGATGGAGAGCTGGTTACAAATAGAGGTTATAAGCTTCTTGCTGAAATTCAAGCAGGGGATTCTCAAGGAAGAGATGAGTCTGCTTTATCAGCAAATGAAAATGACATTAAAAATCGTACTATCAAATTACCACCAGGTGAAAAGATAAACATTTCCAGAGAAGGAGACGTTTTCACCTCACAAGGAAAGATAGGAACAATTTCTGTTGTTGAATTCAAAGACCCTCATGCTTTAAGAAAACAGGGACATTCACTCTACATTAACAATGCACAAGAAAACCTAGTAAGGCAAACAGGTAAGACTACTGTTAACCAAGGTTTTATTGAAGGATCGAACGTGAACGCTATTCAAGAAATGTCGGAATTAATTAATGCCCATCGACATTTCGAAAATATTCAAAAAGCAATTAATACTTACGACCAAATTTCAGGAAAGGTTGTAAATGACATTGCAGACTTTTAATAATGTCCAGGAGGGACGACAATGATTAGAGCACTTAATACTGCGGCAACAGGAATGACTGCCCAAGAACAGCAAGTGAATTCTATTTCAAACAATATCGCTAATGCCAACACTACTGGTTATAAAACTCAGCGAACTGAGTTTGAAGATCTCCTATATGAAACAGTTCAAGAAGCAGGTGGAAGATCCTCAAACGGTACAGAATATACAGTTGGTCATCAGGTTGGTGCAGGTGCAAAAGTATCTGCAACAAGGAGATTACATACAATGGGAAGTGCACAAATAACTCAAAGACCTTATGATCTAATGATTATGGGTGATGGTTTTTTTGGAGTTCAAGCTGGAAATGAAACTCTTTACACAAGAGATGGATCTTTTACTGTAGATGCACAAGGTGTCATGAAAACAAGACATGGCCACCCTCTACTTCCTAATATTACGGTTCCTCCAAATACAAAAAGTCTAAATATATCTGACGACGGAAAGGTCCAAGCCTTTCTATCAGGCCAATCAGAGCCAATAGAGTTGGGTCAAATCCCAGTATTTACTTTCGTAAACCCAGCTGGCCTTACTGATAAAGGTGGAAACCTAGCAGGTAGAACAAATGCTTCAGGTGAAGCTTTTCAAAGAGTACCTGGTGAAGAGAATTCAGGATCGATTCAACAAGGCTCACTTGAATCTTCAAATGTAAATGTCATGAACGAAATGACAAGCCTGATTAAGGCTCAAAGAGCATATGAGATGAACTCGAAAGTTATGGGCGTTGCAGATCAAATGCTACAAACTGTTAACAACATAAGGTAAAATGAAACTTTTTTTTATTTGTTTTTTAATTTCAACTCAACTTTTCGCACAAGACTCGTGTGAAATAAACTCCTACGCTCAAATTTTCAAAATCAACAATGTCATAGACGATTCAATAATAAAGAGTTCTGATTGCTCTAGTGAAATTATAAATAACTTTATAACTTTAGTCACAAACGCAAATGGAAAACTTAATGCGAATTACCTGAGTAAGTACTTTAAGAGTGAATATAAAACTAGCGTAAAACTATCTCCAAAGAATCTCACAGTAAAACAGCTTAAAACCGTTTTAGAGGAAAAGTTTTCATCGTCTACAAAAATGGTGTCATCCATAAAGTCACTTTATGGAAAAAGCTCATTTACTCTTAATGAAAATGAATTACTACAAGTCTCTTGCTCAAGCTGTAATAGTACTGGAGAGAAGAATATAAAAATCACTTCTAACAAAGGTACAACTTGGATTTCGGCTATATTTCTTGTTAACTCTGAGGCTTATAGAGTAAGAAAAAGTTTAAATAGAATGAGTCCTCTTCTTCTCTCAACAGACTTCGAACAAATTAATACTTCTGACAGAGGAAGAACACAATATTTTACTGATATAGAAAATATTCAATTCTATAAACTAAACAAAGATCTTAGAGAAGGTGACCTTATTAAATCTCATGATCTCTCTCCTAAAAGACTGGTTAATTTTGGTCAAAAAGTTAAACTTACAATAAAAAATAAATTTATAAATTTAAAGACAATCGGTATTGCTAAAAAGAGTGGAAAGATAGGAGATTTCATTGAAATCCAAAATCCCAAAACCAAGAAAGTATTCTTAGGCAAAATAACCGATTTCAATAAAGCTGTGGTGGACCTATGAAGTTACTCTTACTAATACCAATATTAATTTTTACTTCTTGTGCCTCCTATGTAAATTCTGTTCACCGTCAAATTGATAACGAAGAGAGATCTCGCAGAGGCCAATTTGGTCAGTACAAAGGAGCAAATGATAGGCGTCCTATTCAAAACCCCGTTACACTTGGGGGAAGTCCATCAGCTAATTCACAGCAAAATATGCTACCAGGCGTTCAACGCAACTATCAAAGTCCTGGAAAAAGACGCTATAGAGCTGATGACTTAGTCGACAACCAGAGTGATGGAAGCCTCTGGTCTGGAAAAAATAGCGAAAGCTTTCTTTTCGTGAATAACAATTTAAAGAAAAATGGTGACATTGTTATAGTAGAAGTCATGAAACAATTAAAAGATGTTATCCAAGCCGAATTGAAACGAAATTTTCCAGACCCGCCTAAGACGGCAAAAGCTGGTGCTAAAAAGGGTGAAGAAAAACCTGCGGAAACACCAACACCTACTGCTGGAGCAGAAAACCCAGACAAGGTTTATGATAAAATCTCAACCTCCGTTGTTGAACAAATGAATCAAGACTACCTTTTAATTCGAGGCCGTAAAGAAATTATGTATAAAAAATATAAAAGATATTTTGAAGTGCAAGCAGTTGTTTCACAAAAAGACATTTCTTCCCGTGATACAGTCTCTTCGCCCAAACTACTCGAACCTAAAATAAATGTGCTGAGGTACTAATGAAATTATTATTGTTATTTTTAACAACCCTACTCTCTTTAAACCTCATGGCTTCAAATCGTTTGAAGGATATCGTAGATATCAAAGGTGTTAGAGATAACCCTCTTGTAGGTTACGGTCTTGTCATCGGCCTTAACGGTACAGGTGATGGTGGTGGAGAAATAACAAACAACTCCATGAAAAAAATGTTTCAAACATTAGGTCTTGATCCTGTTCAAGAAGTTAGTTCAGCAAATGTGGCGGCAGTCATTGTTACAGCAAAGCTTCCAGCTTTTGGAAGGATAGGACAAAAAGTAGATGTTACAGTTTCATCAATTGGAGATGCAAAATCCCTCGCAGGAGGAACACTTCTTGTAACTCCGTTAAAAGGTGGCGACGGTCAAGTATACGCTGTAGGTTCTGGAGCTATTTCGATTGGTGGTTTAAGACAAGGAGCGAAGTTTGCGACATCAGCATCCATCCCCAGTGGCGCTTCTATCGAGAAAGAAGTTGATGTAGCTTTTAATAAAAAAACATCCATAAGGATGTCATTAAAAAATCCTGATTTCACAACTGCAGCGAGAGTTGTAAAGACCATAAATGAAAACCTTGGTGGTAAGTTTGCTAATGCATCTGATGCTGCAACTGTAGATTTAATCGTTCCCCCTCACTATACAAGAAAAGTTGTAAATCTCGTGGCCATAGTAGAGAACTACCGGGTAAATCAAGATAATAAAGCAAAAATTATTATTAACGAAAAAACAGGGACAATTGTTGCTGGTGGCGATATCCGACTAAATAGAGTTGCTATTAGCCATGGAGACCTTCTTTTGGAAGTTGGTCAAGATGGGAAAAAATTGAACAAACCAGGTGCTTTATTCATGGTTGAAAAGAAGACAACCCTGAAAGATTTAGTCAGTGCTTTAAATGCAATTGGTACCTCACCAGAGGATTTAATAAGTATTTTCCAAGCCTTAAAACGTAATGGGGCATTATTTGCCGAACTGGAATTTATTTAATGTCATTTTTTCGACTTAAACTGAATTTTTTTATAGCAACCAATTCAGTATTAATGTTATAATTTAAACAAGATATCCTCTAGGAAGGAGGATAGAAAAAAACTAGGAAGGTGGTCAACATTGAGTCAAATCAATAACACTCCACAAATTCACTTTAAACAAAATGTTCAACAGGACAAGTATAAGTATGTTCCTAAGGACTACATGCGTGTTGCTGAGGGTATGGAAGCACAGTTTACGAATCACCTACTAGCGCAAATGAGAAAGACTGTTGACTCCGCCAACCCGGTAGGCAATGCAGAAAAAATATATAGGTCAATGCTGGACGATGAAAGATCTAAGCTAATGGCCAACTCAACAAGTGGACTTGGTGTTAAAGACATGGTCTTAGATCAAATCTACCCTCAATACAAACAATTGAATTCAAGACAAGCTGTACAGATGTATAACAAAAATTTGAATATCAACTCTCAAAAAGGAGAGAACAATGAGTAGTATAGATACTAGAGCACCATTTTTTCCAAACTCTAAAACAGGGCAGAAAGATGTTGATCACGCAAGAAGGGCCCAATTCTTAAAAAGAAATTCTTACGACCGAAGCCAAGAGCTAAAAAATGGTACCTCAAAAGATGCGAAGGTAACTATTCCTGAAGCCATTAAAGACTTCTCTAGAATAAAAAAATCTGTGGATTTAGCGCCACAAATTGATAACACAGATAAAATTGCGAGTTTGAAAGCAAGAATTCAAGCAGGAAAATATGAACCTGATTATGATGCACTTGCAGATAAAATTTTATCAACTGAATACTAAGAGGTTTAGATGGAAAATCAAATAGAGCTCAAATTAAAAATAAACTACCTTAGAGACATGTGGTTAGAGTTTTGTGAAAAGCACACAGAATTATATGAGTTAACTTGTGATGAATACATGCATCTTCTTTCAAGTGAAATTGAGAAGTTGGAAGAGACTGTTGAAACTAAAAACAATCTTGTTAATTACATCGGACAACTTGAACAAAATAGAAACGAGCTAACTACGGAAATCTCAATTCTATATAATATTGAGAAGCCTAAAAAATTAAATGATCTTGTGTTAACCCTAGAAGCAAATCAAGAAATAGGGATTGCAACAGAGATTAAGAAATTAAACTTAGTACTGCTCGATATTATCGAAAAGATTCAAGAGCAAAATAAAAAGAATCAAGTTTTCTTAAATAAAGCTATTTTCTCTTTAAGAGAATTGAAAGATAGCTTTACAGGAAAAACAACATACAACACCTACTCTTCATCAGGAATGTCGAAGAATAGTAATACATACTAACGAGGATTATCTAAATTGGGTGCAGATTTATTTAGTATTGGCCGTTCATCTTTAAGAACATCGAAGAAGTCGCTTGCGACGACGTCGCACAATATCGCCAATGCTAATACTGAAGGTTACTCTCGTCAAAAAATAACTGCCGAAACAAATACTCCTATAGCTAGTGGAAAAAATGTTTATGGAACTGGTGTTAATGTTAGAAGTGTAAAAAGAGTCCATGATAAACTTGTCGAAAAGAAACTAAATGATTCAATTTCAGATCACAACTATAACAACGAAAGAACCAATCAACTCTCTAACGTAGAAGAGATCTTTAATGAAATAAACTCTGATGGTATGAACAAGATACTTAATAGATTCTTTAATTCCTTCAGAGAGCTATCAAATCAGCCAGAAAATGAAGTCGTTCGTACCTTAGTTCGCGATAATGCTAATATCGTAGTAAAAGATTTCAAAAGAATAAGTAACTCAATAACACATGTTAAAGAAAGAATTGATACTCAAATAAGTGGTATCGTCGAAGACGCCAATGTTCTTGGTGCTACCATCGCAGATTTAAACAAAGAAACTACTCGTATTGAAAATATGGGTGGTGAGACTGGTGATTTGAGAGATCAACGTGATGAAGCTGTCAGACAACTTTCTGAATCTTTTGATATCAATACGTACGAGGACGAAAAAGGTCAGTATGTTGTTAATATTGTCGGTGGTGGTTCTTTAGTTGCAGGTGGCGCCGTAAATAGACTAAAGCTCGGTAAAATTGGCGGAGATGAAGTTGGATCTTATAAAGATGAATCTCGAGCAGAAATATATTTTGAAGCAGGTGGTAATCAAACACCAATTTCTGCGAGTATCAAGTCTGGTAAAGTTGGTGCCTTAACACAAACTAGAAACGATGAAGTTGGTCTTTTACGTGGTCAACTCGATGAGATGGCACATGGCCTTGTTCACATTACAAATGCAATTCATAGAAAAGGGTATGTTAATAAATCAATACCTACCGATCAAAATGGAAATCTTATTAATGATCCAGGTGCTGGTAAAATCACGGGCATTAATTTCTTTAAAGAGCCATTGCAACTTAAACAAGCATCACAGTTTCTAGATCTAAGCGATGAAGTAAAGGCTGATTTAAATAATATCACAACAGGGCTTGAACCAAACTCACCTGGTGATAACAGAATTGCGATTGCGATATCAAAAGTTCAGCACGAAAAAGTACTTGGAGAAGGTTCTAAAACGTTTGAAGAATCATATTTACAGTCTATAGCCAAAATTGGTTTAGCTACAAGTAAGTCAAAAGTTAACTCTGAGCAATCAAGAGGAATACTAGCACAAGCAAAAAGTATTAAAGAAAGAGTATCTGGTGTCTCTATAGATGAAGAGGCCACAAATATGGTAAAATACCAGCAGGCCTACGAGGCATCTGCGAAAATGATTAGAGCAGCTGATGAGATGTTTGATTCAGTTCTAGGGATGATGAGGTAATGAAATAGATGGCTAGAGTTTCCGAAGGAAGTACTATTCATGCAGTTAACTACTCTATTGCGAAAACAAAAGAGAAACTAGAAAACTTGCAGCTACAAGGTTCAAACCTTAAAAAGGTACAGAAACCTTCTGATGATCCCGTTGGGAACATGGAAATCCTATCGATTCGTTCTAAGAAAATAGATGGTGATCAATTCACCCGAAATGCTTCTGTGGCAAAAGCTCAACTAACATTTACAGAAAACGCTATTGAAGAACTCACGGAACTAATGGTTAAAGCTAAAGAGTTGGCGATTGGTCAATCGTCTAATATATTCGATCCCGCAATCCGCCAAAGTGTTGCAAAAGAAGTAAGTCAACTCCACAACCAGTCTGTGGGAATTGCAAATAGAAGATTAGGTAACAAGTATATATTCGCAGGTCACAAAACACTTACAAAGCCTTTTGATTCTGAAGGTAAATACCTTGGAGATGAAAATCAAACCAAAATTGAAGTTGGTAAGGACGTTTTTGTACCTATTACCTTTAATGGAAAAGATGTTTTTTTCCAAAAAACTGATACAACGATGAGCTCCAGAAGTCCTTTGGACAACTCACCTTTTGAACATCTCGAAAAGAAATTTGAACTTCAAACAGAGGAAGAGCCACATTTTAAAGAAAATGAGGTCAAGTTTAATAGAACACCTGCATCTGAGGCTCCATTTGAACCTCAAGTCCAAGAAGATTTACGAACAACGATGTTTGGTGAACTAAAAAGACTAGAAAATGCTCTTCTCACAAATAATCACGAAATTATTCAGGATATACTTCCTAAATTCGACAAAACAATTGATAGATTAGTGGAAGTAAGAACAGTTATTGGTTCTACAATTAATAAAATTGACAACGCAGTGAACACAATTGAAAAACAAAATTTAACTAATGAAGCATATAAAAGTCGTATAGAAGATGCTGATGTTGCGGAATTATTTACTGATCTTACGAGACAGCAAAATGTTCTCAATGCCACTTATAAATCTAGCGCACAAATGATGAATAATAATTTGATGAAATATATCAACTAATATGAGTATTTTGCTTAAGTAAACTTAAAAAAGTCTATTTTTTATGAATTTATTACAAAGAAGTAAGAAGTTTTTAAAAATATACTTGCTTTTTTACTGTGGCAATAATATATGAGTTGTTCAGTTGTGAAACCGTATGGGTTTCAGACTAATAGTTTTAAACGGAGTTTAACGAGGATATCACACATGCTAGTTCTAACAAGGAAGCTTGGAGAAAGCATTGCCATTGACGACAATATAAAGATAGTAGTTGTACAAATCAAAGGTAAACAAGTTCGTCTAGGGATAAAAGCCCCTAAAGAGACGAAAATTCACCGAGAAGAAGTATACCAGGCTATACAAGATCAAAACACTGCTGCATCGCAGTCTTCGCCAGCTGATCTAGCTGCACTTAACGACGCTTTAAAGAAGAAATAAATTCCTGCTTGCGAATCAATATATTTGACTGATACCATCATACAAGGTAGAAATTTGGTACTGCCATATTAGATTCGGAGGGTGATGTGAAAGTCAACACAACTAGGTTCGGTGAACTACAAGTAAATAACGAAGATATTATCAATTTTTCAGAAGGATTACTGGGATTTGAAACTCTATCGACGTTTTTTGTAGTTGATCCAGGTGATAGTACATTAATACTTTGGTTACAATCTATTGAGGATGCTTCTATTGCATTTCCAATTATTGAACCTAAGATCTTTAAGCCTGATTACGTTGCAAAGTTGCTTCCAGCAGACATGAGCAGTGTAAAATTAGAGAATATTAGTGATGCTAAGATTTACAGTATATTAACTATTCCTTCTGATATCACTACAATGAGTGCAAATCTAAAGGCTCCAATAGTTATTAACAATGACAAAAAAGTCGCAAGACAAATTGTTCTTCAAGACAACAAACTTTCAGTTAAGTACGAAATGTACAAAGAACTTAAAAGTTATATCGTTGCTTTCTCTTCAGATGATAGCAAAAGAACTAATGTTTCAGAACCAACAGCAACTGCTGTAGAAGTTGAAACAACTGTTGACGCTTTTGTTAAAAATAAAGAAACAGTAAAAGAAGTTTAAAAAAATCAAATAATTAATAAAAAAAACCTCGATGTATTCGAGGTTTTTTTATGTTTAAAATTTAGCTTTAACTAAGCGTTTAAATTTGTTTCAGTCGCATTTTTAGAAAGATTTAAATACATTAAAATTTCTTCATTCTTTGGATCTTTACTTAAAGCTGATTGCCATTCCCCCTGTGCCTCAATTGTATTACCCTTTCCGTAGTGTAATAGGCCCAATGCGACCCTTGCAGGGATATAAGCGGGTTGTTCTGACTTCAACTTTCTAAGCTCTTCAAAGGCCTTAGAGATATACCCTTTCTTAGAATATACTTTTGCAAGTTTTATACGTGTTTCTAAATTTTCTGGATCCAGACCTATAGCTTTATTGTACTCATGTAGCGCCTCTTCATATCGATTATAAGCAAAATACATCTCGGCTGTTTCGAAATGTTTAGCTGCAAATTTTTTATTTATATGAGGATCAATTACACCCTTATTCTTATTTTTGACTTTCTCATTTGCCTTTTCGAAAATGCGCTGAGCATCTTCGTACCGACCAATATCATTAAGGATAACAGATAGGCTAATTGCAGCATCTGTATGGTCTGGGTCAATCTCAAGAACTTTATTGAAAGCTTTTACTGCTTTTCCAAGTTGTCCTTGTATATGAAAGATATTGCCAATATAAAAATACGCTTCGGAGGATTTTGAGTTTATGTTAAGAACTTCCTCAAATAGTAAGTAAGCTTTTTTATGAGAGTTTTTATTAAATAAATCACGGCCATCAGCTAGTAATTTTACTTCTCTTTGATTTTCCAAACTCATCTCCTAAAGATAAAATTCTATAGTTTTTTCTTACAGTAAGTACTATATTCTTTAACAATTTTTTTATCAGCCTCTACTAAAAATTCTGAGTAATCTGTTGCTAGAGAAATACATTTTTTGTACTCTTTCAAAAAATAAGTTGAAAGAATCACTCTTTGCATTGAGTGAGATCTTAATTTTTTATCCTCAAAGTTAGATAGAATATCTTTATATCTCCACCTAGCAGCATCGAAAACTTCAGTTTTAAAATAGAAATCTGCAATGTACTTTTCTTTATCTTTTAACATTCCCCGCGCTTTTTTAATTTTATTCTTACTATCTTTTGCATATGGAGAATTAGGGTATTTAGATAAAATTTCACTATAATATTTTGCAGCTTCTACTGCTGAATCTAAATCCCGGTCAAAAGTATCTGGAAGTTGTTTATAGTAAGATTCTGCAATTTTGAAAACAACATAAGATATTTTTGGGTGTTTAGGGTGAAAATCTCTAAATAACAGAAAAGCCGCAGCTGACTCCACAAAACTTTCTTGATGAAAAAGAATTTCAGCTTGTAGTAACTCTGCAGGTGTAGCGTAGTAACTATAGGGATATTGGTTTTTAAGATTATTAAGCTTCTCCGTTGCAAGAAGATAACGTTCCTCTTTAACAAGAGACATTGCTTCTTTGTAAAGAACCTCGGCTTCTGTCTTGCCCGAAGGCTTTTCAGAGGCACAACTAAATAATAGGAAAAGTGTCATAGATATCAAGTATTTATTCATACACAAATTTACCTATTTTTTAACTTTCAGTCAAAAAACCATTAAGCTTTTCCGTAAAGTTCTAAGTAAATTTCTTGAAACAATAGTTTTATGAATGCTGCCATCGGAATTGAGATAATCATACCTACAACTCCACCGAACTGAGATCCCAAAATAACGCTAATCACAACAATAATAGGATGTAGATTAACTATTTTTGAGACAAGAAGAGGGAAAACAAAGGCTAAATCAATTATATTTGCAACAAGATATAAAACAAACATTGCGCCCAGAGTCGTATTTGGATTTTGATCAACTAAGCCTACAACTAAAGCGGGAACAAAACCAAGTATTGGCCCAATATAAGGAAGAATATTTGTTATTCCTGCTAAAATTCCCAGAAGAAAAGCAAATGGATATCCAATAATTAGAAGGCCCGTGGTTATAATAGTTCCAACAATGGCTGCCTCTATCGCTTTTGCAAAGATATAATCACCAAATTTTGTATTAAACTGGTGGTATAGATAATAAGCTCGTTCGACGATATTATTTGGAACTATTTGTATAAATTGAAATCTCAGTTTTCTTTCATCTTTTAAAATAAAAAATAAGAACAAGGGTATCATTAAGCCCCACTCCAGTAAGGAACCAATTATTTGCGGTAAAAAAACGAATAGCTGTTTGGTGTTTTCTTGACCAAACTCGATTAATTTATCTACAGGATTTGTTTCAATATCATAATTAAATCTCTGTTTAACTTCTGTTTGGACATAAACATATTTAGTCCTTAGGTAATTCTCTAATTTTGGTAAGTAATATTCTATTCGATGAGATTCCTCTCCAATAGTTTTAATTGCCTCAATTACTGGATAAGAAAAAATGAATAGGAATCCAAAGACCATAATTATAGACATGCTTTTTTTTCTTATATCAACTGAAAATAAAGATTTTTGAACAGGACGAAGCATCAATGAAATAATATAAGCGATTCCAAAAGGAATCATTACACGAGGCAAATTAAAAAAGATTGCCAAGATAGCTATTACTGAGACTATAAAAAATCCCATTTTAAACTTATCTGATTTAAACTTCTGGATTCTCAAGCTTCTCCTCCAAATCAATTAACTTCTCTTTCAAGGCCCTTAGCTCATTTGTAACACTATTAAATCTTTGAGCAACAATAAGAGAAATACCTTGTAGGAACTTTGCCCCTATCACTGGAAATCTTTCAATGAGTTCTTCAATATCAGGTTTGTAAATAGATATCAGCGTGGAGTTCCCCTTAGAGACTGCACTGGCATTTCTTTTATTTTGTTTTTCTAATAAGGCTAATTCGCCAAAGTATTCATGTTTAGTAAGTCTCGCAATTAATTGCTGACAAACTTCAGCCGCGCCATCAACAACTCGACTTCGTTTTGTAAATATTTCGACATTTCCACTAAAAATAATATAAAAACCAAATCCACTGTCGCCTTCTTCTATAATGACTTCATCACTAGCAAAAGATCTCTGATGTAAAAAATGGCTAAACTGTTTTAATTCATAATCTGAGAAATTATCAAACACTTTTATGCTTCTTAAAAATTTTGGAATTGAATTTAGCTTATTTGAAGTTAGTGGACTTGCTTGCCAAAAATATTTAAGAGTTGGTATGTTTAATCTCTCATCTTTAAAACCGTTTGAGTTTGAATCAAATTCATTTTTAATAGCATCTTCGTGTGAACTCATAGTTAAATAGCCTTATTCTTGTAAACCCATCCTTCATAGATGGCCGGATATTTTATATATTTCCATTCATCAGTTTCTTTTGAAATAATGAATTTTGCTCCTGGCGGAAGGACTTGTTTCTCTTCAAAAATTCTTGAAGGTCCTCTATAAATGATATTTTCGACCAGATTATAATTTATTTTAAGATCTTTTATTGCAAAGAAAGTTACAAGAAAGGCAATTCCAAAGAGACTCGATATAAAACCCCAAAACTTATTATTTTTTACCAACAAACCAAGGGCCAGTAAAAAAGATAAAACTGAAAGTGTCGGATAAAACTGACTAGGTAGGCTCACAGAGTTTATTATAAAGTTATCATAATCGCTTATATCACTCTCGGTGTACACAAGTTCTAGCTCTGTCTTAACAAGTTTTAAAGCTCCCTCAACTTCCTCTGAGAACATTCCCGAAAACTTTGCTTCCTCGAGATACTTCCGTGAAGCAACAAGGTTTCCCTTACTATATTCCAGAAAGCCTAAATTGTAATTAAGGACATTTTTCGGGAATTTTTTACTAAGAATAAATTCTTCTGCTTCCGAAAATGCCTTGTTTTCTAATAATTTATTTAAATTCATCATTTCTTGATCTTTAACCTTAACAAGCATAAAGTAATTATCACGCTATAAGTTTTTAAAATCAAGAAGTTTGAATATGACAACACCTCGCGAAAAGACAAATCAATCTAAAGTTCTTTGGGAGAATTCCCAAATCAGTAAAGTTGAGTTTAATGGTAAAGAGTTTTTTCCAACCAATAGAGGCCATGGATTATACGTAAAGACCACTGGAAATGATACTCTAATAGATCTTCGATTCTCAAGTGAAAGACCATTTTTAGGACATACGCACCCACTCCTTAGCCAACATAATTATGGTAATTTAAAACACGAACTTATTATGAATCATTACTCAGTTCCAAAAACGGAATTTGTAAGGATGATAGAAACTTTTCAAAAAATAAATTACCAAGAAATTCTCTCAGATAACTTTAAAATTACTTATCACAATATCGTTATCAACTTAGATGAATCATTATTTGAAACCGATAAAAAAGAGATTATATCAAATCTTGATCAACTTATTAAAGAAAACCCTGACACCTTTTTTTGGATTATAGAAAAAGATTTATCATTAATGAGTAATGATAATTTAATTTATTTAAAAGAATTACTTGAAGACAAAGAAATAGCGAAACATACCCATTTTTGTTTAGATGCACATTTTGTTTCTTCAATCTATATTTATTCTCACCACTTATTTTCAGAAGATGGAAATATGCAATTATTCCTGGGAATAAAGAATCTATTTGAAACAATTATCTCTACAACTATTGATGGGAAAAATTCGATAGATTTTAAAACTATCGATAACTTTTTATCAAATGAGCTAAATACTAGTGACATAAAAAGAGTTGGCAGGTATTTGATAATTCCAAAAACGATCTCAGAATCTACTTTCAATGAGAACGGTATAATTATTTCTAAAAACCAAAAACCAAACCAAACGACTCTATCATTCCCAATAGCTTGTACGAAAGAAGAATTATTAGATACTCTTCAACGAATTAAGCTACTAATCTGATTTCATAAGGAAAACCGTGTTTATTCTAAGAAGTGTTGCGGAAAATGATTTAAATGACCTTTATGATTTAAGCGGTAAAGTATTATTTATCAATTTGCCCCATGACAAAAAAATCATAGAACAAAAAATTAAACGTTCCCTCCAGTGCTTTAAAAAACCTTCAACAGATTTATCTGAGAATTACTATTTCTTTGTCTTAGAAGACTTAAATACCAATAATGTTATTGGTGTATCCATGATTCATGCCCAACATGGAACAGAAAAAGAGCCCCATTTCTTTCTCAGAGTTGCAAGCGAACACAAATATTCACAAACTATAAATACGGGTTTTGTACATGGTACTCTTAGACTTGGTTTAGATACCAACGGACCAACCGAAATAGGTGGTCTAGTTTTGAATCCTGACTATCGTGGAAATGACCATAAACTAGGAAAACAAATTTCTTTTACTCGCTTTTTATATATGGCCATGTACAAAGAAAGATTTAAAGAAACTGTTCACTCAGAACTTATGCCTCCGTTTGACTCCAATGGAAATGCCCCTCTCTGGGAAGCTATAGGTCGAAGATTTATGAATATGAATTATGATGAAGCAGACATTTTAAGTCGTTCAAACAAAGAGTTCATTTTAAGTTTATTTCCATCGGACAATATCTATATGACCCTGTTACCTTACGAAGCAAGGAATGCTATAGGGAAAGTTGGTAACGACACTCTTCCAGTCAAAAATATGTTAGAGAAAATTGGCTTTCGTTATATGAGTGAAGTTGATCCATTTGATGGTGGGCCACACTACAGATCAAAACTCACAGACATAAAACCCATTCAATCATTTTTTCAAGAAAAAGTTGATCTAAACTCGCAACCTAATGAACTCAAACAGTACCTTATTAGTTTTGAGCACAAAGATTTTCCATTCTTTTCATTGAAAACTGAGATTGGATTTTCTGATTCTGGAGTAGTGCTTCCAAAAGAGATAGTTGATGAGTATAATTTAGATGAAAATTCTGTAATTAGTGGGATTCCGTTTTAATTTAATAATGTCTCTTATTCAACAAGATCCCTTTTAAATCATTTTGACCATCATCCTCGCATAAATCATCTTCCGGTTCATCATAAAACTCTTGAGCTGCATTAGTTTGATATGATTTAATGGCTTGTTGTTCAATCATTCGTTTTTTAGATTCCCGCATCTTCTGCCTTTCTTTCAGTAGGAATACTGTCGCAGAGTCTTTATTATCATTTTCTTTCTTGCGTCTATCATTTTCAATTTTCCGGATAGTACTTGATGACAAAATTCCCATGGAAGCAAGATCACTACTGTGATCACTTGCCCTATGATTTATTTCTTTATTCAAATTTTGAGCAATATATTGTGCATCTTTACTGGATAGCTGTTGGTTACTAGCTTCGGTTTGAGCATGTTCCACATTCTTAGGAACTGTACTCAATTCATTTAGGGGCAATACCTTCGCCTGATGATCTTTAGGAAACTTTTTAGGTTTTTGATTTTGCTGATGAGGCTCTTCATCATCATACTGCATTTGACCGCCATTAGCTGCCATAGGCATCGATTCACCAATCTCCTCACTTTCATCCCTAACAATATATTTGTCTATTTCGTCGGGACTCAGCAGCCTAAAAATGGCCATAATGTCAGAGCCAATGGGTCCTAGCATATTACCTCGCAATACAGGTTAAGGATCATCTTTAATTGTATCGGTTAGTTGATCATTTTACTTTAGTATTATATTTATATCAAACGAATTTTTAGGTAGTTACGTAGATCATAAAAAAAATTCTTAAAAAATTATGGACACTTTAAAGGTTGGTGAACTAAGAAA